>NZ_JBTNDP010000003.1:0-428649 GCF_054510925.1 Arthrobacter sp. MDT2-16
CCAGCCAAAAAAACCAGCCACCACACAGAATGCGGCAACCAGCAAATTCAACCAATCAAAAAACAATCGGTATCAACAAACTTGGCACACTATTGAGTTCTCAAACAACAGCAGCTACCGGCACCAAACACAACCAAACCGTCATGTCCTCGCTCCGAAGCAACTTCACAAGCCTACCCCCGCCGCTTCCGTTCTCCAAATCGGCCGGTTCCCACGTCCTGGACTCTGTTCCAGCCCTTACGGACGGGATCGGTACCCGGGTTCTGTGGTTGTCGGCCGACCAGATGACTTCATCAGCGCGGATATCAACAGTAGCACCGCCCATGGGTGGATGCAAAGCAGCGGCGGCTCCCTCTGCGAGGGAACCGCCGCCGTCGTCACGCGCGCCGGGTCAGGAGGTGGCGGGCTTCAGGTACAGCACACCGAGCGGCGGCACACGGACATCGCCGTATGCGGGCTGCCCGTTGTGGGCGCCCTCCCGCGCGGTGATCGGGGCGAGGTTCCCCACTCCGGAGCCGCCGAACTCCTCCGCGTCGGTGTTGAGGACCTCGGTCCACTCCCCCGCCCACGGCAGGCCCACACGGAACCCCTCGTGCGGGCCGCCGGCGAAGTTGGCGATACACACGATCGGGTTGCCCTGGTGGTCCCATCGGATGAAGGACAGCGTGTTGTGCTCGCCGTCGTTCTCGTCGATCCACTGGAAGCCGGCCGGCTCGTTGTCCCGCGCATACAGTGCCGGGGTCTCCCGGTAGAGGGCGTTCAGGGACCGGACCAGGTGCTGGACCCCCTTGTGCGACGGAGTCTCGGTGAGCCACCAGTCGAGGCTGTGCTGCTCGGCCCACTCGGCCTCCTGCGCGAACTCCGACCCCATGAAGATCAGCTGCTTGCCGGGGTGCGCCCACTGGAACGCGAGGTAGGCGCGTACGTTGGCCAGTTGCTGCCAGCGGTCGCCGGGCATCTTCCGCAGGAGCGAGCCCTTGCCGTGCACGACCTCGTCGTGGCTGATGGGCAGCATGAAGTTCTCGGTGTACGCGTACACCATGGAGAATGTGGCCTTGCCGTGGTGATGCACCCGGTTGATCGGGTCCTCGGAGATGTACTCGAGGGTGTCGTGCATCCAGCCCATGTTCCACTTGATGCCGAACCCGAGGCCGCCGGCACTCGTGGGCCGCGTGACCCCGTCGAAGGCCGTCGATTCCTCGGCCACCATCACGATGCCCGGAGCCCGCTTGTAGGCGGTCGCGTTGACCTCCTGCAGGAAGGAGATGGCCTCGAGGTTCTCCTGGCCGCCGAACTTGTTCGGACGCCACTGACCCTCCTCGCGGGAGTAGTTCAGGTACAGCATCGACGCGACGGCGTCGACGCGGAGGCCGTCGATGTGGAACTCCTCGAGCCAGTACAGGGCGTTCGCGACCAGGAAGTTGCGGACCTCCCGGCGGCCGAAGTCGAAGATCAGTGTTCCCCAGTCACGGTGCTCACCGAGGAACGGGTCGCCGTGCTCGTACAGCGTGCCGCCGTCGAAGTTCGCCAGCGCCCAGGCGTCCTTCGGGAAGTGGGCGGGGACCCAGTCCATGATCACGCCGATCCCGGCCTGGTGGAGCTTGTCGATCAGGTACTTGAAGTCGTCCGGCGACCCGAAGCGCGAGGTCGGCGCGAAGTAGGACGTGACCTGGTAGCCCCATGAACCGCCGAACGGGTGTTCCGCGACGGGCATGAGCTCCACATGGGTGAAGCCCTGCCAGGAGACGTACTCCACGAGCTGCTCGGCCAGCTCCCGGTAGCTCAATCCCTGGCGCCATGAACCGAGGTGCACCTCGTACACGCTCATCGGACCGTTGTGGGGGTCGGTGGCCGCGCGGGCCTGCATCCACTCGTCGTCCTCGAACGTGTAGGTGGACTCCACGACCTTGGAGCCGGTGAGCGGCGGGATCTCGGTACCGCGCGCCATGGGGTCGGCCTTCTCGCGCCACTGTCCGTCGCTGCCGAGGATATGGAACTTGTAGCAGGTACCTGCGCCGGCCCCGGGGATGAAGATCTCCCAGATCCCCGAACTGCCGAGGGCGCGCATCGCGTTGACGCTGCCGTCCCAGCCGTTGAAGTCACCCATGACCTGCACGGCACGGGCGTTCGGGGCCCAGACCGCGAAGGACACGCCCTCGATGTCACCGAGCACGGACGAGTAGTGGCGGACGTGCGCACCGAGCGCCGTCCACAGCGTCTCGTGGCGGCCCTCGCCGATCAGGTGCATGTCGATCTCGCCGAGCGTCGGCAGGAACCGGTAGGGGTCGTCGACGATGACCGCATCGCCCTCGTAGGTCACCTCGAGCCGGTAGTCGGGGACATGGCCGGGGTTCTCGGCCCGGAGCGCTCCGACCCAGATGCCGTTGTGCTCGTGCGTCAGCTCGGTGCGGCCCGTGCCGGTGACGACGACGACGGACCGGGCCAGGCGGCGCAGCGTCCGGACGGTGACGACGTCGTCGTCGTTCAGGTGGGCGCCCAGCACGGCATGGGGCTGGTGGTACACGCCCTCCGACACCTGCTGGAGGACGGACTGCTCCACGGGCGCGGGAGTGGGACGTGCGTCCGCGGCCTCGGCGGACGTCGCCTTCCCGGAGGGGGAGCCGACCTCGCGTGCCTTGTCGGCGACCTCGGCGGTCGCGGCCTTCGCCTTCTCCGCCACGGCCTTCGCGGTTCCGGCGACGGCCTTCGCGGCTTTCGCGAGGGGTGCCTCGCCGGCGCCGTCGTCGGGCCCGGACTTCTTCGAAGATTTCATGTCAGCTGCTTTCGTTGCGTCCGCACCGGGCTGGTTCCCCAGCGCGCGTCGGACATCCCGGACGGGCATCTCGACCCAGTCCGGCCTGTTGCGGATTTCGTAGACGACCTCGTACAGGGCCTTGTCGAGCCAGAGCGCCCGGAACAGCGGCCCCGTGGTGTCCACGGGCGCCCCGGCCTCCTCGGCGTATCCCGCGAGGAAGGCCTCCCGGGCGGCGTCGGACCACTGCTCGGTCACGGCGGCCTCGGACGACCGGACGGGGGCCGCGCCACGCGATGCCGCTGCGTACTCGAGGGACCGGACCATCCCGACGACGTCGCGCACGGGGACGTCGGGGACGCTGCGCTCGGCGGTGGGCCGGAGCGGCTCACCTTCGAAGTCGATGACGAGCCACGTGCCGTCGGGGGCCTGCAGCACCTGGCCGAGGTGGAGGTCGGCATGGATGCGCTGCAGCGGAGGGATGTCCTCCAGTGTCTCGATCTGGCGGAGGATGCTGTCCACCTCGTCGCCCAGGGGACCGACGGCGTCGCCTGCCTCCTCCCAGGCCCACCGGATGCGGTGCGCGAGGGAGTCCTTGAACTCCTGCGCCTCCGCCGCGGTGGCCGTGCGGCTGCCGAATGCGCCGTCGAGCTGACGGTGGATCCTCGCCACGGCACGGCCGAGCCCACGCGCCTCGTCCGTGAAATCGGTGGCGGCCGACGCCGCGGCCGACGCGGTGCGCCAGGCGTCGGTACTGCCCTCGACGAAGTCGCGCAGCACGCTGACGTGACCCGTCACGTGGTGGCCCGGCTCGCCGTGCGGTTCCTGCCATGTGCCCGTGATCCAGCCGAACGTGTCGGGGGTGTCGGTGGATCCGCCGGCGGTGAGGCCGGCGCTGATCTGCACGTCCGGGCTCTCCCCTGCGGCGAGCACCCGGAAGAACTTGACGATCATCGAGCCCGCACCGGACCCGTAGACCACGGAGGTGTTCGACTGCTCGCCCTGCAGGACCTTCACGGGCTGGACGGTGCCCGGTTCCTGGTCCGCGGGCGCCTTGATGACGACGCCGGTCAACCGGCCGTCGGGCGTTGCGGCACCGGTGAGGAGGAAATCGACCCAGAGGCGCACGAAGTCGGCGTCCTGGGTCGCGTCATACGCCCATCGGGTCCCCAGCTCAGGATGCTCCACCTGCCCGATGAGGCCCGCTGCGGCGTCCTCGAGCGGTGCGGAGCGGTAACTGATCGGCACGCTGACGACGTCGGTGCGCCGCCCGGAGTCGACGGCCAGGAAGTGCACCTCGAAGCCCGCGGCGCCCGAGGGGTCCTCGAGGACCGTCCCGCCGACGACCGTCAGATCCACCGACGGGCCCTTGGCCGGGAACCACCGCTGGGACGGGAGCCATTCGGTGAGGATCTCCGGGACGAACGGCACGTGGGCCGCCGTCATCTGGTGGCCTCCGACATCGCGATGACGGGCATCGACTGGGTGTGCGGCGAGGACGTGTTGGAGCTCGCCGAGCGCACCCGCAGCCAGAAGAAGTCGTGGCTGCCCAGGGTCAGGGTCATCTCGCCGTCCTCGGCGAACGCCGGGAAGATCGAGCCGCCGAACAGGTCCCGCAGGCCGCGGCCCGCGAACTCCGGCAGGCGCATGTGTGCCGCGACGGGGTGCTGCGAGAGGTTGAAGACGCACAGCACCGACTCCGCCGGCTCCCCCTCGGCGTTGTCCTCGTCGACCTCCCGGACGAAGGCCAGGACGTGCTCCGACTCCACCGGGACGTTGCGGTAGGCACCCAGGCCGAAGGCCGGGTGCGCCTTGCGCACCGCGAGCATCTGGCGGACCCAGTGCAGCAGCGAGCTGGACGTGGCCATCTGCGCTTCGACGTTCACGTGGTTGTAGTGGTAGACGAGCGACTGCACGACCGGCAGGTACAGCTTGCCGGGGTCCACCGGGGAGAAGCCGGCGTTGCGGTCCGGGTTCCACTGCATCGGGGTCCGCGAGGCGTCGCGGTCCTCGAGCCAGATGTTGTCACCCATGCCGATCTCGTCCCCGTAGTACAGGAAGGGGCTTCCGGGCAGGGACAGCAGCAGGGCGTGGATCAGCTCGACCTCCGCACGGGAGTTGTCGAGCAGCGGGGAGAGACGACGGCGGATGCCCACGTTGGCGCGCATCCTGGGGTCCGGCGCGTACCAGCCGAGCATCGCCTCGCGTTCCTCGTTGGTGACCATCTCGAGGGTGAGCTCGTCGTGGTTGCGCAGGAAGGTGCCCCACTGGGCGCCCGCGGGGATGTCCGGGGTGTCCTTCATGGTCTCGATGATCGGGGCGGCCTTCTGGTCGCGCAGCGCGTAGAAGAGCCTCGGCATGATCGGGAAGTGGAAGGACATGTGGCACTCGGGGGAGTCCTCGTCACCGAAGTACTCGACCACCTCGTCCGGCATCTGGTTGGCCTCGGCGATGATCACGCGGCCCGGGTAGTTCTCGTCCACCATCTTGCGGAGCCGCTTGAGGAACTCGTGGGTCTTCGGCAGGTTCTCGCAGTTGGTGCCCTCCTCCTCGAACAGGTAGGGGATGGCGTCGGCCCGGAAGCCGTCGATGCCCTGGTCGAGCCAGAACTTCACGACGTCGAAGATGGCCTCCTGCACCTTGGGGTTCTCGAAGTTGAGGTCCGGTTGGTGGCTGAAGAAGCGGTGCCAGAAGAACTGCCGGCGCACCGGGTCGAACGTCCAGTTCGACTCCTCCGTGTCCACGAAGATGATGCGCGCGTCCTCGTACTTCTCGTCCGTGTCGCTCCACACGTAGAAGTCGCCGTACGGGCCCTCGGGATCCCGGCGTGACTCCTGGAACCAGTGGTGCTGGTCGGAGGTGTGGTTCATGGGCAGGTCGATGATGACCCGGACCCCGCGCGCGTGTGCCTCGGCGACGAGCCGCTTGAAATCGCCGAGGGAGCCGAACTCGTCGAGGACGTCGTAGTAGTCCGAGATGTCGTACCCGCCGTCGCGCAGCGGCGACTTGAAGAACGGCGGGAGCCACAGGCAGTCCACGCCGAGCCACTGGAGGTAGTCCATCTTCTCGATGAGACCCGACAGGTCACCGGAGCCGTCCCCGTTTGCATCGGCGAATCCCCGGACCAGTGCCTCGTAGAAGACCGCCTTGCGGTACCAGTGGGGGTCGTGGGCCAGTCCAGGTGCATTGAGCTGGAAGGGGTTGGGCACTAGTGCTGCCTCCTGATCGAGAGAATGTGGGCGGGTTCCACGTGGGGATCGAGCCGGACGTAGTTGTGCTCGCCCCAGGTGAAGGTCTGACCCGTGACGAGGTCGTCCACGAGGAACATACCGTTCCCGTCGAGGTCGGCGGCGTCGAGGGCGAGCTGCCCGAGATCCAGCGACACCGTGCTCTCCCGCGTGCTATGCGGGTCCACGTTGACGACGACGATGATGGTGTCCTTGCCCTCCGCGGTCTGCTTGGTCTTGACGAAGACCACGGTGGCCGGATCGGTGCTGCTGTGGACGGTGAGGTTCTCGAGGTCCCCGAGTGCGGGGTGCGCCCGGCGGATCGCGTTGAGCCGGGTGATGAAGGGAGCCAGGGAGCGGCCCTCCGCCTCGGCGGCGGCGTAGTCGCGGGGGCGGTACTGGAACTTCTCGTTGTCGATGTACTCCTCGGCCCCGGGCCGGGCAACATGCTCGAACAGTTCGTAGCCCGAGTACACGCCCCAGAGCGGGCTGGCCATGGAGGCGAGCACGGCGCGGATCTTGAAGGCGGCCGGTCCGCCGTACTGGAGGTACTCGGTGAGGATGTCGGGCGTGTTCACGAAGAAGTTGGGCCGGAAGTACGCCGGGGACACCTGGCTGATCTCGGTGAAGTACTCCTCCAGCTCCGTCTTCGTGTTGCGCCACGTGAAGTAGGAGTACGACTGCTGGAACCCGGCGCGCCCGAGGGCGTGCATCATCGGCGGGCGCGTGAACGCCTCGGCGAGGAAGATCACGTCGGGGTGCTTCCTGTTCACCCGCGCGATGAGCCACTCCCAGAACTGCACCGGCTTGGTGTGCGGGTTGTCCACGCGGAAGATCTTCACGCCGTGCTGGATCCACATCAGGACGATCCGCAGGACCTCCTTCGACAGGCCCTTCGGGTCGTTGTCGAAGTTGATCGGGTAGATGTCCTGGTACTTCTTCGGAGGGTTCTCCGCGTAGGCGATGGATCCGTCCACGCGCGTGGTGAACCATTCGGGGTGGCTCTCGACCCAGGGGTGGTCGGGTGCGGCCTGCAGGGCCAGGTCCAGCGCGACCTCGAGATCCAGCTCGTTGGCCCGTGCCACGAAGGCGTCGAAGTCCTCGAAGGTGCCGAGGTCGGGGTGGATGGCGTCGTGGCCGCCGTCGGCCGACCCGATCGCCCAGGGCGAGCCGGGATCGGCGGGGCCGGCCGTGAGCGTGTTGTTGGGTCCCTTGCGGTGCGTCCGGCCGATCGGGTGGATCGGCGGCAGGTACACGACGTCGAAGTTCATGGCCGCGACGGCGTCGAGCCGCTTCGTCGCCTCGCGGAAGGTGCCCGAGGTCCACTCCGCCGTCTCGGGGTTGTAGGTGGCGCCCTCGGACCGGGGGAAGAACTCGTACCAGGCGGCACGTCCCGCCAGTTCGCGCTCCACGAGGATGGGGTACGCCGGCGAGACGGTCACGAGCGAACGGATGGGCTGGCGGGCGATGGCCTCGTGGATCTGGGGGGTGAGCCCTGACGCGAGGCGGGCCTCGACGCTCCGGGTGGTGTCGGCCAGCGCCTCGGCGGTGCGGCGGAACAGTGCCGCGTCGCGGGCGGTCCGTTCGCCTGCCGCTCGGGTGAAGAGGGCGGCGCCCTCCATGAGCATCAGCTCGACGTCGACGCCGGCGGCGATCTTGATGGTGGCGTCGTGCTCCCAGGTTCCGAAGAGGTCCGACCACCCTTCGATGGTGAACGTGTGCAGGCCCCTGGTGCGGGGGGTGAGGGTCCCGGCCCAACGGTCGAGGCCTGATCCGACCGGCGTCATGCGGACGCGCTGCACCTCCTTGCCGCGGGGATCCTGGAGGACGGCGGACACGCCCAGCTGGTCGTGCCCCTCCCTGAAGACGGTGGCACCCACGGCGATGTCGGAGCCCGGGATGCCCTTGGCGGGGAAGCGGCCGTCCTCGATGACGGGACTGACCGCCGTGATGGGGATGCGGCCGAAGCGCAGGCCCTCGGGATACTGGGCATTTCGGTTCTGATCGGTAGTGGTCACCCGAGTCACGTTAGCGAGTTATGGACCGAATTGCTAAGGAGGCTTGGCGTAACGTCAAGGCCTTTCCTGTAACACGCAAGCGTTTACGCAGCGGCCTCCCTCAGGCGCGAACAAGTGCGCTACCGTTTCCGGGGTGAAGGCCATCCGTAGATTTACCGTCCGAACCGTCCTCCCCGAGAACATCGCCCCGCTGGGCAAGCTCGCGGGCAACCTGCGCTGGTCGTGGCATCTGCCGACCTCGCGCCTGTTCGAGGAGATCGACCCCGCCCTCTGGGACGAGAGCGGGCACGATCCGGTGTCCTTCCTCGGCTCCGTCACGCGGGAGCGGCTGCAGCAGCTCGCGGCCGACGAGAAGCTGGTGCGGCGCATCCAGGAGGTCGGCGCCGACCTCGAGAGCTACCTCACCGAACCGCGCTGGTACCAGAGCCTCGGCGAGGACGCTCCCCGCAGCATCGCCTACTTCTCCCCCGAGTACGGCATCAGCGCCGTCCTCCCCCAGTACTCCGGCGGCCTCGGCATCCTGGCCGGTGACCACCTCAAGTCCGCCTCCGACCTCGGCGTCCCCCTCATCGGCGTCGGCCTGCTCTACCAGGCCGGCTACTTCAAGCAGTCCCTCTCCCGCGATGCCTGGCAGCAGGAGACCTACCCCGTGCTCGACCCGGACGGGCTGCCACTGACGCTCCTCCGTGAGGAGGACGGCTCCGCCGCGAAGGTGGTGTTGCCCCTGCCCAACGGCCGGCAGCTGTCGGCGCACATCTGGCGCGCCGACGTCGGCCGGGTCCCCCTCCTGCTCCTGGACTCCAACGTCGCCGAGAACGACGACGCCGCGCGCGACGTCACCGACCGCCTGTACGGCGGCGGCGGGGACCAGCGCCTCCAGCAGGAGCTGCTCCTCGGGATGGGTGGCGTCAAGGCGCTGCGGATCTTCCAGCGACTCACCGGGACACCCGCCCCGGAGGTGTTCCACACCAACGAGGGTCACGCCGGGTTCCTCGGCATCGAGCGCATCCGCGAACTGATGGATCCCTCCAACGCGTCGCCGATGAGCTGGGAGGAGGCGCTCACCGCCGGCCGCGCGTCCACCGTGTTCACCACCCACACCCCGGTACCGGCCGGCATCGACCGCTTCGACCGCGCCCAGATCGAGCACTTCTTCCACGCCGGTCTCGCGCCGTCCGTGCCCACGGATCGCGTGCTGGCCCTCGGGGCGGAGAACTACGCGGACGGCGATCCGACGAAGTTCAACATGGCCGTCATGGGCCTGCGCCTGGCGCAGCGCGCCAACGGCGTCGCGAAGCTGCACGGTGAGGTGTCCCGCGGCATGTTCTCCGGTCTCTGGCCGGGCTTCGACTCCCGCGAGGTCCCCATCACGTCGGTGACCAACGGCGTGCACGTCCCGAGCTGGGTCGACCCCCAGATCGCCGACTTCGCCCGCAGCCACTTCGGCGCGGAGTCCATCCTCGATCCCCAGTGGGACAAGGTCTACGACGTCCCGGACACGGACATCTGGGCGCTGCGCCGGAGCCTCCGCTCCAACCTGGTCGACGACGTCCGCCAGCGCCTGCGCTCCTCGTGGAAGAAGCGCGGGGCCGCCGACGCCGAACTCGCCTGGACCGACTCCGTCCTCGATCCGGACGTCCTGACGATCGGGTTCGCCCGCCGCGTGCCGACGTACAAGCGCCTCACGCTGATGCTGCGCAACCCGGCCCGGCTCAAGGCGCTGCTGCTGCATCCGGAGCACCCCATCCAGCTCGTGATCGCCGGCAAGTCGCACCCCGCCGACGAGCAGGGCAAGCGCATGATCCAGGATCTGGTGCGCTTCACCGACGACCCCGAGGTTCGCCACCGCATCGTCTTCCTGCCCAACTACGACATCGCGATGGCCCGCACGCTCTTCCCGGGCTGCGACGTCTGGCTGAACAACCCGCTGCGCCCCCTCGAGGCCTGTGGTACCTCGGGGATGAAGGCCGCGATCAACGGCGGCCTCAATCTGTCCGTCCTCGACGGCTGGTGGGACGAGATGTACGACGGCGACAACGGCTGGGCCATCCCGACCGCGAACAACGGCGCGTCCGCCGACGAGCGCGACGACATCGAGGCCGCGGCCCTGTACGACCTCCTCGAGACCCAGGTGGGGCCCCGGTTCTACTCGCTGGTTCCCGCGGAGGGTGCCGGTGCGGCCGGACCGTCCGAGCTCTCGCAGGACGGCGTCCCGCACCAGTGGATCGCGATGATCAAGCACACGATGGCGACGCTCGGACCCGCGGTGTCCGCGGAGCGCATGCTGCAGGACTACGTGGACAAGCTCTACCGACCCGCCTGGCGCGCCGGGCAGGAGGCCGCCGCGGACTCGTTCTCCCTCGCGAAGAGGACGGCGGCCTGGCGCTCCCGTGTCCAGGGCAGCTGGCCGGCCGTGCAGGTGGAGCACGTGGACTCCACGGGCGTCTCCGAGGATCCGCAGATCGGGGACTCGCTGACCGTGAACGCCTACGTGTCGCTCGGCGGGCTGAACCCTGACGACGTGTCCGTGGAGGTGGCCTACGGCCGCGCCCTCGAGAGCGACGAGCTGAGCGACGTCACGGTCGAGGACCTCGAGGTGGCCGAGAGTCTGGGCAGCGGACGGTACCTGTTCACGGGCGCCATCCGGATCGACCACTCCGGGTCCTTCGGGTACACCGTGCGTGTGCTGCCCAAGCACTCGACCCTCGCCACGAGGGCCGAGCTGGGACTCATCGTCAACGCCTGAGCAGTCCTCCGGACGACAGGAGCCCGGGACCGTACGGTCCCGGGCTCCTGTCGTCCGCGGATACTGTCTGTTCCCTCAGGACCGGCTGATCCCGGAGGCCGTCGGCCCCGTCGTCGTTCCTGGTTCCTGCGGTCCGGCTGCGGGCCGTGCCCGGATCAGCTGCTGATGGGCGGGCCCTCGCGCCGGGAAGGTGGGAACGACGGCGGGGGCACAGGCCGGAGCAGGCGTCCCGCCACGGGCTGCGTCAGCAGCGGTAGATGCGCACCGAAGCGGCTGCCACCGTGTCTCTGTCGCCCGCGTGCAGCCGCCTCGTGCCCGGGATCGGGCCGGGGGCTGCGGAGTCGAACGTGGGACTGAACCAGCGTGGCGGGTCTCCCTCGGTGCCCTCGCCCTGGGCGGTCCATGCCGAGGGCAGGTGGATGCGCGTGTCCTCGAGGGAGCCGTTGATCACCACGAGCCCGTTGATCCTCCCGCCCGTCGACGCGAGGAGGAGCTGCACCGTCCTGGTCCGCGGGTCGTTCCATTCCTGGGCCGTCATCGGCAGGCCTGCGGTGTTGAACCACAGCAGCGTGGACTGGTCGCCGCGGGAGGGGAACGTGGGGGGCTGCCCGGCGAGGAAGTCCCTGCGGATGGACAGCAGCGTGCGGGTCGCGTCGAGCATGCGGCGCGATGCGGCGTCGTCGGGCCAGTGCACCCAGGCGAGCTCGTTGTCCTGACAGTAGGCGTTGTTGTTGCCGCCCTGCGTCCGCCCCAGCTCGTCCCCTGCGGTCAGCATGGGGACGCCCAGCGAGATGAGCAGCGACGCCATGATGTTGCGGGCGCTGCGCTCGCGGCGGGCCAGGATCGCCTCGTCCTCGGTGCGCCCCTCGGCCCCGTGGTTGTAGCTGTGGTTGTCGTTGTGGCCGTCGCGGTTGCCCTCGCCGTTGGCCTCGTTGTGCTTGCGCTCGTAGGAGGTGAGGTCCGCGAGGGTGAAGCCGTCGTGCGCGGTCACGAGATTGACCGAGGCGAGCGGGTTGCGGCCGGACGGTGCGAAGGTCTCGGTGGAACCGGCGAGGCACCCGGCGAGGCGCGCCGGCGAGGATCCTGTGTCTCCGCGCCCGATGGCGGCGACGTCGTGCAGCCAGAAGTCGCGGACGGTGTCGCGGAAGCGGTCGTTCCAGTCCGCCCAGCCCACGGGGAACCGGCCGGTCTGCCAGCCGTCGGGCCCGATGTCCCACGGCTCGGCGATGAGCTTGGTGCCGCGGAGGGTGCGGGAGGCGCCGACGGCCACGAGGAACGGGTGCCTCGGCGTGAACGCATTGTGCTCGTCGCGGGAGAGGGTGACGGCGAGATCGAAGCGGAAGCCATCGATCTGGAACTCCTCCACCCAGTACCGCAGCGAGTCCAGCGCGAACTCGACGACCCTGGGCTGGGAGAAGTCGAGGCTGTTGCCGCAGCCGGTCGTGTCGACGTACCGGCCCGCGGAGTCGTGCCGGTAGTAGTCGAGGTCCCCCAGCCCGCGCCAGCACAGCGCGGGGCGGTGCTGGTCGCCTTCGGCGGTGTGGTTGTAGACGACGTCGAGGAGGACCTCGAGGCCCGCCTCGTGCAGCGTCCGGACCATGCCCTTGAACTCGTCGAGCACGGCCGAGGGTCCTGCCGCCCGCGCTGCGTCGGTGGCGTAGTCGGTGTGGGCCGCGAAGAACCCGAGGGTGTTGTAGCCCCAGTAGTTGCTGAGGCCGAGGGGTTCGAGGTGCGGTTCGTCGATGTGGAAGTGGATCGGGAGGAGCTGGACGGCGGTCACGCCGAGGTCGCGGAGGTACCCCACCATGGCTGGGTGGGCCAGTCCGGCGTAGGTCCCGCGGAGCTCCTCGGGCACGTCGGGGTGGAGTTTCGTGAGCCCCTTGACGTGGGCTTCGTAGATGACGGTGTCCCGCCACGGGGTGCGGGGGCGTTCGCTCGCGCCCCAGTCGAAGGCGTGCTCCAGGAACACCGAGTAGTAGGAGCGCGACGAACCCTCGTCCGTCCCTGCATCTGTCCGGACGGTCTCGATCGCCCGGGCGTAGGGGTCGAGGAGCAGCTGTGCCTTCCCTGCCGGGCCGGGCAGGTCCTGGCCCGTGGGCCAGAAGGCGTACGGGGCGCCGGGCGCCAGGGGACCCACGACGCCGTGGTGGACGCCGCCGTCGAGTCCCACGAGCGTCTCGGAGGTCCAGGAGCCGTCCGTGCGGCGCCAGTGGACGTCCATGGAGGTGACGGCGGGCGCCCAGACCGCTGCGTTGGCATGCGTGTCCGACCCCCAGTCGCCCTTGACGGCGTGGAGCCCGAGCGGGAACTCCCGGGAGGCGGGTGGCAGCGGTGCGGGGTTCGTCATGCGCGGCCGGTCAGGAGGAACGCTGGCGGGACACCTCGTAGAGCGTGATTCCCACCGCCATCGACGCGTTGAGCGACTCCATGGCGGAATCGATGGGGATGGACACGATCTGGTCGCAGTTCTCGCGCACGAGCCGGGAGAGACCCTTGCCCTCCGAACCGACGACGATGCAGATGGGGTCGCGGCCGAGCGAGAGCTCGGGCAGCGAGACGTCGCCGTCGCCGTCGAGCCCGAGGACGAAGATGCCCTTGTCCTTGAAGGCCTTGAGCGCCGAGTTGAGGTTGCCCACGCGGGCCACGGGCACGCGCACGGCGGCACCGGCACTGGTCTTCCAGGCTGAGGCCGTCACACCGACCGAGCGGCGCTCGGGCACGATCACGCCGTGGCTGCTGAAGGCCGACGCCGAGCGGATGATGGCGCCGAGGTTGCGGGGGTCGGTGATGCCGTCCAGTGCGACGAACAGCGGGGCGTTGCCGATGTGGCCGCGCCGGTACCGCTCGATGGTCTCGTCGACGAGGTCCAGCGCGTCGGCGTACTCGTAGGGTGGGATCTGCAGCATGAGTCCCTGGTGCACCGCGCCGTCCGTCATGCGGTCGAGTTCCGGTTTGCCGGTCTCCATGACGGGGATGCCGCGATCGGCGGCCATCTTCAGCGACTCGCGGACGCGGTCGTCCATCTCGATCCGGATGGCGACGTGGAGGGCCTTCGCGGGGATGCCCGCCCGCAGCGCCTCCACCACGGAGTTGCGGCCCGTGACGACTTCCTCGGCGGCCTTGCCCTTGGTGCGACCGGTGCCTGCGCCCTTGCCGTCCCGCTTGGCTGCCGAGCGCTCCGCGAGCTCCTTGTTCTTGTACGCCTTGTGGTACGGGCGGTCCTCCGCCCTCGGGGTGGGTCCCTTGCCCTCGAGCGACTTGCGCCCGTGGCCGCCGGTGCCGATGGTGGGGCCCTTCTTCGTTTTGCGAACCGCGCCTGGACGTCCGTGACTGGCCATGGAAGAACACCTTCATAGATAGAGGAAGAATCACCTCCAGTTTACGCGGAGGCGGTGGTCCGCCCCGGCACGTGCATCAGCACGTGCCGGGGGCGGACCGGAAGGGAGCCGCTAATCCCCTGCGAGCGACCAGCGGACGCCGTCCGCGGAGTCCTCGAGGGTGATGCCGGCGGTGGTGAGCCCGTCGCGGATGGCGTCGGCCTGCGCCCAGTCCCGGGCCCGCCGCGCCTCCGTCCGGGCGACGATCCGGTCCTCGACCAGGGCTTCCAGCGCCCTCGCGGCCGCGCCGCCCGCGGCCGACCCTGCGACGGCGTCCCCGGCGTCGTCGAGTCCGAGGACCGCCGTCATGGCGGCGACGGCGCCGAGGTTCGCCCTCGTGGCGTCGTCCTCGCCCGCCGCGAGCGCGGTGTTCCCGCTGCGCACCGTGGTGTGGAGCACGGCGAGGGCCTGCGGCACGTTGAGGTCGTCGTCCATGGCGTCCGCGAACGCGGCAGGGAGGTCGACGGCACGGACGGGGCCGCGCGTCGGGGCGCCTACCCGCGCGGAGGCCTTGGCGATGAAGCCGTCGATGCGCGCGACGGCCGCGGCGGCTTCCTGCAGGGACGTCCCGCGGTAGTCGAGCACGGAGCGGTAGTGGGCCTGGCCGAGGTAGTAGCGCACCACGCGGGGGCCTGCGGCGTCGATCATCTCCTGGGGGCTGACGGTGTTGCCGATCGACTTCGACATCTTCTCGCCGCCGTAGGTCACCATCCCGTTGTGCATCCAGAAGCGGGCGAACGCGTGTCCGGCGGCCTGGGACTGCGCCATCTCGTTCTCGTGGTGCGGGAACCGCAGGTCGAGGCCGCCGCCGTGGATGTCGAACTCGGTGCCGAGGTACTTCGTGACCATGCTCGAGCACTCGAGGTGCCAGCCGGGGCGGCCAGCACCCCACGGACTCGACCAGGAGGCGCTCGTCGGGTCCGTGTCCTTCGAGCCCTTCCACAGCGCGAAGTCGCGCGGGTCCTTCTTCCCCCGGGGGTCGGCGTCGGGCGCGGCCTGCATGTCGTCGATGTCCTGGCGCGTGAGCGAACCGTAGGAGGGCCAGGACCTGACGTCGAAGTAGACGTCGCCGGAGCCGTCCGGCGCGGGGTAGGCGTGACCGCGGTCGATCAGCAGCTGGATGAGGGCGTGCATCTCGGGGATGTGGCCGGTGGCGCGCGGCTCGTACGTGGGCGGGCGGACGCCGAGGGCCGCATACGCGCGGTGGAACTCCCGCTCGAATCGGTACGCGAGAGCCCACCACTGCTCCTCGGGCACCACGGACGGGTCCTCCCCGCCGGCGCCCTCCCGGAACGAGTCCTCGGACTTGGCGAGGATCTTGTCGTCGATGTCCGTCACGTTCCGCACCACCGTGACGCGGAGGTCGCGTGCCTCGAGCCACCGCGTGAGCTGGTCGAACGCGATCGCCGACCGCACGTGGCCGACGTGCGGCATGCCCTGCACCGTGGCACCGCAGTAGTAGAGGCTCGCCCTGCCCGGCTCGAGGGGTTGGAAGGGGCGCACCTCGGCGCGGGCTGTGTCATAGAATCGCAGGCTCACCGGTCCAGATTACCCGGAGGCCGCGGACGGTCGGCGTCGCAGGAACAGGCCGTACCGCCGGCGCGGCGGGGCGGGCCAGGCGTTCCGGGGGCGGGCGGGTCCACCCGGGTGGGTGCTCTCAGCGCTCCGACACCGGGGCGGTCGCGTGCTCCGGTGCGGCGGACGTGCCGCGGGGGCGCGCGCGCACGACGACGGCGGTCGCGATCGCGGCGATGCCCTCCCCCCGGCCGGTCAGTCCGAGCCCGTCGGTGGTCGTGGCGGAGATGCTGACGGGGGCTGAGGCGGCGTCGGACAGGACCGCTTCCGCCTCGGCACGGCGGGGTGCGAACTTCGGCCGGTTGCCGATGAGCTGGACGGCGATGTTCCCGATGTCGAACCCGGCATCGCGCACGATCGAGGCGGCGGCCGCGAGCAGCGTCGCACCCGGGGCGCCGGCGTACTCGGGACGGTCGGTGCCGAAGTGGGTGCCCAGATCGCCGACACCCGCGGCGGAGAACAGGGCGTCCGCTGCGGCGTGCGCCACGGCGTCGCCGTCGGAGTGGCCCGACAGCCCCCGCTCCCCGTCCCAGAGCAGGCCCGCGAGCCACAGCGGAGCGGGGGCTTCCTCGGGTGCGAAGGCATGGACGTCGACGCCGATCCCGGTCCGCGGGAGATGGGTGTGCTCGCTCAGGTACATGGCCGCTCCTGGTGCTGGTAGGGGTGGGGGCTCAACCGGTCACGCCGGGGACGCCGGCGGAACCCCGACCGGACGTACGACGGCCGTGCTCGGGACCGGGCGCAGCCCCGGATGATCCCGGTGCGAGCACGGCCTCGGCGATGACGAGGTCGAGGGGGGTGGTGACCTTGAAGGCGAGGGGGTCCCCCTCGACGACCCGCACCGCCGATCCGCGCGCTTCCATCAACATGGCGTCGTCGGTGATCGTGGGATCGTCCGGGTCGATGTCCGCGTGCGCGGCACGGAGCATCCCGGCGTCGAATCCCTGGGGGGTCTGCACGGCGCGCAGCGCGGAACGGTCGGGCGTCGCCGTGACGATGTCGCCCTCCACCACCTTGACCGTGTCCACCACCGGCAGCACCGGGATGACGGCGGGGGCGCCCGCGGCGACGGCGCCGGCAACGCGCCGGAACACGTCCGGAGGCGTGAGTGCACGGGCGGCGTCGTGGACCAGGACCACGCCGGCAGACGGCGGAAGGGCCTCGAGTCCCGCGCTCACGGAGGCGGTCCGGGTGGTGCCGCCGGTCACCGCGAGGATCGTCGGTGATCCCCCGGCCCGCCCGGCGGCATCGGCGACCACGGCGGACAGGACGGCGTCGTCCTGCGGGAGGACCACGACCACGCAGGCTGCGACCTCCGACGCGACGACCGCGGCGAGGGAGTGCTCCAGGAGGGTGCGCCCGGCGCAGAGGACGCGCGCCTTCGGTATCCCCTGCCCCAGCCGCTGCCCCGAGCCGGCGGCCACGATGACGACGCCGACCTCGGCGCGGACGGCAGGCTTCTTCTCGGACACCCCGTCACCCTATGCCAGGGGAACGCAAAAGAGGGACCCGAGGGTCCCTCTTCCGTGGCCGGCCCGTCCCCTAGGAGGCGAGGACGTCGTCGAGGACGCTGGCAGCCTTTTCTTCGTCCGTCTTCTCCGCGAGTGCGAGCTCGGAGATCAGGATCTGCCGCGCTTTCGCGAGCATCCGCTTCTCTCCGGCCGACAGTCCGCGGTCGTGGTCGCGGCGCCACAGGTCACGGACCACTTCGGCGACCTTGATGACGTCGCCGGAGGCGAGCTTCTCGAGGTTGGCCTTGTAGCGGCGCGACCAGTTGGTGGGCTCTTCCGTGAATTCGGCTCGTAGGACGTCGAACACGTGCTCGAGGCCTTCCTTGCCGACCACGTCGCGAACCCCTACGAGGTCAACGTTCTCTGCTGGTACTTCTATCGTCAGATCACCCTGTGCCACCTTGAGCTTGAGATACATCTTCTCTTCGCCCTTGATGACGCGCATCTTGATCTCTTCGATCTTGGCTGCGCCGTGGTGAGGGTAGACAACTGTTTCGCCGACCTCAAAAACCATGTGGACTTTCCCCTTTCCCGGGAACCAGTTTATCACGGTAACGACACGCCGACTCCGCGTTTTCGCAGGTCAGACGGCCGAAACAAGGGGAAAGAACTATGATGCGCCCCTTGACGAGGGCGCATTCCCGTGATCCGGGGCCCCGGTGTCCGACGGATCCGACACCACGCTTCGGCGGTCTTGCCGATAGTCTGTTCGGTAGGTCCGCTCCGGATTACCCATCTGTCCCACCTGTTGAACCCCCAGGAGTTTGTGCTGTGAATAGTGCACCGAAGAACCGAGTGCAGCAGGCCGTTGCTGCCGGCGCCGTGCTGCTGACGCTGGGCGTCTCGGGCTGCAGCTTCACCGTCGACCAGTCGACGACGGCGCCGTATGCGGCGTCGGACGGCATCGTCAAGGACCTCGGACCGGTACTCCTGCGCAACATCCTCATCGTCGGTCGCGACGACGAGACGGCCGGCCGCCTGGTCGGGACCGTGTTCAACACCAGCGACGAGCCCGTGGACCTCTCCATCCGCGCCGGCGGTGCATCCACGAGCATCACGATCGACGGCCAGGGCCAGTTCAGGTTCGAGGAGGAGTCCTCCGACGACGCCACGCTCGACGGCGTCGAGGACATCCCCGGCTCCCTGATCGACGTCGAGTTCGACGTCGAGGGCGAGCAGGCCGTCTTCGAGGTGCCGGTCCTCGACGGCACGCTCGAGGAGTACCGCGAGTACGTTCCCGGCGGTTACACGCCGCGTCCCAGCGAGCCCGCCGCGACCGAGGAGGCCGCGGAGGGCGAGGGCGGCGCTGCCGGGGGTGGCACCACCGGAGGCGGCGAAGCCGAGGGCGGGCACTAGCCCCGTCGCGGGACCGCATCGACGCAGAACTGCCCGTCCCCGGGGAATCGGGGGCGGGCAGTTCTGCGTCCGGAGGCGGTCCGACGGCGGCGGTCAGGGCTCGTACTTGTACCCGAGGCCGCGGACGGTGATGAGGTACCGCGGGTTGGACGGGTCCGGCTCCACCTTGCCGCGGAGGCGCTTGACGTGCACGTCCAGGGTCTTGGTGTCCCCCACGTAGTCCGATCCCCAGACGCGGTCGATTAGCTGCCCGCGGGTCAGGACCCGGCCGGAGTTCCGGAGCAGCATCTCGAGCAGCTCGAACTCCTTCAGCGGCAGCGCCACCTGCTCGCCGTCGACGCTCACCACGTGGCGCTCGATGTCCATCCGGACCGGGCCCGCCTGGATGGTGTTGGAGATCAGCTCCTCGGGTTCGCCCTGGCGGCGGAGCACCGCGCGGACGCGCGCCACGAGTTCGCGGGAGGAGTACGGCTTGGTCACGTAGTCGTCGGCGCCGAGTTCGAGGCCCACCACCTTGTCGATCTCCGCGTCCTTGGCCGTCAGCATGATGACCGGGACGCTCGAGCGCTGGCGCAGCTGTCGGCACACCTCGGTCCCGGAGAGCCCCGGCAGCTGGAGATCCAGCAGCACGAGGTCCGCGCCGGAGCGGTCGAACTCGGTGATGGCATCGAGGCCGTTGTCCACGACGGACACCTCGAAGCCTTCCTTGCCGAGGAGGTAGGACAGCGGGTCGCTGAAGGACTCCTCGTCCTCGACGATCAGAATGCGGCTCAAGCCTTGACTCCCTGCTCATGGGCAGCGGTGCTGCCCTTCTTCACTGACTTCCTGTCGGCGCCCTGTCCGGCACCCCTGCCCGCGTCGGTCGCCGATCCGCCCGCGGCGCCGTCGTCGTCGTCCGCGCTCGCCTCCATCTCGGGGAGCCGGACTGTGAACGTGCTGCCCTGCCCGGCCTGCGACCACACCGTCACCTCGCCGCCGTGGTTCGAGACGACGTGCTTGACGATGCTCAGGCCGAGACCGGTACCGCCGGTCTGCCGGGATCGCGCGGCGTCGATCCGGTAAAACCGTTCGAAGATGCGCTCCTGCTCCTCCGGCGTGATCCCGGTGCCCTGGTCCGTCACCGAGACCTGCACGAGTCCGTCACGGGATCGGACGCCGACCCCCACGCGCGTGCCCTCCGGCGAGTAGCGGATCGCGTTGTCGATGAGGTTGCGGAACGCCGTCATGAGCAGGTCGCGGTCGCCGAACACGGGCGCGGCCACGGCACCGCCGACCACGATCTCGATCCCCTTGCTCTCGGCGGGCAGCTTGTTGCGGTCCACGGCCTCGGCGATGACCGAGTTGATGTCCACCGCCTTGCCGCGGCGGACCACGTCGGCGCCCTGGAGGCGGGAGAGCTCGATGATGTCCTGCACGAGGGCCGACAGCCGGCCCGATTCCTTGTGCATGCGCTGCGCGAAGCGGCGCACCGCGACCTCGTCCTCGGCGGCGTCGTCGATGGCCTCGGCGAGGAGGGAGATGGCGCCCACCGGTGTCTTCAGTTCGTGGGAGACGTTGGCGACGAAGTCGTTGCGGATCTCCTCGGTCCGGGTGATCTCCGTGCGGTCGTCGGCGAGGATCAGGATGTACTCGGCGCCGAGGGCCGCGACGCGGACCTGGACCACGATCGTGCTCCTGCCGAGGGGCCCGCGGGGAAGCTCGAGCTGCTGCTGCTCGATCACGCCGTCGCGCCGCACGCGGGCCGTGAGCTCGAGCAGTTCCGCATGGACCACGGTGTGCCCGCGCACGAGACCGAAGGCGTAGGCCGCGGGACTCGCGCGGACGACGCCGTCGATCGCGTCCACGATCACGTAGGCCCTGCCGATGATGGACAGGACCTCCGCAGCGCCGTCGGGCAGGGACGGCTCGTCCTCGTAGAGGAGCCGGATCCGCTGCGCCTCGCTGGCGCGGAACGCCGCCATGCCGCTCACGCCGAGGGCCAGGCCGACCAGCCCGGCCACGAGCGTCAGGAGTAGGGGGTCCACGGACCTAGCTTATGCTCTGCCGTTTCCGGCCCCGCCCCATCCGGTGGCAATGGACAGGTGGTTCAACTAACGTTCACACAAAGCGGAGCATCAGTTCACCGACGGCTGGAAGGCTCGAGCGGGAGTGCACCGTTGGACAAGACGAAATGGGAAGGACGCCTACGTGCGTAAGGTTTTTCAGGCCGAGCTACATCAGATCGGCGAGGAGCTGATCGAGATCTCGCAGCTCGTGTCCGAGGCGATCCAGAGGGCCAACAGCGCCTTCCAGACCGCCGACACCGAGCTCGCGCAGGAGGTCATCGCCGCCGACGCGCGCATCGACTTCCTCCAGAACTCCCTCGACGAGCGTGCGATCGACATCCTCGCCCTGCAGGGTCCCGTGGCCTCCGACCTGCGCATGATCGTCGGCGCGCTGCGGATGAGCGCGTCACTGGAACGCATGGGGGACCTCGCCCGCCACGTGGCGCAGCTCGCCCGCCTGCGCTTCCCCGCGAACGTCATCCCCGAGAGCATCCGGGCCACCTTCGACGAGCTCGCCTCGCTCGACGTGGAGATCGCGGCGAAGGTCACGGAGCTCCTCGAGACACGCAACCTGGACCTCGGCAACGAGATCAACGTCGCCAACGCCCGTGTGAACGAGCTGCACGCCAGCGTGTTCCGCACTGTCGCGTCGGAGGACTGGAAGGAGAGCGCGCCGACGACGGTGGACGTCACCCTCGCGAGCCGCTACTACGAGCGCTTCGCCGACCACGGCGTCTCGGTGGCCCGGAAGGTCACGTACCTCGTCACCGGTGAGTGGCAGCCCAGCGCACCGCTGAACTGACCCACGACCGGACAGGAACGACGGCGGCCCCTTCCGGGGACCGCCGTCGTTCCTTTCTGCCGTCCGGCTAGTGCTTGCCCTGGTTCGCGACGGCTTCGATCGCCGCAGCCGCGGCGTCGGCGTCGAGGTAGGTGCCGCCGGCCTTGACGGGTCGGAGGTCCTCGTCGAGCTCGTAGACCAGCGGGATGCCCGTGGGGATGTTCACCGACGCGATGTCCCTGTCGCTGATGCCGTCGAGGTGCTTCACGAGGGCACGGAGCGAGTTGCCGTGCGCGGCGATCAGGACGGTCCTGCCGGCCTTGATGTCCACCGTGATGTCGGACTCCCAGTAGGGCAGGAAGCGTTCGAGGACGTCCTTGAGGCACTCGGTGCGGGGGACGTCGTCGCCGAGGTCCGCATACCGCGGATCGCCGGCCTGGGAGTACTCGCTGGCGTCATCCAGCGGCGGCGGCGGGGTGTCGTAGGACCGGCGCCATTCCATGAACTGCTCCTCGCCGAACTCGGCGAGGGTCTGGGCCTTGTCCTTGCCCTGCAACGCCCCGTAGTGGCGCTCGTTGAGGCGCCAGTTGCGCTTCACATCGATCCAGCTGCGGTCGGCGGCCTCGAGCGCGAGGTTGGCGGTGATGATGGCCCGCTTCTGCCGGGACGTGTAGACGATGTCGGGAAGGATCCCGGCCTCGGTCAGCAGGTGACCGCCGCGGGTCGCCTCCTCGCGGCCCTTCTCCGTGAGCGCCACATCCACCCAGCCGGTGAAGAGGTTCTTCTCGTTCCATTCGCTCTGCCCATGACGTAGCAGGATCAGTGTGTAGGTCATGGTCCCAGTCTGCCGTATCGGGCCCCGGCGGTCATGCTGCCGCCCCAGCGTTACGGGCTGCGGGAACGGGTCCCGTACCGGCGGTCCTGCGGCGGTGCCCTACCCTTGATGGGTGCCTCCGCGTCCCCGTCCCCCGAGACCTCTCGGGGCCATCACCCGCGGCACCACCAACCCCAACCGCCTCCGCCGCACGGACCGCTGGCTGGCGGGCCCCCAGGGCTACCGCCTCCGCCGCGCGGCCGATCCGCTCGTGGTGGACCTCGGCTACGGGGCCGCCCCCGTCACGGCAGTGGAGATGTTCACGCGCCTGAGGTCCGTGCGCGACGACGTCGAGGTGGTCGGGATCGAGATCGACCCCGCCCGGGTGACCGCCGCGGATCCCCTCGCCGTGCCGGGCCTCAGCTTCCGGCAGGGTGGTTTCGAGCTGCCGCTGGACGGCAGGAGGCCCACGGTGGTGCGGGCGTTCAACGTGCTGCGCCAGTACGCCGAGGACGAGTACGCCGCCTACTGGGACGAGGTGCGTACGCGGCTGGCGCCCGGCGGCCTGTTCATCGACGGCACGTGCGACGAGATCGGCCGGCGCTCGA
Organism: Arthrobacter sp. MDT2-16; assembly: GCF_054510925.1. Classification (NCBI taxonomy): domain Bacteria; kingdom Bacillati; phylum Actinomycetota; class Actinomycetes; order Micrococcales; family Micrococcaceae; genus Arthrobacter; species Arthrobacter sp. MDT2-16. Next base: position 22,811 of record NZ_JBTNDP010000003.1, read on the forward strand.
CGTGGATCTCGCTGACACGTGAGGGCCCGGTCTCCCTGAGCATCTCGCTGCGCTTCGGGGCGTTCGTCCTCCCGTCCGACGTCGCCGAGCGCCTGCCCAAGGCACTGATCCACCGCAACGTCGACGGCGAACGCGTGCACGGATACCTCCGCGCCCTGGACAGGGCGTGGCTCGACGCCGCACCGCTCGCGCCCTTCGGCAACCGTCAGCGCTGGCTGGCGACGTGCTCGGCCCTGAGGGCGGACGGCTGGCCGCTGCTGGACGGGCCGGCCCGGTGGCGCCTCGGCGAGATCACCGTGGGCTGGGACGCCGTCCGGCCGGGCTAGCAGCCGGGCGGACGGTATCGATCTACCAGGGTCCGTAGGGTCCGCTGCTGCCGCCGCGACCGGTGGTCTGGCTGACGGCGGGCTTCACGTCGGCGAGATACACGCAGGCGGCGATGATGGCGACGAGCTGGAAGATGTTGAAGCCGCCACGGCTGCTCAGGGCGGACAGCAGGCCCACGACGACGGCGCCTCCGGTGAGGGCGAGCCAGAAGCCCTTGGTCCGCTTGAAGGCGGCCTCGAAGGCCGTTCCGGGACGCCGCACGCAGTCGGTGAAGGCCCACACCTCGATGCCCAGCGCGATCAGGCCGAGCGCGAGGTACAGGTAGTACTGGGTTGCGTATACGAGAGCCACGCTGCCAGCTTAGCTGGCCCGCCCTCGGCGCCGCATCGCGGGCCCTGTCCCGACCGGTCGGGGTCGCCCCCGGCGCGGAACGAGCCGGGGCGCCGGATCAGAGCCCGCCGTCCCGCCCCGCGGCCCGGCGGAGCGCCTGGTCGAGGTCCGCCCACAGGTCCTCCGGGTTCTCGATGCCGACCGACAGACGCACGAGCGCCTCGGGCACCGTGAGCGGTTCGGCGGGCTGGCGCCGTCGTCGTTCGATCAGCGATTCCACACCGCCGAGCGAGGTCGCGGGAAGCCACAGGCGGACGGCGGCCACGAGGGCGTCGGCCGTGGCGACGTCGTCGAGTTCGATGCTGACGATGCCCCCGAAACCGTTGAACTGCGCGGCGGCACGCTCGTGGCCGGGGTCCGACGGCAGGCCCGGGTAGCGCACGCGGCGCACCGCCGGATGATCCGCGAGACGCAGTGCGAGCGACGCCGCCGTCCCCTGGCTCCGTTCCATGCGCAGGGCGAGCGTGCGCAGGCCGCGCAGCGCGAGCCACACCTCGAACGGTCCCGCGATCGCGCCGTACAGCGTCCGGTGCGCCAGGAGCCGCTCGCGCAGACCGGCGTCGGAGGTCACCAGGGCACCGAGGACGACGTCGGAATGCCCGGCGAGCCACTTGGTGACGGAGTGCAGGACGACGTCGGCACCGGCTTCGAGCGGCCGGTGGACGATGGGTGTGTTGAACGTGTTGTCGGCGACGACGACCGCACCGGCCGCGTGGGCGGCCGCGGTGAGGACGCCCAGCTCGGCGACCTCGAGCATCGGGTTCGTGGGGCTCTCGAGCCACAGCATCACGGAGCCGGCGTCGGGACGGGCGGCGAGCGCGGTGAGCGCCGCGAGGACGGCGGCGGTGTCGGCGATGTCCACCTGCACCAGCTCGAAGCGGCCCTGCGCGGCGAGGTCGGCGGCGAGGCCGAGCGACCCGGCGTAGGCGTGGCGCGGCATGACCACGGCACCGCCCGGGGGGACGAGGGACAGTGCGGCCGCGGCGGCTCCGAGGCCCGAGCCGAAGACGAGGGCCGGCAGGTCCGCACCCTCGAGGGCTGCGAGGGCCTCCTCGAAGGGGTCCCAGGTGGGGTTGGAACCGCGGGCGTAGATGCGGTCCCCGGGCTCGGGGGCGCGGGTCTCGTGGTACGTCGTGGTGAGGACCAGGGGCGGGTTGATGGGCGCGTCGTGCTCGCGGGGCGGCCTGCCCGCTGCGACGGCGAGGGTGTCGGGGGCGAGGTCGGAGCGCACGGAAGCCATCCCCCGAGCCTAACCGCGGAGCCGATGCCGCCGGCAAGTGTGACCAGTGCTGAAGGTCGCCGCCACTCGGTAGGCTGAACGCGTGACCTTTCCCCTCCCCCACGGGCTTCCCGGGCTCTTCATCGCGCTCGAGGGCGGCGACGGCGGCGGCAAGTCGACGCAGGCGACACTGCTCTGCCGGGCCCTCGAGGCCGGCGGACGTCGAGTGGTCCGTACGCGCGAACCAGGCGGTACCCCGATCGGGGAGACCCTGCGCTCCCTCGTCCTCGAGCACGGCCACGGCGAGATCGACGCCCGCACCGAGGCCCTTCTGTTCGCCGCCTCGCGTGCGGCCCATGTGCAGCAGGTGATCGTGCCCGCCCTGGAGCGCGGCGACGTCGTGGTGTGCGACCGCTACATCGACTCCTCCGTCGCCTACCAGGGGACCGGCCGCGGCCTCGGCGCGCAGGCGGTCCTCGACGTGAACGTCTGGGCCACCGACGGTCTCCTTCCCGACCTCACCGTGCTGCTCGACGTCGACCCCGCGGTGGGTCGCAGCCGCCGCACCGCGGGGGCGGCCGCCGAGGACCGCCTCGAGTCCGAGCCGGACGGCTTCCACGCCGGCATCCGGGACGCCTTCCTCGAGCTCGCGCGCCTCGCACCCGAGCGTTACGTGGTGCTCGGCGCGTCCGGCACGCCGGAGGAGCTCCACCGGTCCATCGTGGCTGCCCTGCCCGGAGGGTCCGCATGAGCGCCGACATGAGCGCCGGCCCCTCCAGCCTGCCCACCACCGGCGTGTGGGCCGAGCTGCGCGGGCAGGAGCAGGTGGTGGAGCAGTTGCGTCGCGCCGCCCAGTCCGGCGCTCCCACGCATGCCTGGCTGTTCACCGGCCCGCCCGGTTCCGGCCGCTCCAACGCCGCGCGGGCCTTCGCCGCCGCGCTGCTCTGCGAGCGCGAGACCCTGACGGAGCGGGGCTGCGGTGCGTGCAAGGCCTGCCGGACCGTCCTCGCGGGGACCCACGCCGACCTCACCAACGTCACCACCGAGAAGGTGACCATCAGCATCGACGAGGCCCGCGAGCTCGTGCGCAAGGCACAGGACAAGCCGTCCACGGGCCGCTGGCGCATCATCATCGTCGAGGACGCCGACCGCATGCAGGAGCGCAGCACCAACGTGCTGCTCAAAGCCATCGAGGAGCCGCCGCCGCGCACCATCTGGCTGCTGTGTGCGCCGAGCCCGGGTGACGTCCTCATCACCATCCGCTCCCGTTGCCGCTCGGTGGGCCTGCGGCTGCCGCCCGTGCAGGACGTCGCCGATCTGCTGGTGGCCCGTGACGGCATCGATCCCGTCACGGCTGAAGCGGCCGCGCGGGCCGCCCAGAGCCACATCGGTGTCGCGAAGCGCCTGGCCACGGACGAGGGCGCCCGGGAGCGGCGCAACCAGATCGTCCGGCTCCCGCTGACGCTGCGCTCCGTGGCCGGCGCCATGCGCGCCGCGGCCGATCTGGTGAAGCTGGCCGAGGCCGAGGCGCAGAGCTCCTTCGAGCAGCGCGACGCCGAGGAGCGGGCCGCCCTGCTGGCCACGCTCGGTGCCCCCGAGACGGGCACCATGCCGCCGTCCATGCGGGCGCAGATCAGGCGCCTCGAGGAGGACCAGACGCGCCGCGCGAAGCGCTCGAAGAACGACTACTTCGACCGCGCCCTGACCGACCTCATCTCCTTCTACCGGGACGTCCTCATGCTGCAGGCCGACGCGGACCAGCCGCTCGTGAACGAACCGCTGCGCCCGGAGCTCGAGGAGTTCGCCCAGCGCGAGAGCGCCGAGGACACCCTGCTGCGCCTCGAGGTGATCAACGAGGTCCGCACGCGGCTCGTCAGCACCAATGTGTCACCCCTGCTCGCGATCGAAGCGATGACCGTCAGCCTGCTGTCCCGGAAGGACCTCGACCGATGACCCCTGGAACGCCCCCCGCACGGGCGCCCCGCCGTCGTGCCCTGACCGTGCTCGCGGCGTCCGCCGCCGCGGTGCTGGGCCTGTCCGGCTGCACGCTCTTCTCCCCCGGCCCGGCGGACCGTCCCGTGTCGGGTGTGGAGACCGCCGATCCGGCAGCCATCGGTGAAGTGCCCGGGGACCTCACCGGCTTCTACACCCAGGAGGTGCGGTGGGAGGAGTGCGAGGGTTCGTTCTCCTGCGCCACGATCGAGGTGCCGCTGGACTACAGCGACCCGGGCCGCGGCAGCATCGACATCGCGGCCATCCGTTCTGACGCCACGGGCGAGGCGCAGGGGACCATCCTCGTGAACCCCGGCGGACCCGGGGGCTCCGGCGTCAACATCGTCAAGGAGTCCCTCGACTACGTGACGAGCGAGCGATTGCGCGAGGACTACGACATCCTCGGGTTCGACCCGCGCGGGGTCAACCGGTCCAGTGCTGTGAAGTGCTACACCGATGCCGAGCAGGACGAGGCGCGGCAGGAGGCCTACCCCGTCGACGCCTCCGAGGACGAGCTGCTGGCGCTCATGACCGCGGACGCGCAGGAGTACGCGGACGTGTGCGCCGAGCGCACGGGCGAGCTGCTCGGCTTCGTGGACACCGAGTCGGCGGCACGCGACATGGACATCCTGCGCGCGGTGGTCAGCGACGAGAAGCTCAACTACCTCGGCTTCTCCTACGGGACCCAGCTCGGCGCGGCCTACGCGGACCTCTTCCCCGGACGGGTGGGCCGCCTGGTGCTCGACGGCGCGATCGACCCGTCGCTGAGCAGCGAGGACATCACGCTCGGGCAGGCGGGCGGCTTCGAGCGGGCGGTTCGCGCGTACGTGGCCGCCTGCCAGCAGGGCTCCGAGTGCCCGTACACGGGAACCGTGGACGACGGCGTCCGCCAGATCCAGGACCTGTTCGCTGCCGTCGAGCGGGAACCCATGACGGCGGCGGACGGCCGGCTCGTCCCGGCCTCGACGTTCGTGCAGGGTTTCATCCTCCCGCTCTACGACAACGGCAACTGGCCCACGCTCACGGACGCGGTCCGGGCGGCCCTGGCCGGGGACCCGACCAGCATGCTCTTCCTCGCGGACCTGTCCGCCGAACGCCAGCCGGACGGCCGATACGTCGGCAACGCGACCGCCGCCTTTCTGGCCGTGAACTGCCTCGACTACCCCATGACGAGCGATCCCGCGCAGATGCGCGCCGACGAGGAGGAACTCGTCGGGGCGTCGCCCACCTTCGGGCGGTTCCTCGCCTACGGCGGCATCACCTGCGCGCCGTGGAAGTATCCGTCGACCGGCGAGCCGGCGCCGCGGCAGGCGGCGGGGGCGGCCCCGATCGTCGTCATCGGCACCACGGGGGACCCCGCCACGCCCTACGAGTGGTCCACGGCCCTGGCAGGGCAGCTCGAGTCCGGCGTGCACGTGACCTGGGAGGGCGAGGGGCACACCGCCTACGGCCGGTCCGACGACTGCATCCTGGACCTCGTCGACTCCTACTTCATCGACGGGACGGTCCCGGCGGACGGGACGCGCTGCTGATCCCCGACCGGCGTGGGTCCGAGCCACTGCGGCAGGTGGCACATGGACGGCAGGACGGCGTCGGCTCCCGCGAGCCGCAGCTCGGCCTCCGAGTGCGCTCCCGTCAGGACCCCGATCACGGCGCCCGCTCCGGCGCGCTGCCCGGCGACGACGTCCGACGTGGTGTCCCCCGCCACCAGGACGGAGCGCACGTCCTCGATGTCGAGGGCGAGGACCGCGGTCAGGATGATGTCGGGGTACGGGCGGCCGCGTCCCGCGTCGGAGGGGCAGAGGCTGAGGTCCGCGAGCCCCATCCAGCCGAGGGACTCAAGGATCATGTTCTGCGTGTGGCGGCCGAAGCCGGTGGCCAGGCAGATCTTCAGACCCCTTTCCCGTAGCGCGAGGATCGCGTCCTCCGCGCCCGGGATCGGCTCGACACCGTGGCGGGCCAGCAGGGTGTCGTACGCAGCCTCGAACGTCCGGTTCACGTCCACGGCCGTCGCGACGTCGTCGAAGAGGCTGCGGAAGACGAGCTCCTTGGACGTGCCCATGGTGCGTCGCGCATACGCCGTCATGGCGCCGAAGCTGCCGGAGCCCTCATGGACCCCGTGCGAGGCCAGTGCTCGCGCGAAGGCCTCTTCCTGCAGGGCGCCCTCGTCCACGGTGGTCCCGGCCATGTCGATCACGGCGAGCGAGAATGAGCGGTCCTGCGTCATGGCGTCCCCTTTGCCGGCCAGACCCGTTCCCATGCCGGACGCGGGTGGACCTCAGGATCCGGCGCCCTGCTGACCGAAGGACGTACTGGAGGCGGCAACGGGGTGAACCGCGGGCGAATTCTCGTCCCGCTCCCCCATTTTGACCGCGGGCCGGACCCTCCTATAAAGTTGGAGCTTGTGGATCGGCCCCGGGTGCAACCCGGATCCGGAAAGCATTGCCTCCTTAGCTCAGTCGGTAGAGCGTCTCACTCGTAATGAGAAGGTCGCCAGTTCGACTCTGGCAGGAGGCTCCACCAAGACCCCGGACGGTTCGCCGCCGGGGTCTCTCCATGTCCAGGAGGCATGCGGTTGTGGCGGGTCCGTTCGGAGTCCTGGGCCAAGACCTGCTCGAAGAAGTCCGCGATGTCGTCACGGCCCGTACGTGCGGGCGTCCCGCACGTACCGGCCGTCGTCGTGCCCGGCCTTCGGCGAGTGGCATGGCAGCGGGATGAGGTCGAACGGGACGTCGTCGAATCCGGTTCCTCCAGTAGCCACGAGGCACCTCCGTGTCGGTCCTACCAGGTGGCGTCAGGCTGGAACCCGTGGATTCCCGGCGGCAACGGCCGATCGTCCTCCCGGGAAGTCCTCGCCCCTGTGCGAGGACTCTGTTACCTGTCCGGGTGCCCGTCCGCAGGGGCCTCGGTGGACACCACCGCACCCGACTGCAGCAGTGCCTTCAGGGCGTCGGCGCCCGCTGCATCGGCAGCGGCGGCGGCGAGATTGGCTTCCGTGACGGCGCGGAGGACCTCCTCGCGCTGGATCTTCACGCCCCGTGGCGCATCGATACCGATGCGGATGCCGTCACCGCGGGAATCGAGCACCGTGATGACGATGTCGTCGCCGATCAGGATCTGCTCGCCGACCTTTCGCGTGAGTACCAGCATCGTGTCACTCTATCCCGGTCGGCTCGGCTCGACGGCGACCGGCGGCTCTCGTGCGTCCGGCGGGGCCGTCCTGCCAGCCGACCGGCAGACCCAGGTCGTGCACGGTGTCCGGGGTGGACGTGGCCGCCCGCCCGACGACGGCGAGCCCTGCCGGTTCGAGTCCGGCGCGCTCCATGCTCCTGCGAAGTGCGCCCACCCACGCCGCGGTGTCGGCCTCCTTCCGTCCGGCATCAACGGCGAGCCACACCTGGTCCGGGCGCAGGGCGAGCAGCAGCCGGCTGTCCGTGACCGGATCCCCGGACGCCACCGCGAGGAACACCGGGTGCCCGCCGTCCACCCCGGCGGCACGGGCGGCGTTCGCGTCGAGGTGGTCCTCGATCCTGCGGGCATCCGGCCGGAGCCAGCCGCTGACGCCCCCGGCGACGGCGACCGCGGACGGGACGCCCCCGCGGAACCCGGCCGCCATCGCCTGCACCACCTCCCAGCCGGCAGCGGGTGAACCCACGACGGTCACGAGGTCGCCGGGCGCGCCGAGGACTGCTGGTGCGCCCGCCGGTGCCGCAGGCTCCCGGACGACGTGTCCTGCGAGGTCCGGCAGCTCGGCTGGGTCGTGGGCGGCCACGGCGAGGGGCGGGACGACGGCGTCGGGGGCGGAGGGCTGGACGGGAGGTCCGGGCACGACGGCGGCGGGGGTGACGACAGTGCCCGGGACCACGACGGGCTGCACGGGCGCACTCGGAGCGACGACCGGCGGGGCCGGCGCCGTCGGACCCGGGGCAGGCGCGACCGGGGCAGGCGCGACCGGGGCAGAGTCCGTCGCGAACGTGAGGTTGTCCATGAGGGCCGCGAAGAGGCCCGAGTCGGTGGAGACGGCGGCCGGCACCGGTTCCTGCCGGCGTCCGGCGCCGGTCGGACGCGGCGCCGTGGCGCGGGCCGGACCCGGCCCTGGCCCGGCGCCGCCCGGACCCGCGGGAGTGCTTCCGGCGAGGCGCACCTCGTCGAGCTCGGCCTGCTGCAGCAGCGCGTCGATGCCCGACGCCTGGCGAACGGCGCTGCGCCGCCCGCGCGGGCGTACGCCGGCGGGACGTGCGTCGTCCGGGACCTCGACCACGATCTCGTAGTGCCTGCGCGCGAAGACGCCGCGGATGCCGCCGACCGTGACGATCTCTGCGGACACGATGAGCGCCCGCGGACCATGGAGGGCGGCCGCCTGTGCCTTCAGCTCCTCGAGGGAGGCACCCTCAAGATGAAACAGCTGCGGTGCCACGGACCACCCCTACGGTCTCGATGGCGACATTGGCGCTGGTGACCTCCTGGTACGAGAGCACCGGGAGTCCTGCCACCTGGGGTCCGACGAGCCGCTTGAGCGCGGGCCGCAGCGCCGGCGCGCACACCAGCACCGCGTTGTGCCCCGAGGCCTCGATGTCGGCGGTCGTGGACCGGACCGACGCGAGGACGGCCTCGGTCCGGGAGGGGTCGAGCAGGATCTGCGTGCCCTGGTCGGAGGGGCGCAGTCCCTCGAGCATCGACTGCTCGAGCAGCGGATCGATCATGATCACCCGCAGCAGTGTGCCGTCGAGATACTGCTGCGTCACCGCCGGTCCGAGGGCGAGGCGTGCCGCCTCGACGAGGCCTTCAGGGTCCGACGACGACTTCGCCTTCAGCGTCAGGGCCTCGTAGATGCGGGCGAGGTCGTTGATGGGCACCTGCTCGGACAGCAGCCCCTGCAGGACGCGCTGCACCTCGGCGAGGGACAGCAGCCCGGGCACCAGTTCCTCGACGGCGGACGGGTTGACCTGTCGGACGCCGTCGGTCAGGACCCGGACGTCCTCGCGGGTCAGCAGGCGTGCGGCGTTGGTCGTGATCACCGAGGACAGGTGCGTCACGAGGACCGACACGCGGTCGATCACTGTGGCGCCGGAGAGCTCCGCGTTGTGGCGCAGTTCCGAGGGCACCCACTTGCCCGCGAGCCCGAACACGGGTTCAACGACGGCGGTACCGGGAAGGTGCGCGAGGTGGTCACCCAGTGCCAGGACCTTGCCGCGCGGGGCCTCTCCGCGGCCTGCCTCGACGCCGGCGATTTTGATGACGTAGGTGGCCGGCAGCAGGTCGATGCTGTCGCGCGTGCGGACCGGCGGCACCACGACGCCGAGCTCCAGGGCGATCTTCCGGCGCAGGGCACGGACCCGCCCGAGGAGGTCGTCCGGGGCCCCGGTGACCACGTCCACGAGGTCCGGGGCCAGCAGCACCTCGAGGGCGTGGACGCGCATCTGCTCGAGGAGGTCGTCCGTGCTGTCGGCCGTCGGCACGGACGCCTCCGCCTCGAGGGCCGCGGCCGCCGTGCGGGCCTCCGCCTCGGACCTCCTGAGCCGCTGCGCGATGACGATGAGTCCGGCGCCCACCACGATGAACGGCAGCTTCGGCATGCCGGGGATGAGCGCCATGACGATCGCCGCGGCCCCCGCGATGCGCAGGGCGTTCTGCGACTGGCCGAGCTGCTGCGCCGCCGTCGAGCCCATGTCCGCGTCGGCGTTGGAGCGCGTGACGATCATGCCGGTGGACACGGCCATGAGCAGCGCCGGGATCTGCGTCACGAGGCCGTCGCCGATGGTGAGGAGCCCGTACGTGCTGAGCGCCTCGGCGACGGGCAGGCCGTCCTGCAGCATGCCGATCGCGACACCGCCGACGAGGTTGATGACGATAATGATGATCCCGGCGATGGCATCGCCCTTCACGAACTTCGACGCGCCGTCCATGGCGCCGTAGAAATCGGCCTCCGCCGAGACCTCGGCGCGCCGCTCGCGGGCCTGCGTGTCCGTGATCAGCCCGGCATTGAGGTCTGCGTCGATGGCCATCTGCTTGCCCGGCATGGCGTCCAGCGTGAAGCGTGCACCCACCTCCGCCACCCGCTCGGCGCCCTTGGTGACCACGACGAACTGGATGACCACGAGGATCAGGAAGACGACGGCGCCGATGATGATCGACCCGCCGATGGCGACGTGCCCGAAGGCCTCGATGACCTCCCCCGCGTACCCGTCCCCGAGGACGAGGCGGGTGGATGCGACGTTCAGGCCCAGGCGGAACAGCGTCGCGACGAGCAGCAGGGACGGGAACACCGAGAAGTCCAGCGGCTTGCGCACGAACATGGTGTTCAGCAGGATCACCAGCGCCAGCAGGATGTTGATGATGATCAGCACGTCCAGCAGCGGTGACGGCACCGGCACCACGAGGAGCAGGACGATCCCCACGACACCGACGGGCACCAGGAACTTGGGCAGGGAAGAGCGCATTATCGGGGGCCTCCGGCGGCTGCGGGTCGGACGGGCAGGGTGTGGACGCCGCGGGCGGCACCCCGGGTCCTCAGGGACATGACGAACGCCAGGATGCGGGCCACCTGGTCGTAGTTCTCGAACGGGATCTCCTCGCCGAGCTCGCACGCCGCGTGCAGGGCGCGCGCGAGCGGGACGTCGGAGACCATCGGGACGTGTTTCTTCTCCGCCTCCTCGCGGATCCTCGCCGCGATCACGCCCGCGCCCTTCGCGACGACGCGCGGAGCCGACCGTCCCGGCTCGTACGTGAGCGCGACGGCGACGTGCGTGGGGTTCACGAGGACGACGTCGGCGCCACCCACGGCTGCGATCATACGGTTGCGGCTCATGGCGAGCTGGCGGGAGCGTCGCTGGGACCTGATGAGGGGGTCGCCCTCGGAGTTCTTGTTCTCGTCCTTGACCTCCTTCTTGGTCATGCGGGTCTTCTTGCGGTTGCGGCGCGTCACCACGAGGACGTCCAGCGCGGCGAGGGCGAGCCCTGCGACGACGGCGGCCTGCAGGAGCGCAGCGGTCCCGTCCCCGGCGGTGTTCAGGAGCGAGGCGACGGAGAGTCCCCCGGCCGCCATCAGTACGGGCATGAGGCCCTGGATGACGACGACGAGCACCAGCGCGACGACGGCGGTCTTCAGGAGCGCCTTCGCGCCCTGCCACAGGGCCTGGCCGCCGAGGATCCGCTTGAGTCCGGTGACCACGTTGAACTGCTCGAACCTGCCCGAGAACTTCTTCACGTGGATGCCGCCCTGCAGGGCGGCCGTGCCGAGCACGGCGACGAGCAGCACGCCGAGGAACGGCCCCAGGATCGCCGTCAGGGACGCACCGCCGTCGGCGAGGGCCTCGAGGGCGACGGCGGGGTCGGGATCCGCGATGCTGTCGGCGACGCGGACGAGCTGCTCCGTGGCGGCGTCACCCGCGCGGGCGATGAGGGAGGGCAGCAGGAGCGCCGCGGCGCCCACACCGATCCACGCCGTGAAGTCCTCGGACTTGGCGAGCTGGCCCTTGGAGCGGACGTCCTTCATCCGCTTGTCGGTGGCCTGCTCGGTCCGTTCGCCGGAATCCTCCGCCATGTCAGCCCACCCCCATCAGGAGGGCCGCGGCGTCGTCGGCGAGGGTGGAGACGACCCGGGGGAGGGCCACGAACACCACCCCGCCGAGGCTGAGGGTGATGAAGATCTTGAGTGGGAAGCCGAGCGCGAAGGCGTTCAGCGCGGGTGCCACGCGCGTCAGCAGCCCGAGTCCGACGTCGGCCAGGAACAGGACCACGATGAGCGGTCCGGCGATCTGGACGGAGGCGAGGAACAATCCCGTGACGGCGCCGGTGAGCGCCTCGACGGGTTCCGCCAGGTCCAGTCCGCCGCCGAGGGGCAGGGCGCTGAACGTCCGGACGAGGCCGCCGATGATGAGCTGGTAGCCGTCGGAGGTGAAGAGCAGCGTCAGCGCGGTCAGCTGGAACAGGCGGGCGAACTGGGCGCCGTTGACCATCGACTGCGGGTCGAAACCCTGCGCGAGGGAGAAGCCGCCGAAGAGGTCGATGAGGCTGCCGGCGGACTGGATGGCGGAGAAGACCACGAGCACGAGGAAGCCCAGGGCTGCGCCGACCACGAGCTCGAGGACCAGGGCGCCGATGTAGGCCCCGGTGCCGCCGGTCTCGTAGCCGTCCGCGACCTGCGGGGACACCGCGAGCGCGAGGCCGATGGCGAGCATCGCCTTGATGCGTGCAGGGATGCCGCGGTACGAGAAGGGCGGGGCGATCACGAGGAACGCGACGATCCGCACGCCCGCGAGCATCATGGCCTCGATCCGGCCCTGGTCGAGCGCGATCTCCATGTCAGCCGCCCCCGAGGAGGCCCGGGATGCGCTCGAACATCTCGTTGGTGAACGAGACCATCTCCGCGATCATCCAGTGGCCGCAGATCAGCAGGGCGAGGCACACGGCGGCAGCCTTCGGCACGAAGGAGAGCGTGACCTCCTGGATCTGGGTGATGGACTGCAGCAGCGAGATGGCGAAGCCCACCACGAGGGCGGTCAGCAGCACGGGCGCGGACAGTTTCGCGGCGACCCAGATTCCCGCGAGGCCGATGTCCAGGACGGCGTTGGCATCCATGTCAGCCGCCCTGGTAGCTGTTGACGAGCGACGTGATGATCAGTCCCCACCCGTCCACGAGGACGAACAGCAGGATCTTGAACGGCAGCGAGATCATGACGGGCGGGAGCATCATCATGCCCATCGACATGAGTGCGGCGGACACCACGAGGTCGATCACGAGGAACGGCACGAAGATCACGAACCCGATGATGAACGCGGCGCGCAGCTCCGAGATCATGAACGCCGGGATGAGGGTGGTCAGCGGGACGCTCGCGGCGTCCTCGGGGTTCGGCTGCCCGGCCGCGCGCGTCATGAGCGCGAGATCCTCCTCGCGGGTGTGCGCCATCATGAACGTCTGCAGGGGGCCGGCGCCCTGCTCGAGGGCCTCGGTGAACGTCGTGGCGCCGGTGAGGTAGGGCTGGACGGCGAGCTCGTTGATCTCGGTGAGGACCGGAGCCATGATGAACAGCGACAGGAACAGGGCCAGCCCCGCCAGCACCTGGTTGGGCGGGATGGACGGCAGCGAGAGCGCGTTCCGGGTCATGGCGAGCACCACGAAGATCTTGGTGAAGGACGTCATCATCAGCAGCAGGGCGGGTGCCACCGAGAGCAGCGTGATGCCGATCAGGGTCAGGACGGCGGAGCTCGGCTCCCCGTTCACGCCGTTGATCTCCACGGACAGGCCGTCCCCGGTGCCCGGCGCGGTGGGGGCCGCGGGGTCGGCGGGAGCGGACGGTGCCGTGGGTGCCGGGACGGCCGGGTCGAGCCCGCCGGCGTGACCTGCTGCGGCCCCCAGGAGGAGGGCGACGACGGCGAGCAGGAGCGCGGCGACGATGGCCGGTGCACGGAAGCGAAGGGCAGGGCCTGTGGGACGTGCCGGTGGGACGGCCAGGGGAATCGCCGTCGTCACCCCGCCCGTCCCTGGCGCAGGAAGGCCGCGGTCTGCTTCCACGTGGCGGGCGAGAGGATCGACCCCTGCAGCGGCGCTGCGGGAGGTGCGGCTTCCGCGGTTCGGGCCGCACGTGCTGCACGGCGGCTGACCGGACCGGTGCCCGGAGTCGGCGTCGAGCCGCTATCCGACCCGGCGAGCCGCAGGGAGGCAGCGAAACGGGCGTCGGCGGGTTCCGCCATCGTGTCTGCGGCGGGGCCCACGGAAGGGCCCGCACCATAGCCCGGGACCGGACCCGTGGCCGGGCCGTGGGCAGGGCGTGCCGGGACGGACCCCGCATCGGGGGCGACGCCGTCGGACCCGGGAACGGCCTGCAGCGCACGCGGCGCGGCCGAGGAGTGAAGAACCGACACCGACTGCTCGGTGACGCCGAGATAGAAGCGGGTGCCCTCGGCGTCGAGCACGACCACCGAGGCCTTCGCGCCGATGCCCTGCCGCGCCACGACGGACACGAGGCCCGCTCCGGCGCGGTTGCCGTTGATCTTCGAGACCTTCCGGTGCAGCACGAAGAGCAGCGCGAGGACCACGCCGAGGGACAGGAGTACCCGCAGCGCCAGCACCACCACGTCCACTAGAGGGTGCCGTCGGCGACGTCGAGGATCTGCGTGATGCGCACGGCGTAGTCCTGGTCCACGACCACCACCTCGCCGTGGGCGACGAGGCGACCGTTGAGCAGGACGTCGGCGGGCGCGCCGGCGGACCGGTCGAGTTCGATGACGGCGCCGGGCTCGAGGTCCAGCACGTCGCGGACGGACATGCGCGTGCGTCCGATCTCGACGGTCATGGCCATCTCGACGTTGCTGATGCGGCCGAGGTTCGCGGCGCCCGCGGGGGCCGCGGAGCGGCGGGGAGCCGCACCCGGGCGTGCTCCGCGCAGGCGCACGGCGAACCAGCCGACGGTACCGGAGGCGCCCGCGAGGCGGAACACCGAGGTCTCGGCGTCGCGGAAGAGCGGCAGCGCGTCCTGCACGGCGGGCGCGCCGAGCACGCCGTCGCCCAGTGCACGGGACGCCGCCTCGAGGGCCGGTACGAGCACGTCGGCCGGTGAGACGAGGGGTGACGGCGTCCCCGCGGCGACGGCGAGGGGCTGGGCGTCGATCAGGACGACGGCGAGGTCCGCGGAGGAGGCCCCCACGAAGGACGCGACGACGGCGGTCGAGGCGCTGGCGGAGGGGACCTCGGAGGCGCTGCAGGGCTCGGCGGTGAGCGGACCGGGAAGCGGCAGTCGTGCTGCGAGGGACGCGGCGGCCTCGTGCTCGGCGGTGGTGGTGTTCATGGTGCGGTGTTCTCCTCGGTGGTCACTACTACGCAGGCCAGGCGTGAGCCGTTCTGGCCCAGGGCTGCCTCGCCGAGCCGCTGTCCGCTGACGGCGAGCTCGAAGGGGCGGTGCTGCGGATGGGGCAGCTTCAGGACGTCCCCCACGGCGAGGTCGAGGATGCGTGACGGCAGGACCGGCAGCGCGGCGAGCTGTACCGCGACGTCGACGGGTACGTGCGCGACCTGCTGCTCGATCAGCTCCCGGGCGTCCTCGCCGGTCGCGGTGGGGTTCGTGTCCCCGAGCTGTGCCAGCAGGAGCTGCGCAGGGATGGCGACCGTCGCCGGGCAGGACCGCTCCCCGACGCGGATCTCGAAGGTGCCCACGATCATGAGTTCCGTGGTCGAGGCGGCCTGCGCGAACTGCGAGTTGTACTGGAGGGAGTCGATGCCGAGCTGGTGCGTCAGGACCGAGCCGAGCGAGTAGTGGAGCCCCTCGAGGGCATCGTCCATCAGCCGCCGGATCAGGGCCTGCTCGATCTGGGTGAACTTGCGCTCACCCGGGGGCACGGTCCCGTGGCCGCCGAGCATCGAATCCACCCAGAACAGGCCCGCGGAGGCGGGGAACTGGATCACGGCCTTGCTCGAATGGTCAGGGATGGAGCACAGGACCATCGCCGTCGTCGCGGGCAGCGACGCCGCGTACTCGTTGTAGGTCTGCATGAGGACCTGCTCGCTGGTCACCTGCGAGATCACGCGGACCTTCGCGGTGAGCTGGGTACCCCACTGGCGTGCGAACGTCTCGAAGGCGAGTTCGAGCACGCGGGAGTGCTCGCGGGCGAGCGTCGTGGGCCGGCGGAAGTCATAGACATCCACCGCCCTGGGCGTCGCTGAGGGCACGCCAAAGGAGAGTTGTTCCTGGACCGTCACACCACCGACTATCGGACGGCGGCGGCGGGGTGTTAGCGATTCAGTCGCCGGCGGCGATCCCCGGGATGAGGGCGCGCACGCTCTCGGGCTCGTCGGAGTGCACCACGATGTCCACGCGGCGGTTCAGTTCGAGCTCCGCCTCCGTGGTGCCCGGTGCCAGCGGCCGCGACTCGCCGTAGCCGATGGCCGCCAGTCGGGGTGCGGGGACCCCGCCGGTGTCGACGAGGTTCCGCACCACGTTGACGGACCGCTGGGTGGACAGCTCCCAGTCGAGGGGCCTCGGCACCGAGTCGGGCAGGCGCGCGGTGTGCCCCTCGACCCCCACCTCGTTGGGGATGGTCGCCAGGATCGGTCCCACGCTCTCGAGTACGCGCTGCGTCTGCTCCGTGAGCTGTGCGCTGTCGGGGAGGAAGAAGGTCTCGGACCCGACGAGCCGGATGGTGAGGCCCCGCTCGTCGATCACGTAGCGGACGGACGCGGCGAGGTCGCGCTCGCGGAGTCCGGCGTCGATCCGCTCCTGCAGCGCCCGGAGACTCTCGACCTCTGCGGCGGCACGCTCACGGTCCGTCGTCGGCTCCGCCGCGTCCCCACCGGCGGACGGCGAGGGCGACGGCGACGGCGCCGCGACCTCCGCGGCTCCGCCGTCCGAGGGCAGCGGCGACGGCGTGGGCGCCGAGACGTCCGCGGCACCCGCTTGGTCCTTCTGCGCCTCGGGGTCCACGTCCGCGAGCGCCGCTCCCCCGGTGAAGGATTCGCCATCGGCGTTCGCGTACTCGGCGGGCACCACGGTGCCTTCGGCGGTGTCCACCGTCGCCGTCTCCACGGTGCCGAAGCCCGTGGCGAGCGAGGCGCGCAACTGCTCGAACTTCTGCTGGTCCACCGAGGACATCGCGTACAGCACGATGAACATGCACATCAGCACGGTGACCATGTCCATGTAGGACGCCATCCAGCGCTCGTCGGGGTGCTCCTCGCCGTGGTCCTCGCCGCGCCGCTTCCGGTGGGGGCGCCTGCTCACGCGGCGGCCTTGCCCTGGGCGGTGATCTTCCCGCCCGGGCCCTTGACGTCCTTCTCCGCGTCCTTGCCGCCCCTGCCCTGCGCGTGCGGTGGCACCATGGCCTTCAGCCGTTCACCGAGCAGGCGGGGCTGGCTGCCGGCCTGCACCGCGAGGACACCCTCCATGAGCAGCGTCATCCGGGCGGTCTCCATCTCACCGAGGCGCTTGATGCGCGTGCCGATGGGCAGCCACAGGAAGTTCGCGGACAGCAGGCCCCAGAGCGTCGCGACGAAGGCGGCGGCGATCATGGGGCCGAGCTTGTCGGGGCTCGAGAGGTTCTCCAGCACGTGGGTGAGGGACACCACGGTCCCGATGATGCCGACCGTCGGTGCGTACCCGCCGAGGCTGGCGAAGAACTTCGAGGCGGTGCGGTGTGTCTGGGAGGCGGAGTCGATCTCGTCCTCGAGCATCTCGCGCAGTTCCTCGCCGTCAGTGCCGTCGGCGATGTTCTGGAGAGCGCCTCGGAGGAACGGGTCCGTGGCGGCGTTGGCCTCCTCCTCGAGGGCCAGCAACCCCTCGCTGCGGGCCTTCTCGGCGAGGACCACGACGCTGTCGATCGTGTCCTGGGGCGGGGTGGTCTTGCCCATGAGCGCTGCGGGGACGGCCTTCACCGCGACCAGGAAGTCCTTGAGGGTGCCTCCGGCGATGCCGATGGCGAGGGTGGCGCCGAACACGAGGATCATCGGTGCAGGCAGGAGGAGCGCCTCGACGCTTGCGTGCTCCAGGGTGATCATCGCGTACAGCGCACCGAAGGCGAGGAGAATGCCGACGAGTGTTGCGGGATCCATTAGGTGTTCCTTGGTCGGAGCGGGACGGGGGCGGCTGCGCCGTCCTGTGGCGTGGCGGGGTGCGCCGGAGCGGCCGGAGCGGCCGGAGCGCGGTGCACCCCGGGGTCGCGGACGAGTCCGAGCGGCCGCTGGCCCGGGTGGTCCTCGGGCACTCCCTCGGCCGGGGCGAAGCGTGCGAGGGAGATGATGCGGGCCCGGTAGGCCGCGATCAGGTCGATGACCTCGGCCAGGGACTCGGTGACGATGTACTTGGCGCCGTCGACCATCACCAGCGTGGTGTCCGGGTTCTCGTGGATACGCTCGATGAGGTCAGGGTTCACCGCGAACTGGCTCTCGTTGAGCCGGGTCACCACGATCATCGGACATCCTGGAGTCGGGACGCCCCGGCGGGGCCTCTCTCCCCCACTGTCGGCACGCGCGCACGCTTCGTAAGCGCCGGAGGCACCGGCGGACCTCGTTCAGGCCCCCTGTCCTCGGGCCGCGGAGACCATCCGCCGGGTTCCAGGCCCTCATGGGCGCGCGCCGAGCTCACTCCGCCCTCATCCTGTGCTTCGATGGATCATGATCTCGATCGAGGCGGTGCAGGCGGAGGACCTCGCCCTCGACGACGTCCTCGCGCTCTACGGGGCGGTGCAATGGACGGCCTACACGCGCGATCCCGGGAACCTCACCCGCGCCCTGAAGGGCTCGTCCACGATTGTCGCCGCCCGCGACGGACTGGTGCTCGCCGGCCTCGCCCGGGTCATCTCCGACGATGCGTCGATCTGCTACCTCCAGGACGTCCTCGTCCTGCCGTCGCACCAGGGACGGGGGATCGGCAGGGCCCTCGTGGAACGCGCGCTCGAGCCCTACCCGCACGTGCGCCAGAAGGTCCTCATCACCGACGACGAGCCGCGGCAGACGGCGTTCTACGAAGCCCTCGGCTATGCCCGGACGGACGAGTTCCGCGGTGGTGCCGTGCGGGCGTTCGTCAGATTCGACTGAAGACCTCCGCGTCGCACCCCGCGCCGCCGTGGCGGGGACCGCCGGCTCCGACGCCGCTGTCCGGACGGGGACGGTTCCGGGAAGCCGGGCACGCCGGCATCGAAGGCTCCTACCGACCGAGCAGGGTCCGCGTGCTCATCACGGTCGCGAACTCCTCGTGCAGATTCGTCGCCGTGATGGCGGAGAGCGTCGCCGCGGCGACGGGCACGCCGTCGGGCGTGGTCCGGTCGAAGGTGTGCGTGGCGTCGAGCGCGAAGTACGTGTCGTACCCGAGGTTCCCGGCCATCCGGGCCGTGGTCTCGCAGCAGTGATTGGTGGTGATGCCGCAGATGACCACCTCGGTGATGCCCTCCCCCTGCAGCCAGTCATGCAGGTCAGGAGTTCCGTAGAAGCTCGAGTTCACCGTCTTGCGCACGAGCAGGTCGGGCGTCCCCGTGATGACGTCCTTGAACGCATGTCCGGGGCCGGTCGGCGCCAGGGGCGAAGCAGGGTGGACGGAGTCGTGCTGGACGAAGACGACCGGCCACGTCCTGCTCCGCCAGTACCGGAGCAGAGCGGCGATGTTGTCCTCGCACGCCGGGTTGTCCCGCTCCCCCCAGAACCCGGCATCATCGAAGCCCTTCTGCACGTCGACGACGATCAGGGCCGGTCGATCAAGGGAGGATGCGGTGGCTGTCATGGACGATTCTCCACTCTCCTGGGCAGGCGCCTACGAGGCCAGCTGCCGGCGTGCACCGGATGCGGAATCCACGGCCTCGAGGCCGTCGTCGGTCCGGTTCATCTCGGCCCACACGTCATCGAGGGAGAGGCCGACGACGTCGGCGATCGCAGCGATGGTGGGGAAGGCCGGCGTCGCGACCCGGCCCGACTCGATCTTGCGGAGGGTCTCGGGTGAGACTCCCGCGTCCAGGGCGGTCTCCAGCATCGATCGCTCTCCCCTGGCCCGACGCAGGAGGATCCCGAGGCGCTGTCCGCGCTCGACGTCGGCCGGGGTGAGTGGCAGTCTGACCATGACCCCGAGTCTAGTCCTGGGATAGTATTACCGGGATAGTTATTGGTACTCATGGAAGCAGGCACCGCATGATCGAGATCCTCAGCCCCGCCGAGGTGGGCCGCGCGAGAGCCACGGGCGCCCTGGTCGCCGACATCCTGCAGGATCTCAGGAGCCGCGCCACCGTGGGCACGAACCTGCTGGACATCGACCGCTGGGCCCGGACCATGATCACCGAGGCGGGCGCACAGTCCTGCTACGTCGACTACGCGCCGTCCTTCGGCCGCGGTCCGTTCGGACACTACATCTGCACCTCCGTCAACGACGCCGTGCTGCACGGACTGCCGTTCGACTACGCCCTCGCCGACGGCGACCTGCTGTCCCTCGACCTCGCCGTGTCCCTGGACGGGGTGGTCGCCGACTCCGCGATCAGCTTCGTGGTGGGCGGCTCCGCGGACGAGGGAACTGCCGCGATGATCAGCGCGACGGAACGCGCGCTCGCGGCAGGGATCGCCGCCGCGCGCCCAGGCGCTCGCATCGGCGACCTCTCGCATGCCATCGGCTCGGTCCTCCACGAGGCGGGGTATCCGATCAACACCGACTTCGGCGGACACGGCGTCGGGTCCACCATGCACCAGGACCCGCACATCCCGAACACCGGACGTCCCGGGCGCGGCTACGAGCTGCGTCCCGGGCTGCTGCTGGCGCTGGAACCGTGGGTGATGGCGGACACCGCGTCGCTCATCACGGACGCCGACGGGTGGACGCTCCGCAGCGCCACGGGCTGCCGGACGGCGCACACGGAGCACACCATCGCGATCACCGACGACGGCGCCGAGATCCTCACCCTGCCCACCCGGTGATGCGTGACACTTCCTGGCCGGGCCCGCGCATGCCCGCCTGCAGGGGCGAGTTCCCGCTGACGGGCCACGGCCGGCCGGTGCCCGGGCCGGTCTAGCGTTTCAGGTTCGCGAGTTCCTGCAGCACCTCGTCGGAGGTGGTGATGATGCGGGCGTTCGCCTGGAAGCCGCGCTGCGCCACGATGAGGTTGGTGAACTCCTGCGAGAGGTCCACGTTGGACATCTCGAGCGTCCCGGCGTCGAGCGACCCGAGACCATTGGCGCCGGCGGCGCCGATGGCGGCGGCGCCCGAGTTCGCCGTCGCACGGTAGGAGGAGCCGCCCGCCTTCTCCAGCCCGGTCGGGTTCACGAAACCGGCGAGCGCCACGCGGCCGAGGGGCTGGCGGCTGCCGTTGCTGAAGGCGCCCACGAGGGTGCCGTCGGCCCCGACGGTGAAGGACTCGAGGGTACCGGCCGCGCGACCGTCGCCCTCCGAGATGGAGACGGTCTTGAGCTGGGCGAAGCCCGTGACGCCCGAGAGGTCGACGGCGATGCCACCCACCGCCACCGAGGAGCCCGCGGCGGCCTGGCCGTTGGGCAGCAGGAGCTCGGTGGCACCCGCCGCACCGTTGGCGTCCTGGCCCGCGACGGTCCAGCCCGTGGCCGAGCGCGTGAAGGTCAGGGTGAGGTCGCGGGCCGTGCCGTCCGCGCCGTACACCACCCTCTCCTGCAGGATCTGCGTGCCGACGGCCGCGTCCGCGGGGAGGTTGCCGGTGACGCGGGCCGTCGTCGTCGCCTGTCCCGGCGAGACGGCACCCTTCGGCATCCGCAGGTCTCCCACCGCGCCGCCCTCCTGAACGACGCCGTTGACGGCGGACCAGCCTTGCACGAGGGAGCCGTCGGGCGTGACGAGCCGACCGTCGGCGTCGGGTGTGAACGCGCCTGCCCGGGTGTAGAGGGTTTCGCCGCCGAGGCGCGTGATGAAGAAGCCGTCACCGGAGATCATCATGTCCGTGGCGCGGCCGGTGGCCTGGGCCGACCCCTGCGAGAAGTTGGTGACGATGCCTGCGACCTGCACGCCGAGGCCCACCTGGGCGGGGTTGGTGCCGCCGAGGGCCTCCTGCGGTGCGCCCGCGCCCTGGGTCAGCTGGGACAGCGTGTCCTGGAACTGGGTGGCGGAGGCCTTGAAGCCCGTGGTGTTGACGTTGGCGATGTTGTTGCCGGTGACGTCGAGCATGGTCTGGTGGGAGCGGAGCCCCGAGATGCCGGAGTAGAGCGAGCGAAGCATGATGGTGCCTTTCGGTGCGGAGTGCGGAGCAGAAGGGTCTGGTGAGGCTCGGGGGTCAGGGTGCGGCCGGGGCGGGCAGTGCGCCGACACCGGACACGAGGTCGAGGGCGATGCTCTTGCCACCGATGGTGACCGTGGGGACAGGGCCGCTGTAGGAGACCGCGGTCGCAAGACCGCGGGCCTCGACGCCGTCCAGCCCCGTATAGGAGACCTCGTTGCCGATGAGTGCGGCGGCCGAGGACCGCATCTGGAGGTGGAAGTTCTCCTCGCTCAGACCGGTCATCCGGGTGATCTTCTCCATCATGGCCAGCTGAGTGGTCTGGGAGATCATCTGGTTGGTATCCATCGGCGCGCTGGGGTCCTGGTTGCGCAGCTGGCTCACGAGCAGGGACATGAACACCTCGGAGTCCATGGCCTGCTGACGGGTGCCGGCGGCGGGTGTCACGGTGGGGGCGAAGGTCGCGGACGCGACCGGATCTATGGGCATGGGTGTCCTTCCGGATCAGGCGAAGAGGTCGAGGGTCGAGGTGCCCGGGATCGGGCGGCCCGTCCAGGGGGTGGCGGTCGGGGTCCGGTTCTCCGCGGCCGGAGAGCGCCGTCCGGTGTCCTCCCGCGCCCGGTCCCTGCCGTCATCCGGCGTGCCGGTGCCGAGGTCCAGTGATGCGGACAGGCCCGACGACGACGCCTCCCGCCGCAGGTCCGGCAACGCCTGCTTGAGCGCCTCGCGGCCGCCGTCCGTCGCGGAGAAGAACTCGATCCGCGCTCCGTCCGGGGAGAGGCTGGCGCGGATGGTGATGGGGCCGAGGTCTTCCGGCGCCACGGTGACGGTGATGGTGCTCGTCCCGCCCGGCGTGTCCGCCGCCGCCTGGGCGAGCGCGAAAGCGGGACCGCCGAGTTGCTGCGGCAAGGGAGCGGCGGATTGCCGTGCGGGCGCGTGAGCGTCGGCGGCACCGACGACGGCGGACGGGACCTGCTGCACGGGCAGGTCGGCCCGGGCGGCCGGAGGCAGCTGGACGGGGTCCGTGTGCCCGACGGTTTCGGCAAGGGGGGCGGCGGAGGTCGACGAGCCGGCAGCCGGCATCCCTCCGGGTGCGGGTTGGTGCGGCTCGCCCTGCCCTGTCGCCGCGTCGTCGGCGACCACCTCACCCGCTGACGATGGGGCGTGCGCGCCGGACGTGCCGAGCGCTCCGCCCGTCGGTAGGGCCACGGCAGCGGCACCCGCTCCGGCCACCTCGAGCGGGGCCGCCGTCATCCCCGCCTGCTCACCTGCCCCGGGGATCCCTGGAGTGGCGGGAATGTGCGTCGTTGCGGATGCGAGGGCCTGCCGGCCCGCCGTGGCCGCCGCAGGTCCCGGGGACGTCTGGGTCACCGTGCCCGCCGTGCCCGCCGTGTCGGCCACGGAGCTCACCGTGCCTGGCGCTCCCAGCGACACCGACGGGCCGGCCGACGGCGGACCGTCCCGGCGTGCGGGTGCCTGCCCGGGCGTCGACGGGACGACGCCGGAGGCTTCCGACGACGCCGCGGTCGGGGCGCCGGATGCCTCCGACGAGCCCGTCAGGGCCGGTGCTGACCCCTGCGGTGCGGCCGGTGCGGCCGGTGCGGACTGCGCGGCCTGCGCGTCGATGGACGGCGTGAACGCACCGGTGGATCCGAGAACGCTGCCCGGGGAGCCTGATTTCGTAGGGATCCCGGGCTGTGCCGTCGCCACTGCGCCGGACGCGGAGGCAACCGACGACGCGGCGGCATCGGCAGGATCGCCCTGCGCTCCACCGGCTGCCTCAGCGGCATCGGACGAGCGGTCCGGACGCTCCGCGTGCCTGCGGAAGGCATCACCGAACGACGCCGCTGGGGACCCGCCGTCGCGGCCTCCAGCTGCCGGACGGATGGAACGGATCGCGTCGCGGGGAGCGGCCGCGATCGGCTGACCCTGAACCGGGCTCATCGTGCCATGCTCGCGAGGAAGGCGGCCTGCGCGGCGTACGCCTCATCGGCGGGACCCGTGGCGGCCGGGGGCGTGAGGGCTGCCGGCGCCATGGACGCCGAACCTGCGGGAGCCTCCGGCAGGATGCGGCGGATGGTGGTGATGTTCGCGTCCGTCTCCCACATGTCGCGCACGGCGACGGTCTGGCCCGGCTGCGGTGCGTCGATGGCCTTGCCGCCCCCGAGGTACATGGACACGTGCCCGCCGTCGTGGCTGAACAGCAGGTCACCGGGCTGTGCCTGGGCGAGGGACGGGACGTGCACGCCGGCGTTCATCTGGTCCCACGTCACGCGGGGCAGCTGGATGCCGATGTCCGCGTAGGCACGCTGCACGAAGCCGGAGCAGTCGAGGCCCGATGCCGGGTCGGTACCGCCCCAGACATACGGGATGCCCTCGTACGACCGGGCTGCCTCGATGAGACGCGCTGCGTCGCCCGAGGCCGGCACGGGCAGGGGCACGGGCGTCGGGCTCGGGGCTGCGACGGGAGCGGTGACCGGGGTGCTCGGTGCGAGGCCGGGATCGGTGACGCCGGCGAGCGCCTCGGCGAAGAGGTCCGCCGTCGCCCCCGGCGCGGCGGTGGGGCTGCCTGCAGAGGTGCCTGTCGTGGCGGTACCGGCCGGGGTCGTGGAGGCGCTGCCGGTCGTGGAGGCGCTGCCGGCCGCGGCACGTGCCGCCGGTACGGCGAGCAGGGTGAGGGTGGACTGGATCTGCTGGATGCGGCCTACCGCGTCGGTGATAGTCATGCCCTGTCTTTCCCTGTGTGCTGGAGTCTGCCGGCGGAGGCGATCTCGTCGAGGACCAGTTGCTCGGCGCCGAGCAGCGCGGTCGCCTCGGCCTCGCTGTGCCGCGCCTCCAGCTTCTCGAGGCCCATCGTCGCGGCCCGGGCTCCCCGGTAGGTGGTCTGCGCGTGTTCCTGCTCCGTGAGCAGCCGGGCCTCGAGCGCCTGCAGATCGGCGAGCATGCTGCGGGCCGATGCGCGGGCTGCCGCCACCGCGTGCAGCGATGCCGCTCCGGCCGGATCGAGGTCCGTGCCGCCGAGGGCGCCGCTGACGCCCTCGGTGCGGGTCCGCGAGGCACGCAGTCGCTCGTTCGCCGCGGCGAGCGAGCCGGCGGCCTCGTCCTCGCGCAGCTGCCGGAGCCGGAGCAGGCCGGCCAGGGGGAACTGTCGTGCCATCAGATGACTCCCATCGACGCGGTCAGGTGGGCGAGGCGGTTCCACGCCTCACCGAACGGGGTCTGCTCGTCCATGCGCTGCTGCAGGAAGGCGTTCACGGCGGCCTCGTGGTCCACCGCGGCGTCCACGAGCGGGTTGGAACCGCGATGGTAGGCGCCGACGTCGATGAGGTCCTGGGCGGCCTTGCGTGCGGCCAGGGCCCGGCGCAGCACCGAGGCGGTCCCCGCCTGCTCCCGGGTCGTGACGCGGGAGGCCACCCGGGAGATCGAGGCGAGCGGGTCGATGGACGGGAAATGCCCGGCGACCGCCAGCTTGCGGTCGAGCACCACGTGGCCATCGAGGATGGAGCGTGCGGCGTCGGCCACCGGCTCGTTGTGGTCGTCGCCATCCACGAGCACCGTGTACATGCCGGTCACGGAACCCGTGGCCCCCGTCCCTGCCCGTTCGAGGAGCTGGGCGAGCAGCGAGAAGGTCGACGGCGGGTAGCCGCGTGTCGCGGGAGGCTCGCCGACGCTGAGGCCGATCTCGCGCTGGGCCATGGCCACGCGTGTCAGCGAGTCCATCATCAGCATGACGTCGGAGCCCTCGTCGCGGAACGCCTCGGCGATCCGGGTGGCCACGAAGGCCGCGCGCAGGCGCAAAAGCGCGGGCTCGTCCGACGTCGAGACCACCACGATGGATCGGGCCAGGCCTTCCGGGCCGAGATCGTCCTCGAGGAACTCGCGGACCTCGCGGCCCCGCTCCCCCACGAGCGCGATCACGGAGACGGCGGCGTCGGTCCCGCGCGCGATCATCGACAGCAGCGAGGACTTGCCGACGCCGGACCCCGCGAACAGGCCCATGCGCTGCCCGCGCCCCACGGTGGTGAGCGTGTCCATCACGCGGACGCCGAGCTGCAGGGGCTCGGTGATGCGGGTGCGTTGCAGCGCGGGGGGCGGGGTGTTGCCGAGGGACACCCACGTCACGTCGGTGAGGGGCCCCCGCCCGTCGATGGGGCGGCCGACACCGTCGAGCACGCGGCCGAGCAGTCCCCGACCCACCGGCACCCGCAGGGGCCTCCCCTGGGCACGCACGGGAGCGCCGGCCTGGATGCCTGCGAGGTGGGCGTAGGGCATGCAGCGCAGCCCCGTCAGCGAGGCGGCCACCACCTCGGCGTCCACGGGGGTGTCGTCGCCGATCGTCACGAGGTCGCCGATGGCGCAGTCGAGGCCCACGACGTCCACCCCGAGGCCGACGACGGACGCCACGCGGCCCACACGCTGGGGCGCTGCGGCGGTCCGGGCGAGCCGGAGCACTTCGTCGAGCGCGAGCGTCACGCCGTGGCCCCGGACAGGGCGGAGCGGACCCGTGCGAGGGCCGTCCCGAGGCGCGCGTCGATCGAGCCGTCGGGGCACTCCGCGACGGCGTCCCCCCGCTGCAGCGCGGCATCGGGGACGAGGTCGACACCCGTGGGCACGATGCCGGGTCCGAGCAGGTCAATATCGGCGGGGTGCAGCCGGACGGCGCGCACCTCCTCCCCATCCGCGGCCGCCAGGGCACGCTCGACGGCGGCGCGGGCGGAGGACGGACCGTCCTGCAGCGCATGCCCGAGGAGTGCCTCGGTGATGCCGAGGGCGGCGTCGAGGATGCGCGTCCGGGCGTGGTCCAGCACCGGCGCGGTCCGCGCGTCGAGCGCCCGTGCGGCGGCGTCGAGGACGCGGAGCCGCTGCGCGAGGAGCGCGTCCGCGTGCGCGCGGGCGGCGGCATGCTCGGCGTCGAGCCGTGCCCGGTGCTCCGCGAGTTCGGCGCGGGCGAGGACCAGCCCGTCGGCGTAGCCCGCGGCGTGCCCCTGCGTGACGGCGGCATGGTGCGCCGCCTGGCCCGAGCCGGGCCCGAGCCGCGGGAAGGCGACGGGGGTCAGTGCGTCAGTCGACATACTCGTCCTCGTCCCCGCGCTGGATCGTAATGGTCCCCTGCGCCTCGAGATCGCGGATGGCACGCACCACCTCGGCGCGGGCCTCCTCGACCTGCGACATGCGGACCGGCCCGACGGCGCGGATCTCGTCATCGAGGACCTCCCGGTTGCGCTCGGAGACATTGGCACGGATCACGGTCACCACGGCCTCGGCGGCACCCTTCATCGCCAATGCGAGCACGGCGGAGTCGATGCCGCGCAGTACCTGCTGCACGTCGCGGCGCTCCAGGTTGACGATGTCGGCGAAGGTCAGCATGCGGGCGCGGACCTCCTCGGCGAGTGCCGGGTCGCGGTGCTCCAGGCCGTCGAGCAGCGCGCGTTCGGTGCCGATGTCGGCGCGGTTGATGATGTCCACGAGGGGCTGGATGCCGCCGATGGCCGACACGCCCTGGCGCGGCGCGGCGACGGCGCCTGCCCTGATCTTGATGCTGTCGGCCACGATGGACACGGCTTCGGGTGTCGCGGAACCCATGGTCGCGATGCACTGGGCGACGTCGGTGCCGGTGTCCTGGTTCAGCCCGGCGAGGACGGTCGATGCGCGTTCGGGTCGGAGGTGCGCGAGGACCAGGGCGATGGTCTGCGGCAGTTCGCCCTCGAGCACGGTCTGGATCTGGCCGGGTTCCACGCTGTCGAGGAACTCAAAGGACTTGCCGGCCGCGGTCGAGGCCAGGCGCCCCACCACGCCTGCCGCGCGCTCCGCGCCGAACGAGGTCTCGAGGAGACCGATCGCCACGTCCATGCCGCCGCGGGTCCGGCGTCGGCCGCTGGTGCTGAGTTCGTGGAACTCGGCGAGCGCCTCCTCGGCAGCAGCGGGTTCCACCCGGCGCAGGCGCACGATCTCCGCGACGATCTCCTCGGCCTCGGCCTCGGACATCTGCTTGAGGACCTCCGCGGCGCGGGCCTGGTCCAGCTGCATGAGCACCATGGCGGCCTTCTGCGTCCCGGTCGCGGCGGTCCGCGCGAGGGTGCTCATACGCTCTGCCTGTCATCCATCATGCTGCGCAGGAACTCGGCCGTCTTCGCCGGATCCTGTGTTGCGAGGGCGTCGACCTCTGCACGCATGCGCTCGAGGTCGGACTCCGCCGATCCGGCCAGCAGGGCGTTCTGCACCGCGGCGACGTCGATCGTGGTGGTGTTCGGGGCGGGCTCCAGGGGGGTGAGGAGCGCGACGGCCGGATCGAGGGCGGGCGTGCCGGGACCGGGCAGGGCCGGGTACACGCCCTGCAGCTCGCCGAGGTCCAGCGGTTCGCGCCGCTGCCTGCGTGACCGGCGGGCGTAGACGATGAGCGCCACGATGGCGACGAGGAGGATGGCCGCCACGATGGACAGGGTGCGGATGAGCTCCGCGCGCTGCTGTTCCGCCCGCGCCGCCTCGGCCTCGGCGAGGGCATCCGCCGCGGCGTCGGCACCCGCCTCGTTGAAGGGCAGTTCCTCGACCGTCACCACGTCCCCGCGAGCCGCGTCGATCCCCGCGGCACCGGAGACGAGGGCCGTCAGCGCGGCCACGTCCATGTTGGCCGTGGCGCCCTGGTTGACGGCCACGGAGACGGTCTGCCGGTTGATGCCTCCGGCGGGCACGGTGGTGGACTCGGTGGTCTTGTTCACGGCGTTGTTACGCGTGCTGGTCTCGGAATTGAAGGTGCCGTCGCCGTTCGCGCCGCCTTCGGGCACCGCGATGTTGTCCGGTCCGAGGATGCCGGCATTGCCTCCGCCGGCGCCCTCGTACGCCTCGGTGGTAGTGGACTCGTTGAGGGCGGGCGCGTTGTCCGGCGTCGTGAAGCTCTCCTCGACGCGCTCGGCGCTCTCGAGCTTCATGTCTGCTGCCACGGCCACCGTCGCGTTGCCGACGCCGACCACGCGGTCCAGCATCGCCTGCACCGACGCACCGATGCGCTGCTCGTAGTCGGAGGCCTGCTGGTCGCTGCCGCCGGTCGCGCCGACGCCCACGGCGGAGAGCACGCGGCCCTCGGCGTCGATCACGGCGACGTCGGCGGCGTCCATACGGTCGATCGAGGCGGAGGTGAGGTGGGTGATGGCCTGCACCTGGTCGCTCGAGAGCGTGGCGCCGGGGCTGGTCTCGACGAAGACCGACGCCGTCGGCTTGCCCTGCTCCGCGACGAAGACGGTGTCCTCGGGGATGGCGAGGCGCACGGTGGCGGTCTTGACGCCGTCGATCGCGGAGACGGTGGCGGCGAGTTCTCCCTCGAGGGCGCGCTTGTACGTGGTGGACTGCTGGAACTCGGAGGACGTGACGCCCATGTCGTCGAGCAGGGAGTAGCCGCCGGTGGACGACGACGGGAGGCCTGCCGAGGCCGCCTTGATCCGCTGGTCGTACACCGACTCCTCGGGCACGAGGATGGTGCCGCCGCCCTCGGTCAGCTCGTACGGCACGCCGTCGGTCTGCAGCTGGTCGACGATGGTGCTGGCGTCCTCCCCGCCGAGCCCTGAGAACAGCGGCGTGTAGGAGGGCTTCGACAGCCAGGACGTGAGTGCGATCCCGCCGAGCACGAGCACCGCGACGCCGATGATGGCGATGGTGCGCTGGGCGATGGTGAAGCTCTTCGCGGCATCCCCGAGACGGGTGGCGGCGGTGGACAGCGGCGTGGGCATCAGGCCTGCATCCTCATGATCTCGTTGAAGGCGTCAACGCCCTTGTTCCGGACGGCGGCGACGAGCTCGAGCGTCACCTGGGCACGCGTGGAGGCGAGCGTGGCGTTGTGGATGTCGGTCAGGTCGCCGGTGACGGCCTGCACGGCGAGTCCGTTCGACGCCGACTGCAGGCCCTGCAGGTTGTCCACGGCGGAGGTGAGCGAGGTGGCGAACCCCTCGCCACCGGCATCGGACACGGCACCGACGGACGGCAGGTAGGAAGTGGCGGCGGGCTGGACCGCGCCGATCGCGGGAACGGGCATCAGGACCGTCCAATCTGGAGGGCGGCCTCGTAGGTGGCCTTGGCGCGGTCGACGACGGCGGCGTTCGCCTGGTAGCCGCGCTGCGCCATGATGAGCTGGCCCATCTGGGCGCTCATGTCGATGTCGGGGTAGCGGACGTAGCCGTCCTCGTCCGCGAGGGGGTGGTCGGGCTGGTGGACCAGTCGGCCCTCGGCGCTGCCGAACTCGGCCCCGGCCACGTAGGCGCCCTGGCCGTTCTCGTCCGCGCGTGCCGTGATGTAACGCTGCTGGAAGGCCGTGCCGTCGGTGGAGGTGACGGTGTTGGCGTTGGCCATGTTGTCCGAGACGGCGTCGAGCCATTTGCGGTGCAGGGTGAGGCCGGTGCCGGAGATCCCGATCGCGTCGAAGGTCATCAGGAGGTCCTCAGGGCTGTGCGGATGCTGGTGAAGGGGCCCTCGACGGCGCGCGCCGCGAACTGGAAGCGCAGGACGGTGTCGATGTTGGAGAGGGTCTCGGTGTCCAGGTTGACGTTGCTGCCGTTCAGCCGGGTCGGTTCGAGGGAGACGTCCGTGGTGGCCTGCACGCTGCCGCCGCCCCTCGCGACCGAGCGCGCGAGGGAGTCCTCGAAGCTGACGCGCTGGGCCTGGAAGCCGGGGGTGTTGACGTTCGCGATGTTGTTCGCTGTGACGCGCTGGCGCAGGGCGAGCCCATCGAGGGCGCTCCGCAGGGCGAGCGAGGACACGGAATCGAGCACGACGGCAGAACCTCTTCTGAACAAGGTCGAGCGGCCGATCCATGGCCTGGGGGTGAGCGATCCGTGCTCACCGGCAACTATCGGATGGCGCTCGGCCACCCGTTAGGAGCCCGTGGGGAGAAGTTTCAGCCCGTCACATCGAGGTAGACGGCGGACTGCCGCGGAGCTGTCGCGGCCCGGACCGAGCCGAGCGCGGCCCGGTGGCGGCGCAGCGTGTCGGCATCCGCGGCGAGGCGGGACAGGACGGCCACCTGGCGTTCGCGGATGCGCCGCGCCCGTGCCAGGAGGGCGTCGGGGATCGGGCTCTCGAGGCGCGGCGGCGCCCAGCTCCCGGCGACGGCGTACCGGGCGAGGGCGGGAGCCATGCGACCCGGGGCTGGATCGTGGGCTCGATCCGCAGCCGTCGCCTCATCGATCGCGGCTCCGAGCGCCAGCGCGTCCGTCATCCCGTCCATGGTCCCGACCGTGGCGGAATCGAGGGCTGCCTCCAGGTCATCGAGTACGGCGGTCCAGGCCTCCAGTGCGGCGTCGCGCTCCATCCCCTCGAGGGCTTCCGCTGTGGTGCTCGGGGCCTCGTCAACCAACGCCGAGGACTCCGAGGGCCCGCGGGGCGCCCTGGTCCTGGGCGACGGCGGCCGGCCGGCCGGCCCACGCGGCCTCGTGCCACGCCTGCCGCAAGGGCTCGAGGATCTCGGCGCACTCCGCCGTCTTTGCGCAGTCCCGCCGGGTATTGGCTTCCATCAGGGTCTGCCGCACATAGGTGTAGAGGGACATCAGCCCTGCAGCCCCGTCCCAGACGTCCGTGCGCAGCGAGGACATCAATTCGCCGACGATGTCCTGGGCGTGCAGCAGATTCTGGGACGCGACGTTCCAGTCCCCTGCCTCCTGGGCTGCCCCGGCGCGCGCGAGGTCGAGCAGCAGCCGGTCGTAGAGCATGGTCAGCAGCCCGGCTGGGGTCGCCGAGAGGACGGCGTCCTGCACGTACTGCGACCGCTTGGCCTGGTATCCGTTCATCTGCAGCATCTAGAGCCCGCTTCCGGTGGGGAGGCCTGCCAGCTGGGATGACAGCCAGTCCCCCTGTGATTGGAGTTGTGAGAGTTGGACCTCGAGCGCGGAGTAGGTGCGCTCGAGCGCGCTCCGGCGCTTCTCGAGCCGCTGGTCCCAGCCGGACACCTGGTCGTTGAGGTTTCGGACCGTCGATTCCTGGCTCTTGATGCGGCTCGTCAGCTCGCCGTCGTACTTGTCCGAGGCCGCCTTGCCGGCCTCCGCGACGCGCGTCGACAGCTGGGTGAGTGCGTCCTTCACGGCGGCCGGGTCCTTGGCGAGCGCGGCGGCGAACTTCTCGGCGTCGAACTCGACGGTCCCGGAGCGCGTCAGTGTGATACCGAGCTCCGACGTCGACCTGCCGTTGATGGGCGCCGTCGCCGCCGTGAGCATCGACTGGGTGATCCCACGGACGGCGCTGTCGCCGGTGAACCTGCCCGCCGTCGGCGCGGCGCTGGCCGTCGCGCCTGGCGTGACCTTCGTGTTGGCCTCCACGAAGGAGAAGACACCCCGCAAGGCGTCCACGAGCTCCTTCGCCTTCGTGGAGGTGGCCTCGGCATCACGGGAAACTGTGACGGACACCGGGTCGGTGGTGGTCTTGGCGACGGTGACGGAGACGCCGGGGAGGATGTCCGTGAAGGTGTTCGATGACGACGTGAGAGTCTGCTCGGCGGCGGTACCGCCCCAGAGGACCACCTCGGCGTCCTGTGCTGCGCGGACGGTGGCCGCTCCCGTCTCGGCGAAGAGGTCGGTCGCGGTGCCGGCGGTGATATCGGCCGCGGTTCCGCGGAACACATCGAAGCGATGCTCGGCACCGGGCTCCTGCGCGGTGAACTGGAGCCGGTACTGCTGCACGCCGCCGAGGGTCCCGGCGCTGACCTTCGTGGCGGTGATGCCGACATCGGCCTTGTTCACCTGGGCGACGACGTCGTCGAGTGTTCCGGTGGTGGCGATCTCGGTGGTGGTCCCGTCCTTCGCCCGCAGGGTGAGCGTGGAGGCCTCCGCGGAGAAGGCCGTCATGGCCGCCGTGACGGAGGACTGGGAGGAAGCGAGCTGCTTGACGGTGAAGTCGAGGGTGCCGGCGCCGGCGGAGGACGTCGCGGTGGCGGTGGCGGCGTCGGAGCTGCTGGCCACCTTGTAGAGGTCGAGGGCCAGGGGTTTGGCGGTCTTGGTCGCGAGCTCGGTCAGGGAGCTCAAGCGGGTGTTCAGCTGCTGCAGGGCGGTGATGAAACCCTGCGTCGCGGTGGCCTTGGCCTTGAGGAGCGTCTGCGGGCGGGCTTCCAGCTGCATGAGCTGGTTGATCATGTTCGTGGTGTCCAGCCCGCTGGCGATGCCGTCGATGGAGAACGCCATGGGTTACCTCTCGGGTGGGGCTGGAACGTGCTGCTGATTCGACTGCAGGTTCATCTGCGAATTCCTCGGGGCTTTTCGCGGCGAATGCGCGGTGGCGGGACCTCTCGGTCCAGGATCGGTCCCGCCACCGTGCACCTTTCGCCTACGAGCTCACCGTCTAGCGGAGGAGCTGCAGGACACCCTGGTTCATCTGGTTGGCCTGGGCCAGCATCGCGGTACCGGCCTGCGAGAGGATGTTCGAACGGGTGAAGTCCGCCATCTCCTTCGCCATGTCGGTATCCGTGATGCGGGACTTGGCCGCTGAGAGGTTCTCCTGCGAGACGTTGATGCTGTTGATCGCCGACTCGAAGCGGTTCTGCACGGCACCGAGCTCGGAGCGCGACTTGGAAACAGCCGTGATCTGAGTGTCCAGTGCGGCAATCGTCGTCAGGGCGTTCGCCGCAGAATCGAAGTTCAGGCCGCCAACAGTGGTACCCAGAGTCGAGATATTTGCACCCTTGAGGTCGACACCGATCTGATCGTTCGCCGCGGTGCTTCCTGCACCCACCTGAAAGGTGAGGTCAGCGCTACCGTCGAGAAGCTTGGTGCCGTTGAAGTTCGTCGAGTTGCCGATTCGCGTCAGCTCTTCGGACAGCGCGGTGACCTCGGCCTTGATCGCGTCGCGTGCATCTGCGTTGTTCGAGTCGTTGCCCGACTGCACCGCCAGGTCACGGACACGCTGCAGGATGCTGTGGACCTCGGTCAGCGCACCTTCAGCGGTCTGGACCACGCTGATGCCGTCCTGGGCGTTGCGGGCTGCAACTCCCAGACCACCGATCTGCGAGCGCAGGCCCTCGGAGATCGCCAGGCCGGCGGCGTCGTCGGCTGCGCGGTTGATGCGGAGACCGCTGGACAGCTTCTCGAGCGACTTGGACATATCGCCCTGGGTGCTGGAGAGGTTGCGGTATGCGGTGTTGGCTGCGGTGTTGGTGTTGATCTGGAAACCCATGATGTATTCCTCCGTGAAAGGGCTGCTACCGCAGGCCCATCCATGGGCCTGCAACCGTAGCTATCGGAGGTCCTGCAGCCGATGTTAGGACTCGAAGCAACTTTCTTTCCCGGCCTGCCCGAAAAGCTGCGAACACACGCAAGGTAGCCCAAGGTTTCGTCGTGGGTTGGGGTGCAGCAGGGCGGATCGGGGATGGGGCCCGTGCAGCCGCCCTAGGCTTTTTCCCTGGTCAGGGTCCTGATCTTTCGAGGGAAGGAAGTGCAGGGTGCCTGCTGTTACCCGTAGTGCCAGTGGTGATGGCTCAGCTCCCGTGCGAGCGCGGGTCGATGCCTCCCGCGTCCTCGTCGTCGGAACGGTCGTCGCCTTGCTGGCCTACCTCGTCGCCGTCCTGTTCGGCGACCTGTTCGGTGTCCTGTTCGGCGACCGGGTCCGGTCCGACCTGCTCGGCGCGTGGCTGGGCATCGTCGTGGAACTCGCTGCCGTGGCCGTGTGCGTCGGCGCGGTGTACAGGACGCGACGCCGGTGGCAGATCCTGCTCGGCACGGCGGCCGTCGTCGTCTACACCGCAGGGGATCTCATCTACCTCGCGTCGCTGGACGGACAGCAGGCCCTCGCCGTGGTGTCGGTCGCGGATGTGGCGTATCTCGCCTTCTACCCCTTGATGCTCGGGACGCTCGCGATGACGGTGCGCAAACTGAAGGGCGTGGCCTGGCCGTTGCTGCTGGACAGCGTGGTGGGTGCATTCGCCGCCGCCGCCGTCATGGCTCTGGTCCTCGCGCCGCTCCTGCGTTCCGGGGCAGGGGGCGGCACGACGTTCGAAGTAGTCGTCGCTGTGGTCTACCCGCTCCTGGATCTCCTGCTGATCACGGCCGTCGGTGGCCTGCTGGCCTCCCGCGGGCTCGATCTCGGGCCGCGTTGGCCACTGCTGATCATCGGCCTGATCCTCTTCTCCGCCGCGGACGTCGCCTTCGCCCTGGGGATGCCGGACTACGCTGTCGGGTCGGTCGTCGACGCCGGCTGGATCATCGGGGTCGTCGGCATCGCCCTCTGGATCGACGGCGTCGCACGAGCCGGCACGGACTCCCGCCAGCGTGACCGCGGGCTGCCCACCCACACCATCCTGATGGTGTCCACCCTGTCGGCGCTCGCAGTCCTGATCATCGGGTGCCAGGTACCCATCCCGCTCCTCGCCCAGATCCTCGCCGCTCTCACCCTGCTCCTGGCAGCGGTACCTCTCGTCTTCCGGAACCGCGTGCTGGGGATCCTCGCCACCACGGACGACCTCACAGGGCTCCCGAACCGCCGGGGGCTGGTCGCCGACCTTCCTGGACGGGTGGGCGGGGACCGCTTCGGTGCCCTGCTCTTCCTGGACCTCGACCGCTTCAAGGACGTCAACGATGCGCTGGGACACGACGTCGGGGACGCCCTCCTCGTCCTGGTCGGCGAACGCTTCGCCCGGCAGGTGCGACCCGGCGACCTCTTCGCCCGCCTGGGCGGGGACGAGTTCGCGGTGTTCCTCGACAGCGTGTCCCGGGAGGAAGCCCTCGCCGTGGCCCGCCGACTTGAAGCGGAGCTCGACCAGCCGATCCAGGTCGGCACGGCCTCGCTGAAGGTCAGCGTCAGTATCGGTATCGCGCTCACCCCGGACAACGGCACCGATATCACCCTGCTGATGCGCAAGGCGGACATCGCCATGTTCCGGGCCAAGTCGGACCGCAGCGGGCACCACCTCTACAGCTCCGTGGACGACGACGGCGGCGCACGGAAGCTGAGGACCCTGCAGGAACTGCGACTGGGACTCGCCGAGGGCCAGTTCGAGTTGCACTACCAGCCCAAGGTGCACCTGGCGGACGACTCCGTGACCAGCGTCGAGGCCCTGATCCGGTGGAACCATCCCCTCCTCGGGCAACTTCCGCCGACGTCGTTCCTGCCCCTCGCGGAAGAAGCGGGCCTGATGCCCGCGATCTCCGCGCTCGTGCTCGAGGAGGCGGTGGCGCAGGTGGCCCGGTGGCGTGCCGACGGGATGGCGATCAGCGTTGCCGTGAACCTGTCCGGATCCTGCATCCAGGAAGGGCTGCCCCGGCAGATCCGCATCCTCCTCGAACAGCACGGCCTCCCACCGGAGTGCCTCGTGCTGGAGATCACGGAGGACATGCTCATGCGGAACCCGACCGATGCGGCGAAGATCTTCGCGCGGCTCCGCGCGAAGGGCATCCAGATCTCGATCGACGACTTCGGCACCGGATACAGCTCCCTGGCGTACCTGCGCGAGCTCCCTGCCGACGAACTCAAACTGGACCGATCCTTCATCACCGCCATGCGCTCGGATCGTCGCGCCCATGGCCTCGTGGGCTCGATCATCGACCTGGCACACAGCCTGGACCTCCGGGTGGTCGCCGAAGGAGTGGACAACGGGGAGACTCAGGTGGAATTGCGGGCCCTGGGATGTGATGTCGCCCAGGGCTTCCACTTCTCCAGACCACTGCCGGCGGCTGCGGTGATGCCGTGGATCATCGCTTACCCCGCGGCCACGAGCAAGGAACAGGGGCCCGCCGGCCAGGTACTGCAGCTGCCGGTCTGACCCGCACGGTCGGGTCGGCTGCTGCAGCGCCCGAATGCAAGGGCCGCCGCACCCGGGCAGATCCCGGGTCTCCCCGTCGGCGGAATGTCCCGCCGTATACTTCGACCATGCCGAATCCGCGCCCCGACCGTTGGGTCCACGCTCTGAAGTCCGCTCCCGCACAGCTCGGAGGCGAGCTGTGAGCGGCGGCCTCGTCGCCCTGCTCGACGACGTCGCAGCCATCGCCCGTATAGCTGCCGCCTCGGCGGACGACGTCGCTGCCGGGGCCGCGAGGGCGGGGGTCAAGGCCGCCGGTGTGGTGATCGACGACGCCGCCGTCACCCCGCAGTACGTCTCCGGGGCGGATCCGTCCCGCGAACTGCCGATGATCAAGCGGATCTTCTGGGGCTCGCTGCGCAACAAGCTGCTGATCATCCTGCCGGCGCTGCTGCTCATCAGCGCCTTCGTCCCGGGCATCATCCCGTTCATCCTCATGCTGGGCGGTACCTACCTGTGCTACGAGGGTGCCGAGAAGGTGTGGCACAAGCTCCGCGGCCACCACGCGGCCGAGAAGGCCCCGGCGGTCGAACGCGGACCGGAGGCCGAGGCGAAGGTCACCAAGGGTGCCATCACCACAGACTTCATCCTCTCCTGCGAGATCATGGTCATCTCGATGAACGAGGTGGCCGACGAGTCCCTGTGGGCCAAGGCCCTCATCCTGGTCGTCGTCGCACTGGCGATCACGGTGCTCGTGTACGGCGCCGTCGGACTGATCGTCAAGATGGACGACATCGGTCTGCACCTGACCACCAAGGACTCCGCCGGCGCGCAGCGCCTCGGCGGGCTGCTCGTGCGGGGAATGCCTTCCGTGCTGACCGTGATCACCGTCGTCGGCACGGTCGCCATGCTGTGGGTCGGTGGCCACATCATGCTGCAGGGCGTCTACGACCTCGGGTGGCATGCGCCGTACGACCTCGTCCATGTCCTCGAGCACCCCTTCGCAGGCGTCGCGGTGGTGGGCGGCTTCCTGGCCTGGCTCGTGAACACCCTGTGCTCCGCGATCCTCGGCTTCGCCTGGGGCTCCGTCGTCATGGCCGTGGTGCACCCGCTGCTGAAGGCGCTCCCGTTCGGGAAGAAGGGAGAGCACGAGGGAGGCGATATCCGCGCTGCGGTCGCCGGACACCGGCCGGGGAAGGACCACGCGGACCCGGCTTCCCACTGATCCGCGCGCAGGTTCTCCTGCGACGCCTCCTGGTCGACGCGCGGCCCGCATCCGGGCTTCGGTGCGAGCGATCGAGCCGACGCGCTCAGGGACATCGCTAACGCCACAGCGGCCGATGCCGATAGTTCTTCCTGTTCCACAAGTCTGTGACACCGGGAAGGAGGTGGGACGGTGAGTCCCCAGGATCTGTCCGCCCTGCTGTGGCAGGAACGTGAACTGCTCGAACTCCTCGTCTTCAAGCTCGAGGAGGAGCAGCTGCTGCTCACTTCCGGCAAGACCCGCTGGCTGCAGCACGCCACCCGCGAGGTGGAGCAGGTGCTCGAGCGCCTGCGCGACATCGGGCTGGCCCGGGCGGTGCACGCCTCCGGCGTCGCCGCCGCGTGGGGCCTCGATGACGGCGCGACGCTCCGCGAACTGGCCGCGGTGGCCCCCGAGGGACCCTGGCAGGAACTGCTCTCCGCGCACCTGCAGGCCATGACCGTCCTGGTCGCCCAGATCGGCGCGCTGCGCGACACCAACCAGCAGTTCCTGAGGGCGGCCAGCCGGTCCACCCAGGAGACCCTCGCCGGGATCGGCACCGGGACGGGCACGTACGCCGCCGACGGCGCCGCCCTGCAGGGAGCCGGACAACCCACCCTCCTCGACAAGGATCTGTGACGGGACGATGAGCACATTCAGCGGACTGACCACGGCCTACTCCGGGCTCGCCGCCGCCCGCGCCGGCCTCGACGTCACCGGGCAGAACATCGCCAACGCGACCACGCAGGGGTACACGCGCCAGCGCCTCGAGACCTCCGCCGCCGCGCCGGTGCGTCCGACACTCTTCAGCACCGGCACGCGCTCGGGCGAGGGCGTGCTCGTCCAGGGCATCGCCCGCCTCGGTGATGCGCACCTCGAAGCACGTGTCCGCATCACCGCCGGGGCCGCCGGTTACACGAGCGTGCGCGCCCAGGCCTACTCCGCGCTCGAGGACGGCCTGAAGGAGCCCGGCACCACCGGTGTGTCAGACTCCCTGCAGAAGTTCTGGGCGGGCTGGCAGGGCGTCTCCAACCAGCCCGAGAAGGACGCCCCGGCGTCGGCGCTCCTCGCGGCGGCAGGGCAGCTCACCTCCCGGATCGCCGCGGGCTACCGCGAGGTCGAGCAGCAATGGGCGACGGTCCGCTCCTCGGCGACCGGCCTCGTCGCGGAGGTCAACGACGCCGCTGCCCAGGTCGCCGACCTGAACCGGCAGATCCGCTCCAGCGTCGCCGCCGGCGCCCCGGCCAACGAGCTCGTGGACCGCCGCACCACCCTGACGGCGACGCTCGCCGGACTGACCGGGGCCACGGTCCGTGACAATCCCGACGGCACAGCCGACGTCCTGCTGGCCGGCAACCCGCTCGTCGCGGGCACCACCGCGCGCGCCCTGCAGGTCACCGGGCCCATCCAGCTCGGCGGTGCCGGCGCCGTCCAGGTGGAATGGACCCACCGGCCCGGCGCCCCGGCCGGCGTGGAGAGCGGCGAACTCGCGGCCACGCTCTCGCTCCTCGCCCCCGCCGAGGCGGGCGGCGCCCTCGCCCAGGCGGCCGACGGGTACGACGCCTTCGCGGCGACACTCGCCGACCAGGTGAACGCCCTCCACAGCGGCACGGGCAAGGGCCCGTTCTTCGCCCACCAGCCGGGCCGCCCCGCGGCCTCGCTCACCGTCCTGCCGACCCGCCGCGAGGACCTCGCCGCGGGCGCTCCCGGATCGGGCGCCCATGACGGCTCGGTGGCCGACGCGATCTCGGGGATCGGCACCGGGGCGGGATCGCCCGACGCCGTCTGGTCCGCCTTCGTCACGGGTCTCGGCGCCGCCGCGCGCGCCGAACTGCAGGGAAACGCCCTCGCCGAGGTGTCCGCGACCACCGCACTGCAGCAGCAGCTCGGCGCCACATCGGTCAGCATGGACGAGGAGCAGGTCAACCTGCTGCAGTACCAGCACGCATACCAGGGCGCAGCACGCGTGATGACGGCCGTCGACGAGATGCTCGACGTCCTCATCAACCGCATGGGAATCGTAGGACGGTAGAAGAGCCATCATGATCACACGTGTCACCAACCAGACCATGCTCCACGGGGCGCAGCGTTCCCTGCAGGCGAACCTCGCGCGTCTTGCGGACCTGCAGGAGAAGGCGTCCAGCCAGAAGGCCATCGCCCGCCCGTCGGATGATCCTGCCGCGGCCGCCGAGGCCCTGCGCGTCCGCGCCGAGATGAGCGCCACCACCCAGTACGGCCGCAACATCTCCAACGGCGAAGGCTGGCTGACCCAACTCGAGAATGCCATGACGACGTCGAAGCGGGCGCTGGACCGCGTGAACGACCTCACGCTGCAGGGCTCCAACTCCTCCCTGCCACCCGCCGCGCGCGAGGCCCTCGCCCTCGAGGTCGAGTCGCTGCGCTCCGAGCTCACCACGCAGGCCAACGCGACCTACGCGGGCCGTTTCCTCTTCGCGGGGAACGCCGACACGGCCGCCGCCCTCGCGCCGGACCTCACGTTCGCGGCCGGAGGGACGGTCGAGCGCAGGGTAGGACCCCATGAGACCGTCCGCGTCGACGCGGACGGGGCGGCCGTCTTCGGGAGCGGCAGCGCCTCGGCCTTCGCCCTGCTGGACGGCATCGTCGCGGACCTGCGCGCCGGCAAGGACGTGTCGGCCCACCTCGCGCCACTGCAGCAGCGCATCCAGGACCTCACAGCCCACCACAGCGAGATCGGCACACGGCACGCGCGCCTGCTCGAAGCGAAGGATGCCGTCGCCGACGCATCGCTGGCACTCGAAGGAGAACGCGCCGCCGTGGAAGACGTAGACCTCGCGTCCATCATCCTGGACCTCAGGCTGCAGGAGACCGCCTACCAGGGTGCGCTCGCCGTCTCGGCCCGCGTGCTGCAGCCCTCCCTCATGGACTTCCTGCGATGAGGGCCGCGTTCGTCACGCCCCCACCGGGCCTCGCACCGCTCACGGACTTCCACCTCGAGGAGGTCACGGGCGCCCAAGGACTCTTCACCCTCACCGCCGCCGAGGAGCCTGCCGTGCGTCTGTTCCTCCTCGACGCCGCGACGTACGTGCCCCACTACAGCCCGCGCCTGTCCGAGGCTCAGCGCGAGGTCCTAGGACCCGACGTGCCCGAGGCCCATCTGTTCGTCGTCGCCAATCCCGGTCCGGGCGGCACCAGCGTGAACCTGGCTGCGCCGATCGTCGTCGACCTCGGGACGGGACGCTGCGCCCAGCTGATCCTCGAGGGGACCGACTACCCCCTCCGGGCTGCGCTGGCCCAGGCCGCCTGAGGCCCGGCACCACCACGAGAAGAGCCGCCCGGCAGTGCCGGGCGGCTCTTCTGGTCGATGACGCGTATCCACGCACCCGCCGCAAGCACCCAGGGGGCGCGA
Source organism: Arthrobacter sp. MDT2-16 (assembly GCF_054510925.1). NCBI lineage: Bacteria > Bacillati > Actinomycetota > Actinomycetes > Micrococcales > Micrococcaceae > Arthrobacter > Arthrobacter sp. MDT2-16. Next base: position 63,708 of record NZ_JBTNDP010000003.1, read on the forward strand.
GCGGGCCGGGAATGGTTAGGCGAAGTCCGACGTGGCGGGATCGGCACCGATACGGCCGGCAGCACCCTTGTCCAGGCCGTTGATCGCCTCGACGTCCTCGTCCTCAAGCTTCACGTCGAGCGATTCCCAGTTCTCGATGATGCGCGACTCCGTGACGGACTTGGGGATGACCACGTTGCCGAGCGCGAGGTGCCAGGCGAGGACCACCTGGGCGGGGGTGGCGTTGCGCTTGCCGGCGATGTCCTGCAGCACGGCGTCGTCGAGCAGTCCCTTACCGGACCCGAGGGGCGACCACGACTCGTGCAGGATGCCCTTCTCCGCCTCGAAGGCGCGCAGTTCGGCCTGGTTCAGGTAGGGGTGGGTCTCCACCTGGTTGATGACCGGGACCACGCCGGTCTCGTCGATGATCTCCTTGAGCGCTTCGGTGGTGAAGTTCGAGACGCCGATGCTCTTCACGCGCCCCTGCTTCTGCAGCTCGATGAACGCCTTCCACGTGTCCACGTACTTGCCCTGCTTGGGCTGGAGCCAGTGGATGAGGTAGAGGTCGAGCGTCTCCAGTCCGAGCCGCTCCATGGACTCGTCGAACGCCTTGAGCGTGCTCTCGTAGCCCTGGTCAGCGTTCCACAGCTTGGTGGTGATGAACATCTCGTCACGGCTCAGGCCCGACGACGCGATCGCGCGTCCCACGCCCGCTTCGTTCCCGTAGATCTTGGCGGTGTCGATGTGGCGGTAGCCGGCCTTGAAGGCCTTGCCCACGACGTCCTCGGCGACATTGTCCTCAACCTGCCACACGCCGTACCCGAGCTGGGGGATCGTGAGGCCGTCAGTGAACGTAAGGTTTGGTGATGTAGTCATATAGGCGGGAACTAACGGGGAGACCTGTTTATTTCTGTTTCCGCCGACAACTATCAGCCCGCGAGGTATCCGCTCCGGGAGCGGACCCCACGGACCAGCCTGCGATGACGGAGGTGTGGGATGGGCGCGATGGACGAACCGGTGCGGGTCGCCCTGCACGACGACGCCTACCTCTACGCCTTCCGGCGCTCGAGGTCCGTACGGCTCGCCGTGGACGTGGCGGTCGACGCGGTCGAAGCCGTCGAAGCAGTCGCCCCTCGGGCCACCCCTGCTGCCGTGCGCATCCTCCTCGTCACCGAGGCCCGGGCGTCCCTGCAACGATTCCTGCCGCCGTCGCTCCCTCCCCGCGTCGAGGGCAACAGGGACCTGCAGGCCGCCCTCGCCGCCCTCTCGCCCGGGGAGAGGGAGTTCCTCCTGCTGCGTCACTGGGACGGCCTCGACACCGAGGCCGCGGCGAGGGCGTCGGGGCAGGATCCCGGCCGCCTCACCGCGGTCGAGGCCACGTGCGGGCACCTGTCGGCAGGACCGGGACAGGCCACCCTCGCCGCCGTCCTGACCGCCGCCGATCCCGCCCGCTCCGTCACCGAGGACGACCTCGGACGCAGCCGCCGTGCACTGCGCGCCCTGCCGGATGCTCCTGCAGCGTCGGGCGCCGATCCCCCGGACGGGACCTTCGATCACATCTTCGAGGGTCCGCCTCCCAACGCCCCGCCGAACGCCCGGGCACCATCCGGTGCCGATCCTCCGGACAGCCCCTTCACTCCGGCACCCGTCCCGGCGCGGATGATCACCGGGACCCCGCCCGACGACGTCGGTGCCGCTCCGAACCGGAGGGTCCGGACGGTCATCGGCTCCACCTGCCTCCTGCTGATCGCGGCGGTCGTCGCAGCCTTCCTCGCACGCCAGGCGACCGGTCCCGCGAGCGGGACCGCCCACCTGTTCGAGTCGGCCGACGTCGTCGCCGTCGTGGCCGCCGCGGAGGTCCAGGCATCGGTGATCGACGGCGAGGTGCGGATCCTGCGGAACGCCTCCGTGGTGCAGACACTGAAGGGCGAATCGGCGGAGCGGGTCCTCACCGTCGATGTCACGGGCCGGAGCACCCTCGAGCGCCCGTACAGCAGGACCTTCCATCCGCCCAACCAGCTCATGTTCCTCGTCCACGGCGAGCACGGCGTCCTCACGCCGATCGAGGGCGAGGGCTCCGTGCTCACTCTCGTGAACCGGCGGGCACCGGAGGCGGCCACGCCCGCCGGCGAGCCAGTGCCCCTGCCGGAGGATCTGCGCAACACCATCCGGGCCATGCCGCCGGGTGAACTCGTGCTCGACACGAGCGGGGAACCTCCCGGGGCGCTGGACCCCGCGGTCGTCGTCGGCGTGCGCCCCGACCGGGACCGCGACCCATCGGATCAGCCGGAGAACCTCCAGGGGACGTTCCGCATGGGCGTCAAGGGCACGAGGGCCTGCGTGATGTTCACGTACGACGGCCGCCTGGTCCTCCTGCGCTGGCCGGAGGGCTTCTCCGCCTACGAACGCGAGCAGGTGGGCACCTCCACGGACGGCGATCCGCCCGTCCGTCACCGCATCCTGACCGTCCTCAACGAACGCGGCTACCCCTATGTGGACGACGACCGGTCCACGCCGTTCATCCGGGGGGTGCCGACCGGTGGACGCGGTGAGTGCGGCGGGCAGGAACTCGAGGTCTGGGACATCGCCGTGGACCCGGGGAGCACCCTGCTGTTCTACTGAGTCCGCTCCCCGGCGCCCGGCATGGACCGTTCGGCTTCCTCGATGTCCTCCGCCACCAGCTGGGCGCGGCGCCGCACGTTGTCGAGCCCGGAGGACGCGATGCCCCACCGCTCGCCGTCGAGCCGGGTCATCGCGGCCGCCTCGGCCGTCGTCGCCAGCGTGTTGCCTGCACGGGACAGCGCACGGTGCACCTGCAGGAGCGCCCCGGGGATGTCGAGGCCCGTGCTCGGTGACGAGGCCTGGGCACGGACGCAGATCGCGCGGACCCGCGGGAGCATGGCGCCCAGGTCGTCGGCGACCTGCACGAGTTCGTTGTAGACGTCGTCGTCCTCGATGCCTTCGAGGATCTGGTGATAGCGGTCGAGTCCGCGGCGGAAGCGGTCGTGCGCACGCCGCCACACCCCGGTGCCCAGCTCGGCGTCATCCTTCCGCCCCTGCCGCGCCGCAGCGAAGAATGCCACCTACGCTCTCAGAGGTACTGGCCGGGTCCGTGGCTGTCCGCGGGGGACGCCTGGGACTGCCGCACGGGCGGGGTGCGCCGGGGTTCGCCGTCCTCGCCGATGACGACGCCGGGCGCGATCACCGTGCCGGGCGGCAGCTCACGGAGTTGAAGCCGGGCCGCGAGCTGCTGGTTGGCCATCTGCTGCGCGGCGAGCGCGGCCTGGATGCCGTGGAAGAGGCCCTCGAGCCAGCCCACGAGCTGGGCCTGGGCCACACGCAGCTCCGCGTCGGTGGGCACCGTGTCGTCGTCGAAGGGCAGGTTGATGCGGTGCAGTTCCTCGACGAGCTCGGGGGCGAGGCCGTCCTCGAGCTCCTGGACGGAGCGCTCGTGGATGGAGGCGAGGCGCGTGCGGCCGGCGTCGTCGAGCGGCGCGGACCGGACCTCCTCCAGCAGTTGCTTGAGCATGGTCCCGATCCGCATGACCTTCGCGGGCTCGTCCACGAGCTCCGCGAGCGTCGCGGTACGGTTGTCCGCCTGCCCGGGGACGGCGGGTGCGCCGCCCTGCGGGGTCTCGGGGGTGCCGGGAGCGGGGACCACGGGACCGGCAGGCTGCTGTTCAGTCATGACGCAATGCTCCCACACCCCCTGAGGGCCGGGCACGTCAGATCCAGCCTTGTTCCCACGCCCTCGCGGCGGCGTCGTGGCGTGACGGTGCGCCGAGCTTCGCCATCGCCGAGGACACGTAGTTCCGGACCGTCCCCGGCGCCAGGTGCAGTTCACGGGCGATCGCCTGGACGCTGGCGCCCTGCCGGCCATGGCGCAGGACATCCAGTTCCCGGGCCGTCAGGGGGCAGGACTCGCCGGTCAGCGCGCTCGCGGCGATGTCCGGGTCCACGTACCGGCGCCCGGCGGCGACGTCCCGGATGACGTTCGCGAGCTGGTCGGCGGGGGTCAACTTGGGCACGAATCCGGCGACCCTGCTTGCCAGCGCGCGGCGGAGCACGCCCGGCCGGGCGTGCCGCGTGACGATCACCACGCGCGTCGCGACGCTCCGGAGGATCTCCTCCGCGGCATAGATGCCGTCCGTGGGGGGCATCTCGAGATCCAGGACGCAGACATCCGGTACGTGCTCCTTCGCGAGGCGCACGGCGTCCGTCCCGTTGTCGGTGCTGGCCACGATCTCGAGGTCGGGTTCGAGCCCCAGCAGGGCTTCGAGGGCTCCTCGGATCAGGTGTTCGTCGTCGGCGAGGACCAGGCGGATCATGACCGTCCTCCCCGCGGGTGCGCCGCATCCACCCACGAGCGGCCAGCGGTGGCAGGAGGAGATCCCGGGGCCGCCCGCCCGTGGTCGATGCCCGTCGAAGGATCAGGGGTCCCGGGGGCGGAGGCCGTGAGGACGAACCGGCCGTCGGCGATGCCGGCCCCGACAGCTCCTCCGACGGCCTCGAACCTCTGGCGCAGGCCGTCGATGCCCGATCCTCCGCTTTCCGGCGCGGTGCCGCCGACGCCGTCGTTCGAGACCGCCAGGATCCAACCCGGGCCGGAGCGTGCCAGCTGGAAGGTCACGGTGGTGGCGTCGCTGTGGCGGAGGATGTTGGTGGTGGCCTCCCGGATGACGAGACCGAACAGGGTCCTCTCCTCCGGTGGCAGCCCCTCCGCTTCCATCTCCACGGAGGTATCGATACCGGCGGCCCGCAGGACCTCCGCCGCGTTGGCGGCCTCGGCGGTGAGGGAGACCGTGCGGTAGCCGTGCACCAGGGCTCGCGTCTCCTCCAGCGCCGTGCGTGCCAGTTGCTGGGCCTCGCCGATCTGGATCCGTGCGGCTTCCGGATCGGCGTCGAGCAGGCGCCCCGCAAGTTCGGTCTTGAGTGCGATGACCTGCAGGTGGTGGCCCTGGATGTCGTGGAGGTCCGCGGCGAAGCGCAGCCGCTCCTGCGCCACGGCGAGTTCGCCGGAGGTGCGGCGGCTGTCGTCGAGGCGCACCACGATCTCCCACCACCAGATACTGGCCACGAAGAGCAGGGGTGTCATGACCGCCCACAGGCCCATGGCGAAGAAGCTCCCGTCGTCCGCGAAGCCGCCCACGCCGGTGCCGAGCAGGGCCCCGAGCAGCCCGTGCAGGACGAGGGCGGCGAGCGCTGCGGCCAGGACGTACCAGCGGGCGCGGCGGCCCACGACGACGGCGAGGGCGTTCGCCGCGAACCACAGCGGCATGCCGGCGACCCAGAGGGTGTGGGGCTGGGCGAGTCCCAGGAACCAGAGCCCGGCCGGTGGAAGCAGGAGCCACAGCGTGTATTTCCGCTCCGGCAGGCCACCACCGAGTCCGCCGCGGAAGAACCAGCAGTACCGGGTCAGGGCGGTAACCGAGGCGACGGCGAGCGCGATGATGACGATGTCCAGGGCCTGCAGGCCGTAGTCGCCCCCGCCGAGCATGAAGAGCGTGCCCATGATGCTGATGAAGATGCTGTAGAAGACGATCGACCCGACGGTGTACCGCCAGGTCGCGCGGACGCCGCGGCCGGTCTCGGCACCCGGTGCCGCGTCGGCCGCCGTCGCCGCCCTCTCCCGGGACAGGGCAGGAGCCTTGAAGAACGCCATGGCTCCCATCGTAGGACCATGACACATGTCATGGTCCCGGCGTGGGAACGGACACGGGAAGAGGTGACGCCCCGCCACTGATGCGCCCCGGTGATCCTCGGGAGGATGGAGCCATGACCAGCTCACCCAGCACCCCGACCACCCTGCACCCCGCCGGCCGCTCCGACGAGCCCGCGGACACCATCGCCGTCGCCGCACGGGACCTGCGGTGCTCGTACGGCTCCTACGAGGCCGTGCGCGGCATCGACCTGACCATCCGCAACGGAGAGTTCTTCGCCCTGCTCGGCACCAACGGGGCAGGCAAGACCACCACGATGGAGACCCTCGAGGGTCACCGGGCAGCGACGTCGGGCACGGTGTCCGTGCTCGGCGGCAACCCCTACCGGGACAAGTCCTCGATCCGCCCCCGCCTCGGCATCATGCTGCAGGAGGCCGGGTTCGCCGACGACCTCACGGTCGCGGAGACCTGCCGTCTCTGGCTCCGGCTCTCCTCGCCGGACCCGCGGTCCAGGTCCCGCGAGGACGTCATCGGGACGGGGCTGGAGACGCTGGACCTCGCCGGGAAGGCATCGACCCGCGTCAAGATGCTCTCCGGCGGGCAGCGCCGCCGCCTCGATCTCCTCCTCGCTACCGCCAACGAACCGGACCTCCTCTTCCTCGACGAACCGACCACGGGCCTCGACCCCGAATCGCGCGAGCGCACCTGGGACCTGGTGCGTGGACTGAACGACGCCGGCACCACGGTGGTCCTCACCACCCACTACCTCGAGGAGGCGGAGGCCTACGCGGACCGGCTCGCGATCATGCACGACGGCGTCATCGCCGTCGAAGGCACCCTCCCGGACGTCCTGGGGCGTGAACCGTCGGCCATCTCCTTCGAGGTGGACGCCGCCGTCGACGTCCTGCAGCTCACGCGCCTCGGCCTCTCCCCGGACTTCACTCCGACGCCGGCCAGCACGCGGGTGGCCGTGCCGTCCCTGGACCTGCAGCAGGACCTGTGGACGGTGCTGTCCTGGGCCGACGAGCACCGGATCCGACTCGACCGGCTGTCCGCGTCCGAGGCCTCCCTCGCCGCCGTGTTCCGCCGGGTCAGCCTCGCCGCCTAGTCCCCGACCTCGCACCCCTGAACCGGAGAGAACCATGACAACCCTGACCAAGACCCCCTCGGACGCCCTGCACGGCCCCTCGTCCGCGAGCCGCATCCTCGCCATCGCGCTCATGGAACTGCGCATCATCTTCCGCAACAAGACGGTGCTCACCGGCGCCGTGCTCATGCCCGTCGCCATGGCCGTCTACATGTACTACGTCGGCGCGGACCAGATGACCGGCCCCTCCGGCGTGGCCGTCCTGGTGGGCCTGACCCTCATGGTGGTGGCCCTGCTCGGCGTCTACCTCACCGCCACGACCACCCTCGCGACACGGCGGCAGGAGCTGTTCCTCAAGCGGCTCCGCAGCGGGGAGTCATCGGACACCGTGATCTGGCTCGGGATGCTCACACCCATCGTGGCGCTCGTCGCCGCGCAGCTGGCCCTCGTGGGCGTCGGCTTCGCGGTCGCGGGTGTGGAGGCCCCCACCCGGCCGCTGGTGGTGCTCGGCGCGGTACTCGGCTTCCTCGCCCTGTGCGCGACCGCCGGCATGCTGACCAGTGTCTTCACCCCCTCAGCCGCTGCGGCCCAGATCACCACGCTCCCGTTCTTCTTCGTGGTCATCGGCACCTTCTTCTGGACCGCGTTCGACGACGGCTTCGAGATGCTCTCCCGCCTGACCCCGGGTGGGGCACTGCAGAACCTCCTCATGGCGGGCTGGGGCGCCGGGGCCCTCGACGCCTCCGTGGCCGGGGCCGCCGTCGTGATCCTGGCCTGGATCGTGCTGCCCTACCTGGTCGCCGCCAGGCGCTTCCGGTGGGAGAAGCGCTGACGGTACGGAACGGATCCGCCCGAGCGGGCGCAGCTCGAACACGAGGAAGCCGGGCACTCCGTACGGAGTGCCCGGCTTCCTCGCTGGGAGCCCGCTAGCAGCAGCGGCCCTCGGGGTTCGCGTCCTGGCGGTCGGTCTTGTCCCGCCAGAACTCGCGTTCCGTCATCGGGAGCTCGCCCGCGTGGGTGCGCTCGTGGTGGTCCAGGTACGCCTGGTACGCGTTCTCCCCCATGACCCCCTTGAAGAGCCACGCGAGTTCACGCGCGGTGTCGCGTGCGCGGGAGAGGACCTGCGGCACGGTCATCAGTGCCCCGTCCTCGCGGGCCGCCTGCCCGGCTCCAGAGCCGCCCACTGCGTCTCCAGTTCCTTCTCGGCCGGTGACGCGATGAGGCCGGCTGGTGCGAAGATGCGTGAGGCCACCGGGGCGTCCTCGGTCTCCTCGCCGCCGCCGTGCCGGTAGGCCCGGATGGTGGCGAGGATCGCCGTCAGGATGACGATGATGGAGAGCACCACGAAGATGATCGACAGCGTGCCCTGGATGAAGGTGTTACGCACCACCGCCTCCATGGCGGCGACCGTCTTGGCCGTGCCGAAGCTCTCCTCACCGGCGTCCAGGGCGTTCCTGAACGCCGTGTGCTGCGCCCAGTAACCGATGGCCGGGACGGGCGAGAAGATCTTCAGGAACGACGCCGTGATGGTCACCACCGCGGCGAAGGCGAGCGGCAGGGCCGGGATCCACAGGAAGCGGAACAGGCCCCGCTTGGCGCAGATCGCCATGCACACCGCGAGCGCGATGGCCGCCAGCAGCTGATTGGCGATACCGAACAGCGGGAACAGCGTGTTGATACCGCCGAGGGGGTCGGTGACGCCCATGATGAGAATCGCTCCCCAGCCGGCCACCATGATCGCGGTGCAGATCCACGCCCCGGCACGCCAGGAGGTGTCGCGGAAGCGGGGCACGAAGTTGCCGATGCTGTCCTGCAGCATGAACCGGGCAACCCGGGTTCCGGCGTCGACCGCGGTGAGGATGAACAGCGCCTCGAACATGATGGCGAAGTGGTACCAGAAAGCCATCATGCCCGCGCCGCCGAACACACCCTGCATGATCTGCGCGATACCGACGGCAAGGGTAGGAGCGCCACCCGTACGGGAGACGATCGATTCCTCGCCCACGTTCGAGGCCATCGTGCTCAGAGCCTCCTGGGTGAGGTTCACGCCGGTGAGGCCGAGGCCGTTGACGAAGGTCACCGCGCCCTCGATGGTGCCGCCGGTCGCCGCCGCGGAGGAGTTCATCGCGAAGTAGATCCCGCGGTCGATCGAGAGGGCTGCGACGAGCGCCATGATGGCCACGAAGGACTCCATGAGCATCCCGCCGTAGCCGATGAAGCGGGTCTGGCGTTCCTTCTCGATCATCTTCGGCGTGGTGCCCGAGGAGATCAGGGCGTGGAACCCGGAGAGCGCACCGCAGGCGATGGTCACGAAGAGGAACGGGAACAGTGTGCCTGCGACGACGGGGCCGGTCCCCGAGGTCGCGAAGGGCGTGATGGCGGGGACGCTGATCTCCGGGCGCGTGATGACGATCGCGACCGCGAGCATGATGATCGTGCCGATCTTCATGAACGTGGACAGGTAGTCGCGGGGTGCCAGCAGGAGCCAGACGGGCAGCACGGCGGCGATGAAGCCGTAGATGATGATGCCCCACGCGATCGTGATGCGGTCGAGGGTGAAGATCTCGACGCCCCAGGCCGTCTCGGAGATCCAGCCGCCACCGACGATGGCGAGCAGCAGCAGCGCGAAGCCGATGAGGGACACCTCGGTGACCTTGCCGGGTCGGAGGTAGCGCAGGTAGACGCCCATGAAGAGTGCGATGGGGATGGTCATGGAGACGGAGAAGACGCCCCAGGGGCTCTCTCCGAGCGCGTTCACGACCACGAGCGCGAGGATGGCCACGATGATGATCATGATGGTCAGGGTGGCGATGAGGGCCGCGGTACCGCCGATGACCCCGAGCTCCTCGCGCGCCATCTGGCCGAGGGAACGGCCGCCGCGGCGCATCGAGAAGAACATGACGAGGTAGTCCTGGACAGCACCCGCGAAGATGACGCCGATGATGATCCAGAGCGTGCCGGGAAGGTAGCCCATCTGTGCTGCGAGGACCGGACCCACCAGCGGGCCGGCTCCGGCGATGGCGGCGAAGTGGTGGCCGTAGAGGACCCTGCGGTCGGTGGCGGCGTAGTCCTTGCCGTCCGCCTTGTACTCCGCGGGGGTGGCGCGCCGGTCGTCGGGCTTGAGCAGGTTGCGCTCGATGAACTTCGAGTAGAACCGGTAGGCGATGAGGTAGGTGCAGACGGCCGCGAAGACGAACCAGATGGCATTGACGGTCTCACCGCGGACGATGGCGAGCATCGTCCACGCGATACCGCCGAGGAGTGCGATGCCCACCCAGAGGGCGATCTTCGCCGGCGTCCACCGGCGGTCTTCTGCTTCGGCCTGCTGCGGGTCGACGGCGACCGGCGGCAGGTCCGGATCCGTCACCAGCACGTCGGCGTGCCGGTGGGATCCGTTCTGCTTCTTACTCATGATGCTCCTCGAGTGCGAGAGTGTGGTGCACACGAAGGTAGCAACCTAGTGAGGTCTGCGTCACAGGACAAGCAGGGCAACCTGAGCATTGCGCCGAACACACCTCCCGGTGCGGCGAGCGACCGCCCTCCTGCCGGCGGCGGACCGCCCGCGCCGGCAGCCCTGTCCCCGCGGACCGTGCCCGGCCGGCGGCGTCGGGACGAGCTCGGCGCGAGCGGCGTCAGGAGGAGCCGCGTGGGGCCCGTCAGGACGAGCCGCGCGAGCCCCCGTCGGGTCCGTCATCGAGCACGGCGGGCGGCTCGTCGTCGTCGTTCGCGTTCATGCCCTCGCTGATGCTCGAGTGCGTCCTGGTGCGGTCGTCCGCGGCGCCGTCCGCGCGATCCTCCGGTCCGTTGTCCGCGCCATCGGGTACCTGGTCACCGAGGTTCTCGGCGAAGCTGTCGGCTGCCTGCGAGAGGCCGCCCTCGTCGTCGTGATGCGTGCTGCCCACGGTGGTGCTCCTTCCGGTTGCTGTCCTGCCAGCCTCGCACAGCCTCCGGACATCCGAAAGCATGCTGACGGTCCCGGAACGGCGGTGCGCGGCACGGTGACGGGAGTAGTGTTGATCGGTGGCATTCCGCCACCCGATGCCAGCGGCGCCGTCGATCCCTCCGACCGGAAGCCAGCAGTCCGTGCCCCTCCTCCGTGACCTCGTACACATGGCACCGCCCTCCTCCGACCACCATCCCGCCCTCCGGTGCGCCATCGGTGTGGGCGTCCCCCTGTTCGCGCTCCTGCTGCTCGGCCGGCTCGATCTGGCCGTGTTCGCGACCTTCGGGGCCTTCGCGGGTATCTACGGCCGCAACGAACCCCACCGTCCGCGCCTCGCCACCCAGCTGCGTGGCGGCGGCCTTATGCTCGCGGTGATCCTCGCGGCGGCGCTGACCGCACGCGCCGACGTCGGCGCGTGGGGCCTGATCCTGCTCACCAGTGCGGTCGCCGGGCTCGGGACCTTCTGCGCGGGCCTGTTCCGACTCCGTCCGGGGGGATCGCTGTTCCACATCTTCGCGTTCGCGGCCATCGCGTCCGTGCCGGCACAGCCGCCGCTGGAGCAGGGGCTCGCCACGGCTGCGGCCACCGTCGCCTTCGCCGTACTCCTGGGGCTGGCGGGCACCCTCTGGCCCAGCCACCGCACGCCCTGGCGCCGGGCACCGGCGGACCGGCCGACGGCGCGCCATCTGGCGGGCCTCGCGCGGGAGTCGGTCCTGTACGTGGTGGCGGCGCTGCTGGCGGGCGGCGCGGCGACGCTGCTCGGGATCGGCCACACCTACTGGGCCATGGTCGCGGCGACCGTCCCGCTGGTCGGTCAGACCGCTCGGGCCCGCGTGACCCGCGGCCTCCAGCGGGTCCTCGGCACGGTCGCCGGGCTCGCCCTGACCGCGCTCATCCTGCTGCCGGGGCTGCCGGCGTGGCAGCTCGTCCTCGTGATCGCCGTCGCCCAGTTCGCCGCGGAGATGTTCATCCTGCGCCAGTACGCCCTCGCGCAGGCCTTCGTCACGCCCCTCGCCCTGGTCTCGACCCGACTGGCACACCCCGCCGACCCGTCGGGGCTGCTCGTGGACCGGGCCGTCGAGACGGCCATCGGGGCGTTCGTCGGGATCGCCCTGGTGCTGGCGCTGCACCTGCGTCGGCGCATGCGGACTCCTGCCCGGACGGCCTAGTCCATGACCAGCAGGATCTTGCCGGTGTGCTCCCCGGCGTCGAAGAAGGTGTGGGCCTCGGCCACCTGTGCGAGCGGGTAGGTCCGGCCGACGAACGGCTTCACGGCCCCCGAGGCGACGAGCGGCCAGACCTGGTCGCGGACCGCCGCCATGATGGCCGTCTTCTCCCCGACGGGCCGGGCCCGCAGCGTGGTCCCGGCGACGCTCGCCCGCTTGCCCATGAGCATCCCGAGGTCGAGTTCCGCCGTCGCACCACCCTGCAGGCCGATGACCACGAGCCGTCCGCCGGGAGCGAGGGATTCGACGTTCCGCGCAAGGTACTTCGCGCCGACGACGTCGAGGATGACGTCCATGCCCCGGCCACCCGTGGCAGACCTGAGTTCCTCGACGAAGTCCTGCTCGCGATAGTTGATGAGGGTCCGCACCCCGAGGGACCGGGCGATCCCCAGCTTCGCCGCCGATCCCGCGGTCACGTGGGGTACCGCGCCGAGGGCGAGGCTCACCTGCACGGCCATCACGCCGATGCCGCCGGACGCCCCGTGGATCAGGACGTCCTCGCCCGCTGCCAGACCGGCCTGCAGCACGAGGTTCGACCACACGGTCGCCGCCGTCTCGGGAAGACCCGCGGCCTCCACGAGATCCACGCCGTCGGGCGCACGGACCACCTGCCCGGCCGGCACGGCGACCTTCTCGGCGTACCCGCCGCCGGCCAGGAGGGCGACGACGGCGTCCCCCACCGCGAACGCGGAGTCGCCGGCGTCCGCGATCCGGCCGGACACCTCCAGTCCCGGCAGGGACGACGCACCCTCGGGCGGCGGGTAGAGACCGCGACGCTGCTGCACGTCGGCCCGGTTCAGCCCGGCGGCGACCACGTCGATGAGCACCTCGCCCGGTCGCACCACGGGTTCGGGGACGTCCCGCACCGCGAGGACGTCCGGCCCGCCGGCACCCTCGATCACCACTGCACGCATGCCTGCCTCCACTCCCGGGTATTTGGGCGCCGCCCGCCCTTCGTGAAACACTAGCGGCGGAAGGTTGTCCGAGCGGCCGAAGGAGCTGGTCTTGAAAACCAGTGGGCGGTCACCCCGTCTCAAGGGTTCGAATCCCTTACCTTCCGCTTCCAGGGAGGCCCCGCACCGCGGGGCCTCCCTTCCTGCTTCCGGCTGACCCGCTCCCCCGCCCGTGGTGCCCCGCGCCGTCCGTGCGGTACTGTCCCGAGGAGCAACAGCCGCGCCACGCTCACCGTGGCCGACGACAGGGTCTCGATGCGCACTGGGCACCACAGCAGGATCCGGCGGGTGATCTCCGCCGCGGCGGCGACGGGCGCACTCGCCCTGGTGGCGGGCTGCACCGCCTTCCCGCCCACCGGCCCCGACCGGGACGCCGACGGTGCCGTGACCGCCGAGGGCCGCACGGACGCCTTCTCCATCGAGGTGGGCGACTGCATCGACGACCCCGGTACGGAGAAGACCTCCGACATCACGGTGCTGCCGTGCGGCGAGCCGCACGTCTTCGAGGCGTTCGCCCGTACCGAGATGCCCGGCGGGGACTACCCAGGGGTGCCTGCCGCCAGCACCGCCGCCGGCGATTTCTGCGCGGAGGAGTTCGCCGCGTACGTCGGACTCGAGTACGACGCCTCGGTCCTGGAACTGCTCTACTTCTATCCCGTCGAGGAGAGCTGGAACGCGGCGGACGACCGCGAGATCCTCTGCTTCGTCGGGGACCAGGGCGAGGAATCCGTGACCGGAACGCTCCGAAACGCCCGTCGATAATGCGGGTCGTCCACGAATAACGGTCAGGACTCCCGGATCTTCCGGAACCACTGGTGTTTTGGTTACCCAATGTTAATGATGATCTGGTTGGCTTCTCCCCGGGGATGGAATGTCACCTGCGTCACATACGGTGCTCATGCCAACGCGCCCACCCATCGACGGGTCGGCGGGCTTCACTCACGGCCGCTCGACGGCCATCGTCAAGGAGAAGAAAGAACGAATGATCAATTCGTCATGGAAGGGAGCGCTCGGTGCGGCGCTGTCGGTAGGGCTGCTCGCCTCGCCGATGATCGCACTACCGGCCGCCGCGGTGGAGACACCACCGGCGACGGCGTCCGTCACAGGAGACGGCGTCATCATCAACGAGGCTTTCATCTCGGGCGGTTCCGCAGGGACCCCCTTCACCAACAAGTACGTGGAGCTCTACAACCCCACCGATGCGCCGGTCAGCCTGGACGGTTGGTCGCTGCAGTACCGGGCGCCGGGTTCGACGTCCGCGCCGACCCCGACCGCGCTCCGCGGGACCATCCCGGCCAAGGGCTACTTCCTGATCCAGGGCGGTAGCAACGGCACCGCCGGATCCGCGCTGCCCACCCCGGACCTCGCCACGGGCTTCAACCCGGGTGCCGGGGGCGGCGTGATCGTGCTGTCCAGCCAGTCCGCCAGCGTCGGCGCGCTGCCCGTCGGCAGCATCGTCGGCACGCCCGCCGTCGTGGACGCCCTGGGCTATGGCACCGCCAACGCGTTCGAGGGCACTGTGGCCACCACCCCCGGCGCCGGAAGCACGAAGTCCGCCAACCGCACGGACTTCGCCGACACCGATGACAACGGTGCGGACTTCAGCCTGCAGGACACGACGCCGACGAACGCCACGGCGACGCCCGGCGGGCCCACGCCGACCCCCACACCGACGCCGACCCCGCCGGCTCCGACGCCGGGGGTGGTCGTCCCCATCCGCGACATCCAGGGAACGGGCGCGGCGACACCGCTGTCCGGCCAGACGGTCACCACGCGGGGCAAGGTCACGGCGGCCTACCCCACGGGTGGCTTCGCGGGCTTCTACCTCCAGACCCCGGGGAGCTCGGCGGCAGCCGACCAGACCGCCTCGGACGCCATCTTCGTCTACTCCCCCGACACGGTCGCATCCGTGGCCGTGGGCGACTACGTGGAGGTCACCGGTACCGCCGGTGAGTTCTTCAACCTGACGCAGCTCACCGTCGCCGCCGGTGGCACCACGAAGCTCACCGAGGCAGCCGAGGAGCCCAAGGCCTCCGCGATCGCACTGCCCGCCACGGAGGCCGCCCGTGAAGCGACCGAGGGCATGCTCTTCCAGCCCTCCGGCGCCTTCACCGTCGCCGACAACTACGCCCTGAACCAGTACGGCGAGGTCACCCTGGCCGCCGGGACCGGGCGTCTCCGCCAGCCGACCGACGTCGCCCGCCCCGGCACCGCCGAGAACGCCGCGGTCATCGCCGACAACGCGGCCCGCACCATCCGCCTGGACGACGGCGCGTCGACCAATTTCGCCTCGCAGCCCAACCGCGGCAAGGTCCTCCCGTACCTCACGCCGTCCCAGCCCGTCCGGGTCGGTTACAGCGCGGCGTTCACCTCCCCGGTGGTCCTCGACTACCGCAACAGCACCTGGAAGTTCCAGCCGCTCGCCGAGCTCAACGGCGCGAACCCGGCGGGCGTGCAGCCCGTGCAGTTCGCCGGCGAGCGTCCCGCAGCCCCCGAGGAGGTCGGCGGAAACCTCAAGATCGCGTCCTTCAACGTGCTGAACTACTTCCCCACCACCGGTGAGGACCTCGTCGGCTGCAGGTACTTCACGGACCGCGCGGGCAACCCGATCACCGTCGACGGTGGCTGCGACTCCCGCGGTGCCGCGAACAAGGAGAACTTCGAGCGCCAGGAAGCAAAGATCGTGGCCGCGATCAACGGCCTCGACGCCGACGTCGTCACCCTCATGGAGGTCGAGAACTCCGTCCGCTTCGGCAAGGACCGCGACGCCGCACTCGCCACGCTCGTCGAGGCGCTGAACGAGAAGGCTCCCGGCACCTGGGACTACGTCCGCTCCCCCGCGGCCGTCCCGGCTCCCGCCGATGAGGACTTCATCCGCACCGCCCTGATCTACAAGAAGGCCGTGGCCGAGCCCGTGGGCGAGTCCGTGATCCTCAACGACAAGGTGGCGTTCTCCAACGCCCGCAAGCCCCTCGCACAGGCGTTCAAGCCGGTGGGCGGCACGGAGTCGGAGACCTTCCTCGCGATCGTCAACCACTTCAAGTCCAAGGGTTCCGGTCCCAGCTCGGGCGGCAACGCCGATACGGGTGACGGCCAGGGCGCCTGGAATGCCGCGCGCGTCACGCAGGCCCAGGCCCTCGTGGCCTTCGCCGATTCCCTGAAGGCGACGGCGAAGACCGACAAGGTCTTCCTGACCGGCGACTTCAACTCGTACACGCACGAGGACCCCATGGAGGTCATGTACGAGGCCGGGTACGTCAACCAGGGCGAGAAGGACGGCGACTACTCGTACGTCTTCTCCGGCCTGAGCGGCTCGCTCGACCACATCCTGGCCTCGCCTGCGGCGGACGCCACCGTGACCGGCGTGGACACGTGGAACATCAACTCCGTCGAGTCGGTGGCCTTCGAGTACAGCCGTTTCAACAACAACATCACCGACTACTACGCGGCGGACCAGTACCGCGCCAGCGACCACGACCCCGTGATCGTGGGCCTCGACCTGACGCCCGCCGACACGACCGCGGAACTCAACCTGCTGAACATCAACGACTTCCACGGCCGGATCGACGCCAACACGGTGCGTTTCGCCGGGACCGTCGAGAAGCTGCGAGCCGAGTTCGGCGAGGACAAGACAGCGTTCCTGTCCGCCGGCGACAACATCGGCGCGTCCCTCTTCGCGTCCTCGCTGCAGGACGACAAGCCGACCCTGGACGTCCTCGACGCCCTGGGCCTCGAGGCCTCCGCCGTGGGCAACCACGAGTTCGACAAGGGCCTCGCGGACCTGACCGGTCGCGTCGCGGACGAGGCGGACTTCCCGTACCTCGGTGCAAACGTCTACACCAAGGGCACCACGGAGCCCGCGCTCGAGGAGTACTCCATCATCGAGGTCGACGGCGTCGACGTCGCCGTGATCGGCGTCGTCACCGAGGAGACGGCGACGCTCGTCAGCCCCGGTGGCATCGCGAACGTCGACTTCGGCGATCCCGTCGAGGCCGTCAACCGCGTCGCAAAGGAGATCGAGGACCAGGACCTCGCCGACGTCATCGTCGCCGAGTACCACGAGGGCGCCGGCGACGGCGTCGTCGAGAAGTCCACGATCGAGCAGGAGGTCGCCGCGGGCGGCACGTTCGCGCGCATCGTCACCGAGACCACGCCCCTCGTGGACGCGATCTTCACCGGCCACACGCACAAGCAGTACGCGTGGGACGCCCCCGTCCCGGGTGCCGCAGGCAAGACCCGGCCGATCCTCCAGACCGGGTCCTACGGCGAGTTCGTCGGCCAGATCACACTGACCGTCGACACCGCCACCGGCGACGTCGCGTCCTACACCGCACGCAACGTCGCCCGCACCACCGACGCCGACGCCACCCTGGTCAGCACCTTCCCGCGGGTCGCCCAGGTCAAGACCATCGTCGACGCGGCGCTCGCGCAGGCGGCGGTCATCGGCAACCAGCCGGTCGGGTCGGTCACGCAGGACATCACCACGGCCTTCGTCGGCACTGCGCGTGATGACCGCGCCTCGGAGTCGACGCTGGGCAACCTCGTGGCCGACTCCCTGCGCACCAGCCTCTCCTCCGCGGAGCGCGGCGGAGCCCAGATCGGCGTCGTCAACCCGGGCGGGCTCCGCAACGAGCTCTACTACGGTCCCGACGGCGTCATCACCTTCGCCGAGGCCAACGCGGTGCTGCCCTTCGTGAACGACCTCTGGACCACCACCCTGACCGGTGCGCAGTTCAAGGCCGTCCTTGAGCAGCAGTGGCAGCCCGAGGGCAGCTCACGGTCCTTCCTGGCCCTCGGCCTCTCGGACAACGTGAGCGTCACCTACGATCCCGCCCTCGCGCGGGGTTCGAGGATCACCTCCGTCATGATCGACGGCGCACCGCTGGACCCGGCGAAGAACTACCGGATCGGCACGTTCAGCTTCCTGGCTCAGGGTGGCGACAACTTCACGGCGTTCCGTGAGGGCACCGACACCCGCGAGTCGGGTCTCGTGGACCGCGACGCGTGGATCGACTACATCCGGGCCAACAGCCCGCTGTCGCCGTCGTTCGACCGCCGCAGCGTCCAGGTGCAGGGTGCTCCGACCGCGGTGAAGGCCGGCGCAGCCGTCTCCTTCACGGTGTCGAAGCTGGACCTCACCTCGCTCGGCAGCCCGGCGAACACCTCGCTGGCCGTGAGCTTCGTGGCCGCGGACGGCACCGCCACGCAGCTCGGGTCCGTCCCGGTCTCGGGCGGCAGCGCGACGGTGGACCTCACCGTCCCGGCAACCGCGAGCGGACAGGGGCGGATCGTCCTGACGGCCGCTCCGAGCGGGACGACGGTGACCCTGCCGGTCACCGTGGAAGCGGCACCGGTACCGGAGACGCCCGTCGAGCCGGAGAAGCCGGTCAAGCCCGTCAAGCCCGAGAAGCCGGTCAAGCCCGTCAAGCCGGTCAAGCCGGGTAAGCCGGGCTGCACCGAGCCGACTCCTCCGGCCGAGGGCGCGAACAACGGCAGCTGGGTGAGCTACCGTGCTCACCTCGCGAACTACGAGCGCTGCATCAGCCGCTAGGTAGCCGGTTCCGGGAGCGCCTGGGCGCTCCCGGAACCAACGACAGGAGGGACCCCCACCGACCGGTGGGGGTCCCTCCTGTCGTTGGCGCACCCGGCCTCCGACGCCATCGCATCCGCTCCATCCCGGCTGCGGCCGTGCGTCCCGGTGCGTCGGTGCGTCCCGGTGCGTCCGGTGCGTCCTGGTAAGTCCTGGTGCGTCCGGCCCTGTCCTGCCGGGCGACGCCGGCCCGTCGGGTCAGGAGCCGGACGGGCGCGCCGCGTGCTCGAGGATCGCGCCGGCGATGGCATCGGCGTCGAGCAGTGTCCTGCTGCCGGCATCCAGGGGCGCGCCGGCCTCGGCGGCGATGGCCGTCCCCCACTGCACCGACGCGAGCTGGAGGCCGATCACGAACAGGGTGTCGTGTGCCTTGCCCGTCCGGTCGACGGCGCGGTAGGGCGGCGCCGTGACGTCCAGCCCTGCGGACGTCACGGGCACGCCGTCCTCGCCCATGAGGGTCCGGGGCCTGACGGTGCCGTCCTCCAGGAGGGTGCGCATCAGAGGGGACAGGTTCGTGGTCACCCGGTTCGCGGGAGTCATGGCCTCCACGAGGTAGCGCGCGGTGAAGGTCTCGCCCTGCACCCACGGCGAGGTGGCCCGGAAGATCTCCTCGTCCGGGTCGAAGCCGAAGCTCGGATTCGGTCCCACGAACCGGACGATCCCCGCCCGCACGAGCGCCGCGAGCTGTGCGATCCGCACCGGCGGCGGACCGCTGGCGAGGCCTTCGACGAGCGGCTCGAACCAGCCGCGGAGCTCGGTGTTCCAGGACGAGTCTGAGATCCCGCCGTCGGCCACGGCCTGCTTGATGACGGACCTCCCGGCGTTCATGGCGCCGATCGCCATCTTCAGCGGGTCGTCCTCACCCTCCGCGGAACCGGCGGCGTCGGCATCGAGATAGGCGAGGACAGCCGCTGCGAATTCCCCACCGTCGGCGAAACGTCGCCGGGCGAAAGGCTGGCCGAGGGCTTCGACGTCCAGCCGGAGGTCGGCGGGGATCGCACGTGCGACGGCGTCCCCCGCCGCGGCTTCCCAGGCGGGCCCCTCCGTCCCCAGCGCGGCGTCCAGTTCGGCGAGGAAGTCCGCAGGCGACGCAGCGAGGGCGTGGCTCGTGGTGCGGCAAAGGGTCGCGTAGTAGGCCCAGAGCACGTCACGGTGCAGCAGCGGCCAGAGGTCGTGGTCGAAGCCGGGCTGGACACCGGTCTGCCGGAAGGCGAGGACCCGGGCCGACGTGCAGAAGCGCAGGGTGACGCCGCGTGGGATGTACGCGTCGAGGGACGCCTTAGCGCGGTAGGGCACACCCCGCCGGGAGGCCGCGACGAGCCGGGGCTCCCGGCCGGAGGGCTCGTACGCGAGCCGCCCGTCCTCGGCCGGGAGGAACCGCCCGCCGCGGCCCTCGGTCAGCTGGATCATGGCGTCGAAGAAGTTGAGGCCGAGCCCGCGGACCAGGACGGTCTTGCGCGCAGGCAGGCGGTCCCAGGCGACGTCGGCGGGGACGGAGGGCGGCCAGTACTGCAGGCCGTGGCGTGCCGCAGCGTCCTGCAGCCTCCCCTGCTCGGGGGTGAGGGTCGCCGCGAGATGTCCCAGTGCCAGGACGACGTCGTCGGCCGGGAGCTCCGTGCCGTCGTCGAGGAGGATGCTCCACCGGCGGTCGGGGTCGTCGACCCGTTCGAGCCCTACCGCCTCCTTGCGGTGGTGGATGACGGCGACGCCGGGCGGCGCCTGCCGCACGACCTCCGCGAAGATCCAGGCGAGGTACCGGCCGTAGAGCGGCCGGCTCGGGAAGTCCCGTGAGGTGAGCCGCGCGCATTCGGCGACGTCGTCGTGGCCCAGCCCGCTGATCCGCCCGTCGTTCACGCGCGTCCGCCAGGCGTCGAAGGAGAGGCCCGCGGGCGAGGCTGCGACGCCCGCGGCGGTCCCCCCGACGGGGACGACCGTGGGGTAGAGGCAGGGCGTGTTCATGAGGAAGAGCCGCGACTGGCCCGTCTGCCAGACGTGGCCCGGGCCCGGTTCGAAGGGCTCGATCACGTGGATGGACAGGCACGGCGCCCCGGCACCGAGGGTCCGGTAGCGGGCGATCAGCCGCTCGACCACGGAGGTGCCGCGGGGTCCGCCTCCGATGACGGCCACGCGCCTCGCCTCCTGGTTCTCCACGCGTCAAGCCTATCCAACCAGGCTCCTGGTCCCTGCCGCCGTCGGGCATCCCGTGATGGCTGTGCCTTCGGCGCCCTGCATAGGATGGGCGGATGACGCACCCCACGGAGACCACCGCGACCGCGGACGACCCCTTCCTCTGGCTCGAGGACATCTACGCGGAGAAGGGCCTCGAGTGGGTTCGCGCCGAGAACGCGCTGACCGAGGACGCCCTCCTGACGCCGGGTTTCGAAGCACGGGAGCGCGGCATCCTCGAGGTGCTCGACTCCACGGACCGCATCCCCATGGTGGGCAAGCACGGCGACTTCTACTACAACTTCTGGCGTGACGCCGAGCACCGCCAGGGCATCTGGCGCCGCACGACCTGGGACAGCTACGCCTCCGACGCCCCGGACTGGGAACTGCTGCTCGACGTCGACGCGCTGAGCGCCGCCGAAGGCACGGAGTGGGTCTGGGGCGGGACCCTCTTCCTCCGCCCGGCCGAGGGCGCACCGCACGAGCGGGTCCTCGTGGTCCTCTCCCCGGACGGCGGCGACGCGGCGCGCTACCGCGAGTTCAGCCTTGCCACCCTCGACTTCGTGGACGGCGGCTTCGACATACCGACGGCGAAGAGCCGCATCGGCTGGGCCGGCCCCGATGCCCTCCACGTCGGCACCGACTTCGGTCCCGGCTCGATGACGTCGAGCTCCTACCCACGCACCGTGCGGACCCTGCGGCGCGGGGGAGATCTCGCGTCCGCCGAGCAGTACTTCGAGGTGGACGCGGACCACATGATGGCGCTCGTGGCGCACGACTCCACGCCGGGGTTCGAGCGCGACATCGCCGTCGACACCATCGACTTCTACACGCGTCGCACCTACCTCCGACAGGACGGCGGGTGGCACCTGATCGAGGTGCCCGAGGACGCCAGTATCTCGCTGCACCGGGAGTGGCTGATCGTCCGGCCGCGCACGGACTGGACCACGGAGGGGACCACGTACCCGGCGGGATCCCTGCTGGTCATCGGCCTCGAATCCTTCCTCGCCGGCGGGCGCTCCTTTACCACCGTCTTCTCCCCCGATCCGTCGACGTCCCTCCAGTCCTGGAGCTGGACCCGCGACTACCTGCTGCTGAACCTGCTGCGCGACGTGTCCTCCGAGATCCGCATCCTCGATCCGGGCAAGGGCTGGAGTGCGGAACTGCTCGACGCCTGCCCGCCGCTCCACTCCGTGGACGCCTACGCGGTCGACGACGAGGACGACGCCGCCGGCAACGACTACTGGCTCATCGCCACCGGTTTCCTGACGCCGTCGACGCTCCACCGCGGCACGATCGGTGGCGAGCACACGTCCGTCAAGTCCTCGCCGTCCTACTTCGACGAGGACCGTTTCACCGTGGAGCAGCACTTCGCGGTCTCGGACGACGGCACGCGCGTGCCCTACTTCCAGCTCGCACCGAAGGACCTGGTGCTCGACGGCGGCAACCCCACCCTGCTCTCCGGGTACGGCGGGTTCGAGCACTCCATGACGCCCGCCTACAGCGGCGTGATCGGGCGCGGATGGCTCGAGCGGACCACGGAGGACGGCCGGCAGGGGGTCTACGTGCTGGCCAACATCCGAGGCGGCGGCGAGTACGGGCCTCAGTGGCACCACGCGGCCCTCCACGCCAACCGCCACCGCGCCTACGAGGACTTCGCGGCCATCGCCGAGGACCTGGTGCAGCGCGGCGTCACATCGCCGGCGTTCCTGGGCTGCACGGGCCGGAGCAACGGCGGCCTGCTCGTGGGCAACATGCTGACCACGTACCCGCACCTGTTCGGCGCCATCTCGTGCGGGGTGCCCCTGCTCGACATGCGCAGGTACACGAAGCTCTCGGCCGGGTACTCGTGGATCGCCGAGTACGGCGACCCGGACAAGCCCGAGGAATGGGAGTACGTGCAGACCTTCTCGCCGTACCACCTGCTCCGGGACGACGTCGCCTACCCGAAGACGCTTCTCTGGACGGCGACCAGCGATGACCGGGTGGGCCCGGTGCAGGCCCGCAAGATGGCCGCGAAGATGAAGGACCTCGGCATCGGTGACGTCTGGTTCCACGAGGCGCTCGAGGGCGGGCATGCCGGTGCGGCGGACAACCGGCAGGCCGCCAGGATGCACGCGATGAGCTTCGAGTTCCTCTGGCGGGCGCTCACCGGGTCGCTCTGACCCCACGGCCTGTGAGCGGCCGCACGGCAGCGCGGGAAGGCGGGCCGGTGTGGTTTTGCTCTTGCCGTCCCCTTCTGGGTAACCTTGGGAGGCTAGAGATAGCCGATGGAGACGTGCCAGAGCGGCCGAATGGGCTTCACTGCTAATGAAGTGTGGGCCTAAAGCCTACCGGGGGTTCAAATCCCCCCGTCTCCGCGCGAAGGCCCCCGTGAAAACGGGGGCCTTTCTGTTGGCCTTTCCAAGCGCCGGCGGGACTTTCCCATCCGCCCGGCAGCCGCTCAGGGGCCACGCTGTCCAGGTCGGCCGAAGAACCGGCCGCCGCTACGCCTTCAGCGCCAGCGCGAACGGCAGGACGCCCGAGGCGCCGGCCAGACGCAGCGCCCGCCCTGCCTCCGTGATGGTCCAGCGGCTGTCCGCGAAGTCGTCGACGAGCAGCACCGGCCCGGGGTTCGCCGCGAACCAGGCGGCCCCTCCCTCGGGGACGGCGAAGTGGTCCCACACGGATGCCAGCCGGAACGCACTGTTGCCTCCCGGCTGGCCCTGCGGGAAGCCGTGCGGGGTGGCCAGCTGCCCGAGATACGGGATGCGCCCCACCTGGGCGAGCGCCTGGGCGAGGGACCCGATGAGCTCCGGGCGCCGCCGGGAGGGGACGCTCACCACGGCGACCGGGCGCTCGTCCCAGCCCCACTGCGCCAGCACGCGGACCACGGCCTCGACGACGGCCGGATCCAGCGGGGCGTCCGGGGTCGAGTCCGCCATGAGCTCGCGCAGCCTGTTGCCCCACCCGAGGTCGGTGAGGCGTGCGAGCGCCCGGCCCGGAAGGCTGACCTCGCCCGGCTTCAGCTTCCCCTTCAGAGGCACGCCCAGCTTGTCCATGCCGGAGGGCCACTGGCCCCGCGGCTCGAGCTCCACCCCGACCCGGCTCAGGGCCTGGCTGGCGGAGTCGGACGCCTCGTGCGCCACCTCGTCCGAGTACCAGGGGGCGGCGCAGTTGTCGCAGCGTCCGCAGGGAGTGGCCGCAGGGTCATCGAGGGACTTCGAGAGGAACTCCATGCGGCAGCCGGCGGTGTTCTCGTAGTCGAGCATGGCCTTCTGCTCCACCACGCGGGCCTCGCTGATGCGCCGGTACCGCTCGGCGTCGTAGGTCCACGGTGTCCCCGTGCTCTCCCAGCCACCGGTCACCTTGCGGACGGCGCCGTCCACGTCGAGCACCTTCAGGAGCAGTTCCAGGGGTGAGCGCTTCAGGTTGACCCGTGTCTCGAGGGCCGGCGTGGACAGGACGACGCCGGGCTCCAGGGCGTCGAGCACACGGAGGGCGGCGTCCTGCGAGGGCATGGACGCCGTGGCGAAGTACTCCCAGATGTCGCGGTCCTCGGCGCCGGGCAGCAGCAGGACGTCGGCGTTCGGCGTCCCGCGACCGGCGCGCCCCACCTGCTGGTAGTACGCGACGGGCGAGGACGGAGCCCCGAGGTGCACCACGAAGCCGAGGTCGGGCTTGTCGAAGCCCATCCCGAGAGCACTCGTGGCGACGAGCGCCTTGACCTCGTTGTTCTTCAGGGCGGCCTCCGCGGCCTCACGGTCGGCCGGATCGGTGCGGCCCGTGTAGGCGCGGACGGCGTGCCCGTTCTCCCGCAGGAGGCGGGCGGTGTCCTCCGCCGCGGACACGGTCAGGGCGTAGATGATGCCGCTGCCCGGGAGGTCGGACAGGTGCGTGAGGAGCCAGGCGAGGCGCGAGCGGGGACTCGGCAGGCGCAGTACCCCGAGCCGCAGGGACTTCCGCGCCAGCTCGCCGCGCAGGGTGAAGACGTCGGTACCTCCTGCGCCGAGCTGCTCCTCGACGTCCTTCACCACGCGGGAGTTCGCCGTGGCCGTGGTGGCCAGCACGGGTACGCCCTGCGGGAGGCCCAGGATCAGTTCGCGCAGGCGCCGGTAGTCGGGCCGGAAGTCGTGGCCCCAGTCGGAGATGCAGTGGGCCTCGTCGATCACGAGCAGACCGGTCCTCCGCATGAGCTCCGGCAGGTACAGCTCCCGGAAGGACGGGTTGTTCAGGCGTTCGGGCGAGACGAGGAGGACGTCCACCTCGTTGGCCTTCAGCTTCGCCTCGATGTCCTGCCACTCGGTCTGGTTCGCCGAGTTGATGGCCTCGGCCCGCACGCCGGCGCGGGCGGCAGCGGCCACCTGGTCCCGCATGAGCGCGAGCAGGGGCGAGACGATCAGCGTGGGCCCGGCCCCGCGGGCGCGCAGGAGCAGGCTCGCCACGAAGTAGACGGCGGACTTCCCCCACCCGGTCCTCTGGACCACGAGCGCGCGCCGGCCGCCCTCGACGAGGGCCTCGATGGCCTCGAACTGCCCCTCGTGGAACTGCGCATCCTGTGACCCGACGAGGGTGTGCAGGATCTCGGTTGCTTGGTCGTTCAGCGTGGCGGTCGGCGACATCTTCCCAGTATCCCAGCCGCCTCCCCCAGTCGGAGCGGGAGGATCCGCCATGTGCGCAACCGGCACCGGGGTCCCACCGATACACTTCCAAGCGTGAATAGAACCTTCGATCTCTCAGCATCCTTCAAGGCCTACGACGTCCGCGGCATCGTCGGCGAGACGATCACGGTGGACTCGGTCCGCGCGGTAGGGGCGGCCTTCGTGGACTCCCTGGACCTCGCGGGCGAGACCATCCTCGTCGGCGGTGACATGCGTCCGTCGTCCCCCGAGTTCTCGAAGGCGTTCTCCGAGGGTGCCACGCTGCGTGGTGCGAACGTGACGTTCCTCGACCTCATCTCCACCGACGAGCTGTACTACGCGAGCGGCACCCTGGACGCGGCCGGCGTGACCTTCACCGCCAGCCACAACCCCGCCCAGTACAACGGCATGAAGATGACGCGTCCGGGAGCCGTCCCCGTGTCCTCCGAGACCGGCCTCAAGGACGTCCAGGAGCGGGCCGAGCGCTACCTCGCGGATGGCACCATCCCCGCAGCCGACGTCCAGGGCACCACCGGTGTCCGCGACATCCTCGACGAGTACTCGCGGTTCCTCCGCTCGCAGGTTGACCTCTCGTCGTCGCGCCCGCTGAAGATCGTCGTCGATGCCGGCAACGGCATGGCAGGCCTGACCACCCCCGCCGTCCTCGGCGACCGGATCCTCCCCGCCCTGCCGTTCGACATCGTGCCCCTCTACTTCGAGCTCGACGGCTCGTTCCCCAATCACCCGGCCAACCCGCTGGAGCCGGAGAACCTACTCGACCTGCAGGCCGCCGTCGTCCAGCACGGCGCGGACATCGGGATCGCGTTCGACGGCGACGCCGACCGCTGCTTCATCATCGACGAGAAAGGCGAGCCCGTCTCGCCCAGCGCCATCACCGCGATGGTCGCCCGCCGCGAGATCGCCCGCGCCCAGGCCGCCGGTGAGGCCGAGCCGGTCATCATCCACAACCTCATCACCTCCCGCGCGGTACCCGAACTGATCCGTCACGACGGCGGCCGCCCGGTCCGCACCCGGGTGGGCCACTCCTTCATCAAGGCCGTCATGGCCGAGGAGGGTGCGGTGTTCGGCGGCGAGCACTCGGCGCACTACTACTTCCGCGACTTCTGGAACGCCGATACCGGCATGCTCGCGGCCATGCACGTCCTCGCCGCACTCGGTGAGCAGGACGGTCCGCTGTCGGACCTCGGGCGCGAGTACGAGCCCTACTTCTCCTCCGGTGAGGTCAACTCGAAGGTGGCGGACGTCGACGCGTCGATCGCCCGGGCACGCTCCGAGTTCGAGCAGGAGGGTGTCGTGGTCGACGACCTGGACGGCCTCACGTTCACCCCGGAGCACGGCAACTGGTGGTTCAACCTCCGCCCCTCGAACACCGAGCCGTACCTGCGGCTCAACGCCGAGGCCGTGGACCCGCAGACGCTCGAGGACCTCGTGCAGCGCGTCCTCGCCGTCATCCGCGACTGACGCGGAGCACTGCGAGCACGACAGAGGCCCCTTCCCTGCCGGAAGGGGCCTCTGTCATGTCCGGTCAGGCGAGGCTGAAGCGCTGCTTCAGTTCGTCGAGCTGTCCCTTGAGTTCCTCGGGCAGCGACTCCCCGAAGCGGCCGTACCACTGCTCGATGCCCTCGAGCTCCTCCGCCCACTCCACGGCGTCGACGTGCACCGCTGCCTCGACCTCCGCGGGAGTCATGTCCAGTCCGGTCAGGTCCAGGGCGTCACCGGTGGGCACGAACCCGATGGGCGTCTCGACGGCATCGGCCGTGCCCTCGAGCCGCTCGACGACCCATTTGAGGACACGCGAGTTGTCACCGAAGCCCGGCCAGGCGAAGCTGCCCGAGGCCGTGCGGCGGAACCAGTTCACGAGGAAGATCTTCGGCAGCCGTGACTGGTCCGCCCCGGCGCTGAGGGTGAGCCAGTGGCGGAGGTAGTCGCCGGCGTCGTAGCCGATGAACGGCAGCATCGCCATCGGGTCGCGGCGCACCCGGCCCACCTGGCCGGCGGCGGCGGCCGTCGTCTCGGAGGAGAGCGTGGAGCCCATGAAGATGCCGTTGGCCCAGTTGCGGGACTGCGTGACGAGCGGGACGGTCGTCTTGCGGCGCCCCCCGAAGAGGATCGCTGAGAGTTCCACGCCGTCGGGCCGGTTGTACTCCTCGGCCAGCATGTCGATCTGGTCGATGGGCGTGCAGAACCGGGCATTGGGGTGCGCGGCCGGGTGGTCCATGTCCGGCGTCCAGTCCCGGCCCTGCCAATCGGTGAGGTGCGCGGGCGCCTCGTCGGTCATGCCCTCCCACCACACGCCGCCGTCGTCGGTGAGCGCGACATTGGTGAAGACCGAGTTGCCCTTGGCGATCGCGCGCATGGCGTTCGGGTTGGTCCCCCAACCCGTGCCGGGAGCCACCCCGAACAGGCCCGCTTCGGGATTGACGGCGCGGAGCTCGCCTTTCGTGCCGAAGCGCATCCACGTGATGTCATCGCCCAGGGTCTCCACCTTCCAGCCCTCGATCGTGGGATCGAGCAGGGCGAGGTTCGTCTTCCCGCACGCCGACGGGAACGCTGCGGACAGGTAGTAGGTCTTGTCCTGGGGGGAGGTGAGCTTCAGGATCAGCATGTGCTCGGCCAGCCAGCCCTCGTCGCGGGCCATGACCGAGGCGATCCTCAGGGCGTAGCACTTCTTGCCGAGCAGGGCGTTGCCGCCGTACCCGGAGCCGTAGGACCAGATGGAGCGCTCCTCCGGGAAGTGCACGATCCACTTGTCGTCGTTGCACGGCCACGGGACGTCGGCCTGTCCCTCTGCCAGGGGAGCTCCGAGGGAGTGGAGCGCGGGCACGAACGGGGCGCCGAGCTCGGTCATCCGGTCCAGCACGGCCGAGCCGATGGTCGCCATGATGCGCATGGACGTCACCACATAGGCGCTGTCCGTGATCTCGACGCCGAACTTCGGGTCCTCCGCGTCGAGATGGCCCATGACGAACGGGATGACGTACATGGTGCGCCCGCGCATGGCGCCGGTGAACAGACCCGTGAGCTTCGCCTTCATCTCGTCGGGGTCCATCCAGTTGTTGGTGAAACCGGCCTCGCGCTCGTCCTTCGAGCAGATGAAGGTCTGCTCCTCCACCCGGGCCACGTCCTTGGGGTCCGAGAACGCCGCGAAGGAGTTGGGGAAGGTGTCGGGGTTCAGTCGGACGAAGGTCCCGCTGTCCACGAGCAGCTCGGTGAGGCGCGTGTTCTCCGCCTCCGAGCCGTCGATCCAGACGACGTCGGCCGGCTGCGTGAGCTCCTGCACGCTCCTGACCCAGTCGAGGAGCGCCGGGTGGGTGGTCGGCGCAGCGCCGGAGGCATCCGGCAGCGTACTGCCGGGATCTGTGGGGGTGGTGCCGGCCTCGTCCAGCTGATGCGCAGTATCGCCCATTACTCTTCCCTTCGGTTGGGTGCTCGGTGTATCGATGCTAGGGGCGGGATATTTCGCGCAAGGGTCCCGACCGCGGGACACGTCCAGGCATCCTCCGGTGATCCGCGTCATAACAGCGATGTCATGCGCTTACATGAGGCCAAGCTGTGACGAAGGTCACGTAGACCGGTCTAGTCACAGAGGGAGGGAGCGCCTGATTAGGCGCCCCGCTGATTTCACGCTAAAGTTGTCTACGGCCAAACGGCCCGCTTGTAGGACGGATTCGCACTGCGGATCGACGGACTACGGATGCGTGCGTAGCTCAACGGATAGAGCATCTGACTACGGATCAGAAGGTTGGGGGTTCGAATCCCTTCGCGCGCACCACGGTTCTCCGGAACCATTGAAAGGCCCCGGCTTCGGCCGGGGCCTTTTGCGTGGGGTTGCCCCCGTGCAGCGTCGGTGGAAGGCTCAGCCCATGAGTGAACCCCGGAGCATCGACGTCATCGTGATCGGAGCCGGCGCAGTCGGCGAGAATGTCGCAGGGCGGGTGGTCCAGAAGGGCCTCTCGGCCGTCCTCGTCGAATCCGATCTCGTGGGCGGTGAATGCTCCTACTGGGCGTGCATGCCCTCCAAGGCTCTCCTCCGTCCCGGAACCGTCCTCAACGCGGCACGGGGCGTGGCCGGTGTCCGCGAAGCGGTCACCGGGTCGCTCGACACCCGGCAGGTGCTGGAGCGCCGCACGTCCTTCACCTCCGACTGGGACGACTCCTCGCAGGAGGAATGGGTGGCCTCGGCGGGGATCACCCTCGAACGCGGGTGGGCGACGCTGACCGGTGAGCGGGAGGTGTCCATCAGCCACGATGACGGATCCGAGTCGCACTACCGGGCCAGCCACGCCGTCGTCCTCGCCACGGGCTCGACGCCGACCGTGCCGCCCATCGACGGCCTCCAGGACCTCGACTACTGGACCACCCGCGAAGCCACCTCGGCCAGGGAGGTCCCGGCGAGCCTCGCGGTCCTCGGTGGCGGGGTGGCCGGCGTCGAACTGGCGCAGGCCTATGCGCGGCTCGGCGCGGAGGTCACCGTCGTCGCGCGCAGCGGTATCCTCGGCAACTACCCGAAGGAGGCGTCCGACCTCGTGCTCGAGGCGCTACGGGGAGAGGGAATCACGATCCTGACGGACACGGCCACGAACGCGATCCGCAAGGAGGACGGCCTGTTCGTGCTCGACGTCGGCGACGGCCGGCGCGTCACCGCGGAACGGCTGCTCCTTTCCACCGGCCGCCATCCGCACACCACCGGACTCGGCCTCGAGGACCTGGGACTCGACCCGAAGAACATCCACCCGGACGACACCGGGCGCGTGCCCGACGCCGGAGGCTGGCTGTACGCGGTCGGCGACGCCGGTGGCAGGGTGCAGCTCACGCACCAGGGGAAGTACGAGGCGCGCATGACCGGCGACGCCATCGCCGCCCGCGCCGCGGGCACTCTCGGGGACTCCGCGGTGGACTGGAGCCCCTACACGGCCACCGCGGACCGCGGGGCCGTACCCCAGGTGGTCTTCACCGACCCGGAGATCGCGATGGTGGGGCGCAGCCTCGACCAGGCTCGGGAGGACGGCATCAACGCGTCCGAGACATCGCTGCCGATCGCCGTGGCCGGCTCGTCGCTCCACTCGGACGACTACAAGGGCTGGGCGCAGATGGTGGTGGACGAGGACCGCAAGGTGCTCGTCGGCGTGACGTTCGCCGGACCGGAGGTGTCCGAGCTGCTGCACGCCGCCACCATCGCCGTCGTCGGGGAGGTGCCCCTGGACCGCCTGTGGCATGCGGTGCCCGCCTACCCCACCGTCAGCGAGGTCTGGCTGCGGCTGCTCGAGCAGTACGGGCTGTAGCGGGCGAGCGCCCATGTCTCCGGGGATGCCACGGACGCGAGGAATCACATGCTGACGCAGGTCGCGGAGGGCGTGCTCGTCCACCAGAGCGAACTGATCCGGAACAACGCCGTCGTCATCGACGGCTCCACCGGCGTGCTGCTCGTCGATCCCGGGATCCGGGACGCAGAGATGGCGTGCCTTGCGGGCGACCTCCGCGCCTCGGGTCGGAGCGTTGCGGCCGGCTTCTCGACGCACCCCGACTGGGACCACGTGCTCTGGCACACCGGACTCGGCACGGCTCCACGGTACGGTACGGCCCGCTGCGCGGAGTTCATGCAAGACCTGCTGTCCGACGCTGACTGGAAGGCCCGCGTGGCGGAGGGGCTACCACCGGAGATCGCAGACGAGATCCCGCTGGACCTTTTCGGCCTCATCACCGGCCTGCCCGCCGGGACCGCGCGGATCCCCTGGGACGGCCCGGCAGTCCGGATCATCGAGCATCCCGCGCACGCACAGGGACACGCGGCACTGCTGGTCGAGGAGCCTGGCGTCCTCGTGGCCGGCGACATGCTCTCCGACATCCTGATGCCGTTCCCCGACCTGGACACCGCCCGTCCGCTCGAGGACTACCTCGAAGGTCTGCGGCTGCTCGAGGCCGTGGCGGGCGACGTCGCCGTCGTCATCCCGGGACATGGATCCGTCGGCGGAGCCGGTGAGGCACGCCGACGGATCGACCTGGACCGCACGTACGTCGAGGCCCTGCGCGACGGCCGCGCCCCTGCCGACCCGCGCATCGGCCCGTCGGCGACCTACGGCAGGGAGTGGTTGCCCGGCGTGTACGAATGGCAACGCCGGCAGCTCGCCGGACGACGGAAGCCCGGCGGAACACCGTTCTAGCGGTCGGCGGCGTCCCCGGGATGGCACACCGGCCCGGGGTCAGCGGAGGGTGGACGCCCGGCGCACCACGAAGTCGGTGACCTCGGCGTCGCGCCCGTCGAGCTCGGCCCAGTCGCCGTCGAAGGTCAGGACCGTGAGTCCCGCCGTCGGATAGTCGGTGGCGAGGTCCATGACGGCTCTCTCGTCCGACCGCACGGAGGCCAGGCGCATGGCCAGTTCCTGGACCCCGGGGTTGTGCGCGATCACGAGGAGGCTGGTCACGGTGGGCGGCACGCGGTTGATGAGCGAGAGCATCTCCGTGGGCCGTGCCGCGTAGAGGTCGTCCTCGAGCTTGGGGGTGGGCGCCTTGTCCCCGAGCTCCTTGCACACCCACGTGCACGTCTGCCGGGTGCGCAGGGCCGTGGAGACGAGGATGAAATCGGGGACGGCGTCGTGCTCCACCATCCACCGGCCCACGAGCGGGGCGTCCGCGTGACCCCGCGAACTGAGCGAGCGCTCGTGGTCGGAGACGCCCTCCTGGAACTCGGCCTTCGCATGCCGCAGCAGCATGAGCTTCTTCAGATGGTCGGAGGACATGCTCCGCAGTCTATGGCGTCCCGGCAATGGGCAGGAGCCTAGATGGAGTACTCCGGAGCGGCCCAGACCACCACTTCGGGGTGGTCGTAGAAGCGGTAGCCCTGGCCGCGCACGGTGCGCACCGTGTTGGCCAGCCGCCCGAGCTTCGACCGGAGGCGCCGGATGTGGACGTCGATGGTGCGCTCGTTCGGCACCTCGTCCGCGTTGCGCCAGAGTCCCCCGAGGAGCTCCTCGCGACCCACCGTGCGGGTCGCATTCTCCACGAGGTAGTTCAGCAGCTCGAACTCCTTGAACGTCAGATTCAGCGTCTCACCGTCGAGGTGCACCTCACGCCGCGACAGGTCGATGAGCACGCCGGTCGGGCGCACAGACTGGGCCTGCGACGGGGCCGGCGCTGCGGCCGGCCGCGGACGCCGGGCCACCGTGGGATCGCCGAGGGCCGCACGGACGACGTCGATATCGGATCCCGGGGCGTCGGCCGGTGCCAGCGCCACGGCCGCGTGGCTCTCGGCCGTCGGCACGAGCGAACGCACGTAGGATCGGACGTCCTGCGCGAGCTTCGACAGGGTGGTTCCGGCCGCGGCGGCGGTCGCCTCGTCGAGCGCGACGTACAGCACGAAGCCGCGTGCCGTGGTGTCGCCCGTGACGGCCTGCGGACCGGGCACGCCGTTGGGCGTGACGACGGGGACCGGGGCGCTCAGGTGCTGGGTGTCGCTCCCGGGGATCGCCTGGAGACGCGAGTGCGGGCGGGGCACCTGCTGCGTATGGGCGGGTAAAGAGGGCGCGAACGACGCGCGGTTCTGCGGGGAGCGCTGGGAGATATGGACGTAGCCCGGATTGACTGACATGGAAACCACCTCGGAGAAATGTGCCGTCATCACGGCTCGAATGCGGGACGCGCCCGGTCGGGATGTTGAGAAATGCCCGCCGTTGGGCTCGGAGTGCGTAAGAAGAGGTTGGGTGTAACCGTTACGCGTGCATTCGAAGACAGCTGGAAGCCGCCACGGACACGGTGTCCGGGGAGGAAGCTGCGGATGCGGGTGAGTTGGTGATCACGCTGGAAATTATTGCACGTAACATTCGCCTACGCGCAAGTAACAAAGGAACTTGTCCGCGATGCGGACGGCGGGCGCCGATGGCCGGGCCCCGGTTGGGACGGCATTACTGCGGGACACGCGCCTCGCGCCTGCGCCCGGCGCGGGCGATGAGGAACAGCACCGACCCGACCACCATGTAGGCGAGGGCCCCGAGCCAGACGACGCCGGACTGCTGCGCCAGCAGCACGATGCTGGCGATGATGGCGAGGATGGGCACGATCCGCGGGGCCGAGAAGTGGGAGTGTTCCACCCTGTCCTTCTTGAGCGCGAGGACGCTGATGTTGGCCGAGATGAACACCAGCAGGAGCAGGAGCACGGTGGTCTCGGCGAGGGTGGCGAGGTCCCCGAAGAGGGTCAGGACGATGGTCAGCCCGGCGACGACGATGATGGAGACCCACGGCGTGCGCCGCCTGGGCAGCACGCGGGCGAACGCGCTCGGCAGGAGCTCGGCTTCCGCGAGCCCGTAGCCCACGCGGCTGGCCATCACCATGAACAGCAGCGCGCCGTTGGCGATCGCGATCAGCGCGATGATGCTGAACAGCCAGGGCGGGATCCCCGCACCGCTGGCATTCACGACGTCGAGCAGGGGGCCGGTGGACTGCGCGAGTTCCGTCGGGGGGAGGACGATGACCGCGCCGACGGCGATGAGGAGGTAGACGACCGCGGCGGTGCCGATCGCGCCGAAGAGGGCCTTGGGGTAGGCCCTCGAGGGATCCCGGACCTCCTCTGCCATGTTCGCGGCCGCCTCGAACCCGAGGAACGAGAAGAACGCGACGACGGAGGCCGCGAAGGCTCCCTCCAGCGGGGGCACGTCGGGGGCGAACTCGAGGAGCCGCGCAGGCTCGCCGTTGCCGCTGCCGAGCACGAGGGCGGCGAGCACGATGACGAGCACGAGGCCGGTGACCTCGATGACGGACGCGACGAGGTTCGCGGTCAGGGATTCGCGGACGCCCCGGAGGTTGATCAGCGTCAGCAGGATGATGAAGACCACCGCGGCAGGGGCGGCGGGCACGTCGATGAGGGCGGACAGATAGTCACCCGCGAACGCGTTCGCGAGGGCGGCCGCCGTGGTGATGCCGGACGCCATCATCAGGAACCCGACGAGGAAGGACAGGTACGGGATGCCGAAGGCCCGGTCCACGTACCGTGCAGCGCCGCCGGCGTGCGGGTACTTGGTGATGAGCTCCGCGTAGGTGCCCGCGGTGAGGAGCGCCACCACCAGCGCGATGAGCAGCGGTAACCAGATGACGCCCCCGACGTCGTCGGCCATGGTACCGACGAGCGTGTAGATCCCGGCGCCGAGGGTGTCTCCGACGATGAACGCGAAGAGTAGCGGCGCACCGATCGCGCGCTTCAGTCCGCCATGCGTGCTCGCTTCGGTGGTGCCGCTGTCCGTCGCCATCGCACTATTGCAGTCCTTCGCACGCGCCGACGCAACCCCCACCGAGCGGCAGGGTGCTGCCCGGTTCCCGGAGGGAAGTGTCCGACCTAGCCGACGACGCCGTAGAGGCGGTCTCCCGCGTCCCCGAGACCGGGGACGATGTACGACTTCTCGTTCAGCTTCTCGTCGATCGAGGCGAGGACGATCGTGACGTTACGGCCCTCGAGCTCCTCCTGCAGGGTGGCAAGTCCCTCGGGTGCTGCGAGGAGGCAGATGCAGGTGATGTCGGCGGCGCCGCGGGCGAAGAGGAACTTGATGGCCTCACGGAGGGTCCCGCCCGTGGCGAGCATGGGATCGAGCACGAAGACCTGCCGGCCCGTGAGGTCGTCCGGCAGCCGCTCGGCGTAGGTGATGGCCTCGAGCGTCTCCTCGTTGCGGGCCATGCCGAGGAAACCGACCTCCGCTGTCGGCACGAGGCGCGTCATGCCCTCGAGCATGCCGAGGCCTGCGCGGAGGATGGGGACCACGAGGGGGGTGGGCTTCACGAGCCCGGTGCCCTGGGTGGCGGTGACGGGTGTCTCGATGGACACGGTCTCCACGCGGACGTCGCGCGTGGCCTCGTAGGCCAGCAGGGTGACGAGCTCCTCGGTCAGGAGCCGGAACACCGGCGACGACGTGTCCTTGTCCCGGAGAACCGTGAGTTTGTGGGCTACCAGGGGGTGGTCGACTACCAGTACGCGCATGCCTCAAAAGTACCATTGAGCCCATGAGACCCGCCCTGCAGCCCGTGGATCCCGAGCACCGGGCGTGGATGGGGCGGGCCCTGGACGCCGCCGAACGGACCCGCGCGAGTGCCGACGTGCCGATCGGTGCGGTCGTCGTCGGCCCTGCGGGTGAGGTGCTCGGGACGGGCTGGAACCAGCGCGAGGAGCTCGGGGATCCGACCGCGCACGCCGAGGTGCAGGCCATCCGTGCTGCCGCTCTCCGGTTGGGCGCGTGGCGGCTCGAGGGATGCACGCTCGTGGTGACGCTGGAGCCGTGCGCCATGTGTGCGGGGGCGTCGGTCCTGGCGCGCATCCCCCGCGTGGTGTTCGGGGCGTGGGACGAGAAGGCCGGGGCCTCCGGCTCGGTGTTCGACGTGTTGCGCGAGCGGCGGCTGAACCACTGGACCGAGGTGGTGGCCGGGGTCCGGGAGGACGAGTGCGCCGCGCTGCTCCGGGAGTTCTTCGCAGCCCAGCGGTCCGGTTCCGGCGCTCCCTGATACTGCGTAGGCTGATGAAATACGCAGCACCCTTCGACAAGGAGTAGACGTGGCAGACCAGCAGGACGGTTTGAAGGAAGTACAGGACATCCTCGGCAAGGCCGACATCGCGATCCTCACCACGGTGAGCCTCGACGGGCAGCTCGTGAGCCGGCCGCTCGCCCTGCAGGCGAAGGACTTCGACGGCGACCTCTGGTTCTTCACCGAGGACCCCTCCCCCAAGGCCGACGAGATCCGGGCGAACCCGCAGGTGAACGTCTCGGCGAGCACGGGCAAGGGCTACGTCTCGATCGCCGGGACCGCGACGCTCACGAAGGACCAGGCGAAGATCGACGAACTGTGGGGCCCTTCGGTGTCCGCGTGGTTCGAGGACGGGCGCGACGATCCCGCCGTCGCCCTCATCCACGTCGACGCCGACACGGCCGAGTACTGGTCCATGGACGCGCCGCGCGTGGTCTCGGCCGTGAAGATGGTCAAGGGCCTCGTGACGGGCACCAAGCCGGACTCCGGCAAGAACGAGGTCATCGACCTGCCGTAGGTCCACACCGGACCCGTTTTGGGTTCGGGGCGGTGGAACCGGTAACGTAGTGGCGTTGGTGACGTGTCCGAGCGGCCGAAGGTGCAACACTCGAAATGTTGTTTGGTGTAAAAGCCAACGTGGGTTCAAATCCCACCGTCACCGCCACGGAGAAGGCCCCGCAGCCCTTGTGAACACAGGGATGCGGGGCCTTTCGCTTTGCCTGGTGGACGGGGGCGTCGGGCGACCGGGTCCGCTGGTGCCTCTTCGCCGCGGAGCCCCGGCGGCTCACCTCAGGACAGCAGTGGCTTCGATCTCGACGGGAAGAGCGGGAACCCACAGCGCCTGGACTCCGATGACGGTAATGGGCGGCAGGGGCGACCGGCGCGTAGTCGGTCTGCTGCAGCAGACCGTGGGGATGGCTGAGGTGCACGGTCACCGGGTGTCCTTCGCTGAGGGTTCGGTGGATGTGCCGGCGGGAGGCTGCAACGCCGGGCTCCCACGCCGCCGTGCCGGTGCATCACAGGAAACACCCTGTTCCCACCACAGGGTCAACACGGGTGGATGCCCCTGTCTGGGCGACGGTGAGATCGGATCGCGGCTCAGCCGGGTATGTGTCCAACGTCTCGCTTCCTCGCCTTGACCCTGTGGCTGGAACAGGCCTTTCACTGGTTGACGTACACCCCACCACGCCACGACAGAGCGCAACCAGCGCCGTCGCGGAAGCGTGGTGGACGACGGCGGCGCGACCCGTGCCCGCCGTCGAGACCACGGAGGAAAACGCAATGTCCAACCCCTACGAAGGCATCCAGGAATGGGTGCAACAACTACCCGAATTCGTCCAGCCCATCGGTGTCGCCGTCGCCGGCATGATCCCCTACGTCGAGGGCGAGGGGGCGTCCGGCATCGGGATCATCCTCGGGATCAATCCGTTCGTGGCGGCGATCGCAGCCATGGTGGGCAACTTCCTGAGCGTGCTCGCCGTCGTCGTCGTCAGTTCCCGCGTCCGCGAGAGAGTCGTCGCCCACCGAGGAGGCGGTGCTGAGGCGGCAGATCCTGCGCCCGCCCCCTCGGCCAGGCGGGCGAAGGGGCAGCGGCGCCTGCAGGGCTGGCTCTCGCGGTTCGGGGTGCCGGGCGCGAGCCTGCTCGCCCCTCTCGCTCTTCCCACGCAGCTCACTGCCGCATTCTTCGCGGCGTCCGGCGTCGACAGGAAGCGGGTTCTGCTCTGGCAGGGGGTCGCGATCGCGCTGTGGACCGTCGTCGTCTCCCTCGTCGCGACCTGGCTCGTCGGCGTCCTGGGCTGGTGACGGACACCCTGTGACCCCTTGACCCTTCGGTGGGACCATGAGGTTCTCTTCCGGAAGGCCGATCGACCGACAGCAGGTACGTGACGAGCGGACCGGTGGAGCAGAACGAGGAAGGACTGCGGACATGGCGTGGAGCACCCAGGGAATCGCCGAGCTGGCCGGGACGACGGTGAACACCGTCCGTCATTATCATCGGGTCGGGCTCCTCGAGCAGCCGGACAGGATGCCCAACGGCTACAAGCAGTACCAGGTCAGGCACCTCGTCCGTCTCCTGAAGATACGGCGCCTGCGGGATCTCGGCGTCCCGCTCGATCAGATCGACGAGGTGGCCCTCGAGGGCGATTCGTCGTTCGAGGCGTTGAGAGCCATCGACGCGGACCTCGCGGTGAGCATCGAGAGGTTGCAGCGCGCCAGGGCGGAGATCCAGGCGATCCTCCAGGGAGCCTCGGTGACCGGCGTCCCGGCAGGGTTCGAGGACGTGGCACCCCAGTTGTCCAAGCCGGATCAGTCGCTGATGCTGATCTACTCCCAGCTGTACGACGACGACGCGATGCAGGATCTGCGGGACATGGTCCGGGCGGATCCCGAGTCGGCGAGCAAGGAGTTCGACGCGCTGCCCCCTGACGCCGACGAGACAGCACGCGCCGAACTCGCGGAACGCTATGCGCCGGTCATTGCACGCGCCATCAGGGACTACCCGTGGGTCATGGATCCGGGGAAGCACCTGTCGAAGAGCCTCGAGACGACGCAGAACACGGTCGTCGAATCGATCATGGCCCTCTACAACCCGGCGCAGCGTGACGTCCTTGCACGCGCGAGCGTCATTGCCGGCGGCATCATCCGGGAGGAACAGACGACGGAGGACGACCCCGAGCCCTGAGGCCGAACCTCCGGCGGCCCTGGTGGTGGCCAAGAAGCGGGACGTCTGACCACCCCTCCGGCCCGGCCGGAGCCTGAACCCTCGTCGGGGGAGGCGCGGAGCGGACGCCGCGCCTCCCCCGACGAGTCCATCAGTCCCTGTTACTCCTCGCCGCCGGCCGCAGCGGCCTTGAGAGCGTCCTTCTCGGCACGCAGCGCTTCCGTCTCCTGCTGCTCGTCGGCCTTCTCCTGGTGGATGACCACCGCGAAGAGCTTCTCCATCTCCTTGGCCACCCCGGCCGCCGACGCCGGGTTCTGACCGGTCACCAGCCGGTCGTCGACCACTACCTGTTCCTCGAAGACATCGGCAGGGACGTGGGTGGCGCCCTGCTCCTCGAGCCGATCCGCCAGGAAGAACGGGATGACCCCGTCCTTCCCCGCCGCGACCTCCTCGTCGTTGGTGAAGGCGGCCACCCTCCGGCCCTCCACGAGGCGGAACCCGTTCTCCAGTTCCACGTTCAGCAGCCCGGCCGGTCCGTGGCAGACCGCGCCCACCAGGCCGCCGGCATCGTAGACGCTCGCCACGAGTCTCTGCAGGCCCTCGCTGTCCGGGAAGTCCCACATGGTGCCGTGACCGCCCACGAGGTAGACGGCGTCGTACTGGGCGGCATCGACGACATCCACCCGGGCCGTGTTGTAGAGCCCGGCACGCGTGGTCTCGTCCTCGGTGAAGGCGACCTGGACAGGGTCCGTGGTGTCCACCTCGTCGCGCGGGGGCTGTCCTCCCTGGATGGAGGCGAAGTCGACGAAGTGCCCGGAGTCCTTGAACACCTTCCAGGGGTGCGCGGCCTCGGCCACGTTGTAGCCGGTCCTCTCCCCTGTATCGCCGATCTCTGAAACGCTGGTCAGAACCATGAGGATCTTCTTCATGGAGTGCTCCTTTCGTCCGGCTTCCACCCTACGCTCGGCCCGGATCGCCGAGTGCGATCACGAAGGCTCCGGAGCTACGTGAGCTCGATGAGGAAGCGGTTGTGATCGGCGGGATTGAATCTCGCGGTGATCATGCTGGAAGTGTTCGCGTGTTCCACCCGAATCTGCATGATCACCTGTTCGGTGACGGTGAATCCCTTTCCCGCGGGAGGCGCCGTCGTCTCGTTCTCCGTCATGGTGGAGACGTTGTTGAAGGTGCTGACGTACTCATTGTCGAGATCGTCCACGTCCTTCCAGTCCTCGTTCACCATCGAGAACCGGGCACCTCCCTCCGCGGGCTCGGTGCCTTCGTAGGTCCAGGTGGCCATCAACGTCACCCACGTCTTGCCGCTCAGCGCCGCACCGGGCCCACCGCCCCGTGCACCGCCGCCAGGCGCCGTCGTACCTCCTCCGGGGGAATGTACTCCCCCACGGTCGGGTAGGACCCGATCGTGACCACCGACGAGACGATCGTATGCGGATAGACGTGCACGAGGTTGAAGCCCTGCGCACCGTCCCTGCCCCGCACGCCGCCCACGGCCACGGTGAGGTCCTGCGTGTAGCAGGTGGACGACGCCACCGACACCGGGATCCCCGCGAACATCGCGGACGACGGGAAGTGCGCGTGGCCGGCGATGATCAGGCGGACGTCCGACCCCGCCACGACCTCCGCGAGCCGGTCCTGCCGGCGCAGCTCGGTGAGCACGGCGAGGTCCTGCACCGTCGGGATGGGCGGATGGTGCAGGGCGAGGATGCTGCCCTCGGGCGCGGGCCGGGCCAGCTCCGCCCCGAGCCAGGCCAGCTGCGCGTCGTCGAGCTCCCCGTGGTGGTAGCCGGGCACCGAGGTGTCGGGCGCGATGACGCGCAGCCCGCCCAATCGGTAGCTGCGGTACAGCGGCGTGTCCTCCGGCGGCTCCCCGAGTAGCGCCGCGCGCAGGGCGGGCCGCTTGTCGTGGTTGCCCATGAGCCAGATCACCGGAGTGCCCAACTCCTCGGCGACGGGCTCCACGACCTCCCGGAGGGACGCATAGGCGTCGGGTGCGCCCTTGTCCGTGAGGTCGCCCGTGAAGACGAGCGCATCGGGACGGACGCCTGAGCGCCCCACCTCCTCCAGCAGCTGGGCGAGCCGTTCGCGGGCGTCGACCCCGCCGTACAGCGGGCCGTCGGCCACGAAGTGGGTGTCGCTGAAGTGGAGGAGGAGATGGTCGGCGGGAGGGTGCTCCCCCGAGAGGGCTGCACCCTCGGGTCTACTGGGAGTCGGCATGGGCGCTAGGCGGTGGCCTCGGCCGTGGCGCGCTCCGGCGCCGACCGCTCCTGGTCGAACACCAGTTTGTCCATCAGCTCCGCGATCCTGTCCCAGTCGTGGCGCCTCAGCAGCTTGCGCAGCTCGGCGGACGGCGGTTCACCGGCCCGACCCCGCAGGGCTTCGCAGGCCGCGGCGAAGCCCTCGGCGTCGTCCTGCAGCTCGACGACGCCCGGGAAGTCCGCGACGACGTCGGGCACCCGGGTGGAGACCACCGGCAGCCGGGACGCCAGGTACTCCAGCGTCTTGGTGGGGCTGATGGACTTCGTGGCCTCATTGAGGGCGAACGGCATCAGGGCGACGTCGAAGTCGGCCATGTGCCCCGGCAGGTCCTTGTAGTCCTGCTGTCCGTAGTAGGTGATGTTCGGCGCCTGCGGCAGGTCCGATTCCTCGATCTTGCAGATGGGACCGATCATCCGGATCTCCCACTCGGGCAGGCGCTCGGCAAGGCCCGCGACGAGGCCGAGGTCGAGCCGTTCGTCGAGCACGCCGACGTAGCCGGCCACCGGCTTGCTGCGGTCCGGGTCCGCCGCCCGCGCGGCGGCCGCGTAGTGCGCCACGGAGACACCACTCGGTACCAGGTGCGCGTCCTCCCTGCCCTGCTTGACCACCGACCGGTGCAGCGAGCGCCCGCCCGCGAACACGACGTCGGCCCGCTTCAGCGCCTGGCGTTGCCGCACGAGCAGCTCGGGAGCCGCGTTCCGGAAGGCCGCGAGGTCGTCCATGACGTCGAACACGAGCGTGGTCGGCTCCAGGGCGAGGGCGGCTTCCAGCACCAGGGGCGTGTAGATCCAAACGACGCGCTCGCCCGTGGGCGGGCCGAGGAGCTGGGGCAGCTGCGCGACGTAGTCGGGCATGACCTCGTCGAAGAAGCCCACGTGCCGGCCCTGCTCCGGGATCTCCAGGTAGACGCGCGTCAGGCCGTCGATGTCCGTGGTGCCCAGCCGGTTCTCCGTCAGCTCGACGTCGGGCGGCGTGAGGGGTTCCTCGACGAAGTAGGTCGTGCGCCCCGGGACACGGTTCAGGCGCGACACGAGCTGCTGAGGCCGCTGCCAGACCCATTCCCACCGCAGGTGGGACAAGACAATGAGTTCACTTTGCATCGACGATCCTCAATTCCATTCGAGTGGTTGTACGGGGAAGGCGGGAACCGAGATCGGTCCCGGGAGGCTGCTGCCAGTCCCAGTGGGCCATCTGCTGTCGGTAGCCCTGCAGCCAGGTGGCCACGGGTTCACCGAGCACGTAGGCGGGGAGGTCCGCGGCGCGCGCTCCTCCGGCCGCGAGCGCGTACGACGTCGACATCACGGACGTCCGCCGCTCGAGGTCCTCATCGAGCCAGTAGGCCCCCACGGGGTCCACGTGGCCCTCGCAGCGGAAGAGCAGGGAGTTCCAGTCGGTGGAGTCGACGACGGGGAACCAGCAGACACCCTCCAGTGCCACGCCGCGCGCCTGGGCGTCCTCGCATTGCTCGAGCACGTACTTGAGCCAGGTGGCGCGGTCCGAGGTGCGGCCGCGGACATTGGTCTCGGTGAGCATGCACGGCACCGCGTACCGCTCCCAGTACTGCTGGATCTGGTCGGCCAGTGGCAGCGGGGTGGGCGTGGGCGCCGTGCCGCCCTGCTCGGAGAAGTTCCACTGGCAGTGCGCGTAGTAGTCCAGGCCGAGCACGTCGATGGTCCCCGTGGGGAGGCCGAGCAGGCGCTCGCCACCCACGGGGGCGAGATCGCGGCCGAGCTGGCTGTCGACGTCGTACCCGCGGCCCAGGAAGGCGTCGAGGGCGAGGAAACGGCGGTCGTTGGCCATGTCTGCGTACCGCTGCCCGGATTCGTCGGAGCCGGTGTGGAACTCGCAGGTGTCCACCCAGACGTGCCGGGCGGCCGGCAGCAGCTCCCGGTACAGGGTGCTCGCCTCCGCGACCGCCGGGAGCACGTTGACCAGGAGGTCCACGAATCCCTGCAACCCCGAGTGGTAGGGCGGCCAGATGGCCTCGTGTCCGCACAGGAACAGGGTGGAGAAGGGCTCGTTGAAGAGGGTGTACTCCTCCACCCACGGGTAGCGGCGGGCGAAGGCCTCCGCGTAGCGCAGGTAGGCCGGGCCGAACCGCGTGTCGGCGAAGCCCTCGGCGAGCCATGCCGGGTAGCTCGTGTGGTGCACGAGGTCCACGATGGGCCGGAAGCCGTGCTCGTGCAGGTAGCCCAGCACCTCGTCCGTGGAGGACCAGTCGAAGACGCCCTCGACCTCCTCGATGCGGTGCCAGCGGACGGGGTAGCGCAGCCGGGTGATGCCCGACTTCGAGAGCAGGGCGAGGTCCTCGCGCCAGCGGATGTCGTGCTCCGTGGTCTCGACGATGTCGCGGTCGTGCGCGGGCATGAAGGTGCTCTCGAAACCACCGATGATCTCCAGCGGAGGTCCGACCTCCCGGGGGCTCACGGTGCCTCCTCCGATGGGGTGCGGCGCGTGCCGAGTTCCTCGTAGACGACGTCGAGCAGTTCGGCGGCCCGCAGGTTGAGCCGGCGCGACTCGTCGAGGTCGGCGTCGAGCCGGACAACCTCGGCGCGCAGCTGCTCCACCTCGCCGCGGAGTGCCAGCAATTCCTGCATCTCCCCCTGGAGCGCCAAAACCTGCTCCGCGAGGTCCTCCGGTCCGGTGAACTGCAGCTTCATGTCCTGGGTCGTCGCCCGGGGTGTGGCCTGGGTCGTGTCGGTCATGCCCTCTCCCTCCTCACGAGCACGCGGCGGCTTGTCGCCTCGCCTGCTCCGTCGTCGTCCTGCTCCTCGGCACTCAGCGAGTACCGGTGCAACTGCTCCTGGAATCTCGTCCAGTCCACGGGCTGGTACTCCATCCAGCTCGCCGACCCTTCCGCGCCGGCCACCCCCACCTCGAGGAACGCGGTGCTCCCCGGCGCCGCCAGCAGGTGCTTGACGAGCATCAGCGTGGTGTCCCACCCCAGCGGGTTGAGCGCGTTGAAGAGGTGGTTCGCGTGGACGTGCACGGTGGTGTCGAGCTCGGCGCACCGCTTCCGCAGGTGCAGCGCGTGGCGGGCCATGGTCAGGTTCGCGCGTTCAAAGCGGACGCCGTCGTCGTGCGCGAGGTGCTCCTTCGCCCACGCGAGCGCGGGCCGGCTGTAGTCGACCGCCAGGACGCGGTGGCCGCGGTCGGCCAGGTACCGGGCGTCGGCTCCGAGGCCGCACCCGAGGTCCAGGACGGTCGACGACGGCGGCAGCTGCTGCGCGGCGGAGACGGCGAGGTCCGAGGGCGTGCTGCCCGGGCCGGCCTCGATCTCGGCGCGATGGTGGTCCTCCCAGTTCTCACGGTCCACGTCGAAGTGGTTGAGCCACCAGTAGTAGCGGCGGAACGCGGCGGGCGGCGTGGCGAACGTGAACGTGGGGTCCGGCACCGCCCAGGACGGCCCGTAGATGGCGGTGAGGAGCTGCGCGGGTTCGGCGGGGCCCGGCAGCATCCTGCCGTTCACGGACAGCGGCTTCAGCGGGTGGAGGGTGACCGTGTCCGCGCGCTCGCGGGCATGGAAGGTTCCGTAGAACCAGCCGTCGCACTCGAAGTAGGTGAAGATGTCGAGGTAGAAGCTGTCCGTCACCGTGCCGCCGGGGAACAGCAGCTGCAGGTGCCCGCTCGAGTGCCGGACCGTCTCGTACCCCTGCTCCGCGAGCGTCCGCTCGATGCGGAAGCTCTCGAGGGCGATGTCGGACGGGTTGGTGTGCCCGCTGAGGTAGGCGAGGTCGGCGTCGTCGTCGTGGGCCAGGATCCGGCCGTCCCGGACCGGGCCGAGGAGCGTGCCGCCCGTGACGAACAGCTCGATCCCGAGCG
The DNA here is from genome assembly GCF_054510925.1 of Arthrobacter sp. MDT2-16. NCBI lineage: Bacteria > Bacillati > Actinomycetota > Actinomycetes > Micrococcales > Micrococcaceae > Arthrobacter > Arthrobacter sp. MDT2-16. The sequence goes on from NZ_JBTNDP010000003.1 coordinate 108,207, forward strand.
TACGGTGCAGCACCTCGATGAGGCGCTCGGCCTCGTCGAGGACCTGCTCGAGGAGGGAGGCGTCACGGCCCTCGAAGGACCGGGCGATGCGCCCCCACTTGTTGACGACCAGCGGGATCCCCGTGCCCGGCTCGTTCAGGCCGAAGTCGGTCGGGTGGTCGTCGAACGCCACGGTGGCTGCTGCCACCTCTCGGCCCGCGTGCTCGACGGCGAGCCGTGCCCGGCCCGTGAGCCGCTCGGCCAGCGAGGCCGGCCAGGGCAGGGTGAGGGCACCGTCGTCGTCCGCCCCCGGGGCGCGGACCGTCCAGATGCGGCGCCCGCCGAGCAGGACGGACAGGGCGTCACCGGCGGGGATGCGGGCGTCGGGAATCACCAGCCGCTGTGCGTCGGCTGTGAGGGACCCCGCCCTCACCGGACACTCTCCAGCTGGGTCGGCAGTGGATCGACCTGCGCCAGGCGGACGTCGAAGACCTGTCCCGTGGTGTCCGAGGCGAGGACCTGCGCACACACCCGGGCGACGTCGGCGGCCTGCACGAGCGTGGCCTCGTCCTCGTGGCCGAACGCCTTCTCCCGCATGGGCGTGGCGGTGCGGCTCGGGCTGATGCAGTTGACCCGGATCGAGTCGCAGCTCCACTCGTCCGCGAGCGCCTGCGTGAGGTTCACGAGCGCCGCCTTCGTGGCCGAGTACACCGTGTACTTGGCGCGGCCGCGCGTGTAGGAGCTCGAGGAGAACAGCAGCAGGGACCCGCGGGAGGCCGCCAGGTAGGAGTGGGACTCCTGCGCGACGACGAACGCGGCCATGAGGTTCACGCCGACGTCGTGCTGGAGCTGCTCGTCGGAGAGACCCACGAGGTCGCCGATCGTCAGGACCCCGGCGGTGAGCACCACGTGGTCGATCCGCCCGAACCGGTCGGCGGCGTCGGCCAGGGCGCGCGCGACGGAGGCGCGGTCCTCCACGAAGGTGCCGCTGCCGGTCCTGCTGTGGCACAGCACGTGTGCGCCCTCGTCCGAGAGCTGCCGGCCGAGCTCGCTGCCGATGCCCGAGCTGCCACCGAACACGACGACGACGGCGCCACGGAGCGAGGCGGCCCGGAACGGCAGGGCGGGGGCGTTCTGGTGCTTGAGCTGGAACAGCTTGTCGGCCAGGTGGATGTCGATGGGGTGCGTGATCTTGATGTTGGCCTCGTGGCCCGGCACCACGATGATCGGGACGTCCGGGCAGTACTTCAGCACCACCGAGCAGTCGTCCGTGGCGGCGAAGTCCGGGTCCTGGTGCGCGGAACCGTAGGCCTCCATCAGCGTGTCCCACCGGAAGGCCTGGGGCGTCTGCCCGCGGCGGAGGGATGCCCGCGGCGGCACCGCGCGGATGATGTCGTGCTCGTCCACCTCGATGATGGTGTCGGCCGAGGGGATGCCGGTGTCGACGGCGTCGTAGGTGTCCAGCGCATCGACGCACGCGCGGATGATCGCGGGGTCCAGGAGCGGACGGACGGCGTCGTGGAAGACCACCTTGGAGCCCGGCGTCGCGATCTCCCGCAGCGCCAGGTAGGAGGTCTCGTTGCGGTCGCGGCCGCCGGGCAGCAGCCCGGCCAGCTTCGGGAAGCGCTCCCGCGTCACGAGCTTCTCCGCGCGGTCCATGGAGCCCGGATCCATCATCACGATGATCTCGTCGATGACGGGGCACTGCTGGAAGATCTCGACGGTGTGCTCGAGGCTCGTGCGGCCCGCCACGGGTACCAGCTGCTTGGGGATCTCGAGGCCCATCCGCGTGCCGATGCCACCGGCGAGGATCACGCCGACCGTTCGTCGTCGGGAGCGCGCCTCATCGTCCGCTGCGCGTGGTGCGTCCATTCCATCGGTGATGGTCGACATTGCCGCCTCCTTCGTACGATTCGTTCCCTGCCCGGGATTCCGTCAGCGTACTGACGGTCCACGGGATCGGACAGGAGAAGTTCGGCCGGTGAAGCCCTTGTGCGGACGCCTGTTCTTTGCCTCGTGTTCGCCGGGCGTTCACTTCCGGGGGTCCTCCGGGGGCAGTTCCCGTGCCTCCCGGGACCCCTCCGGCGCCACGCGGGCCCCTGGTCCGGGGCGATAACCTGAGGCCATGGCAATCCGGGTGCTCGCAGTGGGCCGCAAGCACGAGAGCTGGGTCTCCGAGGGCATCGAGCGCTACGCGAAGCGCCTGAAGAAGCCGTTCGACCTGTCCTGGCAGCTCATCAACCACTCCGCCCGCGAGCACGACGCAGCCCGCAGGGAGGAGTCCGAGCGGCTCCTCGCCCGGCTCGGTACCGACTACGTGGTGCTCCTGGACGAGCGCGGCAAGGCCATCGACTCGCCGACGCTCTCCCGCACCCTCCTGCGGCCGCTCGAGGCGTCCCGCAGCGTCACGGTGATCATCGGCGGCGCCTACGGCGTGGACCCGCAGGTGCACCAGCGCGCCGACTTCGTGTGGTCCCTCTCCCCGCTGGTCTTCCCTCACCAGCTCGTGCGCCTCATCCTCGCCGAGCAGGTCTACCGCGCGCAGGAGATCGCCGGAGGGCGCTCCTACCACCACGAATAGGCGCCACCCGGCTCCGGCCGGCATCCTGCAGCACGGCGCGAACCCGGCGTGAGCCCTGCGCGGGTCTGCGCGGGCAGGGGCCCGGATGGTGGCGCAGATAACGATCACGGCACGGCGTTCTCCGCCTACTGGCGCTCCGGGATCCCGCACGTAGGGTGAGGACATGACTAGTCTGCTGGGGAGCAAGCGTTGGATCATGGCCGCTGCGGCCGCCGGAACCCTGATGGTGGCGAGCGGTTGCGCGTCGTCCGGGACGGACGGCGGCGGGGCGGCGGCACCGTCGTCGTCGTCGGCGTCGCCGTCGGTATCGTCGTCGGCTTCGCCATCGTCGTCGGCATCGTCGTCGGCATCGGGCTCGGCCACCGGCACCACGGAGCCGTCGGCATCGCCGTCGTCGGGCCCGTCCGGGCCCGCCGAGCCGTCTGCCTCGGCTTCTACCTCCGCCTCCGCTTCCGCGGATCCGACGCCGAGCGCGGCGCCGACGCCCGCGGCGGGTGGGACCTGCACGGCGGCGCAGCTGACCGGGAGCGTCGAGGACCAGCTCGGCGGCGCCGGGGCGGGCAGCGTGTCCCGCACCATCGTGCTGACCAACGCCTCGGACCAGGAATGCACCGTGGACGGCTTCCCGGGGGTGTCCTTCGTGGACGCATCGGGTGCCCAGATCGGCGCTCCCGCGGACCGCGACGGGTCGGCGTCGGTCCCGGTCACCCTCGCGCCGGGGGCGTCGTCCACCACCACGGTGCGGCAGACGAACGCCCAGAACTACGGTGCCGACTGCGGGCTCACCCCCGCCGTCGGGCTCCGCGTGTACCCGCCCGGCGCCACCGACTCGCTCGTGCTGCCGCAGCAGCTGCCCGCGTGCTCCGCGACCTCCGTGGTGCTGATGACGGTCGGGACGCTGCAGCCCGCCTCCTAGCCGGCTCGGGCCGTCGGGTGATCCTCGATCGGTGTGGATACCCTTCCGGACGGTGCTGCTGCGTCCGGCGTCGCGATCGAGGGACCGTTCGCATCACCTCACGAAGCGTGCCCCTACGAGGCGTTCGGAGTGCTCCCAGATCCTGTCGGCGTCGTCCGTGCTCGTGAGCGGCGCCCAGAGGTCCCGTCGGGCGGGTGGGCCACCGAGCACGCGTCGGGGGCCGTAGAACTCATCGCCTCGTGCCGTCGGGTCGGTCGCCGCCATCAGTGCAGGGCCCGCTGCGCTGTCGACCGTTCCCGTGATTCCCACGCGGGACAGGAGGCGGATCAATCGGCGGCTGCCGGTCTCCTTCGGGCGGCCCATGGCCGGCTGCGCGGCGAGCAGATTGGTGGGCGAGATCCCGGGGTGTGACAGATTGCTGGTCAGTCCCCAGCCCTCGGCTCGGCTTCGGGCGTCGAGGGCGCGGGCGAAGAGTCCTACGGCGATCTTCGACTGGGAGTACGCCTTCATGCCGTCGTAGTCCTTCTCCCAGTTCAGGTCGTCCCAGTTGATTCCGCCCTGTCGAGCGGCGACACTCGTCTGGTGGGTCACACGGGCGCCGCCGTCCCGGAGCAGCGGGAGGAGGCCGAGCGTGAGTGCGAAGTGCCCGAGGTGGTTGGTACCGAACTGCAGCTCGAACCCGTCCTTCGTGGTCAGGCGGTTCGGTGGGGTCATGACACCGGCGTTGTTGATCAGGATGTCGATGGGGCGACCCTCGGCGGTGAGTGTCCCTACCAGTGACGCCACCGAATCCAGGGAGGAGAGGTCCAGCGCCCGCGTGGTGACGTCGGCCCCCGGCACCCGGGTGCGGATCCGTTCGGCCGCCGCCTGCCCCTTGGCCGCGTTCCGTACGGGCAGGACGACGTCGGCACCCGCCCGTGCAAGGCGAGTTGCGATGACGTAGCCGATGCCGTCGCTGGCTCCGGTCACGAGGGCGTACGTGCCGTGGAGGTCGGGGACCTGGAAGTCGGAAGTGCGAGTCATGAGCGTGACACCTTCGGGTGGGGGATGATCTTTTCTGCTACCAGCTCATGGTCACGGTCCGCTACGGGCACATCCAGTGCGCGTCCATCCACTGATCGGGAATCCACCCCTGGAACGGGAGGATCACGGAGGAGTGGATGCACCGATCGCCGCAAGGACCTGCAGCTTGTCGTAGCTGTCACTTCCGGGGGCGGCCGTGTAGACCAGGAGGCGATGGGACTGCTCCGGATCGAGCAGTGTCTGGCATGCCAGTTCGAGCGGCCCGACTCCCGGATGGTGGAAGCGCTTCACCTCCGGGGGCCGTACGCCCACCTCCTGGGCGGCCCAGACGTCGTGGAAGGTCCCGCTCTGCTCGAGAAGCAGGGTGGCGAGCTGCGCAGCCCGCGACCGGGGGCCGCGCAGCGCGGTCAGTTCCCGCAGCCCGGCGGCATACACGCGGGACAACACCTCCTGCTCCTCGGGCGGGTAGTGCGCCCGGACCGACGGATCGGTGAACCACCGGTAACCGATACACCGGTCCACGCCCCTGCGATGAGACGCATCGCCCATGATCGCCGCCGCCGGCGGGGTCTGGCGAAGAGTCTCACCGAGTTCGGTGACGATCTCCGCAGGAGTGTCCTGCAGGCGATCGAAGACACGGAGCAGACCAGGGCTGATGTGCTCGCTCGAGGTCCCGCGAGGAGGTGGCTGGTGCCCGGCGAGACGGAAGACATGGTCACGCTCGTCCAGCGACAGACGGAAGCCCTGCGTGATGGCACCGACCATCTGCTCCGACGGTGCCGGTCCCGTGGCGCGCTCCAACCGGGCGTAGTAGTCGGTGGACATGCTGCACAGCGCTGCCACTTCCTCCCGGCGCAGGCCCTCCGTCCGCCGGCGGGAACCCCGGACCAGTCCGACGTCCTCCGGCTGCAGCGCCTCGCGCCGGTGGCGCAGGAACGCAGCCAGTCCCTCCCGATCGATCATCGCCGTCGTCCTCCCGTCCCGTACCACCATCGAGCCTCTGATTCACTCCCTGCATCCCCGACGGCACGTCCAACGCCCGGGACGCCGGGCAACCCGGGTGCCCCGGCCGTCTGCAGCCCGAGCAGCCGCAGCCGCCAGGCCGCGAACACGAGCAGCGCGGCGGTGGCCAGTGCGAGCACCAGGGTCAGCCAGGGCAGCGCCGCGACGATGGCGACGACGCCCAGGAGCGCGGCGCCCACTCCGGCCGTGACCATCACGCGGCCCCGCTCCAGGTGCCCGTACACCGCGAGGCCGATCCCGAGCACCACCCACGCACCGAGTCCGCGGAACGCCTCCACGGCCCCGCCGAGGAGTGCACCGAGTTCCACGACGACGGCGAGGACCAGGTAGGCACCGGGGCCGGCGCGCATCGCGGGCGGGTGGCGGACGAGCCACGGCGCGGTCAGGAGGATGAGCACCAGCGTGCCGACCACGAAGTAGACGGCCGTGCGGCCCGTGTCGCCGTCGAAGACCAGCGCCGCCACGGCCCCGCCGACGAAGAGGGACCCGATCCCCGCCACCGGCAGCCAGTTGTGGGACACGTGCCCGCGGGGGACGCGAGGCTGAGCGGCCCCTGCTTCTCGTGCCGCCATGACCGCTCCTCCCCCGGCCGCGCGGCGCGGCTCTCCCCTGAAACCTACTCCCCCCGCCCCTGTGGCGGGAGTAGGACGGAGGTGCGCCGCACCTCCGTCGAGTGTCGGTGCGCTGGGGCATGATGAAGTGGTGACGACGCAGGTACTGACGAGGTTCACCCCGGCCACGCACGAGTGGTTCGCCGGGGCCTTCTCCGAGCCCACGCCCGCCCAGGAGGGCGCGTGGTCCGCCATCTCGGCCGGGTCCAACGCCCTCGTCGTCGCACCCACCGGCTCCGGCAAGACCCTCGCTGCGTTCCTCTGGGCGCTGGACCGCCTGATCGCCTCGGGCGAGGGGAACGGCGATCTCGAACCGGAGGCCCCTGCTCCGGCGAAGGGCCGGAAGACTCCCCCGAAACCGAAGCGCAGCACCCGCGTGCTCTACATCTCGCCGCTGAAGGCGCTCGGTGTGGACGTGGAGCGGAACCTGCGCGCACCGCTGATCGGGATCACCCAGACGGCCAAGCGCCTGGGACTGCCGGCGCCCGGCATCACGGTGGGCGTCCGCTCCGGTGACACCCCGCAGGCCGAGCGGCGTGCCATGCTCACGCGGCCGCCGGACATCCTCATCACCACGCCCGAGTCGCTGTTCCTCATGCTCACCTCCAAGGCGCGGGAGACCCTCATGGAGGTGGACACCGTCATCATCGACGAGGTCCACGCCGTCGCGGGCACCAAGCGCGGGGCGCACCTCGCGGTGTCCCTGGCCCGCCTCGACGCCCTGCTCGACAAGCCCGTGCAGCGCATCGGCCTCTCGGCCACGGTGGAGCCCAAGGAGACCGTCGCCCGCTTCCTCGCGGGCAACGCCCCGGTGGAGATCGTCGCCCCGCCGTCCGAGAAGAAGTGGGACCTGACCGTCACCGTGCCCGTGGAGGACATGACGGAACTCGGAGGGGCCGCGGCGAACACCGACGACGACGGCGACGCCGTGCCGCAGGCGAGCATCTGGCCGCATGTCGAGGAGAAGATCGTCGACCTGATCGAGCAGAACCGGTCGACGATCGTGTTCGCGAACTCCCGCCGGCTCGCCGAACGCCTGACCGCACGCCTCAACGAGATCCACGCCGAGCGCCTCGAGCGCGACGCCGTGTGGGCCGCGGGCGGCAACCCTGCCGCCGTCGAGCCCGCGGCGCCGTCCTTCGCGCACACCACGGCCACGCCGGCCGAGATGATGGCCCAGGCGGGGCAGAGCAACGGCGCCGAGCCGCTGCTGGCCCGCGCACACCACGGCTCGGTGTCCAAGGACCAGCGCGCGCTCATCGAGGACGACCTCAAGTCCGGGCGGCTGCGCTGCGTCGTCGCCACCAGCTCCCTCGAGCTGGGCATCGACATGGGCGCGGTGGACCTCGTGGTGCAGGTGGAGTCCCCCCACTCGGTGGCCAGCGGGCTGCAGCGCGTGGGCCGCGCCGGCCACCAGGTGGGAGAGGTCTCCCAGGGCGTCCTGTTCCCCAAGCACCGCGGGGATCTCGTCAACACCACGGTCACCGTGGAGCGCATGCTCGCCGGGCAGATCGAACCCCTCTACATCCCCACCAACCCGCTGGACATCCTGGCGCAGCAGACCGTCGCCGCCGCGGCGCTTGGCACCATCGACGTCGAGGAGTGGTTCGACGTCGTCCGTGCCTCCGCGCCGTTCGCCACCCTGCCGCGGTCCGCGTTCGACGCGACCCTCGACCTCCTCGCCGGCCTGTACCCGTCCGACGAGTTCGCCGAACTGCGCCCGCGCATCATCTGGGACCGCGTGGAGGGCACCATCACGGGCCGGCCCGGGGCCCAGCGCCTCGCCGTCACCTCCGGCGGCACCATCCCCGACCGCGGCTTGTTCGGGGTGTTCCTCGTCGGATCCGAGGGCGAGGGGCCCCGTGCGGGAGGCCGCCGCGTGGGGGAGCTCGACGAGGAGATGGTGTACGAGTCACGCGTGGGCGACGTCTTCGCGCTCGGCGCCACCAGCTGGCGCATCGAGGAGATCACGCACGACCGCGTGCTGGTCTCCCCCGCCTTCGGGCAGCCCGGCAAGCTCCCCTTCTGGAAGGGCGACTCCCTCGGCCGGCCCGTGGAGCTCGGCCGCGCCCTGGGCGCCTTCAACCGGGAGATGTCCGGATCCACGCCGGACAAGGCCCAGGAGCGGTGCGCAAGGATCGGCCTCGACGCGTGGGCGTCAGGGAACCTCATCACCTACCTGACGGAGCAGCGCGAGGCCACCGAGGTGGTTCCCAGCGACCGGACGCTCGTCGTCGAGCGGTTCCACGACGAGCTCGGCGACTGGCGCGTGGTGCTCCACAGCCCCTTCGGGATGCCCGTCCACGCGCCCTGGGCGCTCGCCGTCGGCGCGCGACTGGAACAGCGGTACGGCATGGACGGTGCGGCGATGGCATCCGACGACGGCATCGTGCTGCGCGTGCCGCTCATGGACGACGAACCGCCCGGTGCCGACCTCTTCCTGTTCGATGCCGAGGAGCTCGACGGCATCGTCACCGCCGAGGTGGGCGGTTCCGCGCTCTTCGCCTCCCGGTTCCGGGAGTGCGCCGCCCGCGCCCTGCTGCTGCCGCGGCAGAACCCCAGCAAGCGCACGCCCCTGTGGCAGCAGCGGCAGCGCTCGGCGCAGCTGCTCGACGTCGCCAAGAAGTACCCCACCTTCCCGATCGTCCTCGAGACGGTGCGCGAATGCCTGCAGGACGTCTACGACCTGCCCGCCCTCAAGGACCTCGCCGCATCGATCGAGCGCCGGGAGCTGCGCATCGTCGAGGTCACCACGCAGCAGCCCTCGCCCTTCGCGCGGTCCATGCTGTTCGGCTACGTGGCGTCCTTCCTCTACGAGGGTGACTCGCCCCTGGCCGAACGCCGGGCCGCTGCGCTCTCCCTCGATCCCACGCTCCTCAACGAGCTGCTCGGGCGGGCGGAGCTGCGGGAACTGCTCGACGCGCGGGTCATCGCCGAGACGGAACTCGAGCTGCAGCGTCTCCGGCCGGACCGCCTGGCGCGCGGACTCGAGGGCGTCGCGGACCTGCTGCGCCTGCTGGGGCCGCTCACCGTCGGGGAGATCGCCGAGCGGCTCGAGGCTCCGGCGGATGCGCAGCCCGCCCTCCCTGCCGCCGGGTCGGGTAGCGCCCAGGCGCCCGGCGTCCTCCACGGGATCGACCTTCGGGCCGGGGACGAGGACCCGGACGAGGACCTGTCGGACGAGGACCTGTCGGACGAGGACCTGTCGGACGAGGCGCTCGCCGCTGCCGCAGCCTCCCCTGCCCCGACGCCCGGCCGTGCCTCACCCGACCTGGTCCGGGAGCACGTCGCGGCCCTGGTGAAGGCCAACCGGGCGCTGACCGTGCACATCGCCGGCGTCGAGCGCATCGCGGCCGTGGAGGACGCGGCCCGGCTGCGTGATGCCATCGGCGTGCCGCTGCCCATGGGCATCCCGCTGGCGTTCATCGAGCCCGTCGCCGATCCGCTCGGGGACCTCATCGGGCGCTACGCGCGCACACACGGTCCGTTCACCGCCGCCGAGGCCGCCGCCCGCCTGGGGCTCGGCGTCGCCGTGGTCACGGGATCCCTCCAGCGCCTCGCCGGCGCCGGCCGGGTGGTGGAGGGTGAGTTCCGGCCCGCCGAGTCGGTGCCCGTCCTCGACATCTCGGCGGCCTCGGGCGCTGCTCCGGGCACCATCACCGTGCACACCCCGGCCGCCAGCGAGTGGTGCGACGCCGAGGTGCTCCGCCGCCTGCGCCGCCGCTCGCTGGCCGCGCTGCGCCAGGAGGTCGAGCCGGTGGACCCGGCGGCCTACGCCCGGTTCCTGCCGGCATGGCAGCACGTGGGCTCCAGCCTGCGCGGGCTCGACGGCGTGGTGACCGTGATCGACCAGCTCTCCGGCGTGCCCATCCCGGCGTCCGCCTGGGAGCCGCTCATCCTGGCGCAGCGCGTCGCCAACTACGCGCCGGCCATGCTCGACGAGCTGACCGCCACCGGCGAGGTGCTATGGTCCGGTGCGGGATCCCTCGCCGGCAACGACGGCTGGATCGCCCTGCACCTGGCCGAGAACGCCCCCCTGACGCTCCGCCCCGACCCCGCCTTCGAGCCCTCCTCGCTGCACACCGCACTGCTGGACCTGCTGGCCGGCGGCGGCGGCTTCTTCCTGCGGCAGCTCACCAATCTGCTCGACGTGCAGGAGGCGACGACGGACACCGCCGTCGTCACGGCCCTGTGGGACCTGGTGTGGGCGGGCCGGATCAGCAACGACACGTTCACGCCGGTACGCGCGCTCCTCGCCCACGGCAAGACGGCACACAAGCAGAAGCCCGTCCCGGCCCGGGCACGGACCTCCCGGGCGGGACGCCTCGGCCGGGCGCCGGGCAAGTCCCTCACCGGCGCTTCCATGCGCCTGACCGCGGGAGCGGACGACGGCGGCGCCTACCAGCGGCCCACACCGCCCCTTGCCGGCGGGCGGTGGAACCTGCTGCCCGGGGTGGAGGCGGAGACGACGCTGCACGCCCACGCCACGGCGGAGCTGCTGCTGGACCGGTACGGCGTGGTCACCCGGGGAGCCGTGGGCAACGAGGGCATCCCGGGCGGGTTCGGCCTCATGTACAAGGTGCTGGCGCGTCTGGAGGAGATGGGCCGGTGCCGGCGCGGCTACTTCATCGAACACCTCGGTGCCGCCCAGTTCGCTGTGCCCGCCACGGTGGACCGTCTGCGCTCCTTCAGCGCGGACAACCAGCTGCCCACCGCGCAGGACGTGCTCGGCGGGGAAGCGGCCCCCCTGAAGGCCGTCGCGCTCGCCGCGACCGATCCCGCCAACCCCTACGGCGCGGCGCTGAGCTGGCCGCAGGCCGACGGCGGACACCGTGCCGGACGGAAGGCGGGCGCCCTCGTGGTCCTCGTGGACGGAGCGCTCGCCCTCTACGTGGAGCGCGGCGGGAAGACCCTGCTGACCTTCACCGAGGACCCGGACGTGCTGCGCGCGGCCGCCCTGTCGCTGGTCACCATCATCCGCCGCGGCGCCGCGGACAAGATGGCCCTCGAGAAGGTGAACGGCGGCGAGATCCTGGACACGGACATCGGCCGCGCCCTGGCCGACGCCGGCTTCCACTCCACGCCGAAGGGGCTGAGGATCCGTGCCTGAGGGCGATACCGTCTGGCGGGCCGCCCGCGAGCTGCATCGCGCCCTCGCGGGGAAGGTGCTCACACGCTGCGACATCCGCGTGCCCCGCTTCGCCACCGTGGACTTCACCGGGGACACCGTGCAGGAGGCCGTGGCCCGCGGCAAGCACCTGCTGATCCGCGGCGGGGGCGAGGACGGCTGGGACATCCACTCCCACCTCAAGATGGAAGGCCTCTGGCACGTCTACGCCCGCGGGGAGAAGTGGCGCCGGCCCGCCTTCAAGGCCCGGTGCATCCTGGAGACGGACGACGCCGTCGTCGTCGGGTTCGAACTCGGATTCCTCCGCGTGATCGCGCGCGCCGAGGAGGAGGAGGCGGTGGGGTACCTGGGACCGGACCTGCTGGGGCCGGACTGGGATCCGGACGAGGCGCTCCGCCGCCTGCTCGAGCAGCCCGGACGTCCCATCGGCCTGGCCCTGCTCGACCAGCGCAACCTCGCCGGGATCGGCAACGTGTACCGGTGCGAGCTCTGTTTCCTCGCCGGCGTCCACCCGCTCACGCCGACCGGCGAGGTGCCCAACCTGCCGCGCATGGTGGAGCTGTCGAAGAAGCTCCTCGAGGCGAACAAGGCGCGCAGCACCCGGGCCACCACCGGGCAGCTGCGCGGCAACACGCTCTGGGTCTACGGGCGGTCGCGGCGGGGGTGCCTGCGCTGCGGGACGCCCGTGGCGCTCGAGCAGCTCGGGGACAAGGAGACCGAGCTGCGCGAGCTCTACTACTGCCCGCACTGCCAGCCGCGATTGGAAGCCGCAGCAGGAACGGCACTACCCTGACGGGATGGACGGCGACGTGCGGGTGATGCGGTGATGGCGATGCGTTCCCCCCTGCCCGTACGCAACGGCGTGAACGCGACCCGGCTCCGGCTGCCCGCCGAGGGGCCCTGGGAGACGGCGCTGGAGTACATCCTCGACCGCTTCGACCACGTCGACCCCGACGGCATCGGCCGGCGATTCGACCGCGGGGAGGTGGTGGCGCTGGGCGGCGAGGTCCTCACGCGGACCACGCCGCTGGGCGAGCACACCTTCGTCTGGTACTACCGGGAGCTGCCGGTCGAGGAGCGGCTGCCGGTGGAGCTGTCGGTGCTGCACCGCGACGAGCACCTGCTCGTCGTCGACAAGCCGCACTTCCTGCCCACCACCCCGGGCGGGATGTACGTGGCGGAGTCGGCCCTGGTCCGGCTGCGTGTGGAGCTCGACCTCCCCGACCTCATCCCGATGCACCGACTGGACCGCATGACCGCGGGCATCCTGATGTTCTCCGTCGACCCGCAGACCCGCGGCGCGTACCAGCTGCTCTTCGAGAACCGGCGCATCAGCAAGGAGTACCGCGCGGTCGCGCCGGTGCGGCACGAGCTGCACCTGGACACCGAGCCGCGGGACGTCAGGAGCCGGATCGTGAAGTCGCGGACGTACCTGCTCGCCCAGGAGGTCGAGGGACCGCCGAACACGCACACCACGGTCAGCCTGCTCGAGCAGCGCGGGGACCGGGGCCTGTACCGGCTGCAGCCGCACACCGGCAAGACGCACCAGCTCAGGCTGCACATGGCGTCGCTGGGACTCGGGATCGTCAACGACCCGTTCTACCCGGTGCTGCACCCCCAGGCACCCGACGACTACGCCCGGCCACTGCAGCTCCTGGCCCACAGCATCGCCTTCACGGATCCCGTGAACGGCGAGGAGCGTCGGTTCGAGTCCGGCCTCGTGCTGGGCGAGTCCGCCTGAGGCGTCGGAGATCCGGTGACGACCGTGGACCCCTGCCGCCCGGCGGACGGTAGATTTGCAGGGTGGACCTGCCCGGCACGGACATCCCAGCACCGCTCTACCTCCTCGTCATGCTCGCCGTCGTGGTCGTGGACGTCGTCCTTCCCGTGGTGCCCTCCGAGCTCCTCGTGATCGGTGCCGGCACCATGTCGGCACACAGCACGCTGCTGCTCCCTTTCGCGATCGTCACGGCCTTCGCCGGCAGCTGGCTCGGCGACGTCGCGCTCTTCCTGCTGTTCCGGCGCCGCCTCACGCATTTCCTGGACCGCTTCCGGTGGGGACGCTCCATCCACCGCGGACTGCGCAACGCGATCGACAAGGCGGGCACCTCGCCCACCTACGCCGCCGTCGTCGCCGTCCGCTTCCTTCCCGGCGGCCGGACCGCGAGCGTGGCCGCCGCGGGTATCGCCGAACTCCCGCTGCGCCCGTTCATGCTCGCGGCCGCGGGCGGTGGCGTGCTGTGGACCGCCTGGCTGCTGGGCCTCGGTTTCGTGGCGGGGGCGTCCACGGGCCTCCCCGCCGGCGTCAGCGCCCTGCTCGGAATGGCGGTCGGTACGCTGGTGGGAGCCATCACGGCGGCAGTCCTCGCCGTGAGGAAACACCGGAAGGCTACGAACGCGCATGAGCACCCCGAAGACCCCGGGACCCAGGCTTCCTGACAAGCCCGTCCGGCCGCCGACGATCGCGCCGTCGACGCCCGCGGCCGAGCCGCCCTCCGACACGGCGAGCGTCCTCGAACGCCTGCGGGCCGCGCAGCCACGCGCGGTGTCCACGCACGACGACGACCAGGACCGCCGGACGGACCAGTCGCAGGGCACCGGGACCCTGCCGAGCGCCACCGCGTCAGCCGGCGCGCAGGGACCCGGCGGCGGATCCGGCACCTCGGACCGGCACCGCACCGCCTCGGGGAAGGCGAGGATCGCCTTTGACCGGGCGAGGGTCGCGGCCGGGAGGACGAGGGTCGCTGCGGACGCGACGTACAGGGCCGCCCGTCGGGGCAGCACTGCTGCAGTCCGCACCATGGGTTCCTGGGATCGGGACCTCGTGCGGCAGACCGCCGTCACCGTGTGCGCCATCGCGTGCATCCTCGGTTCGGCCGCGGGAGTCGGCGCCTTCGGCGGTCCGTCGATCAGGGACGCCGCCGGCGGACTGTTCGCTCCTGACGCGACCCTGCTCGCGCCGTCGTCGTCGGCGTTCGCCATCTGGAGTGTCATCTATGCGGGTCTCGTCGCGTACACGGTGTTCCAGTGGCTGCCGTCGCAGCGCCGGTCGGAGCGCCAGCGGCACCTGGGCTGGACCGTCGCGGCCTCGATGCTCCTGAACCTCGCCTGGATCCTGAGCGCGCAGGCGGACCTGCTGGTGCTGAGCCTCGTGGTGATCATGCTGCTCTTCTTCACGCTGCTCGCGGCCGTCCGGGCCATGAACGACCATCCCAGCGAGACCCGGCTCGAGGGGGCGCTCGTCGGCACGCCGATCGGCCTGTACCTCGGGTGGGTGCTGGTCGCTGCTGCGGCGAATGCGGCGGCGCTCCTCACCGCAGGGGGCGTGGACCTGTTCGGCTGGGGCGGCGCCCTGTGGGCGGGTATCGGCGTCATCGCCGTCATGATGACCGCCGCCGTGATCTGCTCCACCGACCGCGGACGCCTCGCCGTCGCGGCCGCCACCTCGTGGGGCCTGCTGTGGATCGCCGTCGAGCGCGTGCTGGGGCAGCCGGTCGCCTTGAGCGTCGCGTTCGTCGCGGCCCTCGCCATCTTCCTGCTGCTCATCACGGCCGGATCGCGCCGTCACCGCGTGGACCACGCCTACCGCCGCTGGCTCCGCGCGCAGGAGGACGCGCAGCGCGAGCCGCTCGATCTCCTCGGCGACGACTACGAGGACTCGCGCTCCTGAGCATCCCGGCCTAGGTGGGTCGGGAGCCCACCCGCGGCTGCATCCCGGTTCTCAGGACGGTGAAGTGCGAAGGGGTGAACATTCCCGCTTCACCGCTTCGAGAGCCGGCACCGAGTGGGTGGACGCATCGTGGCTGGTGCCAGGATCAGTCCTGCTCGCCCACCGTGACGGCGATCTTGCCCCACACGTGGCCCTCGATGCTGCTGCGGAAGGCGTCGGCGGCGCGCTCCAGCGGGAAGGTCTCCGCGAGGACCGGCTTCACGCGCCCCGCCTCGACGAGTTCCGTGAGCGCGAGCAGGTCTGCGGGCTCGGCCCGCACGAAGATGTAACGCCCGCCCGTGTCCTTCGCCACGACGTCGGCCACCGATGCCGCGCGCTTCTGGTCCTTGAGGTGCTCGAGGGATGCGACCCTGTCATCGCCGCCCACGAAGTCGACGACGGCGTCGAGCCCGTCGGGTGCCGCCTCGCGGAGGCGCTCCGCCAGGCCCTCCCCGTAGGTCAGCGGTTCGGCGCCGAGCGAGCGCAGGAGCCCATGGTTCTTCTCCGACGCGGTGGCCAGCACACGGGCTCCCCAGGCCTTCGCGATCTGGATGGCATAGGTACCCACGCCGCCCGCGCCGTTGTGCACGAGGACGGTGTCGCCCTCCCCCGCGCCGACCGCCTGCAGGGACTGGTACGCGGTGAGCCCCGCCAGCGGCATCGTGGCCGCTTCGGCCCAGGACACGTTCCGTGGCTTCCGGGCGAGCGTCCGGACGGGGGCGGCCACCTGCTCGGCGAACGTCCCGAGCCCCACGGTGTCCATGCGGACATAGCCGATGACCTCGTCGCCGGCCTCGAACTCCGTCACGGAGGGGCCGGGCTGCACGACGACGCCGGCGACGTCCCATCCCGGGATCACCGGGAAGTAGGTGGGCAGCGCGCCGTCGAGGTAGCCCGCGGTGATCTTCCAGCCCACGGGATTGACCGACGCTGCGCGCACGTCGACCAGCACGGAGTCCGGTCCCACCTTCGGGTCGGCCGCTGCCCGTACTGCAGGACGTCAGGGCTGCCGTACTGCTCGTAGAACACTGCCTTCACGCGGTTCTCCTCCTGGGATGCCGGTGCGGCAGCTGCCGTTCTGCTGCCGGAGGCGGCAACCGGCGCCGCCCTGCACGTATTCCGGTCGGACGGACCGCCGCCTTCCGGCCAGGACGACAGCCCGACACCGGCCCGATGTCCCTGCGCCCTCCTGGTCAGCCCTTCGTGAGTTCGTCATGGTGGGAGCGCACCGCCCGACGATCAGCACGATCCACCAGACTCTCGATGGCGACGAGGGCGGCTGCTGCCGCCGCTATCAGGGCCAGCGCGCCCAGCGGTGCGAGGTGGGCGGCAACGGGCATGAGCAGCAGCAGGACGGCGCTGCCTCCGAGCCGCCACTTCTTCCAGCCTCCACCCATCCGGCGCCAGAACGCTGCGCTCCCCAGCAGATACAGTGCCGTCCCGCCGAAGAGGGCGAATGCACCGAGGGTTCCGAGGGCCTTGGTCTCGTCGACGTGTGCCAGGACGTCCTCGACGCCCAGGGCCGAGAGGACGATGCCCGCGACGAGCGGGAGGTGGAGGTAGGTGTAGGCGTCGACCGCGGCGGCGGCGCGCACCCTACCGCGCAGGGCAGCGAAGAGGTGTTCGGCGGCGAGGGCGGTGACGTCGAAGTGCAGCCACCACATGCAGACGGACAGCATGACCCCGAATGCGGCGCCGAGCAGGATCGGGACGCTGACCGGCTCCTGGGACGCGCCGACGCCGATCGCGACGATCGACTCGCCGAGCGCGAGGATGACCACGAGACCGTACCGCTCGGTCCAGTGGGCGGCAGAATGCACTCGCCAGTTGCCACGTGTGGAGGTGAGGTAGGTGATACCCGCGTCCACGCCCACTCCGGCGAGCCAGAACCAGAGCTGTGCTGTTCCTCCCACCACGGCGCCGGTGACGATGAGCGCCGACCCGAGGATCATCCCGCCGGCGGTCTTGGCGACCTGGCGGCGGAGCGGTGAGTCGTCGCCTGCGGCGTAGGCGTAGAGGGTCACGTGCAGCAGGCGGACGATGACGTAGGACAGGGCGAGGACGAGCGGACCGCTGAGGCCGCCCTCGAGGTCGTGGAACGCCTCGGGGATGGCGAGGGACGCTATGAACATGGCGACCATGACCGCGGACAGCCCGAAGCGCATGATGCCCTCGTCGACGTGCGTCTGGTTGGAGAGCCAGGAGAAGGACACCCATGACCACCAGAGCAGGGTGAGGATGATCAACCCCTGCAGGACCCCGACGAACGAGTGCTCATGAGCCATGAGTCCGGTCACTTGGGTGAAAGCGAACACGAACACCAGGTCGAAGAACAGCTCGAACGTGGTGACGCGGTGCGATTCGTCCGAGACGCGCGCAGCAGGAAGTCTTCTTCGCAGTTGTGGCATGGTCTCAAGGATAGGAGCGACGACCGCCGTCGACCCCGATCACCAGGGCCGGGTAGCCGGTGGCGTGGCGGCAGGGGCCACGCCACCGGCATCCCGGGTCCGCCGTGTTCGGCCGGAGGAGTCCGAGGTGGTGGACGCGCCCCTAGAGGATCAGCGTGCGGTCGATGACGTGCTGCGCGGTGTCGTTGAGGGTCCGGTGCGTCGATCGGGCATGACCCCTCAAGCGGTTGAAGGCTTCATCCATGGTGACCGTGGAGGTCTGCGCGATGACACCCTTGGCTTGCTCGATCATGATCCTGCTGTTCAGCGCCCGCTGGAGCTGGTCGTTGACGACCTGCTTCTCCCGGATGGTGCGCTCCTGGAGGAGACTGATCGTGGCTACGGAGGCCAGAGCCTGGGCGATGACCGCATCCTCATGGGCGAGCTCCCCGGCCGTCGACCCGAAGAGGCCCATGGCTCCGATGATCCGGTCGTGAATGCGCAGAGGCACGACATGCACGGAGACGAAACCCTGCTGCAGGCAGGCGCGCTGGAAGCCCTCCCACCTGTCGAGCGCGGTGATGTCGGCGATGGTGACCACCTCACCCGAGTGGTAACACTCGATGCACGGGCCCTCGCCGGCCTGCAGCTGCAGGATCTCGACGAGCTCGGCTTCTTCGCTGCTCGACGCCACGACCTGCAGATCACCGCGGGGGCTGGCGAGTAGCAGCCCCACCTGATCTATCTGCAGGAGGTCGACACATTCCTCGACCAGCGTGTGCAGCAGATCCAGGACGTCGTAGTCGACGACCAGTGTGTCGGCGAGTTTGACGAACGCGGCGCTGACTTTCTCGGGTCGTGATCGGGTCACCATTTCTCTGCCCTCCGGCACCGCTTCGTATCAGCGCCCTGGTGGCGGGGATCAAGAAGTACTTCCACTAGTGTTCCCCACCCGTCTGCTCCGACACCACATCAGGGTCGGGAGCAGGGTCGGGGGCGAAACTGAGCTTCCGGCCGATGACCGCTTCTGCTGCCTCCTGCAGGGACTGGCCATGGGCGAAGGCGCGGGCGCGTAGCAGGAGGAGGGCATCGGCGGCGGACACGTCCGCCTGGACGAGGATCATGCCGGTCGCCTGATGGATTTCTCTCCGGTCGAGGGGATCGGGTCCAGGCGCATCCTCGTCCGGGGCGTGACGGTGCTGCTCGAGGATCATGCGCATCAACGTCCACGACGTCCTGCCGGCCAGGAGTTGTGCCTGAACGAGCATCAGCTCGTTCAGCTCCCCGGGGACCGTCCGGTGCAGCTCGACGACGCCGACGTCGACGGCCCCGACGGTCAGCGGCAGAGCGAAGAGGGCTGCTGCTCCCGTATCCGCCAGGGACATGCCCAGGGCCGGCCACTTCAGATGCGTGGCGCGGGTGTCGGGAACGAGGACCGGCCTCCGGGTGCGCACGGCGTCCCACCGCGGCCCTTCCCCGACGGAGAACTGGGCTTCATCCAGTGCGACAGCGCGAGCGTCCGTCGCACTGATCCGGGTCTCGTTACCTGTCCCCACGAAGATCGAGATCGCAGCCCCGCTGATGGGCAGGTGTGTCAGATACTCGCTGCACAGGTCGTCGTTCCCGCCGGCACTCATGACGCGCACTCGCAGCGGGGGGAGGACGCCGGGCCCGGTGGACGTGCGGGACGCCGCGAGCAGGCGGTGCCGTGGAGCGAGCGGGGGTGGCGGGATAGCGGGGTGACGCTCATCGTCGGTCTCGGATCGCTGGCTGTGGCCCTACGGCCGCAGGCGCTGATACTCGAACAGTCCCTCAGGAACCCGCCGACGGTTCCTGGATATCACATGGTCCTTGTCCCCACCATAGTCCCGCCCCCCGCCTCGAAGGGCGATACGGGCATGTTCACCACCGTGTCCGGTGATGAGTGCGCCGTGCGGGCCTGCTGGTCCGACCGCAGGGCTGCCGTGGTCGTGCACAAGGCCCGGTGGAGGCCGACCGGCGCCCGCGGACGGATCGGCGACTGCCGGCCCGGGTGGCGTCCGCGGCCCTCTCAGGGGCGCGTCGGTCCATCCGGCCACGGGGCGTGGACGAACTCCGCCTTCGGTCCCGGGCGCGGAAGATCGTCGATGAGCTCGTTGAGGGCCAGTGCCACCGTGTTCCGCTCAGCCTGCGCGAGCGGGTACAGGCCATGAAGGTATGCATCGAGCTGCAGGATGTCCAGGGTCCCGCCGACGCTGTAGTAGTAGGACCAGGAGTTCTCGGCCGTCAGGCCGGCGCTGCGGGCCGCGCACCGCGCGCTTCGCTGTTGGGACTCACGGCTCATGCGACATGCCGGCTCGGCCCCGGACCGGGGCAGGTGCACGCGACCGTCGACCCGATGGGACGGGGATCAACCCTTGGTCGACGTCCCCGGGAAGGGGTGCCACGTGCAACCACCGACGCTGGAGGGCGGTGAAACGGAACTGTCGTGTGCTGCACTGATGGACCCCCTGCACGGCGCGGCTGCATGAACTCTTCACCGGGGTCTGGGGCTGTCCTCCCAGCTTGATCGGGTGCCACCGGGGTGTCAGAACACGGCAGGTCGTTGTGCCGTCGAGCCGGAACGGGTAGAGGAATCCGGCACACGGAGGAGGCCGGCGGCCACGCCCTCGGTACCGACCTCGATCAGCCCGTGTTGCGCATGCCCGCGGCGACGCCGTTGACGGTGATGAGCATGGCGCGCTGGAGCTGTCCGTCGGGCTGCCCGCCGTCGGCCTCCGCGCGCACACGGCGCAGCAGCTCGACCTGCAGGTAGGAGATCGGGTCGAGGTACTGGTCGCGGACCGCCAGCGAGCGCTTGAGGACGGGCTGGTTGTCGAGCAGTTCGTGCTCGCCGGTGAGGTGCCGGATCTCGGCCAGGGTCAGCTCGTACTCCTCGCGGATCACGGCGAAGAGGTGCTGCAGCTCGCCCGGCACCAGGGCGTCGACGTAGTGCGCAGCGATTTCGAGGTCGGTCTTGGCGAGCGTCATCTCGACGTTGGAGACGACGGAGCGGAAGAAGTGCCAGCGGTCGAGCATCTCGGCGAGCATCCCCTCGTGCCCCGCCTCGCGGGCGGCCCGCAGTCCGGAGCCGACACCGAACCAGCCGGGGACGATCTGCCGTGACTGCGTCCAGCCGAAGACCCACGGGATGGCCCGGAGCCCGCCGAGTCCGCTGCCGGAGTCGGGACGCTTGGACGGGCGCGAACCGATGTTGAGCGAACCGAGCTGCTCCACCGGCGTCGAGGCGAGGAAGTACGCCGGCAGGTCCTCGTGATCGATCAGTGAGCGGTACCGGGCGAAGGCGGCGTCGGACACGGTCTCCATGACCTCGGCCCAGCGTCCGCGGTCGTCGTCGGACGTACGGGGTGTGCGGTGCAGTGCCGACCCCTGCATGACGGCGGCGAGGGAGAGTTCCAGGTTCTCGCGGGCCAGTGCCGGCAGGGAGTACTTGTCGCTGATGACCTCGCCCTGCTCGGTGAACTTGATCTCGCCCTCGAGCACGCCGTTGGGCTGGGCGAGGATGGCGTCGTACGTCGGGCCGCCGCCGCGGCCCACCGAACCGCCGCGTCCGTGGAACAGGCGGAGCCGGACTCCGTGCTTGGCGGCGACGTCGCGCAGGCGGCGCTGGGTCTTGTGGATCTCCCACAGGCTCGTCAGCACGCCCGACTCCTTGTTCGAGTCCGAGTACCCGAGCATGACCTCCTGCAGGTCACCGCGCAGGCGCACCACCTCGCGGTAGGTCGGGTCCGAGAGCAGGGTGTCCACGATCTCGGCGGAGACGCGGAGCTCGTCGACCGTCTCGAGGAGGGGCGCGAAGCCGATCTTCGCGAAGGCCCCCGAGTCCGGGCCGCCGGAGCCGTCACCGACGACGTCGACGAGTCCCGCCTCACGCGCCAGGACCACGGGCGCGAGGACGTCGTCCGCCCCTCGGGTCATGGACACGATGTAGGTCTCGATGACATCGGGGCCGTAGGTTCCCAGCGCCGAGGCGATCTCACGGAAGACGTCGAAGGTGCGCCGTGCGCCGTCGTCGAGCGGTGGGTTGACCGCGGCGAGCGGGCGCCGGGACGCGAGCTCGCGGGACAGCGCCCGGAGGCGGTCCTCGCGGGCCAGCTCGAGGTAGGGCACGTCCAACTCCCCGAGGCGGTCGGTGAGCTGGGCGACGACATCGTGGTGCATGTCGGCGTGCTCGCGGACGTCGAGGGTGGCCAGGTGCAGGCCGAAGGACGAGATGACGCGCGACGCCGTGGCGAGGGCGCCGTCGGCGGCGAGGCCCGCCTCGTGCTGCCGGAGCGAGTCGCCGACGAGCTGGAGGTCCGCGAGCACCTGCGCGGTGGTGTTGTAGTCGCGGCCGGGCTCGTGCGCGGTCTGGTTCTGCACGCGGGCCGCGGTGTTGAGCAGCTTCGCCTTCACACACGTGAGCTTGAGCCGGTAGGGTTCCTGGGCGTTGAGCTCGAGGACGCGCCGGTCGAGGCGGGGCAGGTTCGCGAGGTCCCGCTCGATGGACGCGGTCAGTTCCTCCGACACCCCGACGATCGCCGTCGACGACGACAGGGAGGAGATCAGCCGGTCGAGGAAGTGGATGGCGATCCGGACGGCCTGCTGGTTCTGGATCTGCAGGATCTCGCGCGTCACCGCCGCGGTGACATTCGGGTTGCCGTCGCGGTCGCCGCCGATCCAGGACCCGAACTTCAGCGGGGCTCCTGTGGCCGGCAGGGCCGTGCCGTGCTCGGCCAGGAGGTCCGAGAGGTCCTCGAGCAGCTCGGGCAGGGTGGTGGTGAGGATGTCACCGAGGTAGTAGATGGCGTTCCGGGCCTCGTCGATCGGCGTGGGCCGCACCTGCCGCAGCTCGTCGGTCTGCCAGATCAGGTCGATCACCTCGGCCAGCCGCCGGTCCTGCCGCCGTCGCTGCTGCGAGCCTTCCGCCGTCGTCTCGGCGAGGATGTCGGAGAGCCGGCGGAGCTTGTCCAGGACGGAGCGGCGTGAGGCCTCCGTGGGGTGCGCGGTGAACACCGGGCGGACGTCGAGCGCCCGCACGACGTCGGCGAGCGCCTCGGGACCGGCGTCTGCTGCGATCCGGGTGACGGTCTGGGCGAGCCAGCCGTCCTCCTCGGAGCGGGTCCTCAGCCCGCGCACCCGGTGCACCTGCTCCGCGGCGTTCGCGAGGTGGAAGTAGGCCGCGAAGGCGCGCACGAGCTCGGTGGCCCGGTCGATGGGCAGGGCGGCGAGCAGTTCGCGCACCTGCTCCGCGAGGGCGGCCCGCTCGGCGTCCGTGCCGCTGCCGGACTCCTTGGACTGCTTGGTGAGCAGACGGACGCGCTCCACGAGGTCGAGCAGCCCCGGGCCGTGCTGCCGTACGAGCGATTCACCGAGCAGCGTGCTCACGCGCCGCACGTCGGCGCGGAGGTCGGAGCTGATGTCGTCGGGAGCACTGGCGAACGGGTCGGCGGCCTGCAGAGGAGACACTTCGAGGGGCACTGTCACAACGGCCTGCTTTCAGGGCATGGAAAACGGGGCGTATGCGGCACTGGATACGACGGATTGCTGTTGGGATACTACCCAGTAATGTGGCGGGCGCCTCACGCCGTCCGTCATGTGACCGGGCGCCCGCCCCGACCGGCCGATCAGGCGAAGGCCGAGATGCCTGTCAGCGCCCTGCCGACGATGAGGCTGTTGATCTCGTAGGAGCCCTCGTAGGTGTAGACCGCCTCGGCGTCCGCGAAGATCTTCGCCATCCCGAAGTCCGTCACGATCCCGTTCCCGCCGAGGATGGAGCGGCCGAGGGCGACGGTCTCCCGCATCCGCGCGGTGGTGAAGGACTTCGCGAAAGCGGCCTGTGGCATGTCGGACGCGCCCTGTCCCTGGAGCTGGGCCACCCGCACCATGACGCCCAGGCTCGCCGTCGTGTTGCCCATCATCGTGACGAGCTGGTCCTGGACGAGCTGGAAGCCTGCGATCGGCCGCCCGAACTGGTGGCGTTCCACGGCGTACTGCCGGGCGACGTCGAACGCGGCCAGCTGCTGTCCGACGGCCTGCCAGCCGACCAGGATGCGGGAGCCGAGCAGGAGTTGCCGGGTGTCGTCGAAGGACTCGATGCCGGCGAAGCGGTCGGCTTCCGGTATCCGGACGTCGGTCAGGGTGATGTCGGCGTTCTGGACCGTGCGGAGCGCCGTCTTGTTCCCGATGACGGTGCGGGTCACGCCGGGCAGGGTGGCGTCGAGGATGAAGCCGCGCATGCCTCCCGTGCCGGTGTCCCGTGCCCATAGGAGCATGTAGTCGCAGAAGGTCCCGTTGCCGATCCACCGCTTGGTGCCGTTGATGATCCAGGTGTCGCCGTCGCGCGTGGCGGTGGTGGCCATGCCGCCGGCGACATCGGACCCGTGCAGCGGCTCCGTGAGCGCGAAGGCACCGGTGATCCTCAGGTCCATGGCGTCCTGCAGGAGACGGGCCTTCTGGTCCTCGCTGCCGAAGGTGTGGAGGGCTTCGACGAAGAGGTCGTGGTGGACCATGAAGAACGTGGCGATCGAGGTGTCGGCACGGGTCAGCTCGGCGATCACGAGCCCGCTGAACAGGTGGCTGTAGCCCTGCTGCACGGGCGTGCTGAGGTTCAACCCGGCGAGCTTGGGAAGGATCTCGTGGGGGAACTCGGCGCGGTTCCACCATTCGACGGCGCGCGGTGAGACCTCCTTGGCGAGGAAGTCGCGCACGTCCTGCAGTTTCTCCCGCTCATGGGCGGCGAGGAGCGATTCGAAGCCGAGGAAGTCGGCGCTTGGCAAGTGGCTCTCCATCGAGCCGTCCTTTCGATCGAGCTGAGACCGGGCGGTGAGACCGGGCGGTGAAGCCGGAGTGGCGCGTCCTACTTCGGTGCCATGCGGATGGCGCCGTCGAGGCGGATCGTCTCGCCGTTGAGCATCTGGTTCTCGACGATGTGGGCGACGAGCGCCGCGTACTCGACGGGTCTGCCGAGGCGGGACGGGTGCGGCACCTGGGCGCCGAGGGAGTCCTGGGCCTCCTGCGGCAGTCCCGCCATCATGGGCGTCTCGAAGATGCCCGGGGCGATCGTGACGACGCGGATCAGGGATCGTGCGAGCTCACGGGCGATGGGAAGCGTCATGGCCGCGACGCCGCCCTTCGACGCCGAGTACGCGGGTTGCCCGATCTGGCCGTCGAAGGCCGCGACGGATGCCGTGGTGATGATGACGCCGCGCTCGTCAGAGCCGCCGAGGCCGGTCACGGTGGGGGTGGCGGCCATGGCCTCTGCGGCGAGGCGGATGACGTTGAACGTGCCTACCAGGTTGACGTTGATGACACGGGCGAACTGCTCGAGCGGCAGGACACCCTCGCGCCCGAGGACCTTGCCAGGCGTGGCGATACCGGCGCAGTTGACCACGATGCGCAGCGGTCCGAGCTCGGAGGCAGCGGCGACCGCCGCCTGCACCTGCACGGGATCGGCGACGTCGGCTGCGACGAACCGCACGCGGGTACCGGACGGGTCGAGCTCCGTCGCGGCCCCGGTGCCGGCGGACTGCGGGAGATCGACGAGCACCACCGAGGCGCCGTCGTCGACCAGTCTGCGGGCAGTGGCGAATCCGAGTCCGGACGCACCTCCGGTGACGAGCGCCACCGATCCCCTGATGTCCATGCTGATCCTTCCGCGCCGGGAGGACCGCCGTTGGTCCGTCCCCACGCCCAGCGTACTGTGACGTGGCCCACTGCGCACCCGGACGGGGTTCGACTGCGCATCGTGCCCAATCTCCGGTCGGGCCGCGTGGTTAGGGTGGTCATATGCCCATCCCCGACGACGCCGCCGCCATGGCGGCGAGCACTGTCCGCCGCCTCTTCGCACGGCGCAGCCTGCGCCTCCCGGGAACGAGGCTGGGCGCCGTCGCCTATCCGTCACCGACCAGTCCCCGCAGCCACTGGCACTACTGGTGGCAGGCGCACTACCTCGACTGCCTCCTGGACGAGCACCTGCGGAATCCCGACGGTGATGCGCTGGCGGACGCCCGCAGGCTCGCCCGCGGGATCTGGGTGCGCAACGGCGGCCGCTGGCGCAACGCCTACTACGACGACATGGCCTGGCTGGCACTCGCCCTGCAGCGCCTCGACGGCGTGGAGGGACGACGGCGGCCGCGACGCCGGGTGCGGGTCCTCGGGCTCGCCCTGGAGTCCGCGCAGACACCGGACCTCGGCGGCGGCGTCTACTGGAACACCACACGGGACTACAAGAACACCCCGAGCACGGCGCCCGCAGCGCTCTTCTTCGCGCGCGCCGGGGACACCGTCCGCGCCCAGGAGCTCCTCGACTGGCTCCGGGCCCGCCTGTTCGACACGGAGACCGGGCTGTACCTCGACGGGGTGAAGGCCGGCGGACAGGTGGAGCGCACCATCCACACCTACAACCAGGGCACCGTGCTCGGGGCGCTCGTCGCGACCGGCGGGAAGGAGAACCTGGCGCGGGCGGACGCACTGATCCGTGCCGTCGCGGACCACGTGGCCGACGACGACGGCGCACTGCCGCTGTCCGCGGAGGGCGACGGCGGTCTCTTCACCGGGATCCTGGGGCGTTATCTGGCGCTCGCCGCGGTGACCCCGGGCATCGACGCAGACGCTGCGGTGACCGCCCGGACGCTCCTGGATGCCACGGCGGGGCGGCTCTGGGCCGGCCGCACGGAGGTTGGCGTCCCCGGTGCCATCGGTGCCCGCGTGGACCGCCCCGGCCCGGCCGGTACGCGCGCCGCCCGTGCCGGGTCGGACACGACGGCTTTCCTGTTCCCCCCACGGCAGGACGGACCCGTGAGCCTGTCCTCGCAGCTCCAGGCGTGGACGGTCCTGGAAGCGGCACGGGCGTGCCGGCACCGGTTGCCCCGGTACTGACACGCCCTCCGTCGATCAGCGGACAGGTCGTCCGCCGCACCGGAGCGAGAGATGACCTCTCACTGCGCTCGTTCCATCAGCTGATCCAGCGTGAGCGCCTGGCGCTCCCGGGCGAGCTCCCGCCGGACAGCCCGCGGCGGCCGTCCCGAAAGCCACACGTACGTGCCGGCGCCCGCGATCACGCCGCCGGCGATGACCATCCACCACGGGTAGCCAGGCACGTCGGGGGCATCACCGGCTGCGTCGATGTCGGCCTGGGGGGTGGGGATCACGCGCTCGCCCGTGACGAGGATGCGGTGACTGTTGATGCCGAGGGGCGTGCAGGTGACGAGGGTGATGAGATCCTTGCCGGGTTGGATGAGCAGGGTCTCGGTGTCCTCGGGCTCGACGACGAGCGTCTCGGTGACACGGTAGGCGAGAGTCTCACCGAAGACCTCGATGGTGAAGGCGTCCCCGACCGTGACCTTGTCGAGTTTGGTGAAGAGCTCGGACGTCGCGAGGCCTCGATGGCCGGTGACCACGGAGTGGGTCGACGGCCCGCCGACG
This sequence comes from Arthrobacter sp. MDT2-16, assembly GCF_054510925.1. Taxonomy (NCBI): domain Bacteria; kingdom Bacillati; phylum Actinomycetota; class Actinomycetes; order Micrococcales; family Micrococcaceae; genus Arthrobacter; species Arthrobacter sp. MDT2-16. The sequence goes on from NZ_JBTNDP010000003.1 coordinate 135,008, forward strand.
GGGAGCGCTGTGCCCTCGAGATGGCCGATGCCGCGTTCGAGGACCGCTTCGCTCGTGCCGTGGTAGATCGGCAGGTCGAGTCCGATCGAGGCGATCCTGATCCGCGCCATCAGGCCCTCGGAATCACCCCGGAGCATCGAGAGGTACTGCTGCTCGTCATCGGAGCCGGGTTCGTCCGCGAGGGGAAGCCGTTCGTTGGCCGCGACGGCCGCTCCACCGCCGCTCAAGGACTGGTTGTACTCGCGCGCCTCCCCCAGCTTCTCGCGTAAGGTCTCGGCGCCGAGGTCGTTGATGCCCTCGGTGAGTTTGTCGATCTCGCGCGACTGCTCCACCGAGCTGAACCACGCGGCCGCGGCCGGGTAGAGCAGGAGTGCTGCCCCGGTGACCACTGCGAACGCGACCAGCAGTGGCAGCACCGGGAGCCGCCATCGAAGGTGTCGGTCCCGCCCGCGCCGGGCCGACTCCGAGGGCGGAGCGGCGGCGGATGATCCGGGCGTTTCCCCCGGGACGCGCGAAGGCGGGGCGCCTTCCTGACGCCCCGCCTCCGCATTCACAGTGCTACGTTACGCGTCGGCGAGCGCCGACGTGGCACGACGACGCGCCGCGACGACCCCGGTCCCGAGGGCGATCGCGATGAGCCCGGTACCACCGACGGTGAACCACAGGGCCCCGTCACCACCGGTGAGGGGGAGCGCGAAGGCGGGAACCTGGTCATGCAGGAACTCGACGTAGTTCTGCACCGGCGCGACGGTCGAGCTAGCTCCGGGCACAACCCGGACCTGCGCCTGGCTCGGCCGCGGCAGCTGGAATCCGGCTGGAGGGGTGATCTCGCGCACGTAGTAGGTGCCCGGCGTGATGATCGGGATCGCGACGCGGCCATCCGCGCCGGTCGTCCAGTTCTGGACGCCGTCGATGAAGACGGCGTTCTGGCCGAGGTTGGCGTCGTTCTCGTTGAGGAACACCTGGTACACGGCGCCGGCGAGGGGGTTCCGTCCGCCGTTCTGGAAGGCGGCTACGGTGAGCTGGCCGATCGGGGTCCTGCCTTCGACCGTCGTGGTGCTGCCGTTGACGACGCCCGTCGCCGTGTTGGTGATGAAGCCATTGGCGGGGATCGTCAGTGCACGACTCAGCACGGTGAGCGTCACCTTGCCTCCGGGCAGGGCTGACAGTCGGGTGAGACCAGCAGGGGTGAAGGTGGCGGTGAGGTTACTCGTGGCGGCGGCGTACACGAGGGTGTAGTCCGTACCTTCGACGAAGTTCTGGGTGACGCCGGCCGCGTTCGTGACCCGCACACTCGTCGGGGCGACGCCGTCCGGGCCGTTCGCGAGGTACTCGAGCTCCGCGGGCAGCGAGTCGGTGAGCGCGAACGTGTCGAGGGTGGTGCCACCGGCGAGCGTCGGCACGCTCTGGGTGATCGCCCAGCGGATCAGGTCGGGATTGCGGGCCTCGACCGAGTTGGCCGGCGCCGGGACGCGGGTCTTCGTCAGATCGGTGACCGCGTTCTTGGGGTAGGCATGCACGTCGTAGATCCACTGGTTGGACGGGGCACCGTCCGAACCCGTCGGGAACGGCAGCGTGACGAGGAACGGCGCGGCCGGGTTGGTCGCCCCGGCCGGCAGTGCGGTCTCGGTCACGAGATACAGACCGAGCGGGAGGGTGTCACCGGCATTGAACCGTGCCACACCGTCGGTGCCGGTGGTCGCCGTGTAGGTGTCGGCCGCAGTGACACGCGATGCCGCCGTCGCAGGAGTCAGGGTGGAGACCGCGGTCCAGCCTGCCGGCGTGGTGAGGTCGACACCCTGGACCAGGGCGGCGGTGAAGGTCGCGCCTGCCAGCGGCGTGCCGGGGACGTTGACTTCCTGGCCGGTACCGACCTGTTGACCGTTCTCGGGGCCCAGCGCGAACTTGTGGATGGTCAGGGTGCGGGGGATCGACGGGTCGATGTTGCCCGGTTGGGTGACGGCTGTCGCCGGTGCGACGGCGACGAACGTCGCCGCTGCGCTCAGCGCCAGCACGCCGGCAGCGGCGGACAGCCGCCGGAGGATGGAGGTGGACACGTGTTATCTCCTAGTGAGTGAGAGTTGCAAGGGTGAGACCGAAGGGAACGAGTGGAAAGAGCAGGAACGTGGGACGGAAGGGTGGATACACCTCACCGGAAGGCGCCTCGCCCTCGTTGACGCCCGTGCCACACGGAGAAGGCGAGCGCCAGAACGAGCAGCGATCCCCCTCCGATGTAGTACGCGTCGGCGCTCGTGCCGCCGGTGAGCGGCAGTGTGGTGGGCTCCACGGGGGCGTTGACGAAGCGGTAGACCGCCGTCTGACCCGCCGCCGGAGCGGAGATGGTTCGTGACGACACAGGGGTCCACGTCGACCCGGTCAGCTGTTCGAGACGAAGTTCCTGGTACGCGAGGGGGCGTGCAGGATCGGTGGCCGCTTCCGACAGCGTGTAGCTGTGGCCCGGTCTCACGAAGAAGGTGTTCGCCGGGTTGCCCGAGGCGACGTACTCGGCACCGAGCCGGCTCTCCGTCGGCAGGACCCCGCCTGCGATCGCTGCCGGTGTCGCGGTGACCCGCCAGTCCGGGGCCTGGAAGCCCGTCCGGGGGTTCAGCACCTGCTTGAGCAGCGTGATGGACGCTGTCGAGTTCGTCACCGTGCAGGTGATCCGGGCGCCGGCGGTCGGGGTGACATCTCCCGCGGCAGTGACGGCGACAGGCTCGTCGGTTGCCGTGCGGCACTGCCATGCGCCGGTCTGCACGTAGGTGAGCGGACCGCCGGCTTCCGCCAGGCGGTAGGCGACGCCGGGGGTGACGGGAACGCCCGAAGCCGCTGCCGAACCCGAACGGCCGGAGGGCCCGGGCAGGGCCCCGCTGGGGCCGGTGGCGCTCAGGGTCCAGTCTGTGGGCAGTGCAGACCCGGAGGTCACTTCCTTCACGAGTGTGAGGGATGCCGTAGGCCGGTTGATCAGAGTGCAGTCGATGGCGGAAGCGGGGGGTATGTCCGTCAGACTGGCACTGATGATCGCCCCGGCCTGCGTGAAGGTGACCGGACGCGCCGCGCCGTTCGCCGTGCACGAGCCGCTGACGAACTCGAACCCTGCCTGCTGGACCTCCGAGACGACGACCGTTGCCCGCGACGCCCCCGAACCGAACAGCACCTGCCAGCTGGCCTGGCCCACCGCATCGGTCTGCTGCCTGGGAGCCTCGCTCGGCAGGGCCGTCGCGGTTCCCGTGGTCGCCGTCGCCGTCACCCCCACGGTCCAGTCGACGCCGGGGCGAGTGAGACCCGAGGCCTCTCGGATGGTCTTCGTGATCCGCACGCTCGAATCAGCAACAGGGCCCGGGGAGTTGACGAACGTGCAGTTCACATTGACACCGAGACCATTGGGCATGGTGACGGTACCTGTTGTGGTGTTACCCGCACTCAATCGCACTCCGTTTGCCCAGCAGTCGTAGGAGGTCCTGTAGCTACTGAGTGCGGAGGCGGAGCTGGCGGCCATGGTCTCCGAGATGGTGATCGTGCTGCCTGCCGCGGCGGGGAAGGGACCCAACTGCTCAGCCTGGCGCCCGGTAGCAGCTCCGGAGGTCGTTGCCGTGGCGATTGTTGCCGGTGGCGATCCTGTCGCTGCCGTCAGGGTGAACTGGTCGCTCGGGGCCTGCCGTGCCACCACGTTCTTCTGCACGGTGATGGTCGAGGGCGTCGTGCAACTCGCGAGGTCGGTGGAGTTGACGGACACGCGGGGCGTACCCGGCACACGGCGCCCGGTGTTGGCATCGAACTCGTAGGCGCTTCCCACATTGCCGAGGTAGAGGGTACCGCGTGGCGAGAACGCGACGCCGTTCGGATTGGCGAAGGCAGCATCGGTGCCGGTCAACGGCTTCGCCGTGGACGTGCTCACCGCCAACGAGCCGCCGTTCGCTGCGGTGAGCGTCGCCCTGGCGATCGTGTAGATCGTGATGGTGCTCGTGGTGCTCGTGGAGTCGCCCGAAGGCGCACCGACCACATACAGGTTCCCGTTGGCGTCGAGTGCCATGTCCCCGTTCGCGGATACGGTGCCTGCGGCGAACGAACCCACGTAAGCGAACCGCGACGCGAGTGGGTTCGTCTCGGTGAAGCTCCAGATGTGGAACTGCCCACCGTTGAACTTGCCGAAGAGATAGCGACCGTTCGACAGGTCCACGGCGCCGGCAACGATGGTGCCCGCGACCTCGACACCGTTATTGGTCGTGGTCGTGTAGGCCGAGCTGGGCAGCTTCACGAAACCGCCGCCCGGGGTCCACTTGAGAATCGACAGCACGTCGCTTCCGTCGCTCGACCGGTCGAGCGCGTACGCGACGTTCCCGCCCGATCCGATGCCGAGGGCGTTCGCTGATGACACGCTCGTCCAGCTTCCGACTGCAGCGGGAAGGCCTCCCGCGACGATGTCCGCCTGCTCCAGCGCACCGGTGGCCTGGATCGAGTAGAAGTGGTTGGTGTCGCAGAACAGGCGCGGCGTCTGCGCGGTGTTCGTGAAGGTGCAGGTGATCTCCGCCCCCGCCTCGTCGGGGATGGTGATGGTGCCCGACGCTCCAGATCCGGAGGCGATCACCGTGCCGGCCCGGGCACACTCGTAGCCGTTCGAGTAACCGAGACCGGCGTTGTTCGTCGGTGCCTCGGAGATCGTGTAGGTGGCGCCTGGTCGCACCGTGGAGCCGGTGATCTGCGCGGCCTGGATGCCGGTGGCGGTGCCGGAGGTCGTGGCCGACGCCAGCACGGTGGTGCCCTCGCGTAGCGAAAGGGTGAACTGGTCGGCCGATGCCGTGCGCGTGGGGAGGTTCTTGCGCACCGTGATCGTGGTCCGGGGGTCGACCGTGAGGTCGATCGGCGCCGATGCGATGAGTCCGTTGGCGGTCACGGTGCCGCTGGAGTACGTTCCTGCCTGTGCTGCCACCACGTTGACCGAGATCGTGCACGAGGCTGCGCCCGCAGGGAGGTCTCCACCGGTGACCGAGATGCTACCCGTACCCGCCGCGGCGGTGACGGCGAAGGCGGCGCCGACGGAGTTCACGCAGGTGCCGCCGAGGGTGGGGTTCGGCGCCACGGTGAGCCCCTGCGGAAGCGTGTTCGTGAACCCCCAGTCGGCCTTTGCAGAGAGCTCCGAGGTGTTGGTGATCGTGTAGGTCAAGGTCGTGGGCACGGTAGCCGTGGCCGGTGCAGGATCGAAGGCGGCGTCCAGAGCGGGCGTGACGTCGAGTACCCGGATCTGGTCCACGCCGAACCCGCCACCCGCGCCCGCCTGAGCGTTCGTGATCTGCACCCGGGCAGCGGAGATCTGCGCGGGTGTGAGGAGGGCGGTGTTCGTACCGTTGAAGGTCTCCGCCCGCACGGAGGTCGGGAACGCCGGTTCGGTGAGGCCGGGGACGGTGCTGAGAGCGGGGGACGTGTAGTAGACGTTGCCCGTTCGCGTACAGGGAACGATCGGGGCCGCGAATCCCGTCAGGAGGGTTACCGGAGTGGTGGCACCCGTGACCAGGTTCAGCGAGAGCGCCGCGTTGTTCGTGCCGCACCGCGCGCCCACGGCGTCCATCGCGAGTGCGTAGTACCGCGGGTTCGGGGCGCTGATTCCGATCCCTGCAGCGGACTGAAGGACCGTGGTGCTGCCCGCCGGGAGTGCGGCGTAGGGAAGCGAGACGAGCGCGTGATTGCTCCGAGTCGTGGCGTTGGAACCGTTGGCCGGCGCGTTGGCGGCCGTACCGCCGACCACGGGCACCTGGACCTGGCCGAGTACGTCCGCCATGCGTCGGGCCTCGCGCGCAGCGGACGATCCTCCTGAGGCCTGCGAGGGACAGAACGCAGTGTTCGGGTACGGGGCAACGTAGTTCAGAAGGACGCCCGTGCAGTTCGCTCCTGTCGCCCAGCCCGGCGACGCCGTGTACCGGTTCGTGGCGTAGGTGGGAAGTCCGCTGGCGGTGTTCGTCAGTCCCTGCTCGAAGGACTCGCCCCACACCTGGCGGGGCCCCTCGGGAGCACCTATGGCAGCGGAACCGACCTGGGCGAACGTTCTGAATTCGTCCGCGCTATCGGCCTCCGCAGGTGGCGAACGACCGCTTTCGGCCGCAGGGTCATCACCAGGCACCACGAGGTCCGGGGTTGCAGCGGGCGCGGGAGAGGGAACGGGCTTCGGGGTGGGGGGCAGAACGGAGATGTGAGGCTCAGGCTCGTCCGGGCTCGGCTCCTGAGTAGGTGCTGCAACTGACGGGGCAGGCCCGGGATTCTCAGGGTTCAACTCCTGAGGAGGGGCCGGTTGGGTGGACACCTCGACAGGAGTAGGCGTCGACGTCGCGATGGAAGGGGAGGGCTCGGTTTTCTTGTCGGGAACGTTCGCGACGCTCGGAGCCGCGACAGCGCCCGGGCCAGTGGAGACGGACAGCGCGACGACCGAACCCGCGCCGAGGACGACCGCGAGGCACATCGCCATGACGCGGTGCAGAAGAGACCAAGAGACCGTGCGCCGGTGAGACCGCCGGCCCCCACGAAGTGGAGACAAAAAATACCCCTGTACAGGATCGCCGCGACCGGTCGGGCCGTGCGATGAGTGCGAATGACGTTGTGCCGGCTCAGCCTCTGCTCCCCAGCAGTACTGACAGCTGAGCCGGATGGTGCTGCGGTCGAGGGCGCGGACGCCGGTCGACCAGTGATGCGGTCCTGGTTCGTAGCAGTCAGCGCTCCGGATGGGAGCTTCCACGGACTTTCTTCTAACCAGGTGCCCTTCCGACCATAGCGAATGAAACCGTGTCAGAACTACCCGTCAGTCCTTAAGCTCTGGTAAAGAAACGGCGAAGGGCGTACTATCCCGCGGCCCCGCCCCGCGCCTTGCCCTGGGGGTGGACCGTCTCGCCGCGGGCGAGCATCGCGACGAAGTTCGTGATGTTGCGCTGCTTCGCCGCCTCGGTCTTCAACTGGGAGAGTCGGAAGATCATCGCGTACCGGTTCTGGGAGGAGAGGGTGCGGAAGGTGGCCAGGGCGGCCTCGTCGGCCTCGATCGCCGCCATGAGTTCGGGCTGCACCTGGGCCGTCGCCGGACCGGCATAGGCCCGCTCCCACCGGCCGTCGGCCTGCGCCGCCGCGACCGCCCGCTCCCCCGCCTCGCGCATCCGTCCCTCGGCGCGCAGCCGGTCCACATGGGTGCGGTTGCGGACCGACCAGATGCTCCGCGGACCGCGCGGCGTGAAGCGCTGCAGGTAGCTGCCTTGGTCGCGGGACTTCGCCTGGCCGTCGATCCAGCCGAAGCACAGCGCCTCGTCGAGCGCCTGCGCGTAGGTCAGCGCCGTCGTCGTCCCGCCCTTCTTGTGCTCGATGAGCCAGACGCCCGGCGAGGACGCGTGATTCTCCCCGAGCCAGTGGCGCCAGGCCGGCGCATCGGGCAGCAGGAGTTCGGGGAGTTCGGCCTTCATGCCAACACCCTAGGACTCCCGTGGCCATTCGTGAACCGGAATACTGGCATGCTGGCCATGGCCGGTGAACTGGAGGTGCAGCTCACCGTGTACCTGCCCCCGCACCTCGTGCGCGAGGTCAAGCACCGCAGTGTCGACGAGACACTCAGCCTGTCCGCGGTCGTGGACCAGGCCCTCCGCGCCTACCAGGGAGAACCGATGCTCCGCGTCCGCCCCATCGTCAACACGCCGGATCTTCCGGGCGCGTCCCGCTTCCTGCAGGCGCTCGGGCTCCGCCCGGCCGCGGACCCCGCACCCAGCGGCTCCTACGCCGTGTTCGACGCAGGCAGCGGTCGTGTGGCACTCCATGCCTGTGAGCCGGGCAGCCCGGAGGACGGCACCACCTCGCTCGCGTTCGACGTCTCCGATGTGCGCGAGTTCGCCCGCCGGACCGCCGAGGGCGGTGCCCGCTTGACCGTCGAGCTCTCCCGTGAAGGCCACGGACTCGCGGCCCGCGTCACCGCACCGGACGGGATGTCCTTCCTCGCGGACGCAGGGCCGCGCGAGACGGGCGCTCCGCCGTCGCCCCTGGCGGTGCTGGTCCTCTGGTACACCCCCGACGTCGGCCCTGCCATCGGGGTCCTGCAGGACATCGGGGCGAGGCCGAGGATCAGTTCGGATGCCGGCACGTGGCACGACTTCCGCGCGAAGAACGGCGGCCTCGTGGCGGCGCACACGGGACACCGGACGGCGGCGGAACTGGCGTTCGAGTACGACGGTGATGTGCAGGACCTGCTCGGCGGCCTCACCGGTGCCGGGTTCGAGCCCGCCGTCGTCGACGGGAGCTACGGGCGGTCGCTGCGCGTACGCGCTCCCTGGGGCGCCGAGGTCCGGATCAACGAGTGCCGGCGGGAGTTCCTCGGGCGGTCCACTGACAGGATTCAGGGGCGGGTGTCTGCTTAACTGGGGGTATGAACGTACGCACCCCTGATCCCAACCCGGGCTGGCTCTCCGAAGATGACCTGTACGAGGCCCGCCGCCGCCTCCCGATGGTGTACGTGGAGGCGATCCCCGTGCGGTGCGACGCCCTCGGGTACGTCAACGAGGTGGGGCTGCTCCTGCAGGCCAACGAGCAGGGCGAGATGCTGCGGACCTTCGTGTCCGGCCGCGTGATGTACCGCGAGACCATCCGCGCGGCGCTGCTGCGCCACCTCGAGAAGGACCTCGGGCCGCTCGCCCTGCCGCAGCTGGCGCCGTCGCCCCTGCCCTTCACGATCGCGGAATACTTCCCGTCCCCCTCGGAGACCGGCCTGACCGACGACCGCCAGCACGCGGTCGCCCTCGCGTACATCATCCCCGTGACCGGGGAATGCGCTCCCCGCCAGGACGCGCTCGAACTGTCCTGGCTCACCCCCTCCGAGGCCCTGAGCCCCACCATCCAGGCCGAGCTCTCCGGCGGTCGCGGGGATCTGCTGCGCCAGGCGCTCGCGCATGCCGGGTGGGGCCGCTAGCCGTAGGACGCAGCACTCGTCGGCAGCCGCGTTACCGTATCGTGAAACGGGCGCGCTGGGGCGCCGCAGAACATCCAGGGGGCTACTGGCAGAGGTTGGCACGACGTACATGATGGTGAACAGAGCAGACAGGACAGGACTGCGCGCGGTCCCGGCGGAGGCGCTGGTGACGGGCAACGTCCTGGCACTGCCCGACGGCGGTGCCCCGGCGGAGGTCTCCGCCGTCGCGGTCGAGAACGACGATTTCGGAGTCCCCGCGCTCGTCGTCGCGACGGTTGCCGGTGGGCGCCGGGTCACGATCGCGACGGGCTCGATGGTCTACGTGGAGCCCGCCGACGCCGAGATCGGCGTCTCCGCCGTCGCCGCGGACCACGGCTCCCCCGAGGCGCTCGTGGCGCAGATCGCGCAGGGACATCCGGACAGCACCGCCGTCCAGGAGGTGGCAGGGCGGCTGGCGCGGGGCATCAACCTCAAGTCCGGCAGCAACCTGCAGGACCTCCACCAGCTCGCGCTCGCACTGCTGATCGACGAGGCCGACACGGCGTCCGCCCTGATGGTCGCCGACCTGCTCGCGGAGCTGCCCTTCGACGGGAACTTCGGGCGGTGGAAGTGGATCGAGGGCGGCCTGGCGATCGCCGCCTACCTCACCCGGCACGACGACGCCCGCTCGGCCCGGTACTCCGAGGCCATCCGCGCGGCCGACGACGCCGAGACGGACCCGCTGCGCGCCAAGACCGCCGCGATGTACCGTCAGCGCCAGCTCAACGAACCGAACGTCTACGACCCGGAGATCCTGCGCGCCTCCTCGGCGGGGAAGACCGACGTGGAGCGTGACTGGCGCGTGCTGCGCATCGGCGTGCTGCTGTACCTGCGGGCACACGGCGGTTCCGAGACGCTGAGCCGCGACGTGCTGGAGCGGCGGATCGCCGCCGAGCTCGCCGCGGTCGGGGCGCTCGACGAGCAGCTCGCCGCGGAGTAGCCGGCCCACCGGGCCCGCCCGGTCCGGCACGGCCGGCGGGGCGCCCGGGGGCTGGCAAAATAGGGTGGTGCATCCACAGTCCCAGCAGTCCTCGTTCGCCTTCTCCGTCTCCCACCGGCTGGAGGACACGACGCCGGGGGCCGGGGACGATGGGCGCCGGCACGGCCGGACCGGCACGATCACCACCCCCCACGGTGAGATCCGGACGCCCGCGTTCATCCCCGTGGGCACCAAGGCGACGGTGAAGGCGGTCCTGCCCGGCGCGATGGCGGACCTCGGGGCACAGGCGCTCCTGGCGAACGCGTACCACCTGTACCTGCAGCCCGGCGCGGACATCCTCGACGAGGCCGGCGGGCTCGGCGCCTTCATGAACTGGCCGGGTCCCACGTTCACGGACTCGGGCGGATTCCAGGTGATGAGCCTCGGCTCGGGCTTCAAGAAGGTCATCACCATGGACGTCCCCGTGGACGCGGACAAGGCCGGTGCGGATGACCGCGTGGCCGTCGGCAAGGAGCGCCTCGCGCACATCGACGACGACGGCGTCTGGTTCAAGAGCCACCTCAACGGCGACCGGCACCGCTTCACGCCCGAGATCTCGATGCAGGTGCAGCACCAGCTCGGCGCCGACGTCATGTTCGCGTTCGACGAGCTCACCACGCTCATGAACTCGCGCGGCTACCAGGAGGAGTCCCTCGAACGCACGCGCCTCTGGGCCCTGCGCTGCATCGCGGAGCACGAGCGGCTCACCGCCGAGCGCAGCCACCGCCCGTACCAGGCCCTCTTCGGCGTCATCCAGGGCGCGCAGTACGAGGACCTGCGGCGGAAGGCGTCGTCCGACCTGGGCGGCATGGACTTCGACGGCTTCGGCATCGGCGGCGCACTCGAGAAGGAGAACCTCGGGACGATCCTCGGCTGGTGCAGCGACGAGCTGCCCGAGGACAAGCCCCGCCACCTGCTCGGCATCTCCGAACCGGACGACCTCTTCACGGGCATCGAGAACGGAGCCGACACCTTCGACTGCGTCTCCCCCACGCGGGTGGCACGGAACTCCGCGTTCTACACGCCGGACGGGCGGTGGAACCTCTCGAACGCCCGGTTCCGGCGGGACTTCACCCCGCTGGTCGAGGGCTGCGACTGCTACACGTGCACCCACTACACCCGCGCCTACATCCACCACCTGTTCAAGGCCAAGGAGATGGTGTCCGCGACGCTGATATCCATCCACAACGAGCGCTTCGTGGTCCGTATGGTCGACGACGCGAGGGCGGCGATTGAGGACGGCTCGTTCTACGAGCTGAAGGCGGAGGTGCTGGGGAGGTACTACACGAGGACATCGTCCAGCTGATCCGGGCGACGCGCGCGTGGGAGCCGCAGGCTTCGCCCTACCCTCCACTCGCCCCTGCGCTCGACGAGATCCCGGTGGAGGGCCGGGTGGCCGCCCCGGAGCCGGTTCGGGCAGACTAGGGAGATGTCCGAGACCCAGACTTCCGCAACCCCCGCCGTCACCCTGACCATCGCCGGCTCCGAGGCGACGGGCGGCGCCGGCGCCCAGGCCGACCTCAAGACGTTCCAGGAACTCGACGTCTACGGCATCGTGGCGCTGACCTGCATCGTCTCCTTCGACCCGAAGAACGACTGGCAGCACCGCTTCGTACCCGTGGACCAGCAGGTGATCGCCGACCAGCTGGAGGCCATCCAGTCCTGCTACCCGCTCCGTACGGTCAAGCTCGGGATGCTCGGCACCCCCGACACCATCGACACCGTGGCCACGGCGCTGAAGAGCCAGGAGTGGGACAACGTGGTCCTCGATCCGGTCCTGATCTGCAAGGGACAGGAACCCGGTGCCGCGCTCGACACCGACCAGGCCCTGAAGGCGAACATCCTGCCGCTGGCCACCTTCGTCACCCCGAACCACTTCGAGGCGGAGTCCCTCTCCGGGATCACCATCGGGACGCTCGACGACCTGAAGGAAGCCGCCCGCATCATCCACCGGCAGAGCGGTGCCGTGGTCCTCGCCAAGGGCGGGGTGCGCATCGATGGACCCGACGCCGTGGACGTCTACTTCGACGGGGAGACCCTCGAGGTGCTGTCCGCACCGAAGGTCGGCGAGGTCGCCGTGAGTGGCGCGGGCTGCACCCTGGCAGCGGCCGTCGCCGCCGAACTCGCCAAGGGCGCGGCACCGCTCGACGCCGCCCGCACCGCCAAGGCCTTCGTCACCGAGGGCATCCGCAACCGCGTGGCGTCGAACGCCCCCTTCGACGCCGTATGGCAGGGTGGCGCGCGCGCGTAACGGGAGGGAGTCCAGGTGAGCACCGCGGCGGATCCGGCCGGAGAGAGCGGCGCAGCCATGTCCCGTCCGGGTCCTGGGCATTCGACGCCGTCGGACCGGGACGGCGCCCCGTCCGGCGCCACGGGCGCCGTCGTCCAGGCGTCCGGCACCGACCTGTCCCCGGACGACGACGGGCGGGGCGAGAGCAGCAACCAGCGCCTCGACCGCAACTGGCAGGAGATGCTGCAGGAGCTGCGGGTGATGCAGACGGGCATCCAGATCCTCACCGGATTCCTGCTGACCCTGCCGTTCCAGAGCCGGTTCACCGAGCTCGACGACGTGCAGGTGATCGTCTACCTGTGCCTCGTCTGCCTGTCGGCGCTGATCACCGCCCTGGTGCTGTCCTCGGTGAACCTGCACCGCGTGCTGTTCGGCCTGCGCGTGAAGGCGACGCTCGTGCGGCACACCGCGGTCATCATCCGGACCACGATCGCCCTCGTGGGACTCGTGCTCGCGGGCACCGCATGGCTGATCTTCGACCTCGTAGTGGGCCGGGCCGCGGGCCTCGTCGTGGCCGGATCGATCCTGCTCGTGGTGCTGCTGCTGTGGGTCGTCTATCCGCTGGCGCTCCGGCGTCGTGCCGTGGCGGGCCGATCGGCCTCCTGACCGCCGACACCGAACGCACCGCGCCGACGTCGAGCCCCCGGACATGACCACGAGACCGGTCTCCGGTCATCCGCGCCCTCCCCGCATCCGGGACCGACGGACGTCCGCAGGCGCCTAGGGTGCGACGGGGGTGGGCGTCGCTCCCGGCTCGGGTGCGCAGCTGAGCCCCGCCGGCGTGATGTCCACCCCCTCGGGCGGCACCAGGCCGGCGAAGGAGGACCCGACGATGACGTCGACCGACCTGTCCTCGCGCTCGTCGGCCCTGTAGACCGATCCGGGCAGGGTGCGCTGCAGGGTGAAGGCGTTGGCGCGTCCGCCCTCCCCCGAGACGATGACCGCCGTCACGGCCGCGGCGTCGACCTGGCGATTGCCGATGTCCCGTACCGCGAAGGCGCGGCCCCGGAGCTGGTCCGCCGCGGCGCCGGCAAGACCGTCGATGCTCGTGCTGTTGTAGACGTTGACGGTGATGGCGCTCGGGTCCTGGTAGTCGAAGGGCCCCGCCGGGCAGGTCGACGTGGGCGTCGGGGTCGGCTCGGAGGCCCCGATGCTGATGTCGCCGCGTGCGAGGCCGACGGCCAGGAAGACGCCGGCTGCCAGCAGTCCCACGAGCAGCACCAGCACGACGCCGTGGCGGATGCGGCGCCGCGACAGACGGCGACGCCGCTCGGCGTCGTCCTCCTCGAAGACGGCGCCGAGGTCGGTCTCGGTGACGATCCGGTGGCCGTGCCACTCGGTGGGATCACGTTTCGCCTGGGCCCGCAGCTGGCGCGGCGACTCCTGTGTCCGCTGGTGGCGCATCGCGCCCTGCGCCCCGTGCCGTGCTGTCGACTCCCGGTCAGTCATCGAGCACGAGGACTCTCGCGTGCAGGATGGTCCGCTGGTGGAGGGCGGTCCGGACGGCGCGGTGCAGGCCGTCCTCGAGGTACAGCACGTCCTTCCACTGCACCACGTGCGGGAAGAGGTCCCCGAAGAAGGTGGAGTCCTCGGCGAGCAACGCCTCGAGGTCGAGGGTGGTCTTGGTGGTCACGAGGTCGTCGAGCCGTACCTGCCGGGGAGGTACCTCCGCCCAGTCCTTGGGGGTCACGTGTCCGTGGTCCGGGTAGGGCCGTCCGTCACGTACTGCTTTGAAGATCACTGCTACAGCCTAGGTAATTGCTTCAGTGAATGGAACGCGGAGGGCTCGGCACCGTCATCTCGTGGCTCAATGGTTACACCCCGTGTCCGGCGGGGAGCTCGTCGGCCTGCGTCGGGTAGGAGGGCTGCGCACCCGGGCGTTGGACGGCGTAGGAGCCCACCCGGACGGCGACCCGGACGGCGTCGTCGAGCGATCCGCCCGCGGCGAGGCGGACGGCGAGCGCTCCCACGAAGGCGTCACCTGCGCCGGTCGTGTCCACGGCGTGCACCTGCGGGGCGGGTACTGCCCGGACCGCCCCGCCGTCGGACAGCAGCGCGCCGGCGGCACCGAGGGTCATGACCACCGACGTGAAGCCGCAGGCGAGGAGGCCGGCGACGACGACGGCGTGGTCCCCGGCCTCGGCGCCGCCCAGCTGCGTGAGGAGCAGGGCGCCCTCGTGCTCGTTGACGATCAGCGGGTCGGCCCGCAGGAGTACCTCGCGGTCGACGGCGATGACGGGGGCCAGGTTGATGATCGCCCGTCCGGACGCGAGGCGGACGGCCTCCGCGGTGGCGTCGGCCGGCAGCTCGCCCTGCACGACGACGACGGCGGCGGCCCTGATGGCTGCCTCCGACGCCGCGACCAGGGCGGGTGTCACGGCGGCGTTCGCGCCCGGCAGCACGACGATGGTGTTCTCGCCGTCGTCGGACACCTCCACGATCGCTACGCCCGTGCCGCCGTCGATCCGCTGCACCGCCTGCAGATCGACGCCGGCGGAGTCCAGCGCCGAGAGGGCGGTCACCGCATGGGAGTCGGTGCCCACCGCGCCGATCATCATGACGTCCGCGCCGAGCAGCGCCGCGGCCACGGCCTGGTTGGCACCCTTGCCGCCGGGCAGCACCGTCATGGTGCGGCCCAGCACGGTCTCGCCCGGCTGCGGGTGGCGCTCGAGGGTGACCAGGAGGTCCGCGTTGATCGATCCGACGACTGCGATGCCCCGCATGCTGTCCATGCCCAGCAGTCTCCCACGCAGCCGTCGACCGGGTGCGAATGGAAGGCGGGAGCGGCTCGGGAACATAATGGGGTCATGCCTACGGACGCCCCGATCGACCTGCTCCCCGATGCCCCCACCGCTCCCGCGTCTGCCGACGGCCGGCCCGTCCAGGGGCTGCTGCTCGACGTCGACGGCCCGGTGGCGAGCCCCGTCACGCGCACCGTGCCGGCCGGGATCATCGACGATCTGCTGACGCTCGCCTCCGCGGGGTGGCCGGTCGTCTTCAACACGGGTCGCTCGGATGCCTTCATCAGGGAGCAGGTCATGGAGCCCATGCTCGCGCGGGGCATACCGGCCGGGGTCACCTTCCACGCCGTCTGCGAGAAGGGCAGCACGTGGTTCTCGTTCACGGCCGACGGCGCGGGCCAGGTGTTCGTCGACCGCGCGCTCGCGCTGCCGAGCAGCTTCGCCGACGATGTCCGGGACCTCGTGGAGGAGAAGTACGCCGACCTGATGTTCTTCGACGAGACGAAACTCGCCATGGTGTCCGTGGAGCAGTCCCTCGAGGCGACGAACGCCGACTATCTCGCGGCTCAGGGCTCCTTCGACAGCGATGCCCTGGACATCATGCACAGCCACGACATGGGTGCGTGCCGGCTGGAGCGCGAGGAACCGAACAGCAACGGGGACATCGAGTACCGGGTGGACCCGACCATCATCTCCACCGACATCGAGTCGGTGCGCGTGGGCAAGGATGTCGGCGCTGAACGCGCCCTCACGCTCATCGCCCCGTTCATGGAGATCCCGCGGACCTGGCGGACGGTCGGGGATTCCCGCACCGACTACGCCATGGCCGACTACCTGCACGAGCAGGGGTTCGACGTCGCGCACGTGGATGTGCGGCCCGCGGACGGGATCCCCGCGAAGCCCTACGAGATCCTCACCGAGGGCTCGCTGATCCACGAGGAGGCCGGAGCGGCCTTCCTCACGCGGTGCGTCGCCTCACTGGGCTGACGCTCGAGCCCCGGGGCGCTCAGGCGGCGGGCCGTGCCAGGACGTCCTCGATCGCCGCGACGAGCTCGGGTGCGTCGGGTTCCACCGTGGGCGCGAACCGCGCGACGACCGACCCCTCGCGGTTGACGAGGAACTTCTCGAAGTTCCACTTCACGAGCCCCGGCAGCACGCCGTTCCGGAACTTCGTCAGCTCCCCGTACAGCGGGTGCTGGTCCTTGCCGCGGACATCGCCCTTCGACATCAGCGGGAACGTCACGCCGAACGTCGTGGAGCAGAACTCGGCGATCTCGTCGTCGTTCCCCGGCTCCTGGCCCATGAACTGGTTGCAGGGCATGCCGAGAACCACCAGGCCCTCCTCGGCGTACGTCCCGTACAGCTTCTCGAGGCCCGCGTACTGCGGCGTGAAGCCGCACTTGGAGGCCACGTTCACCACCAGGACGGGATGCCCGCGGAAGTCGCCGAAGGACTTCCGGGTACCGTCGTTCATGGTGAGGTCGATCCCGTACAGCTCTGACGAGGACATTGAGGCTCCCTGGTAGTGGTGTTGCTCGTGCTTCGTCCCGCCCCGACCCCCGGATGGTCCGCGGACCGGCGAACCGGCCGGAGCAAACGGGTGCGGAGATACGTTGGAGGAGACGGCGGCCGGGACGGTCGCGCACGCCGACCCCCGAGAGGTGGCCGGTCACCCTCAACGATAGGTCTTGCATGGGAATCATCGACACCTGGAAGACGCAGCTCAGGACCACCTTCACGGACGGCGATCCCACCATCCCCCAGTGGCAGTTCGAGTTCGAGAAGGGCGACGACGCCGGCTACTTCCCCGTCGGTTCGGCCGTCTGGACGGTGCACAGCTCCATGACGCCCACCGTGGCAGGCATCCGCGCGCTGCTGCTGCAGACCCTGCATCCCGGTGCCATGGCGGGCGTCCACGCCCACTCGAGTTTCCGCGAGGAGCCGCTCGGGCGCCTCGCCAACACGATCCGCTGGATCTTCACCGTGACGTACGGTTCGAAGGTCGCCGCCCAGGAGGGGTCCGCGTTCGTGCAGCGGCTGCACACCCGCGTGCACGGTACGTACACCGACAGTCGGGGCGCGGAGCAGCCCTACTCCGCAGCCGATCCCGATCTCACACGCTGGGTGCACCTGGCGTTCACCGACGCCTTCGTGTCCGCCCATGCCGCCTACGGCGGGCCGATCCCGGGCGGCGCGGACCGCTACGTGGAGGAGTGGGCCCAGGCGGGGCGGCTGATGGGGCTCGAGGACCCGCCCCGGTCGGAGGAGGAGCTCCGCTCCCAGCTCGCGGCGTTCGACGGTGACCTCACGAACAGCGAGCAGGTTCAGGAGGCTCTGACCTACATCCGCCGTCCTCCGCTGCCGCGCTCGCAGCGCCTCGGGTACCGGATTCTTTTCGCCGGGGCGGTGGCCACCCTCGATCCCCGACACCGCGAGATGCTGGGCCTGCGGGTGCCGTCGCTCGGACAGGTTCCGCTGCCCGTCCGCACCGGGGTCCGCCTGGTGCTCGGCGTGATCCGTCTCGGACTCGGCCCGGAGGGCCCTGCGGAGGCAGCGGCGAAAACCCGCATCCGCCGTGTGACAGGGTCCGCTTAAGCAGCTGGACCCCGGCCGTGTGGCCGGGGTTCAGCTGCTTCGAGCGGAGGATGGGGGATTTGAACCCCCGAGGGCGTTAACCCAACACGCGTTCCAGGCGTGCGCCATAGGCCGCTAGGCGAATCCTCCTCATTTGGAGCAGATACCAGAATACCCATACAAGCCGATCCTGCCGAATCGTGCGCGGCAGGCGCCATCCGGCGGCCCTGCCCGGCCGATTCGGAAGCCGTCCATCCTCATGTGTAGACTATTTCCCGGCCCCTCATGTGGTGTCATCCTGTGAACTCCCCCAGGACCGGAAGGTAGCAAGGGTAAGCGGGCTCTGGCAGGTGCATGGGGGGTCTCTACTTTAAGCAAGCAGCGGGAGGTCGGACGGTGGCAGAGCAGGGCGCCGGCCGGTTCGCTCCCAGCCCCTCCGGACAGCTGCACATCGGCAACCTCCGCACCGCCGTCCTCGCCTGGCTCTTCGCCCGTTCGACCGGCAGGAGGTTCCTGGTCCGCGTCGAGGACCTCGACCGCGTCCGCGCGGGAGCCGAGACCGAGCAGCTGGCCGAACTGGCCGCGCTGGGGCTCGTCCCCGACGCACCCGT
Source organism: Arthrobacter sp. MDT2-16 (assembly GCF_054510925.1). Lineage (NCBI taxonomy): Bacteria > Bacillati > Actinomycetota > Actinomycetes > Micrococcales > Micrococcaceae > Arthrobacter > Arthrobacter sp. MDT2-16. The sequence goes on from NZ_JBTNDP010000003.1 coordinate 153,162, forward strand.
CATCCGCCAGAGCGAGCAGACAGGACGCTACGAGCGCGCACTGGACCGGCTGATGGTCCAGGGACGGGTCTACGAGTGCTTCTGCACGCGCCGGGACATCGCCGAGGCCGCGAGCGCGCCGCACGGTCGGCCCGGCTTCTACCCGGGGACCTGCCGCGGGCTCAGCGAGGACGAGCGGGGACGACGGCGGACGCAGCGGCGTCCTGCGCTCCGGCTCGCCTCCGCGGCGGGGACATGGAGCATCGACGACCTGATGGCCGGCCGCGTCACGGCACCGGTGGATGATTTCGTGCTCCGCAGGAACGACGGCGTGATCGCCTACAACCTCGCGGTCGTCGTCGACGACGCCGCCCAGGGCATCGACCAGGTGGTGCGTGGGGACGACCTGCTCGATTCCGCTCCCCGGCAGGCCTACCTGGCCTCGCTGCTCGGGCTGCCGGTCCCGGTCTACGCCCATGTGCCCCTCGCCGTCTCGCCGGAGGGCCGCCGCTTGGCAAAACGGGACGGCGCTGTGACACTGGAGGACCTTGCCCGGCGAGGCTGGCCGGCGCGTGCGGTGCTGGGCGTCATCCTGGCTTCGCTGGACCTTCCCGACGGGTCGCCCGAGGCCGCCCTCGCGGTGTTCGACCCCCCTCGGCTGCCGCGCGATCCCTGGGTCGTGGATCCCGCGCAGCTGTTCCCCGCGTCCACCGGCCCGGCATGCAAACCGTCAGCACCAACCGATAAGGTTCATCCGTGAGTACAGCCCTCTACCGCCGCTACCGTCCCGAGACCTTCGCGGACGTCATCGGCCAGGAGCATGTCACCGAACCCCTGATGGCGGCCATCGACAAGAACCGCATCAATCACGCCTACCTGTTCTCGGGCCCACGCGGCTGCGGCAAGACCACCTCCGCCCGCATCCTGGCCCGCTGCCTCAACTGCGCCCAGGGGCCCACCTCCACACCGTGCGGCACGTGTGACAGCTGCGTCGAACTGGCGCGTAACGGCTCCGGCAGCCTCGACGTCATCGAGATCGACGCCGCCAGTCACGGTGGCGTCGACGATGCCCGCGACCTCCGCGAGCGTGCCACCTTCGCGCCCGTCCGCGACCGCTTCAAGATCTTCATCATCGACGAGGCCCACATGGTCACGTCGGCGGGCTTCAACGCCCTGCTGAAGATCGTCGAGGAGCCGCCGGAGCACATCCTCTTCATCTTCGCCACCACGGAGCCCGACAAGGTCATCGGCACCATCCGGTCCCGCACCCACCACTACCCGTTCCGGCTCGTTCCGCCGGAGCCCCTCATGGCGTACCTCGAGCTTCTCTGCCGCCAGGAGAACGTGCCCGTGGCGCCCGGGGTGCTTTCGCTGGTGATCCGCGCAGGCGGGGGTTCCGTCCGCGATTCCCTCTCCGTCCTCGACCAGCTGATGGCCGGTGCCGGTGAGAACGGCCTCGACTACGAACTCGCCGTCTCGCTCCTCGGGTACACCCATGCGACGCTCCTCGACGACGTCGTCGAATCCGTGGCGGCCGGTGACGCCGGCACCGTCTTCGATGCCGTGGACCGCGTCATCCAGACCGGGCACGATCCGCGCCGCTTCGTCGAGGACCTGCTCGAGCGCTTCCGCGACCTGATCGTCATCAACGCCGTGCCCGAGGGAGCGGCGTCGATCCTCCGCGGGGTCCCCGACGACCAGCTCAACCGAATGCGCTCCCAGGCCAACCAGCTCGGGGCCGGCGAGCTGTCCCGCTCGGCGGACGTCACCAACACCGCGCTGACCGAGATGACGGGCGCCACCTCGCCCCGCCTGCACCTCGAGCTCCTGTGCGCCCGGCTGCTGCTTCCCGCGGCCGACGCCACGGTCCGGGGCACGCTCGCCCGCGTGGACCGCATCGAGCGTCGCCTGGAGTACGCCGGCGGTACGCCTGCTCCGGAAGCCGAGGAAACGCCGAAGGCGCCCGCCCGCCCCCGCCTCGATGTCCCCAGGACCGCCGAGGAGGCTGCGGCCCGCTGGTCGCTGCCCGCAGCCGATCCGGCAGCTCCCGCCGTCGCGGTCGCCGATCCCGGCACCGCTCCGGGCGCCGCTCCGGATCCCTCCTCCCCCGCCGTCCCCGTCGCAGCCCGCGTGCCCGGTCCGGGTGGCGGACCCGTACCCGCCGACTCGTCCCCCGACTGGGGTGGCAGCTGGGGTGTGTCCACCGACTCCGCCTTCGCGGGTCCCGGGGCCACGAAGGGTGGGGCGCCGCAGGAGCCGGCCGCAGGCGGTCCCCCGCGTGCCTCGAACCAGTCCGACGCGGTACCTGCGGTCCCGTCGGCTGCCGCGCCCGCCGCACCCGCCTTCTCCGCCCCGACGGGTCAGCCCGGTCGGGCGGCGGACACGGAGGACGACGCCGACGCCGACACTGCCGCACCGGGGGTGCCGGACGCTGCTGCCGACCGCCGGAAACAGCCGTCAGCGCCGGCTCCGCTCGGTGGGCCTGAGCACGACGGCGGGCGTGCGCCGGCAGCCGATGCCGCCCGCGACCGGCAGCCTTCGGGTGCTGGGCAGGCGGCTCCCGACCGTACCCGGCGCCCGGGTGCCACGGGCGGACCGGCGGGCGACGCCCCGGTTCGCGGCAGCCAGGACGCGCCGTCCTGGGGTGCGCCCTCCCGCCCCCAGGGAACGCCGCAGCAGACACCGCAGCAGGGCCGGCCGCAGCAGGCACCGCAGGACGTTCCCCAGACCGGTCGGCCGCAGGTGGACCCGGCGCAGACCGGCGAGGGGCGGCCCCAGCAGGAGGCCCGCCGCGCGGACCAGGGGCAGGGTCAGCCCCCGGCTCCCGGTGCTTCCGGCGGCAACGTCGAGATGATCCGCCGCGCCTGGCCCGAGATCATGGACGAGGTCGCCCGGATCAAGCGGGCCACCTGGCTGATCGTCAACGTCTCCGCGAAGCCGCGCTCGTTCGAGGGCAACCAGCTCGTCCTGGCCTTCGCGAACCAGGGGACCGCCATCGGCTTCCAGCGCGGCCCCCACGTGGACAACGTGAAGCAGGCCATCCACAAGGTGCTCGGTCTCACCTGTTCCATCGAGGCGGTCCACGACGCCGGCGGGGCGGGTGAGTCGGGCCCAAAAGTACCGGCCAGTCAGGCGGCCCCGGGCAGTAACCCGGGCCTCGCTCCTGCTGTGCCCCCACCCGGGCGCGGAGGTCCTGACGGGAGGCCGAACAGTTCATCACAGTCCCCCGCGCCCCCGGCTGTCGGCCTGCCCGCCCACCGATCAGCGGTCGTCGCCGACGAGGACGCTCCGTCCCCCGGTACCCGGACCTCGTTGAGCCGGGACGATGCTCAGGCTGCCGCCCCGTCAGCAGTCGGCAGATCGGGACATGGGACGAGTCCAGCCGCCTCCGCGCCCGCTCCCACGGACGGGCCTGCGGCGTCCGGGCCCGTGCCCGGGCAGGCTGCGCCCCCAGCTGCGCCGTCATCCAGCAGTCCTGGCACCGCCGGAGGGCGGGCGCCGTCGACCACGGGAGCACCGTCCCGCTCGGGCAGCCACCCCGCCGCGCGGTCCGACGCCCTGCGGTCCGATGTGCGGTCCTATGTGCGGTCAGATGCAGCGCCGACGCCTGACGCCGAGCAGGGAACGCGCCCCGATGCCGCCGTGCGCCGTGACGACGCGCGACCTACCGGCACCCGCACCACGGGCGGTACCGGCCGGCCCGCTGCTTCCACCGGTCCGGCAGTGCCGGAGGCCGTCGGCGCCTGGGATCCTTCGATGTCGGACGACTCGTGGGCGCTCGTCGAACCCCCGGAAGACGCCTTCGATCCCGGATCCGACGTCGGCTCGGTGCCTGAGGACCCCTACGACCACCGGCCGCGGCAACAGCGGGGGGCCGCGGGTGCCCACCCCGCAGGCACCCCGTCCGTAGCACGGGGGAACGGGCCGGGCACGGTAGCGCCGGCATCCGCGGGCGGTTCGGCGTCCGCTCCGCAGCGCGCCCGCTCCACCGTACCCGGGGCACATGCCGCAGGCAATGCACAAGCCGGCAATGCACAGGCCGGCGAGGTACAGGCCGGCGCGGCACCCGCTGCGGGCCCGGCACATGCCGGCGCGCCGCACGCCGGTGCGGCAGGGGCCACGGCACCCGCCGGGGGCCCGGCGCAGGCCGACGCGGCACGGCCGGCCGAGCCGCAGCGATCCCGATCCGTGGTGTGGAGCCCGCCGGTGGCCGAAGCGCCTCCTGCCTCTCCCGGGACACCCTTGTCGCCGGCCCCTGCGCAGCCGCGCGGCCTGACCGGCTCCGCCGGGATGCCCGATCAGGCATCATCACGCGGAACGGCCGGCTCCATCACGGACGGGTCCGTGGCGACCACCGGCCCCATCGTGCCCGCCGCACCCGCCCGGGGCGGTAGCAGTCCCGCCCCGGATCCCTCGGCATCCGCCGGGAACGTGCGTCAGAAGCCGATCAGCCGCTACCAGCAGCTCCTCGATGAAGCCGAGCGGAAACGGGCCGAGGAGGCTGCGGCGGCCAGGGGTGCCGTCGACCTCCGCTTCGTGGAGGACGAGCCGAGCGCGGACGACGAGACGATCGAGGAATCGGGCCTCGTGGGCCGCACGGCGATCGAGCGCATCCTCAACGGCCGTCTGGTCGAGGAACGCAGCATCGACGGCCAGTGACGCCCTTCCCGGCGTCCATCGACGTGAAGCGCAGGCCGACGGCGTAATCGCCCCGCGTCGCCGCCCTGCATCGCGGCGCAGGGCGGACAATGGAGGGGCACCCCCGTGCCGTCGGCAGGGGAGATGAAGAGCATGCCGCCCGACGCAACCGGGCCGGCGGACCACACAGCAGAAGAGGGACCATCGTGTACGAAGGCGCAGTGCAAGAGCTGATCGATGAGCTCGGACGCCTGCCCGGGGTAGGGCCGAAGTCGGCCCAGCGCCTCGCGTTCCACATCCTCGAGGCCGACGGTGAGGACATGAAGCGCCTCGTCACGGCGATCACCACGGTCAAGGAACGCGTGAAGTTCTGCACCATCTGCGGCAACGTGGCGGAGCAGGAGCAGTGCGCCATCTGCCGCGATCCGCGCCGCGACCCGTCCATGATCTGCGTGGTCGAGGAGTCCAAGGACGTCATCGCCGTCGAACGCACACGGTCCTTCCGCGGCAGGTACCACGTCCTCGGCGGCGCGATCAACCCGATCGCCGGGGTGGGACCGGACCAGCTGCGCATCCGCGAACTGCTGGCGCGCCTCTCGGACGAGAAGGTCCAGGAGATCATCATCGCCACCGACCCCAACCTGGAGGGCGAGGCGACGGCCACCTACCTGGTGCGCATGCTCAAGACGATCGGGATCCCGGTGACCCGCCTGGCCTCCGGCCTGCCCGTCGGCGGGGACCTCGAGTACGCGGACGAGGTGACCCTCGGCCGCGCCTTCGAGGGCCGCCGCGCCATGTCCTGACGGTCGGCCCCCGAGGGTCGACGGCGAGCCGGGTCCGCGCCTGCCCGGGCTCGCCTACACCGATCAGGCGATGCGCGTCCCCTGCGCGAGACGCCTGGCGGGCATGGTCAGCTTCCGGCGGCCGATGAGCAGGAGCGCGCCGGCCAGCAGGAGCTGGAGGCCGAGGCCGAGGGGCCAGATCGGCACGCCCTGCGGGAGCGGCCGGCGCCCACTCATCGACTCCTCGCACGTGACCTCGAGGTCCGGCCCCGCCTGGGCCGAGCGCACCCCCTGGCTGACCGTCTCCATGACACCCGGCGCGTAGTAGCCGCCCGGGACCATCCCACCCGGCGCCGGGTCGGCCTCCATGTCCGGGAGGCTGTAGGGCACGGCGTCGGCGACCACCACGAACGGGTTCGCCGCGAGCAGCCACGCGATGTACTGCGTGTCGGGGAGGTCCGCGGTGTAGGTCTGGGACTGGCACACCGCCTCGGCGCCCTCCTCCGGCACGCCCATGCTGTCGAGGCTGCTCTCGGGATAGGTGTAGTAGGAGGACCGCACGGTCCTCTCCTCCATGACGAGCGTGGTGCTCAACCCGAAGACGATCACCGTGCCGATCGCCAGCAGGGCCACCAGCATGTACGTGCTGACGATCGAGAACAGGGGCCGGTTGGCCAGTGCCGAGACACCGACGCCGATGGCGCAGACGACGCCGAGTTCCACCGCGAGCATGACGAGCGAGACCAGCGCTTCCGCGGCGTTCACCCCTCCCAGCGCCAGGGCCCAGAAGATGAAGGGGCTGCTGAGGACGAGGAAGGCGAGCGACGCGACCCAGGAGGCCAGCCATTTGCCCGCGAGAAGCTGTCCCGGCGTCAGCAGGGTCACCTGGAGGATCGCGAGGGTGCCACCCGCCCGGTCGCCGTTGACGGCGTTCGCGGACAGCCCGGGTGCCACGAGCAGGCCGAACAGCAGGATGAAGCCCACCACCAGGTCGAAGAGGACCCCGCCCTCGTTGTCGGTGGCGCCGAGGAACGCCGTCCCGAGCACGAAGATGAGGGCGATCACGGTGAACCAGATGCCGAGCATCCAGTACCAGCCCCTGCCACGCAGCCGCTGCCTCATCTCGAGCGAGAAGACGGTGCGGACGGCGGACCGGAGCGGCAGCCGCGTAGCCTGCCCGAGGGGCTGCCTGGTCGGGTGTTCGGTTCCTGCGCTCATAGTCGGTCCGTATCCAGGCTCATGTAGGTCTCTTCGAGGGCGCCGCCGGCGGGCGCGAAGGCGGTGACGACGACGTCGGCCATCACCAGGGTGCGCAGCAGCCAGGAGGCCTCCGCCGTGCTGCCGAGCTGGATCTGGAACTCCTCGCGTCGGGAGTCGGCGCGCATCTCGTAGCGGACCCCGTGGCTCCGCAGGGCATCGGCGAGCGCCTGCATCGGCTCGGCCTGGACGTAGTAGCGGCGTGCCTGGCTGCCGGCCTCGTGGAGCGTCTGGCTCTTGACCGACTGTCCGCGGCTCACGAAGACCGCGCGATCGGCGATCTCGTCGAGTTCGGACAGGACATGGCTCGATACGACGACGGTCTTGCCCGCGGCGGCCAGGGAGCGCAGGAGGGACCTCAGATCCACCCGGGAGCCGGGATCGAGCCCTGATGCGGGTTCGTCCAGGAGCAGGACCTGCGGATCGTGGATCAGCGCCCGGGCGAGGCTCAGCCGCTGCTGCTGTCCGCGGGAGAGCACGCGGGCCGGGGCACGGCCGAACTCGGTGAGCTTCACGGCGACGAGCAGTTCGTCGGCACGCCGTGCGCTGTCCGCGACGCTCATGCCGTAGAGCGTGCCGAGGGTCCTCAGCACCTCGAAGGCGGTGAGCGACTCCCACACCCCGAGGGTGTCGGGCATCCAGCCCACACGGCTCCTCACCTCCGCGGGCTGTGTCACGGGGTCGAAGCCCGCCACACGCACGGTGCCATGATCGGGAGCCAGCAGGCTCGCCATCATGAGCATCAAGGTGGTCTTGCCGGAGCCGTTGGGACCGATCAGAGCGGTCACTTCCCCGGGCGGAGCCTCGAAATCGATGTCGCGGATCGCCTGTACCGGGCCGAAGCTCCTGGCAACCCCCTCGACAACGATTCCCCCACATTCGTCGGTCATGGTACGAGAGTAGGCCACGCCCCGGTGCCAGGACCGCAGGATCGGCGCGGGGAGCACGTTCCGGCGGCTGTTCTTAAACGGACGCGGACTTTGGGCCGGGGATCAGCCCGTCGCTAGACTGGCACGGGCGCAGGGTTTCGAACTGCCGCCCCGAGGCGCCGGTGCTGCCGCCCCTGAAGTCCCAGCCAGCACGGCGAGGTCCACCGCCGTCGTCCCAGTGAGCGAGTGCATGAGCCTCATAGTCCAGAAATTCGGCGGGTCCTCGGTCGCCGACGCCGAGGGCATCAAGCGGGTCGCCCGGCGCGTCGTCGACACGCAGGCCGCGGGCCACCAGGTGGTGGTGGTCGTGTCCGCCATGGGCGACAGCACGGACGAGCTGCTCGACCTCGCCGCCCAGGTGAGCGCGACGTCGGACGCCCGCGAGATGGACATGCTGCTCAGCGCGGGCGAGCGCATCTCGATGGCCCTGCTGGCCATGGCGATCCACGGAATCGGTGCCTCCGCGCAGTCCTTCACCGGCAGCCAGGCCGGCATGATCACGGACGCGATCCACGGCAAGGCACGGATCATCGACGTCTCCCCTCACCGCATCCTGACCGCCATCGAGAAGGGCGACGTCGCGATCGTGGCCGGCTTCCAGGGCATGAGCCGGGAGAGCAACGACATCACGACCCTCGGCCGCGGCGGGTCGGACACCACCGCCGTCGCCCTCGCGGCAGCGCTCGGGGCCGACGTCTGCGAGATCTACACCGACGTCGACGGCGTCTACACCGCCGACCCCCGCGTGGTCCCGTCCGCGCAGAAGATCGACACGATCTCGAGCGAGGAGATGCTCGAGATGGCAGCCTCGGGCGCCAAGATCCTGCATCTGCGCTGCGTCGAGTACGCGCGGCGTTTCGGGGTCCCCCTGCACGTCCGCTCCTCCTTCAGCCACAACGAGGGCACCTGGGTGCTGCCCAGCCCCGACGACCAGATCAAGATTCAGGAGGGAGAACCCTTGGAACAGCCCATCATCTCCGGAGTGGCCCACGACCGGTCCGAAGCGAAGGTCACCGTGGTCGGGGTTCCCGACATCCCCGGCAAGGCGGCGGAGATCTTCGGGATCGTCGCGGGTGCCAACACGAACATCGACATGATCGTCCAGAACGTCTCGACGCACGGCTCGGGCCGCACGGACATCTCGTTCACCCTGCCGATCGTCGACGGCGTCGAGGCGCTCGCCGCCCTCGGCGAGGCGCAGGACCGCGTGGGCTTCGAGACGGTGGAGTACAACGAGAAGATCGGCAAGCTCTCACTGATCGGTGCGGGCATGCGCTCCAACCCGGGCGTCTCCTACCGCTTCTTCCGTGCCCTGTCCGACGCCGGCGTGAACATCGACATGATCTCGACGTCGGAGATCCGCATCTCCGTGGTCACGGGAGCGGACCTGCTCGACGACGCCGTCCGCGCCGTCCACGCTGCGTTCGAGCTCGACGGCGACGCCACGGCCACCGTCTACGCCGGCTCGGGGCGCTAGGACCTCCGCTCCGCCCGTCGCCTGCGCGACGGCCGGTCCCGCCGTCGTTCCCGGTTCCTGATGCCCGCGGGTACGAGGAGCGGCGCGCTGGGGCACATCGGGCCCGGGATGCCGCGGGAAGCAGGAACGACGAACGGCACCGACAGCATGAGAAAGGCCGGTGGATCGATGATCCACCGGCCTTTCTCATGTCCCCGTGGGGTGTGCTGCTACTTGTCGCCGGTCGGGGTGGTCGACTCGCGAGGACCGGTCATGAGCTTGTCCGCCGGGTTGACGGTGGGGAGCTCCGCCGTCGGCTGCGCCGCGACATTGCCCGCTCCGCCGACGACGACCGTCACGTAGGTCACGGCCGAGGACCCCTCGTAGGTCACGCGTCCCACGTGTGAGCCGGCAGCGAGGCCGGTCCAGTTGAGGGTCACGGCGCCCTTGCTGCCGTTCGCCAGGGCGAGCGGGTTGGGCGTCAGTGTCGCGTTCTTCTCCGTGCCGGTCAGCACTGCCGCATCGATCGTGCCGGCGGTCGGCGCGTTGTCGGTGCTGGCGTACAGGTTGGCGATGATCCGGTAGGTGCCGGGCGCCGGCTTCTCGAGCGTGATGGTCTCGCTCGCGTCCGACGTCGCCACCTGGGTGACGGTGCCGGCCGGCGTGACGAGGAACATGTCGAAGTCGGCGGCAGGGTCGCTGGACAGGACGGAGAACTTCGCGACCGGGGCGCCGGCGGGGACGGTGACGTCCTTGACGGCGTTGGAGGCGTTGTTGCCGTTGGTCAGGCCACCGGGCACCAGGTTGATCGCCGAGGAGTCAGCCTTGGCGAGGCCCAGGAGCGTCATCTTGATGGGGGTGTTCGTCCCCGAGGTGACGTCGAAGGTGCCGCTGCCGTTGGAACCGGCCGAGGTGAGGGTCACGTCGGCCGGCGCGTTGACGGCCTGCGGGCGGACGGCCACCGGTGAGGTGACCTTCTTGCCCTGGCCCTCCCAGGTGAGCGAGCCGCCGGCGAACTTGCCGAACGGAGCGCTCTGGTTCTCGAAGGAGACCTTGAACGTGCGGGTCTCCCCCGCGGCGCTGAAGTTGAGGATCGACGGCGTGATTGTGACCTTCACGCCGGGGACGTTGGCGGTGGCACGGTAGATGCCCGGGGTGAGGGCGGTGACCGTGCGGGTCACCTCCGTGCGACCCGTCAGGTTGCCGAGCGCGAAGGACGGGACGTTGGTGTCCTTGGCCGCGACGGGCTCGATGTCCCCGATCCCGAGGTCGAAGCCGGTCCCCGCGATGAAGCGGAGATAGTCGTCCTCGTTCTGGTCGTAGACCAGGCCGGGGCTGAGGACGGTGGCCGGGTTGATGTGGCCCGCACCCACGGCGAGGACGTCGGTCTCGACGCCGCCGGTGGCGGTCTTCAGGGGGGTGGCCGTGGTCATCATGGCCGACTTCACCGTGGCGGGTGACCAGCCGGGGTTCTTGCTGAGTACCAGTGCGCCCAGGCCTGCCACGTGGGGCGAGGCCATGGAGGTCCCGGAGAGGAAGCCGAACTGCGCGCCGTTGGATCCGACGGTGGAGACGCCCGCGAGGACGGCCACACCGGGAGCCGTGATGTCCGGCTTCAGGAGATCGGAATCGGTGGCGAGCAGCGGGCCGCGCGAGGAGAACCCGGCGATCTGCGGTGCGGGCGGCAGGGGCTTGCCCGTGGTGTCCGTGGGCTGCAGGGCGACCTTGATGGCGGGGTTGGCCGCGACCTTCGCCTTGAGCTCGAGGGCCTCGGGGGCGTTGACGTGCACCGTGGGGATCACGTGCTGGTCGGTGTCCGTCGAGGAGTCGACGAGGTTCACGAGGATCATGCCCACACCGCCACCGCGCTTGACCTCGGCGCTCTTGGCGGTGCGGTCGACGACGCCGCGGTCGCAGACCACGATCTTGCCGGCCACCTTCGCAGGGTCGAGGGTGTTGGGACCGCAGAGGTTCGGGGTGACGGCACCGGCTGCCGCGGCATCGGCCGCGAGGACCACCGGGCTGGCGGGGACGCCCGTGCGCATGATCGATGCGCCCCGGTACTTGGTGCCGTCGGAGAACTCGGCGGTGCCCTGCAGTTCGTAGTTGAAGGTGCTGGCGGCGACCGTCGTCATCCAGGGCCCGCCGTGGTTCACGGTGCTGGCGGTGGGGCCGGAGTTGCCGGCCGAGGCGGCCACGAAGATGCCCGCGGACGTGGCGGAGAGGAAGGCCAGGGACACGGGGTCCGTCGTCGTCGTCGTGCTGCCCGAGATCGAGTAGTTGAGGACGTCGACGCCGTCGAGGATGGCCTGGTTGATGGCCGCGATCGCCGCGGAGGAGTAGCAGCCACCGGTGGCGGGGTCGTTGTCCTCCCAGCAGGTCTTGTAGACGGAGACCTTGGCGGCCGGGGCCACACCCGAGGAGACGCCGAAGTTGCGGCCGTCCACGGTCTGCGTCACACCGGCGTTGCCGGCGGCCGTGCTGGCCGTGTGCGTTCCGTGGTTGTCGATGTCCACGGGGGAGAGGACTTCCTGGGGCGCGCGGTCGGCCTCGGGCACGCTGGCCACGAAGGTGTCCGCGAAGTACTGGGCCGAGAGGACCTTCGAGTTGCAGAGGCTTCCGTCGAAGTCCTCGCCGACCTGGCATTCACCCACGAAGGTGCTGCCGTCGGACTTCAGCATGGCGATGTTGCCGCTCGCGTCGCGGTAGGGCTCGCCCACCTTGGGCTTGGCGTTGCCCTTGAGCGGCTTGACGGGGCTGCCCGCGAAGAAGGGGTTGTCCGGCGCGTAGCCGGTGTCGATGACACCGACGACCGTGCCGGCGCCGGCGTTCTTCTCGCCGCCGAACTGGCTCTTCCACGTCCCCTTGTTGCCGTTCAGGCCGAGGAAGTCGATGCTCGAGTAGTCCGGCGCGTTCTCGACGTCCGGTGCCACGAGCAGGACGTCGTCGCTCTTGGCGAGCTCCACGGCCTGATCGGTGCTGAGGTCCGCGGCGAAGCCGTTCAGCGCTGCCGTGTAGGTGCGCTTGATGTCGACGTTCTTCTCGCCGGCGACCTCCTGCTGCTTGGTCTCGAGGAACTGCGAGTACTGCTGCACGTTCTCCGCGGCGGCGTCGAGCTTCTCGCCCTTCTGCGGCTTGGTCGGTGCGATGCCGTCCACGCCACCCTCGTAGGTGGCGACCGGCTTGTCGGCGAGCACGACGATGTACCTGCCATCCGGGTACTGCGCGGGGTCCAGCTCCTTGGTCGGAGCCTTCTGGGGCGTGATCGAAGTGCCCTGCGCGGGCGCTGCGAAAGCAGCGGGCGCGACGGCCGTCGACGTCACCAGCAGTGGCAGACCCAGGACGATCGCCGTGGCAGCGCGCAGTGTGCTGCGCCCCTGTCCGGCTGTTCTCCGTTGTGTCATTGGAAGGTAGTGCCTCTCGTGGAAGTGCGGGCCGGCCGGAACCGTTCCCCCTGCGCCGTGACTCCTGGAGAGGACCCCCACCCTGTGATGACGATCACAAGCGCCACAGCAGTCACAACTTACCTGAGGCAACTCAAGGTGACCAGCGCGCCACGGCCCGAATTCCCTCTCTTTTCACAGAGGATTTACCTCTGGGGGTCGGGGTGATAATGGAACAATGCCCGCCGTTGTCCCCACCCGCCTCCCCGAGGCCGACTGGCAGGACCGCGAACGGCGGCACCGGGACCGCGTGACCCGCTTCAGCGAGCCGTACCTGGAGCGGCGGTCACGGGGGGCCAAGCACCCGGTGGAGGACTTCCTCTTCACCTACTACAACCAGAAGCCGGGGCAGCTCCTGCGCTGGCACCCCGGGGCGGCAGTCGTGCTGACCGGCCCCGCCGCCGCGGAGCGCGCCGGCTGGAAGTACTACGCCGCCGGTGACGGCGTGCGCGTGGACGTCGGCCGGTTCGTCGAGGAACGGCGTGACGCCATCGACTTCGCACGCCTGATCCTCGGCCGCACCGCGGCCCGCCCGGCGCAGTTCGGCTGCTTCGGGCTCCATGAATGGGCCATGGCCTACCGCTCGGCGGTCAACGGCGTGCGCCACGAGTACCTCGACCTGCGCCTGGGCGCGGACGGGACGGACGACGTCGTCGACTCCTCCCGCATCCGCTGCACGCACTTCGACGCCTTCCGTTTCTACACCCCGGAAGCCGTGCCCCTCAACGAACACGCGCCCACCCGCGCGACGCAGCGGGACCTCGAACAGCCCGGGTGCCTCCACGCGAACATGGACCTGTACAAGTGGGCCTACAAGCTCACGCCCCTGCTCCCGAGTGAGCTCGTCATGGACTGCTTCGAGCTGTCCTGGCGCATCCGCGTCATGGACATGCGGGCCTCCCCGTACGATCTCGCAGCCTGGGGCTACACGCCGATCGCCATCGAGACGGCCGAGGGCAAGGCGGAGTACGTCCGCCTGCAACGCGGCTTCGCCGAGGAGTCGCAGGCCCTCCGGGTGCGGCTCCTCGAGGACCTCGAACGGGCCCTCGCCGCGGACTGACGACGACGGCGGCACCGGCACGCGACCGGGCGCCGCGGTGCTTCGCTGTGCCCCCACCAGCCGTTACGCTGGGAAACCACTCGAAGGGGACCCCGTGACCAGTACCGACCCGATGCCGAGACGCCGACCGCGCGGCACCGTCCTGCGCCTCGCCCTGCCCCTCGCCACCCTGTGCCTCACCCTCGCCGCCTGCGCCCCGGGTGGGCCGGCGGCCGAACCGACCGATCAGGAGACCGCCGTGCAGTCCGCCACCCCCCGACCGTCCGCGAGCGATTCCCCGACGGCATCCCCCACGGCGTCCACCCCGCCTACCCCGACGTCTGCTGCTCCTCCCGCCGGCGCGACCAACGCCCTCCTGACCATCTCGGTCAGCCAGGACGCCGCGGCCGAACCCGTGCAGTACGTCCTCGAGTGCGTCGACGGCGCGCCCGGACCCGCCTCCACCCTCCCCGGGGCCGAGGCCGCGTGCGCCGCGCTCGGCCGGCTCGGCACGGAGTTCTTCACGGCCCGGCCGAACAAGGACGTGATCTGCACGCAGCAGTACGGCGGGCCGCAGACCGCGAGCATCACCGGCGACCTCGACGGCACGTCCGTGCTGGCCTCCTTCTCCCTCACGGACGGCTGCGAGATCTCGCGCTGGGACAAGGTCAGGGACCTCCTGGGGACGCCCGGAGGGCAGTAGAGGGGCCCGCGCGGGCGGTGCAGGTACGGGACGGGTGCGCGGCGAAACCCCGGTAGACTGGACCCGCAAGCTCGCGGAGCGCCGGTATCGACCCTGATGCGGCGTGAGACGGCACTCCCGGGCGGCCGCATACCCACTGCTCACCCACAGGAGTTGCCGGATGCCCCGGATCGTTGTCGACGTCATGCCCAAGCCCGAGATCCTCGACCCGCAGGGTAAGGCGATCGCAGGCGCACTCCCCCGGATCGGCCTCACCGGTTTCACCGCTGTCCGCCAGGGCAAGCGGTTCGAGCTGACCGTGGACGGTGACGTCACGGACGAGGTCCTCGAGCAGGCCCGCCATGCCGCCACCACGCTGCTGTCCAACCCCGTCATCGAGGATGTCACGCGCGTGGAGGTTCTCGAGGAGGACGCCCAGTGACCTCCTCCCCTGTCGAGACCCCCCTCATCGGCGGCCCGCAGCCCCTCGCACCGGCCGACGCGGTCAGTCCGCTCGACGGCGTAAGCGTGGGTGTCGTGACCTTTCCCGGCACCCTGGACGACCGCGACGCCGCCCGCGCCGTGCGGCTCGCCGGGGGCAGCGCCGTCCAGCTCTGGCACGGTGACCACGACCTGCAGGGCGTGGACGCCGTGATCATCCCCGGCGGCTTCTCCTACGGCGACTACCTGCGCGCCGGCGCCATCTCCCGCTTCGCCCCGCTCATGGAGCAGATCACAGCGGCCGCCTCGGGTGGCGCCGACGCGCTCCCCGTGCTCGGCATCTGCAACGGCTTCCAGGTCCTGACCGAGGCGCACCTGCTGCCCGGGTCCATGATCAAGAACGAGTCCCTGCACTTCCTCTGCCGCGACCAGCGCCTGCGCGTGGAGAACGCCGGGACCTTCTGGACCTCGGAGTACGCGGAGGGCGAGGAACTCGTCATCCCGCTCAAGAACCAGGACGGGCAGTTCGTGGCCGACAACCGGACCCTCGACGAGCTCGAGGGCGAGGGCCGCGTGGTCTTCCGCTACGTCGGCGGCAACCCCAACGGATCGCGCCGCGACATCGCCGGCATCTCCAACGCGGCGGGCAACGTCGTCGGGCTCATGCCGCACCCCGAACACGCCGTCGAGGCGGGCTTCGGCCCCGACTCCTCCGCGCGCGGCGCCGTGGACCTCCGCGGCGGCACCGACGGACTCGGCATCTTCACCTCGGTACTCAAGAAACTGGTGGGCTAAGTGACTGCAGAGACGACGTCCCGGAAGTTCAACATCGACACCGTCGCCCACGCCGAGGCCACCCCGGATCAGGCGCTCCCCTGGGCCGAGCTCGGCCTCAGGGAGAACGAGTACCGGCGTGTCGAGGAGATCCTCGGCCGCCGGCCCACCGGCGCCGAACTCGCCATGTACTCGGTGATGTGGAGTGAGCACTGCTCCTACAAGTCCTCCAAGGTGCACCTGCGCCAGTTCGGCGAGAAAGTCACCGACTCCATGAAGGAGCACCTGCTCGTCGGCATCGGCGAGAACGCCGGCGTGGTGGACATCGGTGACGGCTGGGCCGTGACGTTCAAGGTGGAGAGCCACAACCACCCCTCCTTCGTGGAGCCCTACCAGGGCGCGGCCACCGGCGTCGGCGGGATCGTCCGTGACATCATCTCGATGGGCGCCCGCCCCGTGGCCGTCATGGATCCGCTGCGCTTCGGGGCTATCGACCACCCCGACACCGCGCGCCTGGTGCACGGGATCGTCGCGGGCATCGGCGGCTACGGCAACTCCCTCGGCCTGCCGAACATCGGCGGCGAAGTGGTGTTCGACTCCGTGTACCAGGGCAACCCGCTGGTCAACGCCCTCGCTGTCGGCGTGCTGCGGCACGAGGACATCCGCCTCGCCAACGCCTCCGGCGCGGGCAACAGGGTGGTCCTCTTCGGTGCCCGCACCGGCGGCGACGGCATCGGCGGCGCCTCGGTGCTCGCCTCGGAGTCCTTCGACTCCACGAAGCCCTCCAAGCGCCCGGCCGTGCAGGTGGGCGACCCCTTCGCCGAGAAGGTGCTCATCGAGTGCTGCCTCGAGCTGTTCAAGGCCTCCGTGGTGGAGGGCATCCAGGACCTCGGCGCCGCGGGCATCTCCTGCGCCACGTCCGAGCTGGCCTCCAACGGCGACGGCGGCATGCATGTGGAACTCACCAACGTGCTGCTGCGCGACCCGTCCCTCACCCCGGGTGAGATCCTCATGTCCGAGTCGCAGGAACGCATGATGGCCGTGGTGACACCCGAGAACGTCGCGGCATTCGAGGCGATCATGAACAAGTGGGCCGTGGAGTACTCGTGGCTCGGCGAGGTCACCGACACCGGGCGCCTCATCATCGAATGGGCCGGCGAGAAGATCGTCGACGTCGATCCCCGCACCGTGGCGCACGAGGGCCCCGTCTACGAGCGCCCCTACCACCGCCCTGCCTGGCTGGACGGCGTCCAGGCGGATGCCTTCACCACCTCCTCGGCGGGCGACGAGCGGCCGGCGGACCTGCGCGAGGCCGTCCTGGAACTGATGGCCTCGCCCAACATGTGCGCGAAGGACTGGGTGACCGACCAGTACGACCGCTACGTCCAGGGCAACACGGCCCTCGCCATGCCCGACGACGCCGGAGTGGTCCGCGTGGACGAGGAGACCGGCCTCGGCGTCGCGATCTCCACGGACGCCAACGGCCGGTACTCCTACCTCGACCCGTACGAGGGCGCACGCCTGGCCCTCGCCGAGGCCTACCGCAACGTGGCGACGTCGGGCGCCGCGCCCCTCGCCGTCACCGACTGCCTGAACTTCGGCTCCCCCGAGGACCCCGAGGTCATGTGGCAGTTCGCCGAGACCGTCCGGGGCCTCGCGGACGCCTGCCAGGAGCTCGGCGTGCCCGTGACCGGCGGCAACGTCTCGCTGTACAACCAGACCGGCGGCGTGGCCATCCACCCCACCCCGGTGGTCGGTGTCCTGGGCGTGTTCGACGACGTCGCCCGCCGCACGCCCTCGGGCTGGCGGGAGGACGGCCAGGCCGTCTACCTGCTGGGCACGACGGCGGACGAGCTGGACGGCTCCGAGTGGGCCAATCTGCGCGGTCACCTCGGCGGACGGCCCCCGGCCCTGGACCTCGCCGCCGAGAAGACGCTCGCCGCGATCCTCGTCAACTGCTCGCGCGACGGCATGATCGACGCGGCGCACGACCTCTCCGAGGGCGGGCTCGCCGCCGGCCTGAGCGAGATGGCGCTGCGCTTCGACGTCGGCGCGCGGATCGGCCTCGACGAGCTGTGCGAGCGGGACGGCATCGACGCCTTCACCGCCCTGTTCAGCGAGAGCCAGGCACGCGCCGTCGTGAGCGTCCCCCGCTCGGAGGAGGTGCGCTTCAACGACATGTGCACGGCGCGGAACTTCCCCACCATGCGCATCGGCGTGGTGGACACCGAGAACCGGGCGCTCGACGTGCAGGGCTACTTCACCCTGCCGCTGGACGTCCTGCGCGAGGCCCACGAGGGGACGCTGCCGAAGCACTTCGGCTGACGCCGGGCCTGCCGGCACCGCCGCGGCGGGTGTCCTGCCCCCGGAGCCGAGGTCCCCGGACGCGGGGGCCTCGGCTCCCGGGGACGGCGGCGCACCCGTCATCCTGGTACGAACCGGTAGCCCATCCCCGCCTCGGTCAGCAGGTGCCGGGGCGAGCCGGGGTCCCGCTCGAGCTTCTTGCGCAGCTGCCGGATGTACAGGCGGAGGTAGCCGGAGTCGTTGACGTGCTGCGGCCCCCACACCTCCGTCAGCAGGATCTCCTGCGGTACGAGCCGCCCGGGATTGAGCATGAGTGTCTCGAGCAGCCGCCATTCGGTCCGGGTCAGGTGGATGTCCGCGCCGTCGGTCGTCCGGACCACGGACCTCGCCACGAGATCCACCCGCACGTCCCCGAAGGCCGCCCCGGCCTCCTCACGGACCGGGAGCCGGCGCCGGGTGAGGGCTCGCACGCGGGCGAGCAGCTCGTCGGTGAGGAACGGCTTCGTGACGTAGTCGTCAGCGCCGGCATCGAGAGCCTGGACCTTGTCGATCGAGTCCATCCGCCCCGAGATCACGAGGATCGGAACCGTACTCCAGCCGCGCAGCCCGTGGATGACGTCGATGCCGCCGAGGTGGGGCATACCGAGATCCAGCACCACGATGTCCGGATGGTGCTCCGCGGCCCGGCGGAGGGCGGCCCCGCCGTCGCCCGCCGTGACCACGTCGTAGTCGGACGCCGTGAACGTGATGCTGAGCGCGCGCAGGATCTGCGGATCGTCGTCGGCGATGAGGACCTTCATGCGGCACCCACGCTGTCCCCGCTGAGCAGCGCGGTCCCGGACCGCGGCGCATGCGGCAGGGACACCACCGACGTGAGCCCGCCGCCCGGTGTGTCCTCGAGGGTCAGGCTCCCGCCCATGCCCTCCACGAACCCGCTGGCCAGTGCCATCCCGAGGCCGAGTCCGGCGTCGTTGTCCGTGTCCCCGAGCCGCTGGAAGGGCAGGAGCACCTGGCCCTTCCGGTCGTCGGGGATGCCCGGACCGCGGTCGATGATGCGAAGCTCCGCCCGCCCGCCGAAATCGCTCACGGACAGCACCGGCGGCTCCGCACCGCCCGCATGGCGGGCCGCGTTGGAGAGCAGGTTCACGAGGACGCGCTGCAGCAGCACGGCGTCGGCCAGGAGCAGCGGCGATTCGGCGGGCAGTTCCAGTTCGACGTCACCCGGGCCCAGGTCCAGCTCCTCCAGCGCGGGCAGGATGACGTCCTCCGGCCGCAGTGGTTCCAGCACGACACCCAGCACCCCGGCCTGGATGCGGCTTGCATCGAGCAGGTCGGTGACGAGGGTCGAGAGGGTGCCGAGGCTCTGCTCGGCGGTCTCCAGCAGGGCTGCCTGCTCCTCCGCTGAGAACGTGATCTCTGCGGACCTCAGGCTCGTGACGGCGGTCGTCGCGGCGGTGAGCGGCCGGCGGAGGTCGTGCCCGACGGCCGCGAGCAGCGCCGTGCGGACGCGGTCCGCCTCGGCGAGCGGTCCCACCTCGCTCGCTGTGCGCGAGAGGTCGCGGTACTCGAGGGCGGCGTCGATCTGGGCCGTGATCACCGCGAGCAGGCGGCGATCGGCGGCCTCGAGGGTGCGGCCCTCGAGCTGGAGCACCGCCCGCTCCCCCACGGGGATGGTGACCGGAACCGGTCCGGCGCCGTCCCCGTTCCTGCCGTCCCCGTCGCTGCTATCCCCGTCATTGCCGTCCCCTCCGGACGTCGCCGACGGCACGCCCGGCCCCGGCGGAGACGTCCCGGACAGGACCGATGTCGGGCCCCGGCGCCCGGCCCGTGACACCGCGGGTACGTCTTCGCACAGCAGTGAGCCGTCGGGGGCGCGCAGCCGCGCGGCGTCCAGCCCGAAGGCCTCCCGCGTGCGCGCCACGAGCGCCTGCAGCGTGTCCTGGCCGCGGAGCACCCCGCCCGCGACGGTCGCGAGCAGCTCGGATTCGGCCGCAGACCGTGACGCCGCGCGCGTCCGCCGGGCGGCCTGGTCCACCACGTAGCTGACCAGCACGGCGTTGACGATGTAGAGGCCCAGCGCCGTGAGGTGAGCGGGTTCGCCGATGGTGAGGGTGCGGATCGGGTCGATGAAGAAGAAGTCGAGCGTCAGCCCGGACAGGACGGCGGCGAACAGCGCCGGCCAGATGCCGCCGATCAGCGCGGCCACGATCACGAGCAGCTGGTAGCTGAGGACGTCCCCGGTGATGGACTCCTCGGAGCGCAGCGCCATGAGCAGCAGCGTCAGCAGCGGCCCGCCGATCAGGGCTACGAGGGCCCCGAGCAGGCGTCGGCGCCAGGACAGTGCTCCGCCGGCGTGCGGCAGCGCGAACCTGCGACCGGCCGAGGCGTGGTTGACGATGTGCACGTCGATCTCGCCGGACTCGCGGATCACGGTGGCACCGATGCCCGGGCCGGTGAGGAGGGCGGCGAGCCGCGAGCGGCGGCTCACACCGATGACGAGCTGGCTGGCGTTGGCCCCCTTGGCGAAGTCGACGAGGGCCCTGGACGTCTGGTCGCCCACCACCTCGTGGTAGGTGCCGCCCAGCTTCTGCAGGAGGGACCGCTGAGCCGCGAGCTCGGCGGGGTCGGCGTCGCGCAGGCCGTCCTGGTTGGTGACGTGCACGGCCAGCAGCTGCCCTCCCGCGGAGCGCGAGGCGATCCGGGCACCACGGCGGAGCAGGGTGCGGCCCTCGGGCCCGCCGGTCAGCGCGACGACGACACGCTCGCGCGCCTCCCACTTGTCGTCGATCCCCTGTTCAGCGCGATACCGCTGGAGGGCGCTGTCGACCTCGTCGGCGAGCCAGAGGAGCGTGAGCTCGCGCAGCGCGGTGAGGTTGCCCACCCGGAAGTAGTTGGACATCGCTGCGTCGATACGACCCGAGGGGTAGATGCACCCCTCGGCGAGTCGGACGCGCAGCGCCTCGGGGGCGAGGTCCACCACCTCCACCTGATCTGCCCGGCGCAGCACCTCGTCAGGCACGGTCTCGTGGTGCGGCACCCCGGTGATGCGTTCCACGACGTCGTTCAGGGACTCGATGTGCTGCACGTTGACGGTGGACATGACGTCGATCCCGGCGTCGAGCAGCGCCTCGACGTCCTGCCACCGCTTCTCGTGCCCGGTGCCCGGCGCGTTGGTGTGAGCCAGTTCGTCCACCAGCGCCACCCCGGGCCCCCGGGTCAGGACGGCCTCGAGATCGAGGTCCGTGAGGCGGACTCCCCGGTGGTCCTGGCTGCGCCTCGGCAGCACCTCGAGGCCCTCGGTCATGGCCTCGGTGGCGGTGCGGCCGTGCGTCTCGACGAGGGCGACGACGACGTCGCGCCCCTCGGAGCGGAGCCGACGGCCCTCCTCGAGCATCGCGTAGGTCTTCCCCACACCCGGGGCCGCTCCCAGGAACACCCTCAACCGGCCTCGCGTCATGGCCTAAGTCTCCAGCGCGGCGAGGGCGATGTTCAACTGCAGCACGTCGACCCGCTGTTCCCCGAGGTAGCCGAGGTCGGGACCCTGCGTGTTCTCCTCCACGAGGGCTTCGACGTCGGTCTCGTCCAGACCGCGTTCGGCTGCGACGCGTGGCACCTGCAGCAGCGCGTACTCGGGGCTGATGTGGGGGTCGAGACCGGAGGCCGACGCTGTCAGCGCGTCCGCGGGTACCGCGGAAAGGTTCGCCCCCTCGAGCTCCGCGATGGTAGCGCGCCGTTCCTCGATGGCCGCGACCAGGTCGGGGTTCTCGGGGCCGAGATTGCTGCCGCCGGAGGCGCCGCCGTCGTACCCGTTCCCGGCCGCGAACGGACGGGACTGGAACCATTGCGGGAGCGCCGCGCCCTCGGCGTCGGTGAAGCCCTGACCGATGATCGCGGAGCCGACGGTCTCGCCGTCGAGCGTGACGGGCTGCCCGTCGGCCCGGTCTCCGAACGCCGCCTGCCCCAGGGCGGTGATGACGAGCGGGTAGCCGACGCCGAGGACGAGGGTGAGGACGACGAGGGCTCGGACGGCGGTGCCGAGCTGTCGGACGGTGCTGCGGGAGGAGCTCATGGGATGCCTTTTCGTGGACGTCGGCGGACGGGGATCAGAAACCGGGGATGAGGGAGAGCACGAGGTCGATGGCCTTGATGCCGATGAACGGCGCGATGATCCCACCGAGCCCATAGACGAGCAGGTTCCGGTCGAGGGTGCTCGATGCCGATGCGGCGCGGTACTTCACGCCGCGCAGCGAGAGCGGGATCAGGGCGATGATGATCAGCGCGTTGAAGATGACGGCGGCGAGGATCGCCGAGGACGGCGAGTTCAGCTGCATCACATTCAGGGCGGCGAGGCCCGGGAAGGCGCCGATGAACATGGCGGGGATGATCGCGAAGTACTTGGCGACGTCGTTCGCGATGGAGAAGGTGGTCAGTGCACCGCGCGTGATGAGCAGCTGTTTGCCGATCCGCACGATCTCGATGAGCTTGGTCGGATCGGAGTCCAGGTCCACCATGTTCCCGGCCTCCTTCGCCGCCGAGGTGCCGGTGTTCATCGCGACGCCGACGTCCGCGAGCGCGAGGGCCGGGGCGTCGTTGGTGCCGTCGCCGGTCATGGCCACGAGCGCGCCTCCCTCCTGCTCCCTGCGGATGAGGCGCATCTTGTCCTCGGGCGTCGCTTCGGCCAGGTAGTCGTCCACGCCGGCCTCCGCGGCGATGGCCTTGGCCGTCAGTGGGTTGTCCCCCGTGATCATGACGGTGCGGATGCCCATGGTGCGTAGTTCGGCGAACCGTTCGGGCAGCCCGTCCTTCACGACGTCCTTGAGGTGGACCACCCCGAGCACCCGGGCACGGCCGGAGGCGCCCCGGACGGCGACCACGAGCGGGGTACCGCCGAGCTGGGAGATGCGTGTGACGGCGTCGTCGAGCTCCGCCGTGACGATGCCGGAGGCGGCGGCGACCCATTCGCGGACCGCGCTGCCGGCACCCTTCCGGACGGCCGAGCCGTCGGGGAAGTCCACACCGCTCATGCGGGTCAGGGCCGAGAACGGGACCACCGTTCCCTCGACCGCGGAGCGGATGAATCCCTCGGTGACGGCGAGTTCCACGACGGACGTGCCCTCGGGCGTCGGGTCGCTCAGGGACGACTGCGCGGCGGCGGTCACGAGTTCACGCCGGTCCGCGCCGCCCACGGTGACGAACTCGCTGGCCCGCCGGTTGCCGTAGGTGATGGTGCCGGTCTTGTCGAGCAGCAGGGTGGTCACGTCACCGGCGGCCTCCACCGCGCGGCCGGACATGGCGAGGACGTTGCGCTGCACGAGCCGGTCCATACCGGCGATACCGATCGCGGAGAGCAGGGCACCGATGGTGGTGGGGATCAGGCAGACGAGCAGCGCGACGAGGACGGGCACGCTGACGGAGACGCCGGAGGAGCTCGCGATCGGGTTGATGGTCAGCACCACCACGGTGAAGACGATGGAGAGCGTGGCCAGCAGGATGTCGAGGGCCACCTCGTTGGGCGTCTTCTGCCGTTCGGCGCCTTCCACGAGGCGGATCATGCGGTCCACGAAGGTGTCGCCGGGCCGGCTGGTGATGCGGACGACGATGCGGTCGGACAGCACGCGCGTACCGCCCGTCACGGCGGACCGGTCTCCGCCGGATTCCCGGACCACGGGGGCGGATTCGCCGGTGATGGCCGACTCGTCCACCGAAGCGATGCCCCAGACGATCTCACCGTCACCCGGGATCAGTCCGTTGGCCTCGATCACCACGATGTCGCCGAGGGTCAGGTCCGACGACGGCACCTCCGCGATCGACGCCCGGAGAGCGCCCGGGTCGGTGTCCGCCGCGTAGTCGCGGATCACGCGCGCCGTCGTGCCGGTCCTCGCCTGCCGCAGACTGGATGCCTGTGCCTTGCCGCGGCCCTCGGCCACCGACTCCGCAAGGTTCGCGAAGAGCACCGTGAGCCAGAGCCAGACGGCGATGAGCCACGCGAACGACGCCGGGACCTCGCTGCCGCCCGAGGCCTCGGGACCGCCGAGGAAGGGTTCGGCGATGGCGATGGCGGTGATCAGGACCGCGCCCACCTCGACGATGAACATGACGGGTGTGTGGAACATCTGCCGCGGGTCGAGCTTGCGGAAGGCGCCGGGCAGGGCCTCGGCGAGCTGGGCGGCGGAGAAAGCTCCACCGGGTGTCCTCGCGGGCCGGTTCCCCTCCGGTGCCGGGCTGTTACTGCTGTCGGCTGCCGGTTCTGTGATGGTGGACATGATCTAGAGCAATCCTTCCGCAAGCGGACCCAGTGCGAGCACGGGGAAGAAGGTGAGGGCGGTGACGATGACGGTGACGCCGACGAGCAGCGTGGCGGACTGCACGCGGTCCGTGGGCAGGGTCCCGGCGGTCGCGGGCACCCTGTCCTGGGCGGCGAAGGCGCCCGCGAGGGCGAGGACGAAGACGATGGGCAGGAAGCGCCCCAGCAGCATCACCACGCCGAGCGCCGTGTTGAGCCAGGGAGTGTTGGCGGTGAGACCCGCGAAGGCGGAGCCGTTGTTGTTGGCGGCCGAGGTGAACGCGTACAGCACCTCGGACATGCCGTGGAGACCGGGGTTGAGGATCGAGGTCCCGTCGATGTCGGCGCGGAGGACGGGAACAGCGAAGCTCAGGGCCGTCCCGGCGAGCACGAGGGCGGGCATGGTGAGGATGTAGAGGCTGGCGAGCTTGATCTCGCGGGCGCCGATCCTCTTGCCCAGGTATTCGGGAGTGCGGCCGACGAGGAGTCCGGAGACGAAGACGGTGACGACGGCGAGGACGAGCATGCCGTACAGCCCCGAGCCCACACCGCCGGGTGCCACCTCGCCGAGCATCATGTTGATCAGGGGGAGCATGCCGCCTATCGCCGTGTAGCTGTCATGCATCGAGTTCACGGCGCCCGTGGAGGTGAGCGTACTGACCGAGCCGAACAGGACGGACCCGACGATGCCGAAGCGCTGCTCCTTGCCCTCGGAGGCGGAGCCCGCGGCCTGGGCTGCGGCGCCGTGGGCGGACAGCTCCGCGAGGGTGGCGGCCGTGAACGAGACCAGGGAGATCACGGCCATGGCGCCCAGGATCGCGTAGCCCTGCCGGCGCTGCCCGATCATGGTGCCGAAGGTGCGCGGCAGACTGAACGGGATCGCGAGCATGAGGAGAACCTGGAACACGCTGGTCCACGGCGAGGGGTTCTCGAAGGGGTGCGCCGAGTTGGCGTTGAAGAAGCCTCCGCCGTTGGTGCCGAGCATCTTGATGGCCTCCTGCGAGGCGACGGGGCCTCCGGGGATGACCTGTTCGCCGCCGGTGAGGGTGGCGACGGTCGTGAACCCGTTGAAGTTCTGGATCACACCGCCGGAGAGGAGGATCAGGGCCGCGATGACAGCGCCGGGGAGCAGGATGCGCAGCACCGCGCGGGTGAGGTCCACCCAGAAGTTGCCGAGCGTCGCGCTGCGGCGTGCCACGAAGGCACGCACGAACGCGACGGCGACGGCCAGGCCGACGGCGGCGGAGACGAAGTTCTGCACGGCCAGGCCCACCATCTGCACGGTGTAGCCCAGGGTCACCTCAGGTGAGTAGGACTGCCAGTTGGTGTTGGTCACGAACGAGACGGCTGTGTTGAACCCCAGGCCCTCGGGGACGGCCGGCAGTCCGAGGGAGTAGGGCAGGAGGGCCTGCGTGCGCTGCAACAGGTAGACGAGGAGCACGCTCACGGCGGAGAAGGCGAGCACCCCGGTGAGGTAGGAGCGCCACGACTGGGAGGACGCCGGGTCGACGCCGAGCACACGGTAGAACCCCCGCTCCACGCGGAGATCGTTCGTGCCGGTGAAGGTCCGCGCCATGTGGTCGCCGAGCGGACGGTGGATCAGGGCGAGCACGACGACGACGGTCAGCAGCGGCAGGACGGCCGCGGCGAGGGTCATCAGAAACGCTCCGGACGTACGAGGGCGTACACGAGGTAGCCCAGGGCGGCGATGCCGAGGACCAGCGCGATCAGGTTGAAGACGATCACAGCTTCTCCACCGCCCGGGCGATCAGGGCGACCAGGGCGAACAGGGCCACGACACCCACGAGATACACGACGTCAAGCACGAGGAACTCCATCGGACTGCGGTCCGCCGGGCTTCCTGCCGGGCGGGTGCCCGCACGGGGCACGGGCTCGATTACACACCCCGTGCCGGATCGAAAAGCCGATCCTCACGATTTCCTCATGGCCCTCGATGAAACCCCTACGCGTTCTTGATGGCGGGGTACGTCGGGATGGTCCGGGGACGGTCCGCCGTACCGGATGCCGGGCTTCGAACGGCCGACGGGTGCTCAGGCGGCGCGGTGGACACCGAGAACCGGGCCCTCGACGTGCAGGGCTACTTCACCCTGCCGCTGGACGTGCTGCGCGAAGCCCCCGAGGGGACGCTGCCGAAGCACTTCGGCCAGAGGGCCGGCGCAGCCCGCCGCCCGAGGACGGGCGACGCGGGCTATACTCCCGCCAGCTCCCGCGCCGCCTTCACGTAGCGCGACAGCACGTACCTCTGGGTCAGCCGGGTGACGGGCGAGGCGAGCCGGAACAGGAGGGTGGCCGGCACGCTGTACGCGGAGCAGATGAACAGCAGCCGGTCGTCCGCCGTCAGCTCGGCGTAGAACCCCTCCTCCCCCTTCACGGGGTGGCCGGGCAGCGTCCCGTAGCCGAATCCGCCGCGCTGCCCCGGTGCCGCCCGTCCGGCCCCGTCGAGCTGCGGCTCGCGGGACCAGATGACGCGGCAGGGCGCCTTGATCCGGGCGGGCCCGATGCCGAAGCCGGCCACCACGCGGACACCGGGATGGGCCCGGGCGGCGTCGGACTGCATGGTCAGCCCGGCCCGCCGGTGCAGGTCCCAGCCCAGGATCCCCTCCGTGAGGCTGATGAAGGCTGCGGAGGGGTCTTCGGTCGCGATCTCGTGGGACTCCACCATCACGGTGTATCCGGGGGGCCAGCCGTCGTCGAGGGCCTCCGGGTAGGGCCTGTCCGTGGCGCCTTGCTCCTCGTACGTGAACCGGTCCATGCCTGCCTCTTCCCCTCCCGGTGGAGCCGATGTCCTCGCTCCAACCTAGCGGACCCGGAACCGCCCGAAGCAGGGGGAGCAGTGGCAGGATGGAGGTCCGGACCGGCGACGAAGGCGGGACTCCCATGGCATCAGGAACGGCCTCGAACAGGCACAACGGACACGGCGGACCCAGAGACACGGCGGACAGGGCGTCCGACGCCGCCGAGGAGGCCGTCAACTCCCGGGGGTTCGAACTCGCCGCCCGCGCGGGCTACGTGGCCGCGGGCATCCTGCACCTGCTGATCGGAGTCATCGCGTTCGGCCTCGCACGCGGCGGCTCGGGCAGCGCCGACCAGAGCGGGGCGATCGGGCGACTCGCAGGCAGCCCCGGCGGGACCCTGCTCCTGTGGTTCTGCTTCATCGGCTGCCTCGCCCTCGCCCTCTTCCAGCTCGCCACCACGGTCTTCGGCACGAAGACCCTCCGCGACCGGGAGAAGCTCAAGGCCCGCCTGAAGAGCGGCGGGCAGGCCGCGGTCTACGCCGCCATCGGCGTGACCTTCGGGCGGTACGCGCTGGGCGGTTCGAGCAACAGCAGCAGCAGTACCCGCTCCCTCAGCGCCACCCTGATGTCGAACCCGGCCGGCTCGGCCCTCCTCCTCGCGGTCGGTACGGGCATCCTGATGGTGGGCGGCTACTTCGTCTACAGCGGGGCCACCCGCAGGTTCCGCCGGAATCTCTCGGGTCTGCCCGCGGGCAGACCCGGCACGGCCGTGGTGGTGCTCGGGACCGTGGGGTACATCGCCAAGGGCTTCGCGCTCGGCGTCCTCGGCGTGCTCGTGGTCGTCGCCACCGTGACGAACAACCCGGAACAGTCCACCGGCCTCGACGGCGCCCTGAAGACCCTGCGCGACCAGCCCTTCGGTGCCTGGCTGCTCGGTGCCGTCGCGGTGGGCCTCATGGCCTACGGCGTCTTCATGATCATCCGTTCGAGATACCAGCGCATGTAGCCGCTACTGACGGAGCGCCGGTGCCTCCATCACGGGACACGTGTCCATCACGACGTCGAGCCCTGCCTCGGTCGCCCTGCGGGCGGCGTCCTCGTCGATCACGCCCAGCTGCAGCCATACGGCCCGGGCGCCGACCGCGATCGCCTGGTCCACCACGGCTCCCACGCGGGACGAGTTCACGAAACAGTCCACGACGTCGATGCTCCCGGGGATGTCCGCGAGCCGGGTGTAGCCCTTCTGCCCGTGGACGTCGTCGCCCTTGAGGCTCACCGGGATGATCTCCATGCCGAGGTTCTCCTGCAGGAAGCGCGAGACACCCACAGCCGCCCGGCGCGGATTGTCCGACAGCCCCACCACGGCCCAGCGTCCGCGCTCGGTCAGGAGCCTCCTGATGACCTGCGGATCGTTCTCGTGCGCCACGGCGCCTCCTGCTCCTCGTGCCGGGTGTCCCGACGGATTTGTTACAGCATTTGTTACACGCCCTATTTTGCTCCCGACACGGCGCGGGCGTTTCATGGGAGTGACCATCCCGAGCGGCCGAGAGACCTGGATCAGTGAAGCCGCAGCAACCCTGGTTGTCCGACGTCCCCCTGACGTCGGGCGATAACGAGGTCCGAGCCACGGGCACCACCGCACGACGGTGGCGAAGGCTCTGTCCGTAGGGTGCTACCGCCAGGACCGATGGAGACACCATGACCGTTGTTCTGGCACCCGGCAGCACCCAGCCCTCCACCAAGCAGGCCCTCGGCGTCCACTTCGCCGGGCTCGGCCGCAGCTTCGGCTCGCCCACGGACCGGCGCACCGTCCTGCGCGACGTCACCGTGGAGGTGAAGCCGGGAGAGATCCTGGCCATCCTCGGCACGAGCGGCTGCGGCAAGTCCACGCTCCTGCGCGCGGCCGCCGGCCTCGACATCCCCGACAGCGGCGAGGTCCTGATCGACGGGACGCCCGTCACCGGCATCGACGAACGTTGCGCCGTCGCGTTCCAGGAGCCCCGGCTGCTGCCGTGGCACACGCTGCAGGCCAATGTGGCGATCGGGCTGCCGAAGTCCTCCAGCGCCAGTGCCGGCAAGGCCAGGGTCCTCGAACTCCTGAAGCTCGTGGGGCTCGACACGTTCGCCAAGCACCGGCCTCGCGAGGTCTCCGGCGGCATGGCGCAGCGCACGTCGCTGGCCCGCGCGCTGGCCCGCAACCCGGGTGTGCTCCTGCTCGACGAGCCCTTCGGCGCCCTCGACGCCCTGACGCGCATCAAGATGCAGGACCTCCTGCTCGACATCCACCGCGCGCAGCCCACCACGGTGCTGCTCGTCACGCACGACGTCGACGAGGCCCTCCAGCTCGCGGACCGGGTCCTCGTCCTCGGACGGGGCGAGGGCGGAGACGGCTCGACCGTCGCGGAGCTCGTCACCGTCCCCGGATCCCGGCCACGGGATCGCAACGCCTCGGACCTTGGAGCGCTCCGGAGCTCCCTGCTCTCCCTGCTCGGTGTGACCGGGCACTAGCCCGGGCATTCCCACCCCGTTCCGCCGTCGTCGTACGGCCGGAGCCCCCTGCCTTCCTCTTCCCGCTCCATCCAGCAAAGGACCACCATGAACCGCCGCGCCCTCCTGCCGACCCTCGCCCTCGCCACCGCCCTCCCGCTGAGCCTCAGCGGCTGCCTGGCCGGCGAGAACGCCGCCGACACGCAGGCAGTGGCCGACGGCGCCGCCGCCACGGAAGGCGGCGCCCTGAACATCGACTTCGCCACCTACAACCCCCTGAGCCTGATCATCAAGGACCAGGGCTGGCTGGAGGAGGAGCTCGCCGCCCAGGACATCACCGTCAACTGGGTGCAGTCCGCCGGGTCGAACAAGGCCAACGAGGCGCTCCGCGCCGGTGCCATCGACGTCGGCTCGACGGCGGGTTCGGCCGCGCTGCTCGCCCGCTCCAACGGCTCGCCCATCAAGGCCATCGACATCTACTCGCAGCCCGAGTGGGCGGCGCTCGTGACCCTGCCGGACTCGGGCATCACGAGCGTGGAGGACCTGCGCGGCAGGTCGGTCGCGGCGACCCGCGGCACCGACCCCTACTTCTTCCTGCTGCAGGCCCTCGAGGCCGCCGGCGTGGACCAGTCCGAGGTCACCATCGAGAACCTGCAGCACGCCGACGGCCGCGCGGCCCTCGCCAGCGGCGCCGTCGACGCGTGGTCCGGCCTCGATCCGATCATGGCCGCCGCCGAGCAGGACGGCGCCCAGCTGTTCTTCCGCGACATCGACTACAACACCTACGGCTTCCTCAATGCCACGGAGGACTTCCTCGCGGAGAAGCCCGACGTCGCGCAGACCGTGGTCGACGCCTACGAGAAGGCCCGCGAGTGGGCCAAGGAGAACCCCGAGGAGACCGCCGCCATCCTCGCCGAGGTCGCCGCGATCGACCCGGCCGTCGCCACCGCGGTGATCATCGACCGGACCAACCTCGAGGTCGATCCGGCGCCGGGTGACGCGCAGCGCAGCGTGCTCGAGAAGATCGGCCCCGTGTTCGTGGAGACCGGCGACGTGCAGACCCAGCAGCAGATCGACGACGCCCTCGGGTCCCTGTTCGACGCCTCGCTCGTCGAGAAGGCCGACCCGGCGTCCATCGGCTCCGATTCATGAGTGCCGAGCACCTCACGGGCAGCAGCGCGACACCCATCAGCGAAGAGGGCCACGGGGCCGTCGGCTCCCCGGTGGCCGGGCCTGCGGCCAGGGGCGGGCGGACGCGCGTACCGGGTCGGCACATCGGCGTCGTCCTGCTCGGACTCGTCGTCCCGGTGCTGATCCTGCTCGCCTGGCACCTCAGCACGGCCTCGGGATTCTTCCGGCCCTCGCAGCTGCCGTCGCCGGCGTCGGTCCTCGCCGCCGCCGTCGATCTGGCCGAGCGCGGCCAGCTCGCCACGCACATTCTCATCTCCACCCAGCGCGTGCTCCTCGGATTCCTCATCGGCTCCGCGCTCGGCGTGCTGGCCGGTGCGCTGCTGGGACTCTCCCGCATCGCCGACGTCCTGCTCACCCCCACCGTCGGAGCCCTCCGGGCGGTCCCGTCACTGGCATGGGTCCCGCTGCTGGTCCTGTGGATCGGCATCAACGAGGACTCCAAGGTCACGCTGATCAGCATCGGCGCGTTCTTCCCCGTGTTCACCACGCTGTACCTCGGGCTGCGGCACGTGGACCGCAACCTCGTCGAGGCGGCGCGGGCCTTCGGACTGAACGGCGTCCGCCTGCTGACCACGGTGCAGCTCCCCGCCGTCGTCCCCGCCCTGTTCTCCGGCCTCCGGCTGGCCCTCGCGCAGTCCTGGCTGTTCCTCGTGGCGGCCGAACTGATCGCGTCGTCGATGGGACTCGGCTTCCTGCTCACCGACTCGCAGTACTCGGGCCGCGTGGACCGCATCATCCTGGCGATCATCCTGCTGGCGGTCCTGGGCAAGACGACGGACGCGCTCCTCGGCATCGCCGAGCGCTGGGCGGTGCGCCGGTGGGCGTAGGTACGGCGCCGGCAGGCACGACGGCGGACGACCCGGCGGCCCTGCAGGACGAGGCCGGACGGCTCGCGTTCTGGGCCGAACAGGCCGGCCGGCTCGACTGGGACACGCCGTGGGACACGGTCCACACGTTCCGGAAGGCCGCTCCGCAGGAGGACGGGACGCTCAGCGTCCCCGTCATCGAGTGGTTCGCCGGCGGCACGCTCAACGTCGCCGCGAACTGCGTGGACCGGCACGTGCGCGCCGGGAACGGTGACCGCGTGGCCCTCCACTTCGAGGGTGAGCCGGGCGACCGCCGGACCATCACCTACGCCCGGCTGCAGGACGAGGTGTCCCGCGCCGCGAACGCCCTGCTGGGCCTGGGCATCGGCCCGGGCGACCGCGTGGTCGTCTATCTTCCCGTACTCGTGGAGACGGTGGTCGTCACCCTCGCCTGCGCCCGGATCGGGGCCGTGCACTCCCTCGTGTTCGGCGGGTTCTCGGCCGAGGCGCTGCGCTTCCGCGTCGAGGACACCGGGGCGAAGCTGCTCGTCACCACCGACGGACAGTACCGCCGCGGTACGGCCGTGGCCGTGAAGGATAACGCCGATGCCGCCGTCGCGGGCGTGGGAAGCGTCGAGCACGTCCTGGTGGTCCGGCGGACGGGGTCCGCGGTCAGCTGGACCGAGGGCCGCGACGTGTGGTGGCACGACGTCGTCGACACCGCCTCACCGCGCCACGACCCGGAGGCGTTCGACGCCGAGACTCCGCTGTTCATCATGTACACCTCGGGGACCACCGGTAAGCCGAAGGGCCTCGTGCACACCTCCGGCGGCTACCTGACCCAGGCGTCCTGGAGCTTCAAGCATCTCTTCGGCCATCCTGATCCGTCGCAGCGCGACCGCGACGTGCACTGGTGCACCGCCGACCTCGCATGGGTCACCGCGCACACCTACGAGCTGTACGGGCCGCTGTCCAGCGGCGCCACGCAGGTCCTCTTCGAGGGCACTCCCGACACGCCGCACCCGGGCCGCCACTTCGAGATCATCGAACGCTACGGCGTCACGAGCTACTACACCGCGCCCACCCTGGTCCGCTCGCTCATGGGCTGGTTCCCCGACGGCGTCCCGGCCTCCTACGATCTCTCGAGCATCCGCGTGCTCGGCACCGTGGGCGAGGCCGTGAACCCCGAGGCGTGGCGCTGGTTCCGCAGGAACCTGGGCCGCGACGAGGTGCCCGTCGTCGACACCTGGTGGCAGTCCGAGACCGGGGCCACCGTGCTCTCCCCCAGCCCCACCGACGCCGATTTCAAGCCCGGCTGCGCGGCACGTGCCCTGCCCGGGGTCGGCACGCGCATCGTCGACGAGGACGGCCGGACCGTTCCGCCGGGCGTGCAGGGGCTGATCGTCGTCGACCGCCACGGCCCGGCCATGGCCCGGACGGTGTGGGGGAACCCCCAGCGCTACCTCGACTCCTACTGGCGGAAGTTCGCAGTCCACGGCTGGTTCCTCGCCGGCGACGGCGCGCGGTACGACGACGACGGCGACATCTGGATCCTGGGGCGTGTGGACGACGTCATCAACGTCTCCGGCCACCGCCTGTCGACGATCGAGATCGAGTCGGCGCTCGTGGCCCACCCGCTCGTCACGGAGGCCGGCGTATGTCCGATCTCCGACCCGCTGACGGGTCATGCCATCGCCGCGTTCGTGGTGCTCGGCGCGGGATCCGGCCCGGGCGGGGACGTCACGGCCACGCTGCGCGCCCACGTGGCCGAGGTGATCGGGCCGATCGCTCGACCGTCGGCCGTCGTCGTGGTGCCCGATGTGCCCAAGACGCGCTCGGGGAAGATCATGCGGCGCCTGCTCACGCAGCTCTACGAGGGGGCCCCGCTCGGGGACACCACCTCCCTCCAGAACGAGGCCTGCATCCCGGGGATCCAGGGCGTCCTGGCAGCACGCCGCTGAGGACCACCCGTTAAAGAAGGAAGCGGCAGGCGCCCCGTCCAAGCACCTGCCGCTTCCCGTGTGTGGTCCGTTCAGGTACTAGACCCGGACGAAGGATGCTCCCGCGAGATCCGAGAGGGGGTGCTGCATGGTGAGGTTCGACCCGTTCATGCCGCTGCTGATGACTTGGCCACCGCCGGCGTAGATGGCCACGTGGCCACCGGTGATGACGATGTCGCCGGGGGCGGGAGTGGACACGCGCGTTCCGAACTGGAAGAACTGCGAGGGGCCGAGATCGCCCACGGAGATGCCGGCCGCACGCAGTGCGTTCTCGACCAG
Organism: Arthrobacter sp. MDT2-16; assembly: GCF_054510925.1. NCBI lineage: Bacteria > Bacillati > Actinomycetota > Actinomycetes > Micrococcales > Micrococcaceae > Arthrobacter > Arthrobacter sp. MDT2-16. Next base: position 186,688 of record NZ_JBTNDP010000003.1, read on the forward strand.
GACGGTGCAGTCCTGCACCGCTCCGGCTGCGAGCTGCGCCTGGGCGGAGGCCAGGAGGGTTCCGCCGACGCCGCTGGGGGTCGCGGCCGGGGTGATCTCCGCCGAGGCGAGGTAGACGCTCGAGCCCGGCGCTGCGGACACGGCCGGTGCGGGTGCGACGGCTGCCGCCTGGTGCACGACCGGCGCCGGGGCGACGGCTGCTGCCTGCTGCATGGGGGCTGCGGGAGCGACGGCGACAGGTACGGACACCGTCTGCGCGGGTGCCTGGACGGCTCCACCCGTGGGGATCACGATGGAGTCGCCCGGGAAGATGATCGAGGCGAGGGACAGCCCGTTCACTGCGAGGACCGCGTTGAGGTCAGCGCCGTGGCGGGCGGAGATGGCACCGAGGGTGTCGCCGGCGACGACGGTGTGGGTCGCTGCGGTCGGAGCAGCAGCGACGGCGGGGGCTGCAGCCGGAGCGGCTACAGGTGCTGCGGCCACGGGCGCTGCGACGGCCGCCGGGGCGGTCGTCGTGCCCTGCTCGGTGTACGAGCTGGCGTTGGCGGTGCCGACGGCGCTGAGCGCGAGGCCCGACGTGACGGCCACGACGGCAACGGGACGGCCGACGGTGGTTGCGTGGGCCTTCGCGGCGCGGGACAGGCCCTGCAGTGCGAGGTTGCCGTCGATGTCGGCACGGTGGCGCGCCGGTGAAGTCTTAACTGACATGGTTGTATACCTCTCCCATGCCTGCGGGGTGAGCTGTCGGGTTCGGATGGGAGTCACCCGGGCGCGGGCATCGGCCGGTAGGGCGATGCGATGCGACTTAACCCCAAGGACGATGGCAGCTGGTGCTGCACGTCCGCTGGAACTGTGGTTCCCCCGTCCCCGCCGTGATGTTTGCGAACGTGTCCAGGACGACGGCAGGGCTCGGCATTCCGTCCGGGAGAGCCTCACTGAGACGGAGGCACTCGACGACGATAGCCACTGCTCGAACGGTTTGTCACATTCGCATAACGCCGGTTACCCTGCCCTTCCGGCACTGGCGAAGCGGCGGAACGCGAGCGCCGTTCCTGCGGCGCCGAGCGTGAGCAGGACGGACTGCTGGAGGTAGAACCACCCTCCTGGGATCGGTGTCGGGCTGACCGCCGCCCCCACGATGCTGCTCGCGACGGCCACCGTCAGGGCCACGCCGACGCAGCACAGCGTGCCCCAGAGCCTGCGTTCCGGGGCACGCTGTGCCGACCGCCAATCCTCCATGGGTCCAGCCTAGGCGGCCGGGGTGTGCGCGGGCTGTGGTACCGCGCACACTCCGGACTGCGCTACGGCCGGACGGGCGCGCTGGCGTTCTTGATCAGGTCGAGTGCCTGCTCGGGGAACCATGCACCGGCCGAGGGGTCCACCCGGCCCCACGCGGAATCCACCCCGCCGTTGTTCGTCAGGCCGCGGCTGCACTCGCCGTCGGACTCGCCGGGTACCTTGATCCAGAGGAAGGCGTCCGCCAGCTCGTGGCCCGTGTCCGAGGTGGGCAGGTAGCCGAGCCCGCGAGCGGGAGGATTGCACCACACCTGGGGGTCCGGGTAGGTGGTGGCGGGGACCCAGGGCCCGCGGCCGTTGCGGCTGGTGTCGATCACGAAGTGTGCGAGATCGTCCGAGGTCGGGGCGTTGCGCGCACCGGCGACGTTCTGGGCGTACCAGGCGTCCGTCAGGCCCCAGGTCGAGAAGTCCGTGGGCGAGGCGGGGTAGAACTGGCCGGCGCAGGAACCGTAGGCGCCCGGCTCGATCTCCGTGGCGTAGTAGATGCACTGCGACACCCAGGAGCCGTACTTCAGTTGCCGCTCGGTCAGCTCGTAGTTGGAGACGTTGAGGAAGAATCCGTCCGCCTTCTGCACGCCGGCCTTCACGAGGCGGTTGGCGATCTCCCCCGTACCCAGCCAGGCACTGTGCGTCCCGTCGAGGTAGACCTTCGTGTTCGGCAGCGCCTTCAGCTCGTCCACCGCGTAGGTGAGCATCTCGTAGCGCTCCGCGGCCGCGGTCGCGCTCTTCGCCTCCGCGGGCTGGCACCATTCGAGGTTGCCGTCGATCGTGCGGTGCCAGGGGATGATGCCGAGTCCGTCCGGCTCCAGCACGATCATCGCGGCCCGATCCTGGATACCTGCCGCGAGGGCGTCGATCCAGGCCTTGTATCCCGCGACATCGGTGGCGCCACCGGCCGAGTACTGTGCGCAATCCCTGAACGGGAGGTTGTAGGCGGCGAGCACGGGCATCTGGCCCTTGCCGGCTGCACGGTGGGTGGTATTGCGCACTTCTTGCGTCACCGTTGCGGGATCATCGCCCGTGACCCACACGGCCTGCGGCGTGGAGACCATGGCGCTGAGTTTCTCGGCGGTCGCTTTGTCACCCGAGGACCTGAGGTCCGCGATCTGGCGCTGGGCCTCGTGGTAGTGGTTCTTCATCGGGACGTAGAACTCGGTGGGCGATGATCCGGCCCCCTGCAGGGGCCCGCCCTTGGGCCCCTGGGCCGCAGCCGGAAGGGCCGCGAAGGCGGTGGAAGCGAGGACCCCTGCGAGCGCAAGAGTCATGGCACATCTACTGGCGATGCTGAGCATCATTGCTCCTCATGGTGCTGGTCGTTTGGCGTGAGAGCCCGAGCAGGACGCGCTCCGTATCCCCGTGGAAGCGCTCCCATGGCAAAGTCTTTGGTGCAGATGTGAATATTGTCAAGACGCCGGAATCGGTCGTCCGCCTCATCCGATGACACATGGTTTGGTTCCGCCGCGGGGCGGTGTCACACTCGTTTCTGACCATCCCGAGCGGCTGAGAGATCTGGCTCCCTGACGCCGCAGCAACCCTGGCCTCCGCCGTCCGGCGGCGACAGAAGGGTGCTACTGCCAGACCGATGGAGGACACGATGAGCGCCACCGACCCCGCAGACTTCCCGCAGCCCTCCGGAGGCGCACACTCCCCGCGCGACAGGGACCCGGGGCCCTCCGGGTACGGCGCGACCAACGGACCCACCAAGGCAGGTATCTGATGGCAGAACGTTCCTTCGGCTTCCGCACGCGCGCACTCCACGCCGGCGGCACCCCCGACGCCACGCACGGCGCGCGCGCTGTGCCGATCTACCAGACGACGTCGTTCGTGTTCAAGGACACCAACGACGCCGCCAACCTCTTCGCGCTGCAGAAGTACGGCAACATCTACTCACGCATCGGCAATCCCACCGTCGCCGCGTTCGAGGAGCGCATCGCCTCCCTCGAGGGCGGCATCGGCGCGGTGGCGACGGCGTCGGGCATGAGCGCGGAGTTCATCACGTTCGCGGCGCTGTGCCAGGCGGGCGACCACATCGTCGCCGCGTCCCAGCTGTACGGCGGGACGGTCACGCAGCTGGACGTCACGCTGCGCCGCTTCGGCATCGAGACCACCTTCGTGCCCGGCACCGACCCCGCCGACTACGCGGCCGCCATCCGGGAGAACACCAAGGCCGTTTACGCCGAGGTCATCGCCAACCCCTCGGGGGAGATCGCGGACCTCGCGGGACTGGCGAAGGTGGCGCACGACGCCGGCGTGCCGTTCATCGTCGACTCCACCCTGAGCACGCCCTATCTCGTGCGGCCCATTGAGCACGGCGCGGACATCGTGATCCACTCGGCCACCAAGTTCATCGGCGGCCACGGCACCACCCTGGGCGGTGTGGTCGTGGAGAGCGGCCGGTTCGACTGGGGCAACGGCAAGTTCCCCACCATGACCGAGCCCGTGCCCTCGTACGGCAACATCCAGTGGTGGGCCAATTTCGGGGAGTACGGCTTCCTGACCAAGCTGCGGACCGAGCAGCTCCGCGACATCGGTCCGTCGCTCTCGCCGTCGTCGGCCTTCCAGCTCCTGCAGGGCGTGGAGACGCTCGCCCAGCGCCTCGACGAGCACCTCGAGAACGCCCAGGCCGTGGCCGAGTGGCTGCAGGCCGATCCCCGGGTCGAGTACGTCAACTACGCGGGACTCCCCACGCACGTGCACCACGAGCGCGCCAGGACGTACCTGCCGCAGGGCCCCGGATCGGTGTTCAGCTTCGGGATCAGGGGCGGACGCAAGGCGGGCCAGAAGTTCATCGAATCGCTGCAGCTCGCCTCGCACCTGGCGAACGTGGGCGACGCGCGCACACTCGTGATTCATCCCGGCTCGACGACGCACCAGCAGCTCTCGGCCGAGCAGCTCGTGGCGGCGGGCGTGCCCGAGGACCTGGTCCGCATCTCGGTGGGGCTCGAGGACCTGGACGACATCCTGTGGGATCTCGACCAGGCGCTCGAGACCGCGACCGGCTCGTCGGACGAGGCATTCGACGACCTCCCGCAGGAAGCGGCCGGGGAGAACGACGACGACGCCTCGGCAACGCGGGCAGTGGGAGTGGGAGCATGAGCGGCACGACAGCACCGGAGCGCACGTGGGAAGGGCCATCGGCGCCCGAACGCCTGGCCCTGCTGAGGAATGCGCGGTCTGTGGCGATCGTCGGGGCCTCGGACAAGCCCTCCCGGGCGTCCTACTTCGTGGCCACGTACCTGCAGTCCTCCTCCCCCTACCGCCTGTACTTCGTGAACCCGGTGGCGAAGGAGATCCTGGGGCAGCCCGCGTACGGCTCGCTGAAGGACCTGCCCGAGGTGCCCGACGTGGTCGACGTGTTCCGCAGGCACGACGACCTGCCCTCGGTGCTGCAGGAGACCCTCGACGTCGGAGCCAGGACGCTGTGGCTGCAGCTGGGCTCGTGGCACGAGGACGTCGCGCGGGACGCGGAGGCTGCGGGCCTGGACGTCGTCATGGACCGGTGCATCAAGATCGAGCACGCGCGCTTCCACGGTGGGCTCAACCTCGCCGGGTTCAACACCGGAGTCATCTCCTCGAAGCGCCAGATCACCTCGTAGCGCTTCGGCCCCGGGCCGCCACCACGCAGCGTCGATCGCCGCACCGGTGGACGCGATCGGCGCGATCAGCGGCCTGCGGGCAGGCCGTTCCCCGCTTCGATGACGCCGGCGGCCGGGGCGCCCGGCACCGCAGGATCAGGCACGTCACCCGGTGACGGCAGGACGTCCGCAGCAGGCGCGTCCGGCACCTCCGGCACCGCCCCAGGAGCAGGTTCGCCCGGCACCTCCGGGACGATGCCGCCCGCGGGCGCGTCCGATACCTCCGGCACGACGCCGGCAGCCGACGTATCCGGCACTTCGGGTACGGCGGGTCCCTCGGGGACGACATCTCCGGCCCAGGGATCCGGCACCGGGTACTCCTCCGGTGGTACGGCCGCCGGGTCGACGAACGTCTCCGCCAGGAACAGCTCCATCGAGTCGGCTTCCCGTGCCACGGGAGCGTCGCCGTGGAAGGTCACGGGGTTCGACGGTGCGGCAGGTGTACGGAGCCACGAGATACCCGGACGCTGCGGCGCCGGCAGTGACTGGACCTCATCCGCTGCGGGACCGACGTCGAGGCGCTTCATCCCGATCTTCCGGTCATGGCCCGTCTCGTCCCGATTCTTCCCGGCAGGACCCGTCGTGTCCTGACCAGCCTTCACCGGTCCCACTGTGTCCTGACCAGCCCTGCCCGGACCCGTCGTGTCCTGACCAGCCCTCACCGGACCGACCTTGCGCTGCTCCACCCTGTCCGGGCCCGGCTCGGCGATATCAGTATCAGTGCCCTTCTTCGGGACAGGGACCGCCACGGGTGCGGGTGGACCAGCAGGAGCCGTGGTGATGCGGGTGTCACGGGCAGGCGGCAGCGGCGGGGCAGGAGCAGGTGGGACAGGTCCGGCAGGTTCCTGGGCGCTCGGTGCGACAAGGGGCACGGCCGGGGATACGGCGAAGACACCGCTCACGGCGGAGGACGAGTGCGCCCCGGACGCCGGGAGGACATCCGGACCGACGGAGGTCCCGGTCCCCGGGGCTGCGGGATCCGACGTCGATGGAGCCGAACCGGACGCCGCGGGAGCTCCGGGAGGCTTGTCGCCGGGAGGGCCGGCAGTTCGGTGCTCGTCGGCAGCGCCTGCAGCCCCACGGCCGGAGGGTGCACGGACCTCCGATGCGCCGGTCTGCGGGTGTGCAGGGCGCTCCGTGCGACCGGCGCCATCGCGGGCCGTGAAGTGGACGATCGAGTCGACGGCGTCGCCCAGACCGGAGGGCAGGTGGAGTGTTCCTGCCGCGACCCCTGACATCCCGGCGCCCATCGACACCGCGAGCGCACCACCGATAAAGGTGATGCGGCGTCTGTTCCGACGGCTCCTCGGTGCCCGGCCGCCGTCGGCCATCAGTTGTCCGAGCTCGGCGGAAGCGTCGGGTGCCGGTCCTTCGCCGAGCGCACCGATGTGCCGGACGGCGTCGAGGAGCAGTGGCTCCTCGGGCAGGCCGCTCTCCCCGAGGAGACGCAGCACGGGCTCCGGCGACGGGGTGTCACGTGCAGTCATGGCGCGTCCGATCCATTGGGTTGTACCAGTTCCCTCAGCTTGAGCAGCCCCCGCCGCTGCAGTTGTTTGACCGACCCTGCGGACTTCCCGAGGATCTCTGCGACCTGCTCGATCGGCAGCTCCGCCACGATCCGCAGCAGGAGCACGTCGCGCTGCTCGGCATTGAGCTGCGCCAGCATCCCACCCGTCCCCGCGGAGTCGAGATTGCCCAGCGCCACCGTCTCCGCCGACTCGGTGACCCGCGTGTCGCCCTCGGCCTCGTAGCCCACGAGGACCGGCGCACGCACCCTCTTCCGCACCTCGTCCACGTGCCGTGCGTGGGCCACCGAGAAGGTGAACGTGCGCAGGCCCTGCACCCCGCCGGAGACGGAGTCCAGTTTCGAGAAGACCGTGAGGAAGACGTCCTGCGTCAGCGCCTCGGGATCCTCCGAGCCGCGTCCCCGGAAATAGCCCAGCACGCGCGGACCGAGGGTCTCGTAGATCTCGGTGAACGCCGCGGGGTCGCCCGCCTGTGCGCGGACCAGCGCATCATCAGGCAGCGGTGTGACCACGGTCTCTTCCTTGTCCGGGGGGAGGGCGACACCCATCGTAACCGCTGGCCCCTCCCCCGAAGCGCCCGGCCGCGCGGGCCGGATCAATGAAAAGGCCGCACCGAGGTCTGTTGGGGGAAAGACCTCGGTGCGGCTTACATACCGGTAATCGACGCGGAGGACGTGAAAGTTACGCCCGCCCGGAAACTTTTCTCGTCGGCCCTATTTCAGCGCGTTCGAGGCGCGCCGCTTGTTGAAGACGTCGAACCCGACCGCGAGCAGGAGCACCATGCCCTTGATGAACTGCTGGTAGTCGATGCCGACGCCGAGCAGCGACATCCCGTTGTTGAGCACGCCCATGATGAGCCCTCCGGTGATGGCGCCGATCACGGTTCCCACACCGCCCGTCACCGCCGCACCTCCGATGAACGCCGCCGCGATGGCGTCGAGCTCGAACAGGTTGCCGGCACCCGGCCCCGCGGAGTTGAGGCGGCCCGTGAAGATGAGGCCGGCCAGCGCTGCGAGGACGCCCATGTTGACGAAGAGCATGAAGTCGATGCGCTTGGTGTTGATGCCCGACAGCTGTGCCGCCTGCAGGTTGCCGCCGACGGCGTAGATGTGGCGGCCGAAGACGCTGTTGCTCATCACCGCGCTGTAGCCGACGATCAGCACGCCGAGGACCACGAGCACGATCGGCGTCCCGCTGCGCGAGCTGGCGAGCAGGTAGGTCAGGCCGAGGATGATGGCCGCGATGAACCCGAGCTTCGTGAAGAACCACGACGCCGGCTCGTCCTCGAGCTTCAGGCGGGCGCGGGTCGCCCGGCCGCGCAGCTGCGTGGCCACCAGCAGGGCGACGGCGATGACGCCGAGGCCCACGGTGGTCCAGTCGAGGAGGTTGGTCTCCGCCGGGAAGAGTCCCGGGAACAGGAAGCCGCCGCCGAGCTGGCGGTACTCCTCGGGGAAGCCGGTGATGCGCTGGTTCTCGAGCACGATCTGCGTCAGGCCGCGGAACACGAGCATGCCGGCCAGCGTGACGATGAAGGCCGGGATGCCCACGTAGGCCACCCAGAAACCCTGCCAGGCGCCCACGAGTCCGCCGATGACCAGCGATGCGAGGAAGGCCGCCCACCAGGGGAAGCTCCAGTCCTGCACCATGATGCCGGACATCGCGCCGACGAAGGCCGCCACCGACCCGACCGACAGGTCGATGTGCCCGGCGACGATGATCATGACCATGCCGATGGCCAGCAGGAGGATGTAGCTGTTCTGCACGATGATGTTCGAGACGTTGTCCGGCTGCAGCAGCGCTCCGCCGGTCAGTACCTGGAACAGGGTCACGATCGCGATGAGGGCTACGAAGATGCCGATCTGCCGCAGCCTGCTGGTCAGGAAGGAGAACCCGTTCTTCACGGGAGGCGGCGTCGTCGCGACGTGGGGGTCCTTGACGGTGGTTGCCATGGAGTCAGTCCTTTTCCTTGGTCATGTACTGCATGAGGAGTTCGGGGGTCGCCTGCCCGATGGGCACTTCCGCGGTGATGCGGCCTTCGGCGAGGGTGTAGATGCGGTCGCAGATGCCGAGGAGCTCGGGGAGCTCGGAGGAGATGACGATCACGGCCTTCCCCTCGGCCGCGAGCCGGTTGATGATCGTGTAGATCTCGTACTTGGCGCCGACGTCGATCCCCCGCGTGGGTTCGTCGAGGATCAGGACGTCGGGGTCCGAGAACATCCACTTGGAGAGCACGACCTTCTGCTGGTTCCCGCCGGAGAGCTTGCCCGTGATGGAGGTGACGGAGGGCGCCTTGATGTTCATGGACCTGCGGTAGTCACCGGCGACGACGGCCTCCCGGCCGCTGTCCACCCAGCCGCGCTTCGCGAGCTTGCCGAGGGCGGCGCCGGAGACGTTGCGCTTGATGTCGTCGATCAGGTTGAGCCCGTAGCGCTTGCGGTCCTCGGTGGCGTACGCGATGCCGTGCCCGATGGCCTCACTGACGGTGCGCGGCGCGATCGCGGTCCCGTTCTTGTACAGGGTCCCGGTGATGCGGGAGCCGTAGCTCCGCCCGAACACGCTCATGGCGAGCTCGGTGCGCCCGGCTCCCATGAGGCCTGCGATCCCCACCACCTCGCCCGCGCGGACGGAGAGGTTCGCCGAGTCCACGACCACCCGGGAGGTCTCCTGGGGGTGGTGCACGGTCCAGTCCTCCACCCGGAGGACCTCCTCGCCGATGACGGGCGTGCGCTCGGGGTAGCGGCTCTCCATGTCGCGCCCCACCATGCCCCGGATGATGCGTTCCTCGGTGACGGAGCCGTCATGCAGGCTGAGCGTCTCGATGGTGCGCCCGTCCCGGAGGATGGTCACCGAGTCGGCGATCTCCCGGATCTCGTTGAGCTTGTGGCTGATGATGATGCACGTGATGCCCTCGGAGCGGAGTCCCTTGACGAGCCCCAGGAGGTGCGCGGAGTCCTCGTCGTTCAGCGCCGCGGTGGGTTCGTCGAGGATGAGCAGCCGGACGTTCTTGGACAGCGCCTTGGCGATCTCGACGAGTTGCTGCTTGCCCACGCCGATGTCACCGGCCCGTACCACCGGGTTAAGGTCGAGACCCACGCGGCGCAGGAGCTTCCCCGCCTCCACATTGGTCTCGTTCCAGTCGATGAAGCCGCGCTTCTCGCGTTCGTTCCCGAGGAAGATGTTCTCGGCCACGGACAGGAACGGCGAGAGGGCGAGCTCCTGGTGGATGATGACGATCCCGTCGCGCTCGCTGTCGCGGATGTCCTTGAACTCCACGACGGAGCCGTCGAACTCGATGTCGCCGTCGTACGTGCCGTGCGGGTACACGCCCGACAGCACCTTCATGAGGGTCGATTTCCCGGCCCCGTTCTCCCCGCAGATCGCGTGGACTTCTCCACGCTCGACGTCGAGGGTGACGTCCTGCAGTGCCTTCACGCCTGGGAAGGTCTTGGTGATGCGGCGCATCCGAAGGATGTTCTCCGCCATGGTCATGCCTCGCTTACTCGAGTGGAAGTCCCGGCAGCCGCCGGGCGAGGGCGCCTGTGGCTCCGGACCAGGAACGGTCCGGAGCCACAGGCATCATGGAACTACGGGAGGGCTACTTGAGCTCGTCCTCGGTGTAGTAACCGGTCTCCACGAGGGATTCCTCGTAGTTGTCGACCGTGACGATCTCGGACTCGAGCAGGTAGGACGGGACCACCTTCACGCCGTTGTCGTACGTCTCGGTGTCGTTGACCTCGGGCTCCTCGCCCTTCATGAGCGCGTCCACCATGGTGACGGCCTGCTTGCCGAGTTCCCGGACGTCCTTGAAGATCGTCGAGTACTGCTCGCCGGCGATGATCGACTTCACCGATCCCACCTCGGCGTCCTGGCCCGTGACCACGGGCAGCTCGTCGGCGGAGTAGCCGCCCGAGGTCAGGGCCGAGATGATGCCGATCGACAGTCCGTCGTACGGGGAGAGGACGCCCTCGAGGCGCTCTCCGCCGCCGACGGTGAGCAGGTCCTCCATGCGGTCCTGCGCGGTGTCGGGCAGCCAGCGGAGGATCGCCGCCTGCTCGAAGTCGGTCTGGCCGCTGGGGACGCGGAGCACCCCGCTGTCCAGGTAGGGCTTCAGCGTCTTCATGGCGCCGTCCCAGAAGAACGTGGCGTTGTTGTCGTCCGGGCTGCCGGCGAAGAGCTCGACGTCGAAGGGACCCGCCGCGCCGGTCTCCTTGCCCTCGGCGTCGAGGATCCCGAGGCCCGTGAGCAGCGAGGTGGCCTGCTGGACGCCGACCTCCTCGTTGTCGAAGGTGGTGTAGTAGTCCACGGTGTCCGAGCCGTTGATGAGGCGGTCGTAGGCGATGACCGGGATGTCCTGCGATTCGGCCTGGTCGAGCACGCTCGTGAGGGTGGTGCCGTCGATCGACGCGACGACGAGGGCCTTCACGCCACCGTTGATCATGTTCTCGATCTGCGAGACCTGCGTGGGGATGTCGTCGTTGGCGTACTGGAGGTCCACCTCGTAGCCGAGGTCCTCGAGCTGGCTCTTGACGTTCTCGCCGTCGGCGATCCAGCGCTCGGACTGCTGCGTGGGCATGGCCACACCGATCTTGGCGCCCTCGTTGGACCCGCCCTCGGCGGCGGCGTCGCCGCCGCCCCTGCTGCCACCGCAGGCGGTGAGGCTGAGGGTCAGGATGCTGGCGGCCGCGATGCCGGCCAGATAGTTCCGATTCATGGTGGGACTTTCTTGTGAGTGGTTTCCGGCAGCGGTGCCGGCTTTCTGGAGAAAGTTCTTAGAGTTTCTGCGCGAGCCGGTAGTAGGCCGCGTTCCAGCGCAGTTCGCGCTGGAAGTCCCGCAGCTTCGTGTCGGCGTCGATCCGCAGCAGTTCGACCTCGGCGATGTCCGCAAAGTCCTCGAAGACCTCGAGGCCCACGGCGGTGGTGAGGACGGTGTGGTGCGCCGCCCCGGCACTGAGCCAGGCGGCAGCGGACGTCTCGAGGTTCGGCTCCGGCTTCCACACTGCGCGCGCGACCGGCAGGTTGGGGAGCGGGGCGTCGGGCGGGACGATCTCGACGGCGTTGGCCGTGAGGCGGAAGCGGTCGCGCATGTCGGACATCGCCACGACGACGCCAGCGCCGGCGTCCGTGTCGAACACCAGCCGCACCGGGTCCTCCTTGCCGCCGATCCCCAGCGGGTGCACCTCCAGGGAGGGCTTCGACGTGGTCAGGGTGGGGCAGATCTCGAGCATGTGCGCCCCGAGGATCTTCTCCTCCCCGGGCACCAGGTGGTACGTGTAGTCCTCCATGAGGGAGGCGCCACCGGGCAGCCCCGCACCCATCACCTTCGCGGCGCGCACCAGGACGGCGGTCTTCCAGTCGCCCTCGGCGCCGAAGCCGTAGCCGCGGGCCATGAGCCGCTGGACGGCGAGGCCGGGCAGTTGCCGGAGCGCGCCGAGGTCCTCGAAGTTGGTGGTGAAGGCGCCGAACCCGCCGTCCTCGAGGAAGGACAGCAGCCCGAGCTCCTGCCGGGCACCGTACCGCAGGGACTCGTGGCGCTCCCCGCCGCGGCGCAGCTCGGGGGCGACGTCGTAGGTCTCCTCGTACTCGGTCACGAGGGCGTCCACAGCGGCGTCGGACTGGGCCTCGACGGCGGCGACGAGGTCGTTGACGCCCCAGGTGTTGATCGAGACACCGAAGCGCAGCTCGGCCTCCGTCTTGTCACCCTCGGTGACGGCGACGTTGCGCATGTTGTCGCCGAAGCGGGCGACCTTCAGCTCGTGCACGGCGGCCCAGCCCGCGGCGGCGCGCTGCCAGGTGGCGACCTTGGCGCAGACCTCGGGGCTGGAGACGTGTCCCACGACGGTCTTCCGCGGCACGCCGAGGCGCGACTGGATGTACCCGAACTCGCGGTCGCCGTGGGCGGCCTGGTTGAGGTTCATGAAGTCGAAGTCGATCTCGCCCCAGGGCAGGGCCACGTTGATCTGGGTGTGCAGGTGCAGCAGCGGCTTGCGCAGGGCGTCGAGTCCGGCGATCCACATCTTGGCCGGGCTGAAGGTGTGCATCCAGGCGATCACGCCGATCGCGGCGTCGTCGGCGTTGACCTCGAGCGCCATGCGCCGGATGGAGGCGGAGTCCTTGAGCGTCGGCTTCCAGACCACCTTCACGGGCAGGCCGGCATCGCCGAGCATGCGCACGATCTCCTGGGACTGCTCCGCGACCTGCTGCAGCGTCTCCTCGCCGTAGAGGTCCTGGCTGCCGGTGACGAACCAGACTTCGTAGGGGTCGAGGGTGGTGCTGAGGGGGCTCATGCGTGGGCTCCTGGGGTCGAGGGCTGACCGTACACGTTCTGGTACCGGTCGAAGAGGGAGTCGATGTGCTCGGACCCGATGGGCGCGGGGTCACCGAGCTGGCGGGAGATGTGGACGGTGCGGGCCACGTCCTCGAGCATGACGGCGGCCTTCACGGCGTCCCTGGCATCCCGGCCGATGGTGAAGGGCCCGTGGTTCTTCATGAGCACGCCGCGCGAGCGGTGGCCGGTCAGGGTCTCCACGATGCCGCGGCCGATCGAGTCGTCGCCGATGATGGCGAAGGGACCGACGGGGATCTCGCCGCCGAACTCGTCCGCCATGGCGGTGATCACGCAGGGGATCGGCTCGCCGCGCGCGGCCCAGGCCACCGCGTAGGTGGAGTGGGTGTGCACCACGCCGCCGACGTCGGGCATGTGCCGGTACACATAGGCGTGCGCCGCGGTGTCGCTCGACGGCGACCGCTCGGATCCGGGGGTACCCGCGATGACGTTGCCGTCGAGGTCGCACAGGATCTGGTTCTCCGGCGTCAGCTCGTCATAGCCGACACCGGAGGGCTTGATGACGAAGAGGTCCGCGCCGGGCACCCGGCCGGAGACGTTCCCGCCGGTCCACACCACCAGGCCGTAGCGCACGAGTTCGGCGTGGAGGGCGGCGACGTCCTGGCGCACGGCGTCGATGGCGGCCTCGACCCCAGGGGTGAACCGGCTCATGCGGACACCGCCTGCTGCATCGGGGCCTGCTGGGTGCGGGCCGAGCGGCGGAGGGCCTTGAGCCGGTGCATGACGTCGTTGGTGCCGCGGCCGAAGTAGTCGTGCAGTTCGGTGTACTCGCGGTACAGGGCGTCGTAGGCGGCGGCGCGGTCCGCGTCGGGGGTGTACGCGGCGCGGTTCAGGCGGCCCATCGCGGCGGCGGCCGCGTGGATGTCCTCGTAGGCACCGGCGGCGACGGCGGCATGGATGGCGGAGCCGAGGGCCGGCCCCTGGGAACTGCCGATGACGGAGATGGGCATATTCAGCACGTCGGCGTAGACCTGCATGAGGAACGGGTTGCGGATGAGGCCGCCTGCGGCGACGAACTCGGTGACGGGCACGCCGGCGGCGTTGAAGGTCTCGACGATCTTGCGTGTCCCGAAGGCCGTCGATTCCAGGAGTGCGCGGTAGACCTCGTGGGGCTTGGTGGCGAGCGTCAGGCCCACGATGGTGCCCGACAGCTCGTGGTCCACGAGGACGGAGCGGTTGCCGGAGTGCCAGTCGAGGGCGACGAGTCCGTGCGCACCCACGGGTTCGTCCTGCGCCTGCTCCGTCAGGTACTCGTGCACGCTCTGGCCCTGCGCGGTGGCCGCGTCCCGGATCTCGCCGGGCACCTGGTTCGCGACGAACCAGGCGAAGATGTCACCGACGCCGGACTGACCGGCCTCGTAGCCGTAGAACCCCTCGACGATCCCGCCGTCGACGACGCCGCACATGCCCGGCACCTCGCTCAGGCGGTCCGAGTTCATGACGTGGCACGTCGAGGTGCCCATGATGGCCACCATCTGGCCGGGGTCCGTGGCCTGCGCGGCAGGAGCCGTGACGTGGGCGTCCACGTTCCCGACCGCGACGGCGATGCCCGCCGGCAGGCCGGTCCACCCCGAGGCCTGCTCCGAGAGGGTGCCGGCCTTCGACGCGAGCGCACCGATGGTGTGTTCCACCTTCTCGCGGGCGAACCCTGCGAAGTCGGGGTTGAGCGCGGCGAGGAACTCCTCGGACGGGTAGGCGCCGTCCTGGTAGATGCCCTTGTAGCCGGCGGTGCAGGCGTTGCGGACGTACTGCCCGGTGAGCTGCCAGACGATCCAGTCGGCGGCCTCGACCCAGTGGTCCATGCGGTCGTACAGCTCGCGGTCCTCCTCGAGCAGCTGGAGGCCCTTCGCGAACTCCCATTCGCTGGAGATCAGTCCGCCGTAGCGCGGCAGCCACGCCTCGCCGCGCTCGGCGGCGAGTGCGTTGATGCGGTTGGCCTGGCCCTGGGCGGCGTGGTGCTTCCACAGCTTCACGTAGGCGTGCGGGCGGCCCTCGTAGCCCGGCACCTCGTTGAGCGGTGTCCCGTCGGCGAGGGTGGGGACCATGGTGCAGGCCGTGAAGTCGGTGGCGACGCCGACGACGTCCTGCGGGTCGATCCCCGCCTCCCGGACGGCGGCGGGAACGGCCGTGCGGAGCACGTCGACGTAGTCGGAGGGCACCTGCAGGGCCCACTCGGGCGGGAGCTGCTCCCCCGTGGCCGCGAGCGTGGCATCCATGACGGCGTGCGGGTACTCGAGCGTCGAGGCGCCGAGTTCGGCGCCGTCGGAGACACGGACGACGACGGCACGCCCGGACAGGGTCCCGTAGTCGACGCCGATGACGTAGGTGGGGCGGCCGCTCTGCTCGGCCGGGGCGCCAGGGGTGGAGTCACTCAAGGGAAGGACCTCTTTGTTCTTCTCGAGACCGCGAAGCAGTGCTCTGGTGGATCGGAGTGCGGATGCGCGGTCTATGTGACCGTTCACATTCGCGGACACCAGTGTAGGCGTGCGGCGGTGTGATGTGTCAATGCGCAGGGCGGGCCGGCATCAGGTCCGAGCGACCGTGGAGGCCCGGACCACGAGTTCCGGGACGACGTCGGGCGCGGCGATCGAGAGGTTACCGGCCCCCTCCTCGCCGATCAGGCCGAGCAGCCTCGCCACACAGCGCCGGCCCAGTTCCGGGAAGTCCTGCCGGACGGTGGTCAGCGGCGGCCAGTAGTGCGCGGCCTCCGGGACGTCGTCGAACCCCACCACGCTGACGTCCTCCGGCACCCGGCGCCCCTGCTCGCGGAACGCATGGAGCATCCCGAGCGCCATCTGGTCGTTCGAGGAGAACACCGCGGTGACGCCCGGATCGGCCGCCAGGGCGAGCCCCGCGCGGTACCCCGACTCCGCCGTCCAGTCGCCGGACAGCAGGGCCTGCGGTTCCTGCCCCCAGGCCTCGAGCTCGCCGCGGTACCCCCGTATGCGTGCCTCCGTCTCGAACCAGCCCTCGGGTCCGGCGATGTGCGCGATCCTCCGGTGGCCGAGCTGCAGCAGGTGGCGGGTCGCGAGCGCGGCCCCGCCCGACTGGTCCACGGACAGTCGGTGGTCGTCGTGGGCCCGCGCCGAGTGGACCGTCACGAACGGCAGGGAGATGGAGAGGCGCTCGATCTCCGCGAAGGTCTGCGTCTGCGGGGCCAGGATGATCAGGCCGTCCACGTTGTGGGCCAGGAGACGGTCCAGGGCTGCGCGGATCGACCCGCCCTCGGCGTCGTCGAGGTGCGCGACGTCGACGGCATAGCCCGCCTCGCGCGTGGCGCTGTCGATGGCCTGCAGGCTGGCGGCGGGCCCGTACTCGAAGCCCTTGCTCACGAGGACGCCGATGGTGGTGGACCGGCTGGTCACGAGGGCTCGGGCGGCGCGGTTGGGACGGAAGCTGAGCTCGTCCATGGCCGCCAGCACGCGGTCGCGCGTCTCGGGCCGGAGGCTCGGATGACCGTTGATCACGCGGGAGACGGTCTGGTGGGAGACGCCCGCCCGGCGTGCCACGTCCCGGATATTGGCGGCGCGCGCGGTCTCGGCGGGCCGGTCACGCCTCCCGGCGGTACCGACGACCGGACCCGCGGCCTCAGTGGGCGTCGACAATGGTGTCATTCCGGGTGAAGCGCCGGTTCCGCAGCACCGGCAGGAACTCCCGGACGTCGTCGACCCTGCGGCGGGAGACCTGCGTGGTCACGACGCCGCGCTCCTCCTCCTCGAGGTGCACCTGCGGGATCCCCATCGGGTCGAAGATGGCCGAATGGCCGATCGTGTGGTCGCTGGAGGTCCCGGCGGCAGCCACCCACAGGGTGTTCTCGATGGCCCGGGCCTTCAGCAGCGTCTCCCAGTGCTCGATCTTGTGATCGCCCTTGAACCAGGACGCCGGCACGCAGAGGAGGTCCGCCCCGGCGTCCGCGAGCGCGCGTGCCTGCTCCGGGAACCGGATGTCGTAGCACGTCATGAGTCCCACCCGCACGTCGCCGATCTCGGCGACCGTGATCCCGCCGTCGCCCGGCTTGATGCGGGTGGACTCCTGGTAGCTGAAGGCGTCGTAGAGGTGGAGTTTGCGGTACGTGTCGACGATCCGGCCGGTCGCGTCGATGAGGACGAGGGTGTTGAAGGGTCGCTGCTCACCGCTGGGCTCGTACCCGCCCGCGACGATCCCGAGGGAGTACTCGGCGGCGATGAAGGACAGCTGCTGGACGAAGGAGGTCCAGGTGGCCTCCACGGCCTGCTGCAGCGAACCCTCGACCTCGCCGATCGCGAGCATCGACTCCTCGGGGAAGACGATCAGCTCCGATCCCTCGGAGCGGGCGGTGGCGGCGAGCTCCCGCATGACCGCCAGGTTGGCCGGGGTGTCCCCACCCGGCCGGAACTGACCAACGCTGACCAACATGTTCCCGCCCTCACGTGTGTGCCGTGCCTTGCGTCCAGCGTACAGACTCCCCGTCGGGCACGCCCGGGTAGCCTTTCTCCCATGAGGAACCCGATGCAGAGCAGGCGGACGCCGCCCGGGCCGGGCCAGGAGTCCGTGTGGGACTACCCGAGGCCACCGCGGGTGGAGCGGATTACGATGGTGATCGAGGTGCGGTTCGGCGGGCAGGTGATCGTCTCCACGGACAGCGCGGTGCGGGTGCTCGAGACGAGCCACCCGCCGGTCTACTACCTGCCGCTCGCCGACTTCGCGCCGGGCGTCCTGGTCCCGGTCGAGGGCACCACGCACTGCGAGTTCAAGGGCGCCGCGAGCTATTTCGACGTCGTCGCCGGCAGTGCCCGGAGTCCGCGCGGCGCATGGACCTACCCCTCCCCGGTGCGGGGGTACGAGGACCTGGCCTCGCGCGCCGCGATCTATCCCTCGCGGATGGAGCGCTGCACGGTCGACGGCGAGACGGTGCAGGCGCAGGAGGGCGACTTCTACGGAGGGTGGGTCACCGGGGCGATCGTCGGGCCGTTCAAGGGCGGCGCGGGAACCTGGGGCTGGTAGCCCCAGGACCCCCGCACAGCCGACGACAGGCGGTGTCAGCCGCCGATCAGGTCGTTGACCACGATGGTCTGGTCGCGGTCCGGGCCCACGCCGATGGCGGAGAACCGCGTGCCGGACAGCTTCTCGAGCGCCCGCACGTAGGTCTGCGCGTTGTCCGGCAGGTCCTCGATGGTCCTGGCCCCGGTGATGTCCTCGGTCCAGCCGTCGAAGTACTCGAAGATCGGCTTGGCGTGGTGGAAGTCGGTCTGCGTCATGGGCATCTCGTCGTACCGCACGCCGTCGACGTCGTACGCCACGCACACCGGGATGCTCTCGATCCCCGTGAGGACGTCGAGCTTGGTGACGAAGTAGTCGGTGAAGCCGTTGACGCGTGAGGCGTGGCGCGCCAGGACGGCGTCGTACCAGCCGCAGCGGCGCGGGCGGCCGGTGTTGACGCCGTACTCGCCGCCGGTCTTCTGCAGGTACAGGCCCATGTCGTCGAACAGTTCCGTGGGGAACGGTCCGGCGCCCACGCGCGTGGTGTACGCCTTGATGATGCCGATCGAGCGGGAGATGCGGGTGGGGCCGATGCCCGAGCCCACGGACGCGCCGCCCGCGGTGGGGTTCGACGACGTCACGAACGGGTAGGTGCCGTGGTCCACGTCGAGGAACGTGGCCTGGCCGCCCTCCATGAGGACCACCTTGCCGGCGTCGAGCGCCTCGTTGAGCACGAAGGTGGAGTCGATGACGAGGGGCTTGAGGCGTTCGGCGAAGGACAGGAAGTACTCCACCACCTCCTCGACCTGGACGTCGCGCCGGTTGTAGACCTTCACGAGCAGTTCGTTCTTCTGCTTGAGGGAGCCCTCGACCTTCTGGCGGAGGATGGACTCGTCGAACACGTCCTGCACGCGCAGGCCGAGACGGGCCACCTTGTCCATGTACGCGGGACCGATGCCGCGGCCCGTGGTGCCGATGGCGCGCTTGCCGAGGAAGCGCTCGGTGACCTTGTCCAGCACCTGGTGGTAGGGCGCCACGAGGTGGGCGTTCGCGGACACGCGCAGCTTGGAGGTGTCGGCTCCGCGCGCCTCGAGTCCGTCGATCTCCTCGAAGAGCGCCTCGAGGTTGATGACGCAGCCGTTGCCGATGATCGGGACGGCGTTGGGGCTGAGGATGCCGGCGGGGAGGAGCTTCAGCTCGTACTTCTCGCCGTTGACGACGACGGTGTGCCCGGCGTTGTTGCCGCCGTTGGGCTTCACGACGTAGTCGACCCGGCCGCCCAGCAGGTCGGTGGCCTTGCCCTTACCCTCGTCGCCCCATTGGGCTCCGACGATGACGATTGCTGGCATGGGATCCTCCCCCATTCGGTACGGGTCCTCGCCGCGCAACCGCGGCAGGCACGCCGTGCATCAGAACGCCCCAACCGGCCGCACGGGAAGTGCGCCCACTGGGGCTCTTACCGTCCGAGTTTAGCCGAGCCGCCCTGCCGGCGCCGAAAAACGCCGGGCGTGACCGGCACGGGGGCCGGCACCGACCCCCACGGCGCCCGCTCGGCCCGTGCAGAATGGGGTCATGGACCGCTTCGAAGGACACATCGCCGGGATCGGGACCACGTCGGGGACGCGGCTGGTGATCGGCCGCTGGGACACCTCGCCGTTCGGGTCCTTCACCGACGTGATGCTGGAGGACGCCGCGGGCCGGCGGATGCTGCTCGCCCCCGGCCAGGAGATCGCCGACTACGTCCGGGCCACCTACACGTTCGACGACGTGGTGCTCACCCCGGTCACGTCCACCCTCACGAGCGACCGGCTCGTGGTGGAGGCCGGGGAGCTGCACGTACGGGCCGGGATCGGCGGTGTCACCCTCCTCGGGCGGTTGCTGGGCCTGGTCCCCACCGGCCTGGCCACGCATCCCCGCTGGCTGGCGCTCGTCAATCCGGTGGCGTCACGGCTCGTGAAGGGCGTGGCGACGGCCGGCTCGGCCGGGCACGGGCGCACCGAGTACTACGGCGCCACCTCCGCCCGCGCCATCAGCGGTGCGACGGCGACCTGGCGCGGGGTGGACCTCGGCACCCTGGCGCCGGTGAGCCCGCCGGTCCGGTTCGGCTTCAGCTCGGCCCCGCCACGTCCGCAGCTGGTCGCGGTGACCACGACGATCCGCCGTCCGGAGCAGTAGGCGGGCGCCTCCGGCCGACCGACGCCGTGCCCGAGGCTTCGTGCACGCGCTCCCGCCCCGACACCGTGTGCCAGGGGGCGACACGCCTCTCCCCGACGACCGGTGCTTCAGAAGGCGTGCACGACGCCGCACCGGTCTCGCCCGGCGGGCCGTCAGGATTCGGCGCGCATCCGGTCCCGCGCCACGAGGTAGTGCGGCCAGTAGCGGATGCGGGCGGGCAGCAGGGGCACGGCGAGGCGCGCGGCCCGGCGGACGACGGCGAACACCGCGCGCTCGCGCCGCCTCCACGGCAGTCCGTAGGCGTCGCGCAGGACGGGTGGCAGGACGCCCGCCGCCAGGACGGCGGGAACGGACCGGAGCGGCCGGGGTACGAGCGGCGGCTCCGGGGCGAGGACCTGCCGGGCGATCTGCTTCGCGGCGGCACCGACGTCGAGCGTGGTGCGGACCTGGCGGGCCACGTACCTGTCGAGCGCTGCGTAGTCCTCCGGCAGGACCTCGTCCGGGACGGCGAAGAGGCGGGCGAGCCGCCTCATGTCCCGGTAGTAGGCATCCCGTTCCTCGGCGGGCGCCGGCCGGTGGAAGGCGTCCGTGACCTCCAGCGCCGTCCAGACGAGCGTCGAGAACACCCACAGCGTCAGGTCCGGGTCGGTCGCGCTGTAGGGCGTGCCCGCAGGGATCCCGCCGCCCTCGACGGGGAGGGTTCCCCGGACGGGACGGTGCCTGCGCTCCACGTACCCGGCGGCCGCCTGCACCTGCGTGCGGTCGCCGAAGGTGACGGTCAGGACGGCGTCGAGGGTGCCGCGCAGGCGGCGCAGGGGGTCGTCGGCGAATCCGCTGTGGGCACGCACCCCCTCGGCCACGAGCGGGTGCGCCACCTGCAGCAGGAGCGCCGCCGGCCCCCCGGCCACGATCAACCGTTCGCGGGCGATGCGCCAGGCGGTCGAGTGCGGGCCGAAGAGACCCGCGTCCCCGGCGGTACCGGGTGCCGGGGACGCGGGAAAGAACCGGGCGAGGCCCTTCACCTGCCGCCCCCGGAGCGCCGGGCAGCACCACCGCCGACCGACGCCCCGTCGACCGGCGCTGGAGCACCCGGTCCGGCCCCAGGACCGGCGACCTCTGCAGCACCGGTCTGCACGGCGTCGTCACCGTCGTCGTCGTCGTCGTCGTCGTCGTCGGTCCATTCCAGCAGGTCACCGGGCTGGCAGCGGAGGACCCTGCACATGGCCTCGAGAGTGCTGAAGCGGACGGCCTTGGCGCGGCCGTTCTTGAGGACCGCCACATTGGCGGGCGTCAGCCCCACCCGCTCCGCGAACTCCCCCACGCTCATCTTCCGCTTCGCCAGTTCGACGTCGATCCGCACCACGATCGGCATCAGATCACCTCGTCCAGCTCGGTGCGCAGCTGACGGGCCTCGGCGTCCCGGTCCACCGCCTGCACCAGCAGCGCCCTGAGCACCAGCACGATCAGCGCCACGGCCGCGATGCACACGGCCATGCCGCCGATCAGCAGCACCACTCCCGGCGCCACGGCCTCGCCCGGAGCCAGCGCGACGCCCAGCCCGAAGGTCAGCAGGCTGGCTGCGGTGAACGCCCCGATCACGATGTTCACCAGCCGGAAGGCCGCACCCGAGAAGACCGTCCCCTGCCGCACCATGGTCAGCAGTCCCCAGACGCAGACCATCGCGACCTGCAGGGCGAGGATCGTCAGCACGGTGAGCACCACCAGCGGCGTGCGGATGAGCGCCACGTCGGGGTCGGCCTGCTCCAGGTCGACCCCCAGAAGTGGCACCATGACCACCTGGATGAAGACGGAGCCCGCGAACATCATGCACAGCACGATCCGCAGGGCGAGGACGGTAGATTTTCCCATGACAGCTCCTTCTGCTGATTCTCAGCACAAAGCTATCGTTAATCAACACATGCTTCAAGGAAAACGGTATCGACCCGCCCTGAATGGGCGTGCGGCATCGCCTTCGTTCGGAGGTGCCGGCCATCCCTGCAGCGGGCCCCGCGGACGTCCGGGGCCCGCGTGCAGCGATCAGATCGAGTAGTCCGATCCGCGGTTGGCCGCCTCGAGGTAGTCCCGCACTGCGCTCTGTGGCACGCGGTAGGATCGCCCGAACCGGATGCTCTGGATGGTGCCCGACTGCACCATCCGGTAGACGGTCATCTTCGAGACCCTCATCATGGCCGCAACTTCCGCCACCGTGTACAACTGCCCCGCATTGATGTTCGTGGACATTCCAGCCCCACTTCCGTTCGCCTCACCACCGTCTGTGGAGCTTTTAACTCTGGTCGCGTTGGTCACATCGGCACAAGAATGGGGACTACTCGTTTATGGCAGCGCAGCCGAGTACCGGACCCCGTAGTCGAGTAGTGGGACGCCGGGCGCAGAGAGCAGAGATGACGGGCCCACCGGAGCGGATCCCGTCATCTCTGCTCTCCCTCCGCCGGAGCGGCGCACGCCGCGGCGGCCAGGGAGTGGGTCAGCCCGCGAGCTGCGCACTCGCCTCGGGGTCCGACTCCCTGAGGAACACGGCGATCCGCTCCGCTTCCTCGATCTCGCCGATCGACGCGGCGGCGCGGCCGAGTGCGTAGAGCGCGCGGAGGAAGCCGCGGTTGGGCTCGTGCGAGTACGGGATGGGACCGGCGCCGCGCCACCCGCTGCGACGGAGCGCATCGAGGCCGCGGTGGTAGCCGGTGCGGGCGTAGGCGTAGGACTCGATGGTCCGGCCCTCGGCGTACGCCTCGTCCGCCAGGATCGCCCAGACGAGCGACGACGTCGGGTGTTTCGCCGCGAGGTCCACGGCCTCGTCACCGGCCGCGAGGCGGTCGACGACGTCGGGCTCCTCGGGCAGGAGGGTGGGCTCGGGGCCCAGCAGGTTCTTCCGGAACTCGTCGGACATCGGGCTAGAGCTTCTTTCCGGCGGACCCGAGGGACGCGGCGGCCTCGACGACGCGGGCGGCGAGGCCGGCTTCGGCCGAGGCGCCCCACACGCGGGGGTCGTAGGTCTTCTTGTTGCCCACCTCGCCGTCGACCTTCAGGACGCCGTCGTAGTTGCGCAGCATGTGGTCGGCGACGGGGCGCGTGAACGCGTACTGGGTGTCCGTGTCGATGTTCATCTTGATGACGCCGTAGGAGACGGCGTCGGCGATCTCCTGCTCGGAGGAGCCGGAACCGCCGTGGAACACGAGGTCGAAGGGCTTGTCCTTGCCGATCTTCTGGCCCACCTGGTCCTGGATGTCCTTGAGGATCTCGGGGCGGAGCTTCACACCCCCGGGCTTGTACACGCCGTGGACGTTGCCGAAGGTGAGCGCGGTGATGTAGCGGCCGTGCTCGCCGGCGCCGAGGGCGTCGATGGTCGCGAGGGCATCCTCGACCGTGGTGTAGAGCTTGTCGTTGATGGCGTTCTCCACGCCGTCCTCCTCGCCGCCCACGGTGCCGATCTCGACCTCGAGGATGATCTTGGCGGCTGCGGCGCGGGGCAGGATCTCACGGGCGATCCGCAGGTTCTCCTCGAGGGTCTCGGCGGAGCCGTCCCACATGTGCGAGTTGAAGACGGGGTCACGGCCGTTCTTCACGGCGTCCTCGGACGCGGCGAGCAGCGGCAGCACGAAGTCGTCGAGCTTGTCCTTGGGGCAGTGGTCGGTGTGCAGCGCGATGTTGACGTCGTACTTCTTCGCGACCTCCTTCGCGAACGCGGCGAAGCCCAGCGAACCGGCAACCATGTCCTTGACGCTCGCGCCCGACCAGTAGGCTGCGCCGCCCGTGGAGACCTGCACGATCCCGTCGGAACCGGCCTCGGCGAAACCGCGCATCGCCGCGTTGAGGGTCTGGGAGGAAGTCACGTTCACGGCCGGGAATGCGAAGCCGCCCGCCTTCGCGCGGTCGATCATCTCGGCGTAAACATCAGGGGTTGCAATAGGCATGCTGAGGACTCCTTAGTGGTGGGAAGTGCTTGCATCATCCTAGCGAGCAGGCCTGCCGGGCGCAGGAGGGACGGCGGCCGGACGCCGGGCAGGGCCACGGTGGAACGGCGGGTGCGACCACGCCGGGACCCGTCAGACGTGCTGGCCGAACACGTGCTGGCCGAACACGTGCTGGCGGATCCAGCCGTGCATGGCGATCGCGGCCGCCGCGGAGGCGTTGATGGAGCGCGTGGACCCGAACTGCGCGATCGAGAGCGTGGCCTCGGCGGCCTCGTGCACCTCGGGGGAAAGACCGGGCCCCTCCTGCCCGAACACGAGCACGCACTTCTCGGGCAGGTCGTATGTCTCCAGCGGCACCGAGTCGGGGAAGTTGTCGATCCCGATCACCGCCAGCCCCTCGGCGTCCGCCCAGGCCGTGAAGTCGGCGACCGTGGGGTGGTGGCGGACGTGCTGGTAGCGGTCCGTGACCATGGCGCCGCGCCGGTTCCACCGCCGTCGTCCGATGATGTGGACCTCCTTGGCGAGGAACGCGTTGGCCGTGCGCACCACGGACCCGATGTTGAGGTCGTGCTGCCAGTTCTCGATGGCGACGTGGAAGCCGTGCCGCCGCTCGTCGAGGTCCGCCACGATCGCCTCGTGCGTCCAGTACCGGTAGCCGTCGGTGACGTTCCGGGTGTCACCGGCCGCCAGCAGCTCGCGGTCCCAGTGGTCGCCGTCGGGCCACTCGCCCTCCCAGGGTCCGACGCCGACAGGCGGCCCCTCGGGGACGGGCAGGGGGGAGCCGGAGTTCGGGAGGGATTGGTTCACCGTTCAAGCGTAGACGGCACAGGAGGTGGGAGACTGGCGGCGGACGGTCAACTCCCCTGGAAGGACACCCATGCGCGAGAACGAACACATCGAGTGCTGGCTCACCGACATGGACGGCGTACTGGTGCACGAGAACCACGCCATCCCCGGCGCCGCCGAGCTGATCGAGCGGTGGGTCACCACCTCCAAGCGGTTCCTGGTCCTGACCAACAACTCCATCTACACGCCACGCGATCTTGCCGCGCGCCTGAAGGCCTCGGGACTGGAGATCCCCGAGGAGAACCTCTGGACCTCCGCGCTGGCCACGGCGCAGTTCCTGAGCGACCAGTTGCCGGGCGGCAGGGCCTACGTGATCGGTGAGGCTGGACTCACGACGGCGCTGCACGAGGCGGGGTTCGTCCTCACGGACACGAACCCCGACTACGTGGTGCTCGGCGAGACCCGCACGTACTCGTTCGAGGCGATCACGAAAGCCGTCCGCCTGATCCTGGAGGGCGCCCGGTTCATCGCTACGAACCCCGACGTGACCGGTCCGTCGAAGGAGGGGCCGCTGCCGGCGACGGGCGCGATCGCGGCCATGATCACGGCGGCGACCAGCCGGGTTCCGTACATCGTGGGCAAGCCGAATCCCATGATGTTCCGCTCGGCCATGAACCGGATCGACGCGCACTCCGAGACGACGGCGATGATCGGCGACCGCATGGACACGGACATCATCGCGGGCATGGAAGCCGGGCTGCACACGGTCCTCGTGCTCAGCGGTATCACGCAGCCCGAGGACATCGACGCCTATCCGTTCCGGCCGGCGCAGACGTGCAACTCCGTGGCGGACCTGATCGACCAGGTCTGACCGGTCGGCCTCGGGCCGGTCGGATTCGGGCCGGTCAGACCTGGGCCGGCCCGCCGTCGGGCGCACCGCCGGCCACGACGGCGCGCTGCACGCCGCCGCCGCGCGGGAAGGGGACGTACCTGCGCTGGACGGCGGCGACGATGTCCTGGTAGACACCCGGGTTCCACTGCGGGCTGGCGTGCGCGGGCAACGCACCCTCCGTCACGTGATCCACCGACACCACGTTGAGGGGCAGCTCCCGCGCCCAGCCGGCGCGGGCCGTCGCGTAGTCCACGACGCGGTCGTGCGGGTTCCCCACGAAGACCACCTTCGTGTCGCCGAGGGACCCCCGGAACGGGAGGACGTCGAAATGGTAGATGTACGAGGACTGCGACTGGATGAGTCTGCTGCTGGGCGCCAGCGGGGAGACCTGCTCGAGCGTCTGGTCCACGATCTGGCTCCAGGTCCGCTCGTTCTTGTGGGCGATCCGCTCGCCCAGTTCGTAGGTCCCACGCAGGCTGATGGGCACCCCCACCCCCGCCTCGTAGAGGCGCACCACCCCCTCGAACATGCGCTTGTCCCGGACGTCGAACCTGCTGGACGGTGAGGAGTCGAGCAGGATCAGCTCCACGGGGATCCCCCGGGTACGCAGCCGGGCGGCGACCTCCACGGCCACCATCCCGCCGAAACTGTGCCCGTAGAAGTAGAGCTTGCGGAGGCGGAAGTTCTCCACGTACCGGTACATCGTGGCCACGACGTTGTCGATGTCCAGGCCCCGGTTGGAGTAGCCCATGACGGCCGACTGAGCCCGCCTGGACAGCACGGGTTGCAGGGAACCGAAGATCCAGAGCCCCTCCTCCCAGCTGGTCTTGTACCCGGGGAAGAGGATCCAGCGGTCGTCGGGGAACCGGGCGCGCGCGGACTCGTCGTCGAGCGGCAGGATCCGCGTGCGGTTCCGCTGGGACTGGATGAACCGCGTGCATGCCAGATCCGTGGTCACCAGCGCGGCCGCCGCCGAGCCGATCAGGAAGGACCGCCGCGAGGACTTCCGGAAGTCCCACGCCCGCTGCACCGCCGCGGCGTCCTCGTTCGTCACGTACCGATCCTCGCGCCGACCCGCCCCGCGATCAGGCGAGGCCGAGTTCGTCCTTGCCGAACGCGAAGAGATACGGCACTCCGGCTTCGGTCTCGATGCGCTCCTTCGATCCCGTGCTGCGGTCCACGATCACCGCGACTGCCCGCACGTCGCCCCCTGCCCGGCGCACGCCCTCGACGGCGGTGAGCGCGGAGCCGCCCGTGGTCGAGGTGTCCTCGAGCACGACGACGGGGCGCCCGGAGACCTCGGGCCCCTCGACCTGACGACCCATGCCGTGCGTCTTCTGGGTCTTGCGCACCACGAACGCGTCGATCGGACGGCCGGCCTGCGCGGCGGCGTGCATCACGGCGGTCCCCACCGGGTCTGCGCCCATCGTGAGGCCGCCGGCCGCCTCGAAGGCGATCCCGGCGTCGTCGAGCAGCTGCAGCATGACGCGGCCCACGAGGACCGAGGCCTCGTGGTGGAGCGTGATGCGGCGGAGGTCGATGTAGTAGTCGGCCTCGACGCCGCTGGAGAGGGTGACGCGCTCGTGCACCACGGCGAGTTCCTTGATGAGCTCCAGGAGCCGGGAGCGGTCGGTGGTCTGCGCGGAGGTCTCGGCGGTCATGCGGCCAGTCTATCGACGGGCCCGACGGCGTCGGACACGGCCCGACGGCGTCGGACACGGCCCGGGCCGGTCCGGCCGCACCCGCTCCCGTCGTCGTAGGACCCGGACCCAGGGACCCAGGGACGCCGGGCGCAGGGCGCCGGGCGGTCAACCGACCAGGCGCGCGCTCGCGGCGTCGATCGCCTCGGGCGAGAGCACGTGCGAGATGGCGAGCACGGCTGCCCCGGCCACACCGGCGTTCTGCCCCGTGACCGAGGGGACGATGCGCAGGTGCTCGGTGGCCAGGGGCAGCGAGCGCGTGTACACGACCTCGCGGACGCCCGCGAGGAGGTGCTCCCCCGCCTGCGCCAGCGCCCCGCCGACCACGATCACCGACGGATTGACGAGGTTGACGCAGGTCGCGAGGACGTCGCCGATGTCCCGGCCGGCCTGCCGCACCGCCTGGAGTGCCAGGACGTCGCCGGAGCGCACGAGCTCGACGACGTCCTGGCTGCCGGACAGGGCCCTCCCGCCGGGCCCGCTCAGCGCCGCGGCCAGGGCGGGACCGCCGGCGATCGCCTCCAGGCACCCCACGTTCCCGCAGCGGCAGACGGTCTCCCCGCCCCGGGGCACTCGCACATGGCCGAGGTCGCCGGCTGTGCCCTGCGCTCCGCGCTGCAGGACTCCGCCCAGGATGATCCCCGCTCCGATCCCCGTGGCGACCTTGATGAACATGAGGTCCTCCACCCCGGGCCAGCTCGCGTTCAGCTCGCCCAGCGCCATGATGTTCACGTCGTTGTCCACGAGGACGGGGACGGGGAAGTCGCGCTGGATCAGGCCAGGGACGTCGAACCGGTCCCAGCCGGGCATGATCGGCGGGTTGATCGGGCGCCCCGTGTCGTGTTCGACAGGTCCCGGCAGGCCGATGCCGACGGCGGCGAGCTCGCCCGCCGTGCGGCCGTCCCGCTCGAGGAGCCCCGTGATGGCCGTCGCCAGCCAGCCCAGGACGGCCTCGGGGCCGTCGCCGATGCTCATCTGCTGCTGTTCGCGTCCCAGCTCCTTCCCGGAGAGGTCCGCGAGGATCACGATCGCGTGCGTGGCACCGAGGTCCGCACCGATCACCACCCGGGCCCCCGGATTCAGGGCGAACAACGACGGCGGACGCCCGCCCGTGGATGCCGCGCCGCCGAAGGGCGCCACGAACCCCAACGACATGAGCGCGTCGATCCGCACCGCGACGGTGGACCGGGCGAGGCCGGTGAGCTCCGCCAGTTCCGCCCGGGTGCGGGGCCTCCCGTCCCGGAGCACCTGGAAGATCTCACTCGCGCCTGACCCGGCGACGGCGGAGGGCCGCCGGGGAGGTCCAGCGTCGCTGGTGGAAGCCCGTATCGACGAGGGAGTGAGCACCCTTTCAGTAAAGCACTCGGCAGTTCCGATGGCTCCCCCCTCCATCGATAACGTTCGGGAAGCATCTTTTGACAGTCCCTCGACAAAAGTGGGAGGTCGTGTCACAGTGGCCGCGTGGACGATGAAGTCAACACCAGCGGGGCCGTAGCCCCCATCCTGCGCGTCACCGGGCTCTCGAAGAGCTTCTTCGGAGTGCCCGTCCTCCAGGACGCCGCCCTGGAGCTGTTCCCGGGCGAGGTCCACGGCCTCGTGGGCGAGAACGGCGCCGGCAAGTCGACGCTGATGAAGCTTCTCGCCGGCGTCTACGTGCGCGACGCGGGGCGCATCGAGCTCGACGGCGAACCGGTGGATTTCACGCACCCCGTGCAGGCGCACCAGGCCGGCCTGTCCACGGTCTTCCAGGAGTTCAACCTGCTGCCCGAGCGCACGGTCGCCCAGAACATCTATCTCGGCCGGGAACCCCGGAAGGGCCTGCTCGTCGACCGCAGGGCCATGAACCAGGCCACCGCGGACCTGCTGGAGGAGCTCGGCATCACGAGCATCCGGCCCACGGCGTCGGTCAGCTCCCTCTCGGTGGCCCAGCAGCAGATCGTCGAGATCGCCAAGGCCGTGAGCTACGACGCCAGGATCATCTCCATGGACGAGCCCACCGCGGCGCTGGCGGGACCGGAGGTCGAGCTGCTCTACGGCATCATCGACCGCCTCAGGAGGCGCGGGACCGCCATCCTCTACGTGTCCCACCGGCTGAAGGAGATCTTCGACCTGTGCGACACCATCACGGTGCTCAAGGACGGGCGGATCGTCACCTCGTCCCCCGCGGCCGGGCTCGACGACGCCTCGCTGGTCCGCGCCATGGTGGGGCGGCCCATCTCGGCCTACTTCCCGGACGCCCTCCCCGGCACAGCCACCGGGGGGCCCCTGCTGCAGATCAGCGGCGGCGGCAATAGCCAGCTCGACGACGTCGACCTGACCCTCCACGCCGGCGAGATCGTCGGGGTCGCCGGACTCCAGGGCTCGGGGCGGACGGAGCTGGTCGAGGCGATCTTCGGAGCGGCCGGCTTCACGCGCGGCACCATGACGCTCGAGGGCCGGCCGTACCGGCCGCACTCCCCCCGCGACGCCATCCGGCACCGGATCGCGCTCATCACCGAGGACCGCAAGGCGCAGGGCCTCAGCCTGAACCAGTCCATCCTCGACAACGCACTGGCCGTGGTGCGCTCGGTGACCCCCCGGCGCACCGCCGTCGCCCGCCGTCAGGCACCGGGCGTCTTCTCGTCCCTGGAGGTCGTGGCACGCGACCTCGACCAGGAGGTGCAGTTCCTCTCGGGCGGGAACCAGCAGAAGGTGGTCCTCGCGAAATGGCTGGCGATCGACCCGCAGGTGGTCCTGCTCGACGAGCCCACCCGTGGCATCGACGTCGGCGCGAAGGTCGCCGTCTACTCGCTGATGCGCCAGCTGGCGCAGGAAGGCAAGGCCATCCTCATGGTCTCGAGTGAATTGCCCGAGGTCCTCGGGATGTCCGACCGCGTGATCGTGATGCGGGACGGGCGGATCGCCGGGGAGATGCCGCCGTCGGCATCGGAGGAGCAGGTGCTGCAGCTGGCCACGGGCGCCCGGGGGGTGCTGCCGTGAACCGCCTGAGCTCGACGCACATCGTCTACCTCGTGGCCCTCGCGACCATCATCGCGGGCACGGTCCTCGTGGGCTCCGCGGGCCGCAACTTCTTCAGCCCCGGCAACGTCTCCGACATCCTGACCGGCACGAGCATCCTCGGGTTCATCGCCATCGGCCAGACACTCGTGATCCTCGTCGGGAGCCTCGATCTCTCCGTCCCCTACGTGATCAGCCTCTCGAGCCTCATCGGCGCCGGGATCATGGCGAACCAGCCCGGGAACATCCTGCCGGCCGTGCTCGCGGCACTCCTCGTCTCCGCCCTGATCGGCCTGGCCAACGGCGCCGTCGTGGCGGGACTGCAGGTGCACGGCTTCATCGCGACCCTCGGCATGGGGCTGATCGTGAGCGGCTACCTCGGATCCAACTACCAGGGCAGCGCGGGGCAGGCGCCGCTCGCGTTCCGCCTCATCGGGGCCACGGGGATCGGACCCGTCCCCGTCTCGACCCTGATCATGCTCGCGTGCGCCGCCGTCGTGCTCCTCATGCTGAACACCACACGTCTGGGTCACGCGATGTACGCCGTGGGGGGCGACGCCTCGGTGGCGAGGATGTCCGGCGTCCGGACGCGGGCCCCGGTCATCGCGGCGCACGTGATCTGCTCCACCATGGCGGGGCTCGCCGGCCTGCTGCTGGCGGCCCGCCTGGGCGTCGGCAGCCCGACCATCGGTTCCCAGGGCGGGTACGACCTCCTGTCGATCGCCGCCGTCGTCCTCGGCGGGACGCTCCTCGCGGGTGGCAAGGGCTCGCTCATCGGCACGCTCGGCGGCGTCCTCATCTTCGCGATGCTGGACAACATCATGAGCGTCCTGCAGGTCAACCCCTTCCTCAAGGACGTCGTCCGGGGCATCGTGATCGTGGTCGCCGTGGCCGTGTACGCACGGCGCAAGGTGGTGCACAGGCCCGCACGCTTCGGCCGGGGGCCGGCCCATGATGGCGACGACGCCCCACCGCCGGCACCCGGCACCTCCCGGCAAGGGGGACCGTCGCGCGGCGACGGCACCGGCGCACGGGACGAGGTGTCGGCATGAGCGTGGCCACCGACCGAGCGGTCCTGCAGCAGAACCGCTCTCCCCGCGGCGAACGCGTCCTCCGTGCACTGCGCACCCCGAGCGGTGCGATCTTCGTCCTCGTCGCCCTCCTCTTCCTCGCCGTCCTCGCCGCGAACCCCTCCTTCGGGGAGCCCGGCTCCCTGATCCGCTTCATCGGGCGCACGGCGCCGATCGCGATCGCCGCGATCGGGCAGTACTTCGTCATCGTCTCGGGCGAGTTCGACCTCTCGATGGGATCGGTGGTGACCGCGCAGGTCATCATCGCCGGGAACCTGATCGGCCAGGACGAGTCCCGGACCATCCCGGTCCTGGCCCTGATGATCGTGTTCGGCGCCTTCGTGGGCCTCGTGAACGGCCTCGTGACGACACTCCTGAAGGTGCCGAGCTTCATCGTGACCCTCGGGACCATGCTGGCGCTGCTCGGCCTCGTGCTGTTCTGGACGGGCGGCGCGGCCACCGGCAACCCGGCGGACAGCTTCCGGCAGATCGGCCGCGGCGGCATCCAGGACGTCCCCGTCCTCGAGGTGCTGCCCTACCCCGTGATCATCCTCGTCGCCACCGCGGCCGCGGCCTTCTGGCTGATGCGCAGGCCCTACGGCCGCACGCTCGTGGCCGTGGGGGACAACTCCCGGGCCGCGGCCCTGACCGGCGCCTCCGTCTGGTGGGTGCGGACGCGGGCGTTCATGCTGTCCTCCCTCGCAGCGACCGCGGCCGGCGTGATCCTCGTGGGATACGCCGGGGTCCACCCGTCCGTGGGCCAGGGCTACGAGTTCACGGCGATCACCGCCGTCGTCCTCGGCGGTGTGGTGATCGGGGGTGGACGTGGCTGGGTCCTCTCCGCCGCGGCGGGCGCCTTCGCCCTCGAACTGCTGTTCACCCTCCTCAATTTCCTCGGCGTCGAATCCACCTGGCGTGACAGCGTCCAGGGCGCGATCATCATCGTCGCCGTGGCCGCAGCGTCCCGGAACTGGCAGCGCAAACGGCGCGGCGCCAGCTCCCGGGCCCATGACGAACACCGTCCTATAGCAGCACCCACGCCCGCACCGGGCACCAATGAGGGAGGAACATGATGCGTGGAAGCATCCTGGGCAAGGTCACGGTGATCGCAGCGACGTCGCTGCTCGCCCTGACGGCCTGCACCACCGATTCGTCCATCGAGGACCCGCCTGCCGCCGAAGGCACCGCGAGTTCCGAGACCACCGAGACCACAGGGGCCGCGCAGCCCAGCGAGGACAGCACGGAGTGGTTCGACCAGGCCGTCTACGACGAGCAGGACGCGCAGCGTTCGGCCACCTTCGAGGGTGACCCCGAGCAGCCGTACCTGCAGTACATCGACGGCGAGATGAAGGACACCTCGGCCTTCGCCTCCACGGGACCGAAGAAGGCGTGCTTCTCCAACGCCTCGATCTCCAACCCGTGGCGCCAGACGGGCTGGATCACCATGAACCAGCAGCTCCAGGTGCTGCAGGAGGCCGGCGTCATCTCCGAGATGGAGACACGTGACGCGCAGGACGACGACAACACGCAGATCGCCGACATCGACTACTTCATCGCCGAGGGCAACTGCGACGCCTTCATCATCTCCCCGAACTCCACGGCGGCCATGACGCCTGCCGTCGAACGCGCCTGCGAGACCGGCAAGCCCGTGGTCGTCTTCGACCGCGGCGTCCAGACCGACTGCGCCGTCACGTTCATCCACCCGATCGGCGGCTTCGCCTGGGGCATCGACACCGCCGAGTTCCTCAGCGAGCGGCTGAACGAGGGCGACAAGGTGGTGGCGCTGCGCATCCTCCCCGGCGTCGACGTGCTGGAGCAGCGCTGGGCCGCGGCCGAGCGCATCTTCGAGGAGAACGGCATCGAGGCCGTGGACTACTTCACCGGCGCCGACCCCGTGGAGATCAAGTCCATCATCTCCGACGAGCTCGCCACCGGCGACGTGCAGGGCGTGTGGATGGACGCGGGCGACGGCGCCGTCGCCGCCATCGAGGCGTTCGAGGACGCCGGAGCCGACCTGCCCGTCATGACGGGTGAGGACGAGATGAGCTTCCTGCGCAAGTGGGAGGAGACGGGCATCGACGGCCTGGCACCGGTGTACTCGAACTTCCAGTGGCGCACCCCGCTGCTCGCGCTGCAGAAGATCTTCGCGGGTGAGGAGGTCCCGGCCGAGTGGGTCCTCCCCCAGTCCCCGATCACCGAGGAGGAGCGCGGCGAGTTCCTGACCGCGAACGAGGGCATGCCGGACGGGCACTACGCCAAGTTCGGTGGCGAGGACCTGCCCGGGTACCCGACGGTGTGGCAGGAGCGGCAGATCCCCTGACGCGTCGTCCTGATGCGTCGTCCTGATGCACGGACGAGGAAGGAGGCAGGACCATGACCGACGGCACAGCCCGCCCGATCGGCATCAACACATGGGTGTGGACATCACCCCTGACCGATGCGGACCTGCCTCCCCTCCTCCGCAGGATCGCCGGGCTGGGCTTCGACGGCGTGGAACTCCCCCTCGAGAACGCAGGGGACCTCACGCCGAGCGTCGTGCGGGACGCCCTCGCCGAGACCGGGCTGGCACCCACCGTCGTCGGGGCGATGGCTCCGGGCAGGGACCTGGTGGGCGCCTCCGACGGCGCGGTCCGCGAGACCCGGCGCTACCTGCTCGCGTGCATCGACCTGGCGGCGGCGATCGGCGCCACGAGCGTGTGCGGCCCCTTCTACACCGCCACCGGGCGGGTGTGGAGGATGGACGACGACGAGCGCACCGCGGCCTACGCGGAGCTGCGGGAGAACCTCGCGCCCGTCGCCGAGCACGCGCTCGCGGCAGGCGTGGTCCTCGGTATCGAGCCCCTGAACCGCTACGAGACATCCCTCATCAACACCGTCGGACAGGCCCTCGAGGCGCTGGGGCCGCTGCTCGGCGGGGGCGTGGGTCTGGCGTTGGACACCTACCACCTGAACATCGAGGAACGCTCGTCCGCCGAGGCGATCAGGGCGGCCGGCGACCATCTGGTCCACCTCCAGGTCTGTGGCAACGACCGCGGGGCGCCGGGCGGCGACCAGACGGACTGGCCAGGGATCTTCGCGGCTCTCGACGACGTGCAGTACCGCGGGCCGCTGACCATCGAGAGCTTCACGGCGCACAACGCCAGCATCGCCGTCGCGGCGTCGATCTGGCGCCCCCTAGCCACGAGCCAGGACCGCTTGGCCGGCGACGGACTGGCGTTCCTCACCCGGGCCGATCCGAGCCGGACCGGCCCGAACCAGACGGACCCGAGCCGGACCGGCCCGAACCGGAGCGATCCGGGCCCCGTCGACTCCTCCGGGGGCGGAGGCCCGGTCGTCCGGGCGCCCTAGCGTTCCCGGCCCGGCACGGGCCCGCCCATGGCTGCTTATGCCATCCGGCGGGAAGGAATCTACAGATCGTCTCCCTGCTTTTGACTGATGATCGGCAAAAGTCGGAGATACTGATGTGAAGCAGCGCACACCGACCAGCCGCTCAGTGGCAGTCCTCCCTCCCATTCACCTGGAGAAGCCCATGACATCCCCTCTTTCCGGCCAGGTACCGGACGATTCCGCCGCCGGGCCCCTCGGCGTCGCCATGATCGGCTACGCGTTCATGGGCAAGGCGCACTCGGCGGCCTGGCGCACGGTCGGCAGCCACTTCGACGTCCCCGCGGTCGCCAGGCGCGTCGTCGTCGGGCGGAACGCCGAGCGGACCGCCGAGGCTGCAGCGCGCTACGGCTGGGAGGATTCCTCCACGGACTGGCGCGAGGCGATCCACCGCGACGACGTCGACATCGTGGACATCTGCACGCCGGGCTACCTGCATGCGGAGATCGCCATCGAGGCGCTGAAGGCGGGCAAGCACGTCCTCGTGGAGAAACCGCTCGCCAACAGCATCGCCGAGAGCACCGAGATGGTCTCCGCGGCGGTGGAGGCGCGGGAGCG
Organism: Arthrobacter sp. MDT2-16; assembly: GCF_054510925.1. Lineage (NCBI taxonomy): Bacteria > Bacillati > Actinomycetota > Actinomycetes > Micrococcales > Micrococcaceae > Arthrobacter > Arthrobacter sp. MDT2-16. Next base: position 221,938 of record NZ_JBTNDP010000003.1, read on the forward strand.
CGGCGTCCAGTCGATGGTGGGGTTCAACTACCGGCGCGTCCCCGCCCTCGCCCACGCACGGAACCTCATCGCGGACGGCCGGCTCGGCGCCATCCGCCAGCTGCGCGTCGCCTACCTGCAGGACTGGCTGGTCGACGCCGAATCGCCCATGACCTGGCGGCTGCGCCGGGAGACCGCCGGCTCGGGAGCCCTCGGGGACATCGCCTCGCACGCCCTGGACCAGGTGCAGTTCCTCACCGGGCAGACCGTCACCGAGGTCTCGGGCCGCCTGCACACCTTCGTCGACGAGCGTCCCGGCCCCGAGGGACGGGAGCCCGTCACCGTCGACGACGCGGCGTGGATCACCGCCGGGCTCACCGGCGGGGCCGTGGCCACGGTCGAGGTCTCGCGCATGGCGACCGGCGTGAAGAACGGACTGCGTATCGAGGTGTTCGGCGAGCGCGGGGCGCTCCGCTTCGACCTCGAGAACCTCAACGAACTGTGGCTGATGGAGGCGACCGGTCCGGCGACCGAGCAGGGCTTCCGCCGCATCCTCGTGACCGAGCCGGAACACCCCTACCTCGATGCCTGGTGGCCCCAGGGGCACATCATCGGGTGGGAGCACACGTTCACGCACCAGGTGCGCGACTTCCTCACCTCGATCCGGGACGGCCGGCCCACCCAGCCCTCCTTCGAGGCCGGCCTGCAGATCCAGCGCGTCCTCGCCGCGGTCGAGGAGAGCGCGGCGGCCAGGAGCGCCGTCGTCCAGGTGGCTCCCGCCACTGCCGCACAGCATCAGCCCATCCGATCCGAGGAGACTGCATGACCCGCAACTTCACCCTGTTCACCGGCCAGTGGGCCGACCTCCCCTTCGAGAAGGTCGCCGAGCTCGCCGGCCAGTGGGGCTACGACGGACTGGAGATCGCCGTATCGGGCGACCACCTGGACGCCTGGCGCTGGGACGACGACGCCTACATCCAGGACCGGCTGGACATCCTCGAGCGCAACGGCCTGAAGGTCTGGGCCATCTCGAACCATCTGAAGGGCCAGGCCGTCTGCGACGACCCGATCGACTTCCGCCATCAGGCGATCGTGGGGCCCAGGGTCTGGGGCGACGGCGACCCGGAAGGTGTGCGCCGGCGTGCCGCGGAGGAGATGAAGCTGACTGCACGGCTCGCGAAGAAGCTCGGCGTGGACACCGTCGTCGGCTTCACCGGGTCCTCGATCTGGCAGTACGTGGCGATGTTCCCGCCCGTGCCCGCGAGCATGATCGATGCCGGCTACCAGGACTTCGCGGACCGCTGGAACCCGATCCTCGACGTCTTCGACGAGTGCGGGGTCCGCTTCGCCCACGAGGTCCACCCTTCCGAGATCGCCTACGACTACTGGTCCACGCAGCGCACCCTCGAGGCGATCGGCCACCGGCCCGCCTTCGGCCTCAACTGGGACCCGAGCCACTTCCTGTGGCAGCAGATCGATCCGGTGGCGTTCATCTCCGATTTCAAGGACCGCATCTACCACGTGGACTGCAAGGACACGAAGATGCGCATGGGCGGAGGCCGCAACGGCATCCTCTCCTCACACCTGCCCTGGGGCGACCCCCGGCGTGGCTGGGACTTCGTCTCCACAGGCCGCGGGGACGTGCCCTGGGAGGACAGCTTCCGGGCGCTGACGGCCATCGGCTACACGGGGCCCATCTCGGTGGAGTGGGAGGACGCCGGCATGGATCGCCTGCAGGGCGCGCCCGAGGCCCTCGCCTTCCTCAAGGGCTTCGACTTCGCGCCCTCGGAGACCTCGTTCGACGCCGCGTTCAGCCAGTAGGCGCCTCCCGCGTCACCCCGACCCGGCTCTGCCCACCCTGAAGCATTCCAGGGTGGGCAGAGCCGTTTCACCAGCCTTTCTCGCATCTGAGAGAGCGCTCTCTTGACCTCTGTGACGTGCAACACATACAGTGTTCCCACAACCCAGAGAGCGCTCTCTCGCCGTCGGCGTCCGTCGCTCACACAGACACAAAGGAGTGATCGTGGAATTCTCGCGACTCAGGAAAATCACCGCCCTCGCCGGCGTCGCATCCCTGGCCATCGTGGCGTCGGGCTGCAGCGGCGGAGGGGGGAACGACGAGCCGGCCAGCGCCGACAATCCGGTCAATCTGACCGTCACCACCTTCGGACAGTTCGGCTACGACGATCTGTACGCCGAGTACGAGCAGCAGAACCCGGGTGTGACCATCGAGGCCAACAACATCGACGGCAGCGCGAACGCCCGCACTGACGCCTTCACGAAGCTCGCAGCCGGTTCCGGCCTGAGCGACGTCGTGGCGGTCGAGGAGGGCTGGCTCGGCTCCATCATGGAGGTGTCCGACCAGTTCGTGGACCTCAACGAGTACGGTGCCGGGGACGTCAAGGACAACTGGGTGGACTGGAAGTTCGAGCAGGGCACCGACCCGGACGGCCGGGTGATCGGCCTCGGTACGGACATCGGCCCGCAGGCCCTGTGCTTCAACCGCGAGCTGTTCGAGGCAGCAGGCCTCCCCACGGACCGCGAGGAGGTCGCCGAGCTCTTCGGCGGCGACGACGCGACGTGGGAGACCTATTTCGATCTCGGCCGCCAGTACAAGGAAGCAACCGGCAAGGCCTGGTACGACCAGTCGGCGTTCGTCTGGAACTCCATGGTCAACCAGATGGACGAGGGCTACTACACCGCTGACGGCGAGCTGAACGTCGAAGGCAACGAGGCGATGCGCGCCCAGTTCGACCTCCTCGCGGCCGGCACCGCCGACGGACTGTCCGCCAACCAGAAGCAGTTCGACTGGGGCAAGGGCAAGGCCTTCGTCGACGGATCCTTCGCCGTCCACGTATGCCCCGCCTGGATGCTCGGCACCATCAAGGAGCAGCTCGAGTCCGCAGGCGGCGGAACGGAGACGGGCTGGGACGTCGCGGACGTCTTCCCGGGCGGTGCGTCCAACTGGGGTGGCGCCTTCCTCTCCGTCCCCGAGAGCTCCGAGCATCCCGCTGAAGCCGCGAAGCTGGCCACCTGGTTGACGGCTCCCGAGCAGCAGGTGAAGCAGTCCGCTGCCGCCAACAACTTCCCGAGCACGCTCGAGGCCCAGCAGAAGATCGTCGAGGACGCCGTTCCCAACAAACTCTTCAACGACGCGCCCTACGGCGAGATCTTCGCATCGCGCGCCGAGGGTGTCGTGGCCCAGTTCAAGGGTCCGCAGGACTCGGAGATCCAGGAGGACGTCTTCGCGCCCGCGCTGAAGATCCTGGACAACGGCACAGGGACGGCCGATGAGGCCTGGGAGGAAGCGATCTCGCTTCTCAACGACCGCGTCGTGAACAACTAGCAGCACCGGCCACGGGGCCTCCGGCACCGCCGGAGGCCCCCATGGAGTCTGGAACCCACATGACCACGACACTGAACCGCCCGGCAGCCAGTAGTCCTGCCCCCACGAAACCCGCCCTCACCTTCCGTCAGCGACTGAACGTCCTCGACATGAAGGCCTCGCCGTACCTGTACATCGCCCCGTTCTTCGTCCTCTTCGCCCTGGTGGGCCTGTTCCCCCTCGGCTACACCTTCTTCGTCTCGCTCTTCGACTGGCACCTGCTCAAGGGGCAGGGCGACTTCGTTGGCCTGCGGAATTTCCAGGAGGTACTCCAGGACCGCTTCTTCTGGAACTCGCTGTTCAACACGCTGAGTATCTTCCTGCTCTCGACCATCCCGCAGCTGATCGTCGCCACCGCCATAGCGGCACTGCTGGACCAGAACCTCCGCGCCAGGACGTTCTGGCGCATGAGCATCCTGCTCCCCTACATCGTGACCCCGGTCGCCGTCGCCCTGATCTTCGCGAACCTGTTCGGCGAGCAGTACGGGCTGATCAACAACATCCTCGAGAGCTTCGGGATCGACCGGATCCTCTGGACGAACGAGACGCTGCCGAGCCACATAGCGATCGCCACCATGGTGAACTGGCGCTGGACGGGATACAACGCCCTGATCCTGCTGGCGGCCATGCAGTCGGTGCCCCGCGACATCTATGAATCCGCGGCGATCGACGGTGCCGGGACCTTCCGCCGCTTCTTCAGCATCACGCTGCCGAGCATCCGGCCCACCATGATCTTCGTGGTGATCACCGCCACCATCGGCGGACTGCAGATCTTCACCGAGCCCCGCCTCTTCGACCCGAGGACGTCCGGGGGAACCGCGGCGCAGTTCCAGACGACCGTCCTCTACCTCTGGGAGATGGCCTTCGACCGGTCGAACTTCGGCAAGGCAGCCACCATCGCATGGCTTCTGTTCCTCATCATCGTCCTGTTCGGCCTCGTGAACTACCTGATCTCACAGCGGATCGCCACGACCGGCGAGGGCCGCGCCCCGGGCAGGGGAGCCGGCCGTCGTCGCCGGAAGCGCTCCACCGCCCCCGCCGTCGTGCTCCCCGCCGCCGGTCCCCAGCCGCCGGCCCCCGGGTCTGCGGAACCGGCAGCCACCCCAGCAGGCACCACCCCGAGGAGCACGCGATGACCGCCATCGAGACACGGCCACGGCCCACCCCCACCCGGGACGCCCGGGGACGTGCCCTGCGGCGCAGCCTGCTCGGCAACGGCCGACGGCCGGGATTCCTGACCTACGGACTGCTGATGGCCTTCTTCCTGGCCTCCGCCTATCCCCTCTGGTGGTCGGTGATCATCGGCAGCCGGTCCAACGAGGCCCTCGGGCAGACCTGGCCGCCCCTGTTCCCCGGAGGCAACTTCTGGGCGAACGTCGGCGAGGTGTTCGACACCATCCCGTTCTGGCTCGCGCTCGGCAACAGTGTGCTGATCTCGGGGATCATCACGGTGTCGGTCGTCATCTTCTCGACCCTCGCCGGATACTCGTTCGCGAAACTCCGCTTCCGCGGCCGCAACGGGCTCATGGTCGCCGTGATCGCGACCATGGCGATCCCCACGCAGCTCGGCATCATCCCTCTGTTCATGATGATGCGCACGCTGGGCTGGACCGGTGAGATCGGTGCCGTCATCATCCCCACGCTCGTCACGGCGTTCGGCGTGTTCTTCATGCGCCAGTACCTCGTGGACGTGATCCCCGACGAGCTCATCGAGTCCGCCCGTATGGACGGCGCCTCCATGATCTCCACCTTCTGGCACGTCGCCCTCCCGGCGGCCCGCCCGGCGATGGCGATCCTGGGCCTGTTCACGTTCATGACCGCGTGGACCGACTTCCTCTGGCCCCTGCTGGTGCTCGGTCCCGGCAACCCCACCCTGCAGACGGCGCTCAGTCAACTGCAGTCGGCACGGTACGTGGACTACTCGATCGTCCTCGCCGGCGCCGTCCTGGCAACCCTCCCGCTGCTGGTGCTGTTCGTTCTCGCGGGACGCCAACTCATTTCCGGAATCATGCAAGGAGCAGTGAAGGGCTGATGACATCTGACATGACACGCCACCTCGACACCACCAACGCCAGGACCTGGCCCGCCGGCTTCCTCTGGGGCTCCGCGACGGCCGCCGCCCAGGTCGAGGGAGCCGGCCACGAGGGAGGCAAGGAGGACTCGGTCTGGGACGCGTTCGCCCGCGTACCCGGGGCCATCGCGGCGGGCGACACCCCCGAGGACGCCGTGCAGCACTACCGCCGCATGCCCGAGGACGTCGCGATCATGAAGGAGCTCGGCCTCGGCTCCTACCGTTTCTCGACGAGCTGGGCACGGGTGCGGCCCGGGGACCGCGGACCCAACGCGGAGGGCCTCGACTTCTACTCGCGCCTCGTGGACGAACTCCTCGAAGCCGGCATCCTCCCCTGGCTCACCCTGTACCACTGGGACCTGCCGCAGGCCCTCGAGGAGCAGGGCGGCTGGGCCAACCGGGACACCGCCTATCGCTTCGTGGACTACGCCAACGACGTCCATGACGCACTCGGCGACCGCGTGGAGCACTGGACCACGTTCAACGAACCGTTCTGCTCGTCGCTCCTCGGCTACGCCGCCGGGGTGCACGCCCCGGGCCGCCAGGATCCGACGGCGGCCGTCGCGGCGATCCATCACCAGCACCTCGCGCACGGACTGGCGGTCCGCGAACTGCGGGCCCGGGGCGCGCAGCAGCTCGGCATCACGCTCAACCTGAGCAACTCCATCCCCCGGGATCCGAGCGACCCGGTGGATCTGGACGCGGCGCGCCGGTTCGACTCGCTGCAGAACCGTATCTTCCTCGATCCCGTCCTGCGGGGCGCGTACCCCGAGGACACCCTCGCGGACCTGGAGCGGTTCGGCATCCGGGACGTCATCCGCCCCGGCGACCTCGACGTCATCGGGACCCCGATCGACTTCCTCGGCGTGAACCACTACCACGACGACCTCATCAGCGGCCACCCCGACACCGACGGGGGCGACGGCCACTCCGGCGGCGCCAGCCGCCCGACGTCCTCGTGCTGGATCGGCTCGGAGGACCTCGCGTTCCCGAGCCGCGGCCTGCCGCGCACCGCGATGGGCTGGGAGGTCAACCCGGACGGGCTGCGCAGGCTCCTCGTGCGGCTCGGACAGGAGTACCCCGGCCTGCCGCCGCTGTACGTCACCGAGAACGGCGCGGCGTACGACGACGTCGTCAGCGACGACGGCGCGGTGCACGACGTGGAGCGCACGCGGTTCATCCTCGATCACATCGCGGCGGTCGGCGACGCCATCGACGAGGGTGCCGATGTGCGCGGGTACTTCGTGTGGTCGCTGCTCGACAACTTCGAATGGTCCTGGGGGTACGGGAAGCGGTTCGGGATCGTCAGGGTGGACTACACCTCGTTCGAGCGGACGGTGAAGGACAGCGCACTGGCCTACCAGGCCGTCATCTCCGCCACGGGCGCCGCGCGCCTCGCGAGGTCGAGTGCCTGACGTAGGCTTCAGCCATACGTGAGGAACCTCGGAGAAGATGATGACGACGACGCAGGACGCAGGCGCCCCCCGGCCGGTGGCCACGCTGGAGATGGTGGCGGCCCTGGCCGGGGTGTCGCGGGCCACCGTGTCCCGCGTGGTCAACGATTCGCCGAGCGTGGATCCCGAACTCGCACTGTCGGTGAAGAAGGCCATCCTCGCGCTCGACTACACGCCCAACCGCGCGGCGCGGTCGCTCGCCAAGCGCCGGGCGCAGGCCGTCACTCTGATCGTCCCCGAGTCCACGTCGAAGGTCTTCGCCGATCCGTTCTTCGCCTCGGTGGTGCAGGGCATCGCGCTGTTCCTCACGGACACCGAGTACACGCTCAACATGGTGATCTCCTCGGAGTCCAAGCCGGAGAAGACGCGCAGCTTCCTGCTCGGCGGCAACGTGGACGGCGTGCTGGTGGTGTCCCACCACAGCAGCGACCACTCCTGGACGCACCTCTCCGGATCGCTGCCCATGGTGTTCGCCGGCCGCCCCCTCGTGGGCAGCAGGGAGAGCTACTACGTCGAGGTCGACAACGAGCGGGCGGCCTACAGCGTCACCCGGCAGCTGACCGACAGCGGGCGGAGGCATGTGGCGACCATCGCCGGCCCGCAGGACATGCCGCCGGGCATCGACCGGCTGGCGGGGTGGCGCACGGCCGTGGTGGAGGCGGGACTGTCGGACGGGCTCGTGGAGGTGGGGGACTTCACCCTCGCCTCCGGCGCCCGTGCCATGCATCGCCTCCTGGACCGCGGCACGCCCCTCGACGCCGTCTTCGCGGGCAACGACCAGATGGCGGCCGGTGCGTACACCGCCATCCAGGGCCGCGGCCTGCGCATCCCGGAGGACATCGCCGTCGTCGGGTTCGACGACGACTCCTTCGCCACCTCGGTGACCCCGGCCCTGACCACGGTGCACCATCCGATCATCGAGCTCGGGAAGAAGATGGCCGAGATCCTGGTGGACCTGATCGAGGGGAGACCCGCACAGCGGGCCACGATGCTCCCCACCTCGCTCGTGATCCGCGATTCCGCCTGATCCGGCCGGAGTTCCCCCCGATTTCGTAACGTCGTAGAAATCGAAGCGGGGTAGCGTTGGGGTCATGCGTGAACTACAGGCACAGATCATCGAGGAGATGGGCGTCCGGCCCGTCATCGACCCGGCTGCGGAGGTCCGGAGCCGCGTCGGCTTCCTCAAGGACTACCTCAGGTCCACAGGCACCCGCGGGTTCGTCCTCGGCATCAGCGGCGGTCTGGACTCGACCCTCGCCGGCAAGCTCGCCCAGCTGGCCGTGGACGACCTGCGGTCCGAGGGCGTCGACGCCGACTTCATCGCGATGCGCCTCCCCTACAACGTCCAGAAGGACGAGGAGGACGCCCAGGCGGCGCTCGCCTTCATCCAGCCCCGCACCTCGACGGTGTTCAACGTGGCCCCCGCCGTCGACGGCTTCCAGCAGGAGTACGCGGAGACGACCGGCGAGCGCATCTCCGACTTCACCAAGGGCAACACGAAGGCCCGGGCCCGCATGGTGGCGCAGTACGCGGTCGCCGGCCAGCACAACCTCCTCGTGATCGGCACGGACCACGGCGCCGAGTCCGTGACGGGCTTCTTCACGAAGTTCGGCGACGGCGGCGCGGACATCCTGCCGCTGTTCGGGCTGAACAAGCGCCAGAACCGCGCCCTGCTCAAGGAGCTCGGGGCACCGGCCGCGCTCTACGACAAGATCCCCACGGCGGACCTCCTGGACGAGCTCCCGGGCCGGGCCGACGAGAACGAGCTCGGGCTGACCTACGAGCAGATCGACGACTACCTCGAGGGACGCGAGGTGGACACCGACGCCGCGACGGCGATCGAGCACCGCTACTGGATCACACGGCACAAGCGCACGGTGCCCGTGAGCATCTTCGATTCGTGGTGGCGGGAGTAAACACCGCCGTTGGTAACGTAGGGTCCGTGAAGATCGCCACCTGGAACGTCAACTCCCTCCGTGCCCGCGCCGACCGCGTCGAAGCCTGGCTGAACCGGTCCGACGTCGATGTCCTCGCCATCCAGGAGACCAAGTGTAAGGACGACAACTTCCCCTGGGAGCTGTTCGAGAACAGCGGCTTCGAGGTGGCGCACTTCGGCCTGAGCCAGTGGAACGGCGTCGCCATCGCCTCCCGGGTGGGGCTCGACGACGTCGAGCGGACCTTCCCCGGCCAGCCCGCCTTCGGCAAGCCCGGGACCGAGCCCGTCCAGGAGGCACGCGCCATCGCCGCGACCTGCGGCGGTGTGCGCGTGTGGAGCCTGTACGTGCCGAACGGCCGCGCGCTCGATGACCCGCACATGCCGTACAAGATCGAGTGGCTCGACGTCCTCCGGGGCCATGCCCAGCGCTGGATCGAGGAGGACCCCGCGGCGCAGATCGCCCTGATGGGCGACTGGAACATCGCGCCGCAGGACGAGGACGTGTGGGACATCGACCTCTTCGTCAATGGCGGCTACACGCACGTCAGCCCGCCCGAGCGTGCCGCGTTCCAGGCGTTCCTGGACTCCGGGTTCGCCGACGTCGCGCGCCCGTTCACGCCGGGTCCCGGGCTCTACACCTACTGGGACTACACGCAGCTGAGGTTCCCGAAGAAGGAGGGCATGCGCATCGACTTCGTCCTCGGCTCGCCCGCCCTGGCCGGACGGGCCACCAACGCGTTCGTGGACCGCGAGGAGCGCAAGGGCAAGGGCGCCTCCGACCACGCTCCCGTCGTCGTGGAACTCAGCGGACCGTGAGCGCGATGGGTGCGCGCATCCTGCAGCCGTTCCCCTACGTCTCGTACCTCCGCGTCTACGAGCCCCTCGACGCGTTCTCCGACGCCCAGCAACTCGCCATGCTCGAGCAGCGCGTCCGCGAGCGCACGCTGACCGAGGCCATCGAGCACGAGCAGTCGCTGCGGCGCATCCTGCGCAGCGTCTCGGATCCCTTCCCGCACCACGAGCCGGACCTCGTACGGGTCACGCACTTCCCCGGTGCGAGCGGGACGACGGCGCCCTACTACTGCCCCAACCAGCTGGCCGTCCGCACCACCCTCGCCGCCGAGTCGCTGGACCAGAGCCTGCGCGGCCCGTTGATCGACGTCCTGGTGCCCGAGGCCGCCCGGGAGGCGCACCAGGCGAGGCTCGACCCCGACACCTTCGCGGACACCGTCGCCCGGCTGCACACGCGGTCGGCGACGTGGGGCGTGCCGTTCGCCTGGTTCGCCCTGATCCACGAGGACGACCTCACGGAGGTGGTCGAGGACGACGGGCGCGTGTCCACGGTCCGGATCCTCGCGCGGATCGGCGACTGCATCGACCGCGGGAGGCGCTCCGTCGCCCAGCTCGCCATCGGCGCCCCGGAGATGGACCTGCTCGACGAGCTCACCGAGATCGTCGAGTGGCTCGAGATCTTCCGGCGTGACGCCGTGGTCGAGGTGGACTACGGCTCGGTGGCAGACCGTGTGTTCCCCGACGACTCCCCCATGGACGTGCGCCTCGGCATCGAGAGCCTGGCCGAGGCGGACATGATGGGCGCCGCCGCCTCCTACCGGCGCCTCGCCTCGCGGTGGATCCCGATCCGCCAGCTCGCCCGCGCCTCCTGAGCCGGTCGTCGGGGCGTAGGTCCGCCGGGCCGTCGCCGTCGCGGATCGGTGCGCGCGACGGCCGGGCCGGCGCTCAGGCCGGGGCGGGCCCCGTCGATGCCCGCTCGACGAGCAGGTGCGGGCGCGCCGGGGGGTACTCGGCCGGCTCGTTGCGCAGCAGTTCCCCGAGCAGGATGTCCGCGGCGTAGGCGCCCTGGTCCCCGGGGTCCTGGCGGATGGTCGTCAGCCCCATGGGCTCGGCGAACTCGTGGTCGTCGATCCCGATCACGGACAGCTCGCTCGGCACGTCGATGCCCAGTTCGGCCGCCGCCTTCAGCACGCCGAACGCCATCTCGTCCGAGGAACAGAACACCGCGGTCGGGCGGTTGGCCGGATCGTCGAGCAGCGCGAGGGCGGAGACCCGCGAGGTGGAGAACGTGAAGTCGCCGAAGGCGGACCACTCCTCGCGCAGGGGCAGCCCGCGCTCGGTCATGACCTGCTTGAAGGCCTCCTCGCGGATGCGCGGCACCTCGAAGTCGATGTCGAAGGACCTGCCGCCCCGCATGTGCGCGATCCTCGTGTGTCCGAGGCCGATCAGGTGCTCCACGGCGTCGCGTGCCGCCCGGGTGTCGTCGATCCCCACGTGGCGGACGCCCTCGATGGCTCCTCCCACGACGATGTGCGGGTACTCGAGCTGCTGGACCGCCTGCCGTTCCTCCGCCGTGAGGCGCATGCACATGACCAGGAGGGCGTCGATGCGCTTGCGCAGGATGGAGCGGTGGAACACGCGGTCGCGGTTCACGCCGTCGCCGCCGAGGCTGAACACGATGAGGTCGTAGCCGGCGGCGCGCAGCTGCCGGTCGACGCCCTCGAGGACCGCGGAGAAGTACCAGCGGTCGATCGCCGGGACGAGCACGCCCATCGCCATGGTGCGCCCCGATGCCAGGCCGGAGGCGGACGAGGACGGCACGTATCCGAGCCGGTCGGCGGTCGAGGTGACCCGGGCACGCGTCTCCTCGGCGACCCCCGGCAGCCCGCGCAGTGCGCGGGACACCGTGGCGGTCGACACACCGAGGGCTGCTGCGACGTCGTCGATGCTCGTCATGACTCAGCCCTTCAGGCCGCCTGCGAGCAGTCCCCGGACGAAGTACCGCTGGAGCCCGAAGAACACGGCGAGGGGGATGATGATCGAGACGAAGGCCCCCGCGGTGAGCCGTTGCCATTCGCCGCCCCTGGAGCCCTGGAGCTCGGCGAGGCGCTGCGTGATCGGCGCGACGTCGGCCCCTCCGCCCGAGAAGACCAGGGCCACCAGCAGATCGTTCCACAGCCACAGGAACTGGAAGATGCCGAACGAGGCCAGGGCGGGGGTGGCCAGCGGGATGATGATGCGCCAGAAGATGGTGCTGTGGCCGGCGCCGTCGACCCGCGCGGCCTCGATGACCTCGCCGGGGATCTCCGAGATGAAGTTGTGCAGGAGGAAGATCGCCAGCGGCAGGCCGAAGATGGTGTGAGCCACCCAGAGCTGCGCATACGTACCGCTCGGCAGCAGCTGGAAGTCCCCGACCTTCAGGACCTGCGTGAACAGCTGCAGGAGCGGGATCAGCGCCATCTGCAGGGGCACGATCTGCAGGGCGAAGACGACGATGAAGAGGTTGTCCCTGCCCTTGAACCGGCCCCAGGCGAACATGTAGGCCGCCATGGCGCCGAGGACCAGCGTGAAGATGGTGCCCGGGATGACGATGGCCAGCGAGTTGACGAAGTACGAGAGCAGGTTCGGCGACTGGCTTCCACCGGGGCTGAGGACGTCGACGTAGTTCTCGATGGTGAACTGGCGGTCGGTGAGGACGTTCCACCAGCCGTTGCCCTTGATGTTGTCCTCGGGCCGGAAGGACGAGACGAGCAGGCCGAAGGTCGGGATGGTCCAGATCACGGCGATGACGACGGCGGCCGCCGTCGCGGTCCGTGAGGTCAGGCGCTGCCGGACCCGCTTCTGCAGGGCGGGACGTCCCGGCGGAGTGCTCGCGCCGGCGCTCGGCAGGAGGCTCTTCTCGTTCTCCAGGGGCACAGTGCTCATCGGATTTCCTTCTGCTTGCGGAGCAGCCGGGCGTTGTACAGGACCACGGGCAGCACCATCAGGAACAGGATCAGGGCCAGCGCGGCCCCCCGTCCAGGCTCCCCCGCCCGGAAGGCCTGGGTGTACATCTCGTTGGCCACGACGGAGGTCTCGTACTGGCCCGCCGTCATCGTCCGGACGATGTCGAACACCTTCAGGGTGCCGATCGTGATGGTGGTGACGACCACGATCAGTGAGCCGCGGATGGTCGGGATGGTGACGTTGAGGAACTGCTGCCACGGGCTGGCGCCGTCCAGCCGGGCCGCCTCCACGATCTCCGTCGGGATGCCCTTGATGGCGGCCGAGAGGACCACCATGGCGAAGCCGGTCTGGATCCAGATCATGACCGCGATCAGGAACAGGGTGTTCTCGGGGGCATCGAGCAGGAACTGCTTCGGTTCCCGGCCGAACCAGACCAGGATCTGGTTGAGCAGCCCGATCTGGTCCTGCTCGGGCCCCTTGTAGGCGTAGACGAAGCGCCAGATCACGCCGGCGCCCACGAAGGAGATCGCCATGGGCATGAAGACGAGGGCCTTGAGCGCCTTCTCGCCCCACGCGCGGTCGATGAACACCGCGTAGGCGAGGCCGATCGACGTAGCCAGCAGCGGGACGAGGACCACCCAGATGACCGTGTTCCGCAGGGTCACCAGTGCCTCGGGCTGCGTGAACATCCAGACGAAGTTGTCGAGTCCGACGAACTCGCCGTTGCGGTCGGTCAGGGAGAGGTACGAGGTCTGCAGTGCGGGGAACACGAGGCCGACGGCGAGCAGCACGAGGGCCGGAGCCAGGAACCCTGCGATCTGGACCTTCTCCCGGCCGCTCTTCGGGGCCCGATCGACGAGCACCATGATGAGGCCGATGACGGCGGCGAAGACGGCGAGCCCCACCACCACCTGTAGCCCTTTTTCTGCAATGTCTTCCACAGCACGGCCTCCTGGGTGCACCTGAGCGAAGTAGGGATGGTCGACGGAGGCAGGATGCGCCGCGTGGAGCGGCGCGTCCTGCCCCGTCGAGGGCGGCTGGTGCCTCGCCCGGCGACAGGCGGGCTACCAGCCGCGGTGCATCAGGAAGCAGGCCAGCTGTCCTCGACGGACGTGGTGACTTCCTCGGTGGAGGAGCCGTTCAGCCAGTTCACGATGCCGCTCCAGAAGGAGTTGGCACCCACGGCGCCGGGCATCAGGTCCGAGCCGTCGAACCGGAACACGGTGTTCGGGTCCTGCAGGAGCTCGATCGACTGACGGTCGAGGTCCGACTGCGCCACCTCGGGATCAAGTCCCTTGTTGGCGCTGATGGCGCCGCCCTGGGACACGCGGGCGTTGGCGAACTCGGCACTGGCGAGGTACGTCTGCAGGGCCTGGACCTCGGGGCGGTCGGCGTACGCGCCGATCAGCTCACCACCACCGGTGATGGCGGTGCCCTGCGAGGCGTCGATCGGCGGCGTCATGAAGGCCCAGACGTCGCCGTCCTCGGCGACGGTGGTCCCCTCGGGCCAGTTGGCGGCCTGGAAGGATGCCTGATGGTGCATGGCGCACTCGCCGTCGAGCACGGGCTGGCCCGCCTCGGAGAACGGCGTCGAGAGGATGGAGCGGACATCACCGAAGCCGCCGTTGACGTTCTCGTCGTTCTTCAGGATCTCCCCGACGCGGTCGAAGGACGCGACGATCCTGGGGTCGTCGAACGGGATCTCGTGGGTGACCCACTGGTCGTAGACCTCGGGACCGTGCTCGCGCAGGACGGCGTCCTCGACCCAGTCCGTACCCGGCCAGCCGGTGGCCTCGCCCGACTCGAAGCCTGCGCACCAGGGCTTCATCTCCCCTTCCCCGGCGATCTTCTCCGTCAGCGCGGTCATCTCGTCCCAGGTCGTGGGGACGTCCCAGCCCTTCTCCTCGAAGGTGGCGGGGTCGTACCAGACGTAGCCCTTGACGTTCGCGAGCATGGGCGCCGCATAGAAGGTGCCGTCCACCGTGCCGTACTTCTTCCAGTCCGCGGACCAGCCCTCGTCGACGAGGTCGGAGACGGCCTGCGGCGCGGGCTTGAGGTTCGGAGCCTGGTCGGCCAGCAGGCCGGGCTGCGGGAAGATGGCCAGGTCGGGAGCCGTGCCGCCCTGCGCGCGGACGCCGATCTGGGTCTCGAACTCCTTGGACCCCTCGTACGCCACCTCGATGCCGGTGCAGTCCGCGAAGTCGGCCCATGAGTTCTCGAGCAGTTCCGCCTCGACGTCGACGATGGTCGAGTAGACGCTCACCTCGGCGTCCTCGAAGGTCCCGTAGGACTCGTAGGCCGAGCAGTCGGCGTCGCGGGGACCGCCGGCGCTGTCGGATCCTTCGGACCCGCAGCCGGACAGGGCGAGAAGGGAAACACTGAGTGCTGCAGTGGGCAGCAGGAACTTCCGTGAGCGAGTGGTCGCCATTGAAACAGACTCCTTTGTCCTGGGATACGTTCTGCGCTGGTCACGAGGTCGAGGCCTGGTACCGGCGCCGGCCCGCCTCCCTGAATGATGAACCGAGCGTAAGCGCTTACAAAAGTTCCGGCCAACCCGACGCCGGTCCACGGCGGGTTCGATACAGAATTGTTACCTGAGTTACGCGTGGTTCTAGGCGACGCGGTCCGCCCGGGTGAAACGGGCCCTCGCGCCCGAGCTGACGCTGATGAGCACCGGCGTCCTGGAACCGGTCACCGCGTCGAGGGCCTCCACGAGGCGCGAGACCTCGACCGCTATGTCGTAGGGAGGCACGCCCTTCCGGGGAAGGACGCGGACCCGGATCCCCGGCACGCCCCGGATCCGCCAGGTGCTCACGGATGCGCCCACGAGATCGGGCCGCTCCAGCAGCGCTGCCTTCAACGCCTGCTCGGCCGCCGCTGCCGTGATCGTCACGGATCCCGCCGTACCGCCACCGCTGGAATCGCCTCTGCCTGTCGCCCCGCCACCACCCCTGCCGGTCACCGTGCCGGTGGCGAACAGTCCCGTGCGGCCCCTCCCCTGGGCGGCGATCCAGACGATGAGCATCACGATCAGGAACACCAGGACCAGCGCGAGCGCGATCCACAGCCAGGTGTCCGCCTGGCCCTCGAGCGTGGTCCGGCTCCGGAGGTCCTCCACGGCCTGCCCGGCCCGCGGCGCCGCCGACCGCCACCAGCCGGCCGCGGCGGGCAGCGTCAGGAGGGCGAGGCCACCGGCCCCGAGGGCGAGCGCGATCAACCCGACGACGGCGAGGACGAACCGGTTCAGCAGCCGCGGCGTGGTGTTCACTGTCCGATCACCCCGGACTCGGCCACGACGACGGCGATCCTCGGCTCGGGTTCGATGCTGGAGCGGCGGAGGTCGTCCGCGACGGCAGCGCGGACGGCGTCGGCGTCGACGGGGGTGCCGGAGGTCGGCCTGATCTGGACCGTGACGGAACCCCGGCCCACCGTGACGAGGACCTGCTCGGGTGCCACGCCCGCGGCGACGCGCGCCCTGCGGGCGAGCGACGACGCCACCACCTCGGCGTCCACGACGACGGCGGCGCGCTCGTTCGGGATGGTGTAGCGGGCCCGCCGTCCGGGAAGGAGCGCGAGCAGGAGCAGCAGCGCCCCGAGGACCACCAGCAGCACCGACCCCGCGCCGAGCAGCGAAGCGGGGACGCCACCCGGGAGCGTGCCGAGCCGGGCCGCCACCGCCTCGACGTCGAGCAGGAACGGCCTGTCGCCCACCGCCTTGAGCACCGCTTCGAACAGGAGGACCAGGCATCCCACGATCAGGACGGCGGCGGTGACCACGGAGGGGAGAGCCCGCGAGGAGTAGAGCTCCCGGCGCACCAGACGGGCGGTGGACGCCGACGTCGCCCGGTCCAGCGGATCGGCCTTCACTGGACCCTCGCCCCCTTGGTGACGGTGCTGCCGATGATGCGGATATCCACCCGGCTCAACCGGGCCCCGCTGAGCTCCTCGATCCGCCGGAGGATCGGGGTCCTGGCCGCTTCCGCGCGGACGAGGATCGGGCCGCCGAACGTGTCGACGATCCCGGGGTCGTCGAGCACGCGGGCCAGGGGCGGCACGGGAAGGGGCAGCGCGAGGAGGAGCGCGAGGAGACCGCGTTCGTCGGAGAACGTGGCCCTGATCTGGCCCGGCTCGACGTCGAGTTCGGCGGCGGCCGCCGCGCAGGCGAGGCTCGTGAGCGCCTGCGTGGTGATGCGGTTGTGCCCGGCGAGGGACGCCCGGTCCGGGCGCGCCAGGACCAGGGTCGGCGGGCGGGTGGGGGCAGCGGGAACGGTATCGGGCGTCACGGGCTGATCACGCAGGGGTCACGAGGACGAGCGCCGGCCGGACAGGGCGTCGAAGACGCCGCGGAGGTCGAGCTTGCCCTCGGCGATCCGGCCGAGGACGGCGCCGCACAGGACGAGCACCAGGGTGAGGAGGAAGCCCCAGAACCCGAAGATCAGCGCGGCGAAGGCGAGGACGGCTCCGGCCGCCATGCCGATGGTGGTGGGTGTCATGGTGTCCTCATTCGACCGGGGGCTTGACCTGCGTGGCGCCCGTCGGGCTCGTGGCGCGGACCCGCTCCACGGCTTTGGAGTCGGCCGGCTGCGGCACGTGGACGTCGAGGACCTCCACGTTGACCTCGATGACCTCGAGGCCCACCAGGTCGGTGAGGGCGTCGTAGACGGCAGCACGCACCGCGTCGGCGAGCGCGTTGAGCGCGTAGCCGTACTCCGCGACGAGGCTGACGTCCACGGCCAGCTGGGTCTGCCCCACCTCGACCTTCACGCCGTGCGAGGCATCGTTGGCTCCGACGGCGTCGCGGATGGCTCCGAGCGCACGCCCGGCGCCGGGGCCGAGCGCATGCACCCCGGGCACGGTGCGCGCGGCGATGGCCGCGATCTTCACTGCGGCGGGGTCGCCGATGACGGTCCGGCCGGCCGGTGCGGCCTGCAGGACGGGCAGCGGTCGTCCCGTGGGTTGTTCGATCATCGACTGGGGCCCCTTTCGCTTGTGCCCAGCCTAAGCCACGCCGTCACGGGCGGCAGGGGCGGCTCCGCCGTCGTCCTGGACGGTGTGTCGGCCCGGGCATCAGGAGTCGGCGCAGTGCCGTCCGAGCCAGTCCTGCACCGGCACCATGGCACGCCGGAACGCCTTCTCGTCGAAGGTGCCCGAGCCCTCGGGGGGCGCCTCGACCGAGTGGGCAAGGGCAGTGAAGTCGTCGTGCAGCTCCGGAGGCACCCTGTCCCGCAGGGCGAGGATCTGCTGCTCGAGGGCATGCAGCTCGTCCGGGTCGGACTGCGAGCGCAGGCTCAGCGGTGCCAGCATCGCCGTGGTGACCCCGCCCGCCACCATCACGCAGTGGTCGGAGGGACCGGCCGTCGACCCGGGGGCCGTGCTGCCACCGGCATCCGGCTCGGCGGGCGTGGCCCGGCCCGGCTGGTCGGACGGCGACCCGGGCAGCGGACCAGGACTCGCGGACGGGCTGGCCGGCATCGTGAGTGCCGTTTCCTCGGGGACACCACCCCCCTGGCTGCACCCTGCAAGGGCCACTGCGAGAGCGCAGAGCGCGGCAGCGGAATGCAGGAGTCTCACGGGTACCCTCTCGTCTCGGTGCGGTGCCGGGGGTTCAACGCTCGGAAGCCCCACTACTATCCCAGGTAGTTCTCCTGAGCAACCGGACGGGCGGCAGGCCCGGCGGGAGGCGTCCGCTGGAATGCTACGGCGCGAACCACGGCATTGTCTGGGAGGACGGCGGGGCCCCTGGTACGTGCTGAAGGAGCAGTCGCGGTCGCACCGGGACCGTCCGGATCCACCGGGACCCTCCACGGACGCCGACCCCGCCATGCGCCCCGGGGGCGGCCTGCCCGCACCCGGGCACGAAAAAACCCCGCGTTCCAGGGGGGGAACTGCGGGGTTCTGCGGTGGCTCCGACCGGCGTCGATCCGGTGACCTTTCGATTTTCAGTCGAACGCTCTACCAACTGAGCTACAGAGCCTTGCAACCATCTGACGATGATCACCGTATCCAGCCCGACCGGGCTCCCCGAAGGGATCCGGCCGCCTGAGCGACCCTGACGGGACTTGAACCCGCGACCTCCGCCGTGACAGGGCGGCGCGCTAACCAACTGCGCTACAGGGCCTTGCTAACTTCACTTGCTCGTTTGCAAGAGTTCCAGCCTACCAGCACTTTTCGTCCTGGTTGACCGCCCGCGAGGGCAGCTCCTGCGTACCCCCAACGGGATTCGAACCCGTGTCGCCGCCGTGAAAGGGCGGTGTCCTAGGCCACTAGACGATGGGGGCCAGAACCACAGTTCGG
Source organism: Arthrobacter sp. MDT2-16 (assembly GCF_054510925.1). Classification (NCBI taxonomy): domain Bacteria; kingdom Bacillati; phylum Actinomycetota; class Actinomycetes; order Micrococcales; family Micrococcaceae; genus Arthrobacter; species Arthrobacter sp. MDT2-16. The sequence continues at coordinate 240,795 of NZ_JBTNDP010000003.1, forward strand.
GCTCCTGCGACCTTCCGGAAGGGCAAGCATTTCCGGCGGATCATTCCCTGTCGTGGACCTATAAAACTATAGGGGCAGTTTCCCGATTCCACAAAATCACCCGGGACGGACCGCCCTGCCGATTGCGGAAGCCGTCCGGGCCGATGCACCGCGGGGGATCTCTGTACGATCGGGGCGTGCCGTTCGAGATCACGCGTGAAGAGTTCGAGGAAGCCGTCGACGATGCGATCGACCTGATCCCCGACGACCTCGCCCGCGCCATGGACAACGTGGCCATCCTCGTCGTCGAGGAGTACGAGCCCGGGCCCGGCGAGCCCGCCGATGCCGAACTGCTCGGACTCTACGAGGGGACACCCCTGACGGAGCGGGACGGGTGGTGGGACGCCGGATCCCTGCCGGATCGCATCAGCATCTTCCGGGGACCCCTCATGCGCCTGTGCGGATCCCGCGAGGAACTCGTCGAGGAGATCCTCGTGACGGTGGTCCACGAGGTCGCCCACCACTTCGGGATCGACGACGAGCGGCTCCACGAACTCGGCTGGGGGTGACGCGACACACGACCGCGCGCCCTCGTGTCCCGGGGCAGCGGCGCGGACATCCGGCACGTGGCGATCTCCATCGGCGGCAACCGGGTGGTCGACGCCCTCGACCCGGAGCAGGGCATCCCCGTCACGGATCCCGCCTCCATGGGCGGCATGGGACCGCTCGATCCCTCGGCGGGACGCGTCCAGGTCCCTAGCGGACCGGAGCGATCATCGGCCCGAACGAGCTCCGGTCCTCGAGGCGCGGATCGGCCTTGTCCGGCACGATCAGCACGGGCCCACGGGCGTGGTGCAGCACGCCCTGGCTCGTGGACCCCATCAGCATGCCCGTGAAGCCGCCACGGCCGCGCGTGCCGACGACGAGCAGCTCCGAGCTGGCCGAGGCCTCGATGAGCACTTCGGCCGGCGGCCCGTCGACGAGGTCCACGCGGATGTCGACGTCGGGGAAGTGGCTCTTGAGCCAGTCGCGCCCGGCGGCGAGCTGGACGGCGAGGTCCGCATGCAGTGCCTCCCGGTCCACGGGTGCCGGCACCCAGGCGAGTGATCCGTTGAAGGGTGCGACCGAGCAGATGACGCGCAGCGCCAGCCCCCGCGACCGGGCCTCCTCGGCGGCGGCGAGCGAGGCCATGCGGGCCTGCTCCGAACCGTCGACGCCGACCACCACCACCGGCTGCACCTCGGGGGCCGGCCGGTCCTTGTCCCTGCGCGGCTTCCTGTCGAGTTCCGGGTGCCCGAGGCGCGCGCCAGTGCATACGGGGATGACCGCCGTCGGGCACTTGGCGTGGGCCGGCAGGGCGCTGCTGACGGAACCGAGGAGCCGTCCCACGAACCCGCCGCGGCCCCGGGAGCCCACCACCATGAGCTCGGCCTCCTCGGAGAGATCCAGGAGCACACCGGCGGCGTCGCCGGTCTCGATCCTGGGATGCACGTCCACGGCGATGCCCTCGAGGTGGGTCAGGGAGTCGTTGAGGACGGCCTGCGCGCTCTCGCGGATGACGTCGTCGTCCACCGTCGCGTAGCCGGCGTCCATGCTCGACGCCGCGAAGACGGGCACGGTGTAGGCCGTCACCACGTACAGCGGGGATGCGCGCCGTTCCGCCTCGCGTGCGGCCCAGAGCAGGGCACACGTGCTCTGGTCGGAGCCGTCGACACCCACGACGATGCCGTGCTGCGCCGGCCCCTGCGACAAGCCTTCTGCGTGCTCGCTGACCATGGCAATCCTCCTCCGTCGCGGGTCCCCACCGCCGGTGGCAACCCGGTCCACCATTTGTAACCCACACGCCCGGCCCCGGTCTATTCAGCGTCTGAAAAGTTATATAGGCTGCGGGAGACCCGTTGCGGGGGCTGGGCCCGTGGGCCGGACGCCCCTGCGCGTACCGCTCCTGGCTGACCCGTTCGCAGCCAGGAGTCCGTACGGTCCGGAAGAGGCGCCGGACCGTACGGGACCCCTACGTCGTGTGGAGGTAACCCGGTGGATTCCTTGCCGCTTGACCCGGTCCGCTCTGCGTCCGTGCCGCCGGTACGCGCGGAGCATACGAGCACCGTGGTCATCGGCTCAGGACTGTCGGGACTCGCCGTCGCCAGTGAGCTCAGCCGACGCGGCATCAGCTCGATCGTCGTCGAGAGCGTCGAATGCTTCGATTCCGGGGCCATGCGCACCATCATGACGGACTCCGTGTCCCTGTCGGAGCGCACCGAACTGATGCGGCTCCTGCGGGCCTACGCCGCGTCCCACCGGCTCGACGTCCGCCAGAGCACCGTGGCCGAGCAACTCAGCGTCATCGGGCACCCGAAGCTCCTCAGGGCTCCCGTGGGACGCAAGAAATGGGCCGTCCAGACGGCCGACGGCGTCCTCCTCGCAGATCACGTGGTCCTGACCAAGTACCCGCAGAACGAGCTGAGGAGGTTCCTGCGGTCCATGGGCATCGCGATCGGCCGGGACTTCAAGGACGCCCTGCGCGCGATCGGCCTGCACCTCGTCGGCGTCGGCGAGTTGCTCACGCCGACCACGCGCGAGATCGTGCGGCAGGCGAAGCTCGTGAGCGACGCCATCGGGGCCCAGGGGCCCGCCGCGCTCAGCCGGATCGTCCCGCCGCGTGCAGCCCTCTCACCGCTGGGCGCCTGACGCCTACCGCCACCTTCCGCCGCCGGCGAGCTACGGCCGGGTCCTCCCTGCGGGCGCCCGGTGCCGGCGCGCCCCGAAGGGTGTCCTGACCGCCCCTACTTCCCGGCGCCGAGCCGCTTGCGCGCGGTCACGGCGAGCGCGACGGCGATGGCCACGAGGGCCGCGATCATCAGCACGATGCTCCACGGGAAGTCGCTCACACCGGCCGTCTGCGTCTCGTTGGCCGGGGCATCCTGCGCGTCCACGGGACCGGCGGTGGTCGCGGCGTCCGGCACCGTCGTCGAACCCTGCTGTGTCCGGAAGGCGAACGTGCCCTCGATCGGGTGCGAGTCCGAGCTCACCACGCGCCAGTTGACGGTGTACCCGCCGGCAGGGGCGCCCGGGCGCAACGGCTGGGTGGCCGTCCGGTCCACGATCTCGACCGGCCCGTCGGCCCAGTCCGTGCCGGATTCGTCGAGCACCTGCACCTGCGCGCCGATGCCGGACGGGACGTTGGAGAAGTTCAGCTCCAGGGCCGGTGGGAGCACCTCCACGGTGGCGCCCTCGGCCGGGTTCGTGCCGGTGAGTTCGTCGTGGGCGGTCGCGGCGCCGGCGGGACCGAACAGCATCGCGAGGGCGAGCAGGACGGCGGGGATCACCGCGGCGGCCACGCGGGGACGACGCCGGGGGGTCACGGGAGGGTGGACAGGCAGGAGGGCTGACATGCCCCAACCCTACGCGGCGTCCCTGACCGGGTGCTGGGTCCGGCCGTCACGAACGAGGCCGCTGCGGGGGCGCGGGATAGACTTCCTCCCGAGTCCCCGCCCCTGCCGCCCTAGGATCCCCCATGCTCAAAACTGGTTCCGTGCTGGACCGCTACTTCGACATCACGCAGCGGGGGTCCACGTTCTCCCGCGAGATCCGCGGCGGTCTCGCCACCTTCTTCGCCATGAGCTACATCGTGGTGCTCAACCCCCTCATCCTCGCCGGCGCCGACTCCTCGGGCGGTGAGCTCGGCTTCGAGCGCGTCGCCGCCGTGACGGCACTCGTGGCGGGCGTCCTGACGATCGTCATGGGCGCCTGGGCCAAGTACCCCTTCGCCCTGGCCACGGGCCTCGGCGTCAACGCCTTCGTAGCCATCACCGTGGCCACCAACGCGGGCCTGACCTGGCCGGACATCATGGGACTGGTCATGCTCGCGGGCCTCATGATGCTCGTGCTGGTCCTGACGGGCTTCCGGACAGCGGTCTTCAACGCGGTGCCGGAGAGCCTGAAGACGGCGATCGTGGTGGGTATCGGCCTGTTCATCGCCCTGATCGGACTCGTCAACGCGGGCTTCGTGCGCCGCGTCCCCGACGTCGCCAACACCACCGTGCCCGTGGGCCTCGGTTTCGGCGGCGTCCTGATCGGTTGGCCCACCCTGGTCTTCGTCTTCGGCCTGATCCTGACCATCGCGCTCGTGGTCCGCAAGGTGCGCGGCGCCATCCTGATCGGCGTGCTGGCCGCGACGGCCCTCGCCGTGATGCTCGAGGCCGTCGTCGACGTGGGCCCCAGCGTCAGCCCCGATCAGGATCCGAACCCCGCGGGCTGGTCCCTCGTGGTCCCCGAACTCCCCAGCGGCTCGTGGGTGGGCGTGCCCGACCTCAGCCTGGTGGGCAACGTCAGCCTGTTCGGCGCCTTCGGCCACCTCGGTGCCACCGCGGCGATCCTGCTGACCTTCACGATCCTGCTCAGCATCTTCTTCGACGCGATGGGCACCATGGTGGGGCTGGCGAACGAGGCGAAGCTCGTCGACGCCAGGGGCAACATCCCCGGCGTGAACCGGGTACTGGTGATCGACGCGCTCGGCGCGGTGGCCGGCGGCGCCGGGTCCGTGTCGTCCAACCAGATCTACGTGGAGTCCGGTGCCGGCATCGGCGAAGGTGCACGCACCGGCCTCGCGAACGTGGTGACGGGCCTGCTGTTCCTCCTCGCGATGTTCTTCACGCCGCTCATCAGCCTCGTGCCGTTCGAGGCCGTGGCGCCGGCCCTCGTGGTCGTGGGCTTCATGATGGTGTCCCAGGTGGGCCGCATCGACTTCGACGACTGGGGCGTGGCCCTTCCCGCCTTCCTCACCTTCACCCTCATGCCGTTCACCTACTCGATCGCCAACGGCCTGGGCGCCGGGTTCATCGCGTTCGTGCTGATCCGCGCCATCCAGGGCCGCGGACGCGAGGTGCACCCGCTGATGTGGGCCGTGGCCGCCGCGTTCGTCGTGTTCTTCGGGATCGGACCCATCGAGGAACTGCTCGGCATCTGATCCCGGGGCGGCATCCAGGGACGGCGCCCCAGCAGCCGGCAAGCGACGACGGCGGGTGGGGGACCGCCGTCGTCGCCGGTCTGTGGGGGACGTCCCGCTTCAGCGGGCGGACCAGCCGCCGTCCATGACGTAGGAGGACCCCGTCACCATGCCGGCGTCCCCGCCGGCCAGCCAGGCCACGAGCGAGGCGACCTCCTCGGGCTCCACGAGTCGCTTGATCGCGGACTCGGTGAGCATGATCTGCTCGAGGACCTCCTCCTCGCTGATGCCGTGCACGCGGGCCTGGTCCGTCAGCTGGTTCTCCACGAGGGGCGTGCGGACATAGCCCGGGTTGACGCAGTTGCTGGTGACGCCGTGGGCGCCGCCCTCGAGAGCCGTCACCTTGGAGAGTCCCTCCAGGCCGTGCTTGGCGGTGACGTACGCGGCCTTGAACGGCGAGGCCCGCAGCCCGTGCACGGAGGAGATGTTGATGATCCGGCCGAAGCCCCGCGCGTACATCCCGGGGAGGGCGGCGCGGATCAGCAGGAACGGCACCTCGACCATGAGCCGCTGGATGCGGCGGAAGTCCTCGGGATCGAACTCCTCGAGCGGGCTGACCCGCTGGATCCCCGCGTTGTTGACGAGGATGTCCGCCTCGAGGGTCAGCGTCTCGAGTGCCGCGGTGTCCAGCAGGTCCACCGCCCACGCCTCACCGCCGAGCTCGGAGGCAAGGGATCCGGCGCCCGCTTCATCCCGGTCCGCGACCACCACGTGGGCTCCCCGCGCGGCCAGCGCCCGCGCGCACGCGGCACCGATCCCGCTCGCGCCACCGGTGACCAGTGCCCGCCGTCCGGCCAGGGACCCGGGGTTCAGGGCCGCCGCGGGCTGGGACGCCGTCGTGCTCATGGATCTCCTTCGTCGACGCTGACACGGATGCCGGCCCCTGCAGGGTCCCGGGTGATGCCTACGAGTATCGCTGCAGGATCCGGCCCAGCCAATGACCAGAACGGCAGGAATGCTCTGCAATACTGCAGATATGAGCGTGCCCAACGCGCAGGATCTCGTGGTCCTGCTCGCCGTCGCCCAGAGCGGGCGCTTCACCACGGCCGGTGATGTGCTGGGGCTGAATCACACGACCGTGTCCCGGCGGATCGCGGCCCTCGAGAAGGCGCTCGGCGGGCGTGTGGTCTCGCGCGGCAGCGGCGGCTGGGAGCTGACCGAACTGGGCCGGCGGGCAGCGGACGCGGCGGCCGTCGTCACGGACGCGATCGCGCAGTTGGGGGGCGACGACGGCGGCGGCCTCTCCGGCGTGGTGCGGATGAGTGCCACGGACGGCTTCAGCGCCTTCGTCGCCGCACCCGCTTTCGCCCGGCTCCGCGCCGGCAACCCCCGGCTGAGGATCGAGATCATCACGGCCACGCGCCGGGCCTCACAGACCCGGACGGGCCTCGACTTCGAGGTGGTGGTCGGGGAGCCCCAGCTGCACCGCGCGGAGGCGGAGCGGCTGGGCACCTACGTCCTGGGGCTCTACGCGTCCAAGGGCTACCTCGCCGGCCACGGCGCGCCCGCCACGCTCCAGGAGGCCATGCGGCACCAGCTCGTGTACTTCATCGATTCGATGCTGCAGGTGGACAGCCTCGATGCGCCCCGGCGGCTCCTGCCGGCCATGCGCGACGCCCTGAGCTCGACCAACGTCTTCGTCCACGTCGAGGCCACCCGGGCGGGCGCCGGCCTCGGCCTCCTGCCGTGCTTCATGGCCGACCGGCATCCCGATCTCGTGCGACTCCTCCCCACCGACGTCGCCGAGGAGCTCGACTACTGGCTCGTGGTGCGGGCGGACGCGCTGCGCCAGCCGGCCGTGGCGGCCGTCGTCGACGCCCTGCGGCGGGCGACCGCGGCCCTGGAGCCGCAACTGCTGGGCCGCGGCTGACGCCCCCGCCCCTAGGATCCGGCCCAACTCCGGCCCGACTCCGGCCGGGCCCCGGTGCCTGCGGCGCGGTGCCGTCCATGGGGCGCGGGCGATCGGCCCCACTCGTCGTGCACGTCCGGAGGGAGCCGACGTCGGCTCAGGAACCGCTCCGCGGGCGCAGGCGCGTCTCCTCGACGTCGAGCACGCGCTGGGCCCGGGCCAGCACGCGCGACGAGTACGTCCCGCGGGCCCTGGCCGCGAGCAGCGCCTCCCGCTCCGCCGCGAGCACCGCCAGCCGCAGGTCGCGGTACTGGCGGTGCGGCGAGCGCACCAGTTTCTGCTCGGGCAGCCGCGCCCTCTCCCACTCGAACTCGGACCGCCTCCCGGTGTCCGTGCGGACGCGGTCCAGCACCTCCTCATCCACCCGGACGTCCTCGCCCATGATGGCCTGCGGGTCGTCGAGCACGCGCAGGCCCTCGGTGCGCAGCTCGTCGAAGAGGGTGGCGGACTCCTCACGGTCGGACCCGATGTCGATGCCCTCGATCCTCAGCACCCGGATGAGCGCCGGCAGGGTGCCGCCCTGCACCAGCAGGGTGGTGACCGCGACGGTGAAGGCGATCAGCACGAGCTGCTCCCGGTAGGCGAAGGACTCCGGCAGGGACTGCGCCGCAGCCAGCGTCACCACCCCGCGCATGCCGGACCAGCCCAGCACCGTGGCACCCTTCCAGCCGGGCCCCTCGCGCCGCTCCAGGTCCAGGTCCGCCTTGCGGCGCTGGTACAGCCTCGTCAGGACCCGCTTGCGCCGCTTCTGCCTCGCGTCGAGCGTGGGCTGCTGCTTGAGCCGGCCGAGTCCGCGCCGCAGCTGCAGCGTCCGGCGTTCCGCGCGGCTCGGCAGCCGTCGCATGAGCAGGACGAGGGGGAACACCCAGAGGAAGCGCAGCACGATCAGGGTGAGGGTCGCGAGGAGACCGATCAGCACGGTCTGCCCCACGGTCAGCAGTGACTGGTCGATGTCCTGCAGCAGGCCCCGGACCTCCAGGCCGATCAGCAGGAAGACACCGTTCTCCAGGAGGAACTGGACGGTGCGCCAGTTCACGTTGTCGCTGATGCGTGCGCGGGCATCGAGCCGGCTGGCACTGTGGTGCCCGGTGTAGATCCCGGCGATCACGACGGCCAGCACCCCGGAGGCGTGCAGCTCCTCGGCCGGGATGAAGGCGATGAAGGGCACGGCGAGGGACAGCGCGGTGTCCAGCACGGGGTCGTCGAGCCGGGAGCGGACGAACACGGTCACCGCCCCGACCGCGTAGCCCACGATCAGTGCCACGACGACGGCGAAGGCGAAATCGGCAACGGCCGCGCCGACACCGGCCAGGGCTCCCGCGGACGCGGCGATGGCGCTGCGCAGGAGCACCAGCGCCGTCGCGTCGTTGACCAGCCCCTCGCCCTCGAGCACCGTGAGCAGCCGCGGAGGCAGGCCGAGGCGCCGGCCGATCGAGGTGGCGGCGACGGCGTCAGGCGGGCTGATGACGGCGCCGAGCGCGACCGCCGCGGCGAGCCCGAGCCCGGGCAGCAGGGCGTGGAGGAGCAGCCCGGTGACGAAGGCCGAGACGACAACGAGGGCCACGGACAGGCTCGCGATGGGGGTGAGGTTCCGGCGGAAGTCGGTCACGGGCGTCTTGATCGCCGCCGCGTACAGCAGGGGCGGCAGGATGCCGGTCAGGATCCACTCGTCGGGGATGGTGAAGCGCGGCACGCCGGGCACGAAGGAGAACCCGATCCCCACGACCACGAGGAGGAGCGGCGCCGCGACCCCCACGCGCTTCGAGAGCACGGCCACCCCTACCAGGACGGCGATTCCGATGATGCCCAGCAGTCCCAGTTCCACGCGGTAAGCCTAGTGGGGGGCGCAGGCCCGGTGCCTCGGAGGGACTGTGCGTGCTGCGCTTGACGATCCCCTCAGGAGCCCTCGACGGGCTCGGCGGCGTCGTCAGTCGGTGAGGATCTGCGCCCCGGCGGCGAAGGTCCTCACGCGGGCGTCCTGCCACAGGTGGGCCGGCACTCCCCCACCGAGCAGTTCGCGGGCCAGGCCAGGATCCTCACCGAACGGTGCGTCGCTCCCGGCGATGATCACGTTGCCGTAGCGCCGGCCCTTGAGCATCGCGGGGTCGGCGATGATCGCGGTGTGGGCGAACTCGGCACCGATCGTCGCGGCCTCCCGTTTCGCCGTGCCGAGGTCGGGGCCGTCGCCGCAGTTGACCACGTAGAGGCCGTCGGGTGCGAGCACGCGCTTGGCGGCCCGCGTGAACTCCCGCGTGGTGAGGGGGAGCGGCGTCAGGGCCCCGGCGAAGACGTCCCGGATCACGAGGTCGCGGCTGCCCTCGCTCAGGGATTCCGTGACGGTCCGCGCCTCGCCGACGCGGATGCGGACGAGGGGTGCGCGGGGCAGGTCGAACCACGCGCGCACCAGCTCGGCCAGGCGTCCGTCGAGTTCGACGACGACCTGGCGTGCCTGCGCATGGGAGGCCGCGAAGCGCCGGGCGAGCGAGCACGCACCCCCGCCGAGGTGCAGGGCTCGGAGCCTGTCCGACGGCGCCCAGCGGGAGTCGACGAGGGAGGCGATCCAGCGCATGTACTCGAAGTCGAGCTGCAGCGGGTCCGCGAGGTCGATGTGCGAGCTCGGCACGCCGTTGATGCGCAGCACCCACCCGTTCGAGTTGTACGGATCGGGTTCGAGCTCGCAGGTCCCGGTGTCGATGGGGAACTCGCCGATCTCCGGGCGCGGCCCCGTGGGTTTCGCCATCAGGGCGGTCTCCTCTGGTCAGGTTCGAGCGGGTGCAGTGCTGGTCGGGCTCGGTGCTGGTCGGGCTCGGTGCTGGTCGGGCTCAGTGCTGGTCGGGGCGGTGCATGCGGAACATCGGCCTGTAGTGCCAGGTCGGGCCGCAGAGCATGGACGTGCCGTCGGGCGTGAAGCCGTTGCGGACGTAGAAGCGCTCGGCGCGCGGGTTGTCGTTCAGGATCCACAGGTAGGCGGCCCGTGTGCCGATCGCGGTGTCCAGCAGGCGCTGGCCGAGGCCCGAACCGTGGGTGGAGCGCAGCGTGTAGATGTGGTGCAGCTCGAAGTCGGGCCGGTCCTCGTCGCGTCCCGGTCCCGACGTCGCGATGGCGACGGGTGCGCCGTCGTCGTCGAACGCCAGCCAGCTGCGCGCACTGCCCGGTGCGCGCTCGGCGTCCTCGAACGCCGCCCGCCGGCGCTCGATGATCGCGGGCAGCTCGGCGTCGTAGTACTCGTGGTACTCCGGCGGCATGATGTGCTCGTAGGTCTCGTGCAGCCCCGCGACGTGGGTGCGCGCGTACGTCTCGGCGTCGTCGACCGTGGCCGGCCGGATCACGTAGGGCAGCGTCAGCAGGGGCGGTGTCACGGTGCCAGCTTAGTGGCCTGAAGCCACCGGTTGGGGTCGGGCGGGGTCAGGAGTGGCCCTCGAACTGCTCCTGCTCGGCGAGCGCCGCTTCCAGTCGTTCCACCTTGCCGGTCAGCTCGCCCGTGCGTCCGGGGCGGATGTCCGCCTTCAGGACGAGCGACACGCGGCTGCCGTAGCGGCCCACCGCCTCCGTGGCGTTCTTGACCACGGCCATCACCTCGTCCCACTCCCCCTCGATGGTGGTGAACATGGAGTCGGTGGAGTTCGGGAGCCCCGATTCACGCACGACGGCGACCGCAGCGGCGACGGCGTCGTGCACGGACCCGTCGGGGTTCTCGCGGGAGAGGTCGGAGGAACCGGACGGGGCGACGCTGAAGGCTACGAGCATGGTCCCAGTCTGGCACGCGGGGACGCGCGGCGGGCGGTCGGCCTCCCATGACCGCCGCGACCGGTTCGCCGACGCCGAGCACCGGAACACGATCGCCAGCCACCTCTTCCGCTCCTGCTGCGCGAGCCCCGCCGATGGGCGGACAGGCGGAAGGCCCGGACGGCCGGGCCGTCCGGGCCGTCCGGGCCTTCCGTCGGCCGCTCAGGGACCGGTGACCCGCAGGGCCTCCCAGCCGTGAAGCGTCCCCTCACGGTCGAACACCACGATCTTGTTGTTGCCCGGACGGGTGTCCTTCGGCGTGGTCACCGTGACCTCGCCGTCGTCGTCCGCCTGGCGCCAGCCGAGACCGGTCGCGTCGAGGTAGACGTAGTACCACTGGCGCGGCTCGAGGTTCTCGAGCGTCACGTCACTGGCGCCGCGCCCGAACTTCTCACCCGCGAGGCCGAGGTCCACGCGCGTGGACTCCTTGAGGTCCTTCGCCCCGGCGGGACCCGGCACGAACGACGGCTCCGGGTCGACCAGCTCGCCCGGCCCCGCATCCTCACCCGTGTAGGTGATGCTCGGCGCCGCAGGTGCCTGCATGTCCTGACCCAGGAAGTACGAGGTGTGCGGGGGCTGGTTGTACGCGGTGTTCTGCCAGGCGACCCCGAGCCGGTACACCGGATCGGACTGCAGGGTGCGGAGCCGGTGGTCGGTGACGTCGACCGTCGTGGAGATCCTGAGCGCCGAGGAGTCCTCCGTACGGGTGACGATCTCCTCACGCCAGTCACCGAACAGGTCCGCCTGCAACGCAGGATTCGCCTTGGTCGTGTTGTTGCTCAGCGTCCCCTCCGCCCGGTAGATCTCGTCGGCTTCCTGCGTCGCGGGGTTCCACTTGGAGACGGTCGGGACCCCGGCCGCCGCTGCGGCGTCGTAGTCGTTGTCCGTGATCTCGCGGAGCAGGTCCCCGTCCCACCAGGTGAGGAAGTTGGCCGCCGGGATCTTCTCCGAGATCAGCTCGCCCGCGGACGAGCGGAGCTGTCCGACCGGCGAGTTGTAGGCCGCGTCCCCACCGATCGCCCAGCCCTCCGCGCCGGGGTGGCTCGGATCGATGTCGGCCATGGCGGCGCGGCCGGTGTCACGGGCCGCAGGGATGGACCAGAGGATCTCGCCCGTCGCGGCGTCGCGGAAGGTGGCGCCCCGGTTCCCGGAGGACGCCATGTCCTCGTGCGCCGCGAAGACCTCGAGCCCTTCGTTGGTCGGGTCGAAATCCGAGACGTGCAGCGCGTCGCCGTGGCCGAGACCCGTGGTGTACAGGGCCTCGCCGTCGTCGTCGATGGTCATGGAGCCGAAGACGATCTCGTCCTTCTGATCGCCGTCCACGTCCGCCACGGAGAACCCGTGGTTGCCCTGGCCGCGGTACTGGCTGCCGGAGCGGTCGGAGTCGAAGGTCCAGCGGGAGGTGAGTTCGCTGCCGTCGAAGTCGAAGGCTGCGACGACCGCGCGGGTGTAGTACCCGCGGCTGAAGACCACGCTCGGCTTCTCGCCGTCGAGGTAGGCCACGCCCGCGAGGAAGCGGTCCACCCGGTTGCCGTAGGCGTCACCCCAGGCACCGACGTCACCGCGGGCCGGGAGGTAGTCGATCGTGTCGATCGCCGCTCCCGTCGCGCCGTCGAACACCGTGAGGTACTCGGGTCCGCTCAGGACGTACCCGGTGGAGTTCCGATGATCGGCGGCGGCGTCACCGATCACGGTGCCCGCGCCGTCCACGGTGCCGTCCGCGGTCTTCATGGTCACCTCGGCCCTGCCGTCCCCGTCGAGGTCGAAGACCTGGAACTGCGTGTAGTGCGCACCGGCACGGATGTTCCTCCCGAGGTCGATCCGCCACAGGCGCGTCCCGTCGAGCTTGTACGCGTCCACGTAGACGGTGCCCGTGTAGCCGGCCTGCGAGTTGTCCCGGCTGTTGGTGGGATCCCACTTCAGGATGATCTCGTACTCGCCGTCGCCGTCGACGTCGCCTACGGAGGCGTCGCCGGCCTTGTAGGAGTAGGGCTGGCCGTCCTTGGTGACGGCGTCGGCCGGCTTCTCGATCGGTACGTCGAGGTACTGCTGGCCCCAGACGGTGAAGTCCTCGGTGGCCCAGCGCTCCACGCCGTCGACGACCGAGCTCACGCGGTACACCGATGCCGCCGAGCCGCCGGCATCGAGCAGGTTGGTGCTCGCCGTGACGGGCGCGTCGGTCACCCGCTCGCCGTCGCGGTAGACGTGGAAGGCGATGCCGTCGTCATCGAGGCCCAGCATGCGCCAGCCGACGTAGACGCCGCTGCCGCCCTGCACCGCGACCGGCGCGCGGTCGAGTCGCTCGGCCTGCCGCTGCAGGGTGGTGGCCGCCGGGGAGGTGATGGTCGAGGACCGCTCCGACGCCCCGCCGGCGTTCACCGCGGTGACGGCGTAGGTGTACTCGATCGTCGTCAGGACACCGTCGTCCGTGTAGGTCGCGCCGTCGGCGCGTCCCACCAGCTCGAACTCGCCGAGCGAACCGTCGGCCTTCGGCTCGGCGCGATACACCTGGTAGAACAGGGCGCCCTCCGACGGCGTCCAGCTGATGGTGACATCGTTCTTGTTGACCGCCCCGAGGACCAGGCCCGCAGGTACCGGCGCCTTCGGGACGTCGGGATCCACGGTGGTGAGGACGAGCGCGTTCGAGGCGATGGACTCACTGCCGCCGGCATCGAGCGCGACGACGGTGTAGGTGTATTCGAGACCGACGTCGGCCGAGGTATCCGTGAAGGCCGCTCCCGTCACATCGCCGACGGCGACGCGCCCGGTGGAGCCCGTCGCGGTGCGGTACACCCGGTAACCCGTGGCACCCTCGGCCGGCTGCCAGGCGAGGGACACGGCCACGCCGGATCCGTCGATGGTGAGGTCCCGCAGCTCGAGCCCGGAGGGCGCGAGTTGCAGCGGCGTGATCTCGATGCCGTTCAGGCGCGACGACGTCCCCGTCATCACGAGGTTCAGCTGGCCGTCGGTCACGGTGACGGGTTCGCTGGTCTTCCGGGCCACGGCCCCGGCTCCGGCGTTGGCCGACCCGAAGTCCTTGCCCTCGAGCTGGACGTTGGAGCGGCTGGTGCCGATCCAGTCGCCGTTGTAGGTGCGGACCGAATAGGCGCCGTTGGGAACGTCGACGGCGAAGGCGTGTGCGGGTGTCGGCAACAGGAAGTCACGTTCGAGATCCGTGGGGCGCGGCGTGAAGGCGACACCCCGGTCCCGCCCGCCGAGCCCCGTGGTGTTCAGGAACCCCCAGCCGCGCTCCGCGGAGTACGCGCTCGTCTGGTTCACCTCCGTGTAGCCGGGCATGACGGGCGATCCGGCGAGTTGCACGTCGAACCGGTAGAGCGGCGACCTGGTGGCTACCCGGACCGCGGCGGACGGTGCGGAGTCGCCCCGGCCGTTGACCGCGACGACACGCACGTCGTACTCCCTGCCCTCGGCGAGGCCGGGCACCGCGGCCTGGGGCAGCGTCGAGGTGGTGACCAGCGCGTAGGCGGCATCGTCAGCACCGGCGTCCTTCCGGAACACGCGGTAGATGTCCGCGCCCTCGACGGCGCGCCAGGTGAGCTGGGCACTCGCGTTCGAGACACTGGTGACGACGACCCCGGACGGGGCGGCGGGTACGGCCGCCGGGGGCTCCGCCTCCTCCACCTCCGCCGCGAGCGGGATGTCGAGGGCGGCCACGCCTCCGGCGACGAGCCGTGCCATCTGGATGGCGCCGTACTCCTGGAAGTGGGTGTCGTCGACGGTGCCGGTGGGCCTGCTCGGGTAGACCCCGGCCGGCACGTGGAGGAAGACGGACTTCGCCGTCTCGGCTCCGATCTCGTCGAGGTACTCGCGGCTGGACGCGGCGAGGTCCACGAGTGGCGTGCCCGTCTCCGCCGCGAGCTTCCGCACCGCTTCGACGTAGGCCGGGAAGGACACCACCGCCTTGCCGTCCGCCCCGAACGCACGGCGGGAGACGGGGGTGACGAGGACCGGGGTGGCACCACGCTGCCTCGCCCCGTCCACGTAGGTGCGGAGGTATTCGTAGTAGTCGGCGGGGGCTGCGAAGCGGTCGTCGACGCCGTAGCTGTTGTCGTTGTGCCCGAACTGGACGAAGAGGTAGTCCCCGGGCTTGATGCCGCGCAGAACCTCGTCGAGGCGTCCCTGGCTGATGAAGTTCTTGGAGCTGCGTCCGCCGATCGCCCTGTTGTCCACGGTGACGTCGTCGTCGAGGAAGCGGTCGATCATCTGGCCCCAGCCGGCCTGCGGCGCCACATCCGAGCGGTAGGTCTGCACCGTCGAGTCGCCCGTGAGCCAGACGGTGGGCGAGGGGGCCTGTGCACGGTCGGGCAGTCGGGTGATGGTCAGGGCATTGAGATTCGCGGCCGTGCCTGCGAGGTCGAGGTTGAGCTGCCCGTCCACGACCGCGATGTCGAAGGACATCTCGAGGTACTGACCGGCCACCTGGGTGGTCGGTTGCACCTTCGTCATCTGTTCGGCGACCAGTGCGATGTCGGTGGGTCCGGCCGCGTCACCCGCGATGAGGGTGACCGTGTAGTCCCCGTTCGGCAGATCCACCACCAGTTCGGTGTCCCCGACCCTCACGAAGTCGGACCGGAGGGCGTCGGGTGTCCCGCGGTCGCTCGCCGTGACCTTCGAGGGATCGACGAAACCCGCGCGGGTGCCGGGACCGTAGGCGGTGGTGGCGCTGATCGCCGTCGCACCGGGAGCCACGGCGCCCGACCCGAGGTCGAAGCTGAATTCGCCGCCCTCGGGCAGTGCCGGCGGATTGTTGTAGAAGCTGGACGCCGTGGCCGCTGACGGCGCGGTGACTCCGTCAGCACCGCGTGCCCGGACCCGGTAGAAGCGGGGCGCCGAGGTGTCGGCGGTGGTGTCCGTCGCGAAGACGTCGCCCGTCGTCTCCGCCACGCGCACATAGTCCCCGTCGATCGTGTCCGCGCGGAGCACGATGTATCCGGTTGCACCCGGCACCTCGTTCCAGCGGAGCATCACGCTCGAGTCCGTCAGGCGTGCGAGCCGGACGTTGGTGGGCACGGGAAGCGACGACGACGGCTCCTCCGCGGCGGCGGGTGGGGGCGGAGGGTCGACGGCGAGAGCGGGTACCCCCGAGAGTGAGACGCCGAGGACGGTCACTCCTGCCAGGAGCGGTGACCGGAAAAGGGCGCGTTTGAGACCGGATGATGACATGAGGAGGTACCTTCTCGCTTCGTCATTGAAAACGGGGTGGGGATCCACCGCAGTACCGGGACGCCGGATGGGCGGCGTCGAGGTGGAGACCGGCGGTGACGTGCAGTCAGCCTAACGGCGGTCCATTCCGCGATCAAGGGATTTGGGAAAACGCTTCCCAGTAAAAGTTCGGCGGTCGACGCGGAACGCACTAGGTTCGTGGAGGGTGGCCGGACCGCCCGTGGCGTGGAGGGAGGACCGATGCTGGGAGTGCTGGGCGGATTCGCCGTCGTGGGAGCCGTGATCCTCGTCGGCTATCTCGCCGGGCGGCTCGCGATCGGCGGGCCCCAGGCCGGGTTCACCCTCAACCAGGTGGCCTTCTTCGTGACCAACCCGGCCCTCCTGTTCACCGTGCTGGCCG
Source organism: Arthrobacter sp. MDT2-16 (assembly GCF_054510925.1). Lineage (NCBI taxonomy): Bacteria > Bacillati > Actinomycetota > Actinomycetes > Micrococcales > Micrococcaceae > Arthrobacter > Arthrobacter sp. MDT2-16. The sequence continues at coordinate 257,058 of NZ_JBTNDP010000003.1, forward strand.
ATGCCGACCTCGGGGCGGTGTTCTCCGAGTACGTGCCGATCGCGCTCCTGTCCTCCCTCGCCGTCGCGGCGCTCTACGTGGCGCTGAGCCGGGTCCTGTTCCGCCGACCCGCGGCGGAGACCGCGATCGGCGCCATGGCCAGCTCCTTCGTCAACGCGAACAACATCGGCATCCCCATCACCGTGTACGCGCTCGGAGACCCGACGCTGATCGCCCCGGTGCTGCTCGTCCAGCTCCTGCTGCTGGCGCCGCTCTACCTGACGATCCTGGACCTGACCTCCAGCCGGAAGCCGTCCGTGGGGGCCGTCCTGACCCAGCCGTTCCGCAATCCCATGATCATCGCGTCACTGCTCGGCGTCGCCGTGTCGGGGACCGGGTTCCGCCCGCCCGCGCCCCTGTGGGACTCCCTGGCGCTGCTCGGCGGCGCCGCCGTGCCCATGGTGCTTCTCTCGTTCGGCATGTCCCTGCCGGGAAGCCGCCCGCTCCGGCCCGGGCCGGACCGGCTGCAGGTGCTCACCGCCACCGCGCTCAAGACCGCCTGCATGCCGATTGCGGCATATCTGATCGCCCATCATCTTTTCGGGCTCGACGGCGAGAGGCTGCTCGGCGCCGTGGTCGTGTCGGCCCTGCCCACCGCGCAGAACGTCTTCATGTTCGCGAGCCGCTACGGCCGGGGCATCCCCCCCGCCCGCGACACCGTCCTGCTGTCCTCGGCGCTCGCCATCCCGGCGCTCGTCGTCGTCGCGGCCATCCTTGCGTGAGCGCCACCGGCGCCCCGACCCGCAACCGGGCCGGAGACCCCGCCGCACCCCCGCGGCGCCGTCGCGGATCCGCGGGTGCGCACCGGCACCTCCGGCCGTTCGACGCGGTGGCCTGTCCGCGGAGGTACGGCAGGAATGTCCCGGGACCTTCCGGTGTTGCCACCAGAGAAGTCAAGGCTCTCCGTGGTGTTGGCTCGAGTACGCCCCACGGTTCCCAACGGCGCAACCGAGGCAACGACCGCCGGCAGTTCCCACGATTGGTACCCCCTTGTCTGTCTCCTCCCCGGTGAAAACCACCGCGTCGTTCCCCTATATCGGCCTGCTGTCGCTCGCGGGCGCGATCTTCGTCTCCGTCACCAGCGAGTTCCTGCCCACCGGGCTCCTGCCCGCCATGGCCCGCGACCTCGACGTCGGGATCTCGACGGCCGGCTACCTCGTGACCGTCTTCGCGGGCACCGTCGTCGTGGCCACCACGCCGCTGGCCGCCGTCACCCAGCGGTTCTCGCGGAAGTCGCTGGTCGTCACGGTGCTGCTCGTGATCGCCGTGGCGAACGTCCTCGCGGCCATCGCCCCCACCTACGGCGTCCTGGTTGCCGCGCGCATCCTCGGCGGACTGGCACACGGACTCTTCTGGGCCGTGGTGGCCGCCTACGCCGCGCACCTCGTCCCGGCTCAGCAGCTCGGCAAGGCCGTGGCCATCACAGCCGGCGGCGGCACGGCCGCCTTCGTGCTCGGCGTCCCGGTGGGCACCGCGATCGGCAACGCGCTCGGCTGGCGCGCGGCCTTCACCATCATCGGTGTGGTCGTGGCGATCCTGGCCCTCGTGATCGTGAAGTTCCTCCCACCCGTGAACCATCGGCAGGAGCGCGCCGCCGGCGAGGAGCCCGTCCCGCTGCGCCGCGACCCGAGCTTCCGCGGCGTGCTCCTCCTGTGCACCGTCATCCTGATCCTGATCACCGGCCAGAACGTGTTCTACACGTACATCGCCCCCTGGCTGACGGACGTCTCGTCCTTCGAGCCGGAATCCGTGGCCCTGGTCCTGTTCCTCTACGGCGGGGCCGGCATCATCGGTCTCGTCGGGGCCGGATACGCGGCCGACCGCTTCCCGCGCAAGGCCTTCGCCGGCGTCGTCCTGGTGGTCATGGCCGCCGTCCTCACCCTCGCCCTCGCGACCACCAACACGGTGGTGGTGCTGATCGCCGTGATCGTCTGGGGTGCCGCGTTCGGTGGCATCCCCGCGATGCTGCAGACCCGCATGCTGCGCACCGCCTCCTTCCGCACGCGCGACCTCTCGGCCGCCCTGCAGACGACGGCGTTCAACATCGGCATCGGTGGGGGTGCACTGCTCGGCGGGCTCCTGCTCGACGGGATCGGCCTCGATGTCCTGCCCTTCGTCATGATCCTGCTCGTCGCCGTGGGTCTCGGGCTGAGCCTGACCACCGACACCGCCACGACCCGCCGGGAGCGTCGCCGCCTCCGGGCTGGCTGACCCGGGCGAGGGTCTCCTGCAGGCCGGTGCCGCGAGAGCCCTCGGAATGGGTGCTTCGTCACACTCGAAGCGCCTGCCAGGTCGCTCCTGCCGGCGTCGGCGCAGCCCCTCCGGGAGTGACGCACGGTGACGGAGGACGAGGGAGGGCATGGCGGCAGGAACAGTCCGCGATCCCCGCGCACCCAAGGAAGCAGGCCCGGTGGGCCGGCGCCGGGGTCGGCGCCCGAGGGGCGACTCCGGCTGCGCCTGACGCACCAGGAGGGGGTTCCGGCAAGGGTTTTCGGGGCTCCGATCCGCCCGGACCCGGTGCCGGCCGCCCACGTACCCTAAGCCCTATGTCTAATTCCACCGAGCACATCCAAGGATCACCGCCCAGCGAGGACACGCCTTTCGAGGCCCCTCCGGGAGAGGCTCCTGCCAAGGCTCGGCTGGATCGGCCCGTCCTGTTCGTCTCGCTCACGATCGTCATCCTGCTGATGCTCACGGCGGTCGTCTTCCCCACCGGCTTCTCGGATTTCACCACCTCCGTACTCAACGGACTGGTGGCGAACTTCGGGTGGGCGTTCGTGCTCACGGCCACCGGCTTCGTGGTGTTCGCCCTCTTCCTCGCCTTCAGCAAGTACGGCCGGATCCCGCTCGGGAAGGACGGCGAGAAGCCCGAGCACTCGCGGGCGTCCTGGATCGCGATGATGTTCAGCGCCGGCATGGGCATCGGCCTCATGTTCTACGGCGTCACCGAGCCCATCTCCCACTACCTCGCCCCGCCGGTCGAGGGCATCGCGCCCGGCAGCTCCGAGGCGGCCCAGCAGGCCATGAGCTACACGCTCTTCCACTGGGCCATCCACCCCTGGTCCATCTACGCCGTCGTCGGCCTGGCCCTCGCCTACTCCGCCTTCCGCAAGGGACGCGGCGCAGGTTTCAGCGGTGCCTTCACGGCCCTGTTCCGCGGACGTCCTACTCCCGCCGGGATGCGGGCCATCGACGTGTTCGCGATCTTCGCGACCCTCTTCGGCTCGGCCACGTCCCTCGGGCTCGGTGTCCTGCAGATCAACGGCGGGCTCACGAAGGTCTTCGGCATGGGCAGCAGTCTCGCCCTCCAGATCACGCTGATCGCGATCCTGACGGTCTGCTTCGTCGTCTCCGCGGTGTCCGGCGTGAGCCGCGGCATCAAGTGGCTGTCGAACGGCAACATGATCCTGGCGCTGGCCCTGCTGTTCTTCCTGTTCGTCGTGGGGCCCACGGTCTTCATCCTCGAACTCATCCCGGCCTCGGCGGGCAACTACCTCATCGGCCTCCCCCAGATGTCCTCCCGCACGGGCGCGTTCGGCGGGCACGAATGGCTCGCGGCGTGGACCATCTTCTACTGGGCCTGGTGGGTCTCGTGGACGCCCTTCGTGGGCTCCTTCCTCGCCAAGATCTCGCGCGGCCGCACCATCCGCGAGTTCGTCATCGGCGTCGTGGCCGTACCCAGCATCATCAGCGTGATCTGGTTCGGCGTGTGGGGCGGTTCGGCCCTCAGCCTGCAGAACACCGGCGTGGACATCGCGGCGGCGAACGCCGAGAGCCAGGAGTCGGCGATGTTCGCGCTGCTCGCCGAATACCCGCTGGCCTCCGTCACCTCGATCCTCGTGGTGATCCTCGTGGCCGTCTTCTTCATCTCGGGTGCTGACGCCTCCTCGATCGTGCTGGGGTCGCTCTCCTCCTTCGGTGCCGCCGTGCCCCGCAAGTGGCTGACCATCCTCTGGGGCGTCCTGACCGGTGGCGTCGCCGCCGTCCTGCTCTCCGTCGGCAGCCTCGAAGCCCTGCAGACGCTGACCATCATCGCCGCCGCCCCGTTCCTGCTCGTGATGATCGGCCTGTGCGTGGCGCTCATGATGGACCTGGCGAAGGATCCGCTGATCACCGGGGGGCGCCGCACGGGGTCGCGTGCAGCGCGCAGGACCGTGCAGCCCAGGGTCTGACGGCAGCGGCGGGCGATGCACCGGGCGGAGACTCCCCGGGGCAGAATGGTGCGATGCGCGCTGTCTGCTTCGACGGGTTCTCCGCCCGCCCCGTCCTCCGGGACGTCCCCGCCCCCACCCCCTCGCCGCGCGGCGTCGTGGTCCGCGTCGAGGCCACGGGCCTGTGCCGCAGCGACGTGCACGGCTGGCTCGGGCACGACGACGGCATCACCCTCCCGCACGTCCCCGGCCACGAACTGGTGGGCACCATCGAGGCCGTCGGCGACGACGTACGGCTCTTCTCCGTGGGGGACCGCGTGACGACACCGTTCGTCTGCGCCTGCGGGCACTGCCCGGAGTGCGCGTCCGGCAACGGCCAGGTGTGCCGCAACCAGACCCAGCCGGGCTTCACGCACTGGGGCTCGTTCGCGGACCTCGTGGCCCTGCACGACGCCGACACGAACCTCATCGCCGTCCCCGCCTCCCTCGATGCCGGCGCGGCGGCGCTCCTCGGCTGCCGTTTCGCGACGTCGTACCGCGGCCTCGTGCACCAGGCCCGCCTCGGGGCCGGGGAGTCGCTCGTGGTGGTCGGGTGCGGCGGCGTGGGCCTGAGCGCCGTGATGATCGGCGTGGCCCTGGGCGCACGGGTGGTGGCGGTGGACATCGATGCCGCCGCACTGGAGCGCGCCGCGCGCTTCGGCGCCGACCGTACTATCGACTCCTCCGGCCTGTCCCGCGCCGAGGTGCTGGCCGGGCTCGCCGAAGCGGCGCCGCAGGGCTTCGACGTCGCGGTGGACGCCCTCGGCCGGGAGGAGACCGCCGCCGTGGGGATCCTCGCGCTGCGCCCACGCGGCCGGCACGTGCAGATCGGCCTCTTCCCCTCCGATCCCGTGATCCCCATGGGCGCCGTGATCGGCCGGGAGCTGTCCGTCCTCGGCAGCCATGGCATGCCCGCGCGCGACTACCCCGGGCTGCTGGACCTCGTGGCCGCGGACCGGCTGCGCCCGCAGGACCTCATCGAACGTCGCATCCCACTCGAGGACGTCCCGGACGCCCTGGTGGCGATGGCCGGCGACCGGTCCGCGGGCGGTGTGACCGTCATCGACGTCGGCGCCTGAACTACGCGGTCAGGTCGAGGACGAAGCGGTAGCGGACGTCGTTGCGCCGAAGCCGGTCCAGCGCCTGGTCGACCTCGCCCACGGGCAGCACCTCGACGTCGGCCGTGATGCCGTGCTCGCCGCAGAAGTCCAGCAACTCCTGCGTGGCCCTGGTGCCGCCGCTGCCGGCCGACGCGAGGCTCTTGCGGCCGATCAGCAGGGCCATCGGGTCGAAGTCAAGGCGCTCGGTGATGCCCAGGGTGCACAGCGTGCCGTCCAGGGCCAGCGCCCGTAGGTAGGGGGTCATGTCGTGGGCGGCAGATGCCGTGTCCAGGATCAGATGGTGCGTGTCGAACTGTGCGGCCATGGCGGCGTCGTCGCTGGAGAGCACGACGTCGTCCGCGCCGAGCAGGTACGCCGCATCGGCCTTGGCGGGTGACGTGGTGAAGACGGTGACGCGTGCGCCGAGCGCCTTGGCGAGCTTGACGGCGAGGTGCCCGAGGCCACCGAGCCCGACGACGCCCACGGAACTGCCCGGTCCCACCTGCCAGCGCCGCAGCGGCTCCCACACCGTGACCCCCGCGCACATCAGGGGCGCGACGGCAGCGGGGTCCAGCTGCGGAGGGATGCGGTAGGCGAAGTCCTCACGGACCACGTACTCGTCGGAGTAGCCGCCCTGCGTGGTCAGGCCGTCCTGGCGGTCCACGCCTCCGTAGGTGAGGGTCGGGAAGGCATGGCAGTAGTTCTCCTGGCGGGCCAGGCAGGCCGGGCACGTGCCGCAGGAATCGACGATGTTGCCCACGGCGACGGCGTCCCCGACGGCGAACCGCGTGACGTCCGCGCCGACCTCCGTGACCGTCCCGGTGAACTCGTGGCCGGGTACCAGCCGGGCCGATCCCCGGGCGGCCGACGCGAGGGCATCGAGGTCGCTGTGGCAGACGCCGCAATAGCCGATGCCGACGGCGATGTCATCGGGGCGGAGGTCCCGCCGCTCGAAGGTCCAGGGCGTCACGCCGGTGCCGCCCGGGATCGATGCGAATCCATTGGTGTATCTCATCTGCACTCCTTAGAAACCAACTGTTTGGTTATACGGGGAGACTGTACCTGCCGCTGAGCCGGAAATAAACCAAACGGTTGGATAGACTGATCGGATGGGAAACAGCGATGCCACCAAGCAGCGGATCCTCGAGGCGGCCACCGAGGAGTTCGCCGAGCGCGGGATCGCCGGGGCGCGCATCGACCGCATCGCCCGCGCCGCGGAGGCCAACAAGGCCCAGTTGTACGCCTACTTCGGCAACAAGGAGCAGCTCTTCAGCGCGGTGCTCGCCGAGCGCCTCCGCGCGATCGTCGACGCCGTGCCGATCGACGGCCGGGACCTGCCCGGCTACGCGGTGCGGCTGTACGACGACTACCTCGCGCACCCCCTCGTGGTGAAGCTCGCGGTCTGGACGCGGCTCGAGCGCGCACCCTTCGGCGGACTCGGTCCGGAGATCGGCACCCTCGACCAGCCCAAGTTCGCAGCCATCGCGGCCGCCCAGGCCGAGGGGCTCGTGGACCCGAGCATCCCGCCGTCGGACCTCTTCTCGATGGTCATCGCGCTCTCCCTGACCTGGTCGCCCGTGAGCACCACGATCGCCGCGTCGCCCGACGACGACGACGCGGAGCACGAGCACCGTCGCCGCCTGATCCGCACGGCCGTGCGCCGCCTGGTCACCCCCGACGCGTAGCGCTGCTTCCGGATGCGTCCGGAACGTGGTGATACTGGGTCATGAACCCCTCGAACTCCATCACCCTGAGGTTCCTCGCCTCCCCCACCGACCTCGGCCACAGCGGGTCCGTGGACGCCGGCACGGTGCTCGAGTGGGTGGACAAGGCGGCCTACGCGGCCGCCGTCGGCTGGGCGAAGACGTACTGCGTGACCGCGTACGTGGGGAACATCCAGTTCGCGGATCCGGTGGTGGTCGGTGACCTCGTGGAGGTCGAGGCCACGATCGTGCACACCGGCACCTCGTCGATGCACATCCGCACCATCGTCTCCTCCGGATCCGTCTCGGGGGGCGACGGCGGCAGGCGCAGCGAGTGCCTCGTGATCTTCGTGGCCGTGGGCCCCGACGGCCGGCCCGTCGCCGTCCCGCCCTTCGAACCGCGCTCGGATGCCGAGCGCCTCGAGAGCGAGCACGCGGTGGCCCGGATCGGGGTCCGCAAGGAGATCACCGCGGAGATGCGCCGCCAGGCGTACACGGACGCCGGCACCGCGGAGCGGACCGTCCTTCGGTTCCTCGCCGCGCCCACCGACGTCAACTGGGGCGGGAAGGTGCACGGCGGCACGGTCATGGACTGGATCGACGAGGCCGCCTACGTCTGCTCCACGCGCTACTGCGGACTGGACACCGTCGCCGTCTTCTCGGGCGGCGTCCGGTTCCTCAAGCCGCTGCACATCGGGGACGTCGTCGAGGTGGAGGCACGCCTCGTCTACACCGGGCGCAAGGGCATGCACGTCGCGGTCCATGTGCGCTCCGGCAGCCCGACGTCGCGGGAACTGGACCTGACCACCGAGTGCCTCACCGTCATGGTGGCGCGCGACGCCGAGGGCACGGCCGTCCCGGTGCCGCCGTGGGTGCCGCGCTCCGAGGAGGACCGGCGTCTGCACGAGCACGCCCGCGACCTCGCGCTCATCCGCAGCCGCGCCCCGGGCAGCGTCCTGCCCACCCACCTGCGGGCCGTCGTCGACCGAGCGTAGGTGCGGGCCCGCGGTGGGTCAGCCGATGGTCGCGGACCGTCCGGGGACGGTGAGCGTCTTCCCGTAGGCGGACACCGAGCGCGTCAGGTTGGTGGTGTTGACCGCGACGACGCTCCCGTTCGAGAGTTTCACCACGTTCACGCCGCTGAGTGTCACGGGGCCGACGGTCGCGTACGCTCCGCCGGTCACGGCCTTCGTGAGCGCCGTGACCTGCGGGTCCGAGGCGGCGACGGACACCGTGGTGACGGTCTCGAAGTTCGCGTCGTCGTCCCACGCGTTGTCCTGGCAGGTGGGCTCCGCCTGGGAGAGCGTGGCGGTCATCTGCCGGGCCGAGGCCGTGCGGGTCTGCAGCAGGTGCCCGAGCGTCATCCGGTGGTCCAGCACGCGGCGCGTCTTGCCCGCGGCCACCACGGAAGCCCTCGCGCCGAAGCCGTCGCGCAGGCACGGGGCCGAGGAGCCGATGTCGCCGCCCTGGCGGTAGGCCGTCGCCGGGAGTTCACGCAGGGGCACGGAGTAGTCGTGTTCCACCACCGGCATCCCGGCGGCCGTGATGGCCCTGTAGGCGGCGGTGGCCTGCTCCAGGTCCACGAGCGGCGCTGGGCGCCCCGTACCGTTGGAGACGACGTGCTCGCGGAGGGCGAAGTCCACGCTGCCCGTGGCCGCCAGTTCTGTAGCGAGGTCCACCTGATTGCTCCAGGCCGGGTAGACGCCGAGGTTGACGGCGACGGGGACGTCCCGGCCCAGGGTGCGGGTGAGCGTCGCGTCGAAGCGCTGCACCGCGGCGATGAGGGCCTCCCCGTAGGCGTCGTCGCTCGCCCAGGGGCCCCACTGCCCCACGTCGACCATGTCCTGGCCGTGTGAGGGCGACATCGAGGCGTCGTCGAGGAAGATGCCGTCGAACCGGGCGGCAGGAGCGTTCGTCGTGCCCCGCTGCGCGTCCGTGGTGAGGATGGTGCGCGCCGTCGCGGCGCAGGCATCGGCGTAGGCCGGGGACAGGTCGGCGACGGTCAGGTAGGAGTAGCCCGGGTAGGAGGCGAAGCCGTCCTCGTTCACGGCCACCTTCGGGTTCGGCGTGGTGACGGCGAACTGCTTCCCCTCCGACGTCGCCGTGTCCGCGCAGGAGTTCCGGAAGACGCCGTTCCACGGTTCGGCATCCCGCATGGCACCGATGTTCAGGTACGCGAGGAACGTGGTGCCGGGATTGGCGGCCTTCATGTCGGAGAGCGTGCAGTCACCCGGTGCGTCCGTGGTGGCCGTCATGGGGTCGACGATCGCCACCGAGACCTTGCCCGTGAGCGCTGCTCCCGGGCAGAGCAGCTGGCCCTGCCGGTACCCCTGCAGGTAGGCCGGCAGCTGCTGGCCGCTCCCCTTGGGCGCACTGCCGGCGCTCGCAGGCGTGACGAGGGTACCGACGGCGAAGGCGAGGGCCAGCGCGGTGGAAACAGCCGTGACCCCGGCGGCTTTGAGTCTCATACGCACATCATGGATGTGCCCGTTCCGTCAGGACAGGTGAAGAGCCCGACCGTCGGTAATCCTGAGCAGAACCTGCGCAAGGACCTGCCCGCCCGTCAGCGGGGGGAGGCGGTGGTCAGGAGGGGCGGCGGAACAGGACGCCGCGCTGCGGCTGCAGGACCACGGACGACGGCGCGGAGCGCCCCTCCGCGTCCACGAGGCCGGCCGGCACCCGCACCCTGCGGCGGCGGCGGCCGTCCCGGTTGAAGTTCACGGCGGCGAACCCGTCCTCGAACTCCCGCCACCAGGCATGCCTCCCACCCTGCGGTGCGGTCCGTGGGGCCCCGAGCTGCCAGTCGAGTTCGGGTGCGTGGTGGAGGCGGCTGTAGTCGTCGTGAGCCGTGGCACTGTATGCACCGCGGCCCTCGCCGAAGATCCAGAACGCCGCGAGCCCGTAGACGAAGTTGGGGTGGCGGTCGTCGCCGTCGGTGGGGACGCGGAGGATGGAGAGTCCGGGCCCGGCGGCCTGGGACAACTGTGCCTCGGCCGTCACCGGATCGAACAGGTCCACGGGGCTGTAGCCGAGCCAGACCTCCTCGAAGCCCCCGCCGTAGGCGGCGTGTGCGGCCCACCGCCCCGGTTCGCGGCGCGACTCGGCGATGTTCGGCACGAGGATCTTGCCGGCGGCGTTGAGCGCCGTCCCGGCCGCCTGTACGAGGTCGCCGAGGGCCGTCCGCAGTGCCGCCATCTCCGTGGCGCCCTCGATGGGCAGCCGGAGGCCGTAGTAGTCGTCGAACACGTCGTTGTCCGCCATGACGCCGTCGAACGGCGAATCCCGCAGTTCCTCGACGACGTTGCCCACCCAGCGGCGCTGGTAGTCGGGATCCCACACCCGCATCTGCCAGTGCCCCGGATAGCGCTCCCACTCGATGCGGGAGCCGTCCAGGCGCGTGGCGAACCAGGCGCCGTCCGCGTCCGCCTCCCCGTAGGAGACGCCGGAGGTGAAGACCGGTCCGGGCTCGTAGCTCCGCACGGACGACAGGCACTTGTAGCAGAGCACCGTCATGTCCGGGCGGAGCCGCTTGAGCTCCTCGGCGGCGTCGACCTCCCACGGCTGGAGGATCGCCGCACGGTAGTGCTCGGCCGCGAACTCGAGCTGGCCCGGCAGGAGGGGATCGCCGTACCGGATCCAGGCACCGACGCCGGTCACAGGCCGGACCGCGTGAGGTCCCCGAGGCCCGTCGTCGTGAGCTCACCGAGATCCGTGATGTCACCGACCGTCCGGTAGATCTCGTTGTAGGAGGACATGATCTCGTGCATCTGGAAGAACTCCTGGACGCGGGTGCGCGCGTTCGCCGCGTAGGTCCGGTAGAGCTCCGCGTTGCCGATGACCGCGCGAATGTTCTCCGCCATCTCCTCCACGTCGCCCGCGATCACGAGTTCACCGCACGGCCCGACCGTGCGGCCGTCCCTGGCGTGGAGCTCGTCGCCGATCAGCTGGCGCATGCCGCCCACGTCGGTGCCGACGGTGGGGATGCCGGCGGCCATGGCCTCGAGCACCACGATGGGCTGGCCCTCGTTGTAGCTCGGGAGCACGAGGAGGTCGAACTGGTCGAGCATGTCCCTCACGTTGACCGTGCCGTGGACGGTGACGTGGTCGTGCAGCCCGAGGCTCTCGATCTTCGCGAGGCACGCCTCGTAGTACTCGGGCACGTGCTCGGTGGGCCCGAGGACGTCGAGGTGGAGGTTCGGGAAACCGTGGCGGCGCAGGATGTCCATGCTCGACAGCAGGTCCAGCAGTCCCTTGATGGGAACCACCCGGGCGATGTAGACGAGCTTCCAGACGTGGTCGTCGCCCCGCTGCGCCAGCAACTCCTGCGCGGCGCGCCGGGCCCGGTACTTGTCGTCGAACTCCTCGATCACCATCGCGTTGGGCACGACGACGGACTTGTCGATGTCCGTGCCGAGACGTGCCGCCTCAGTGATGGCACTGGGGTACAGATAGGTGATGAGGGTGGCGCTGGGGTAGCAGAAGTGACCCATCTCGGTCCACCACGCCATCCACGCCCGCTGCTCCGGTGTGACGTCGAACGTCCGGTAGTCCTCCGAGGTGATGGACAGCGCCATGTTGCGGTCCAGCAGCGTGTTCACCGTGTCGCGCACGTACAGGTTGTGTTCCGTGAGCAGGAATGACGTGCCGTGGTCCCGCGCGGCTGCGGCCCCCAGCAGGGAGGCGTAGCCGGTGGTGTGGGCGTGGTAGACCCGCGCCCTCGGCATGGTCTCCCCGAGGACGGCGAAGGCGAGCGAGAAGAAGTTCCGCAGCGTCCAGAAGGAGTCCGCCAGGGACAGGTCGAGCTGGGGCATCCGCTCGGAAAGTGCCTCCATGAACTCCTTCGATCCCAGGAGGGCCCAGAGCGGGAAGGTGCGGGTGCGCTCGTTCAGCCCCTCGTCGATCAGCTGCCACAGCGGCTCCACCTCGCCCCGTTCGGACAGCGCGTACAGCGCGTCGAACACCCGGTGCGCGAGCGCGGAGCGCTCCACCGGGGTCATCCCGAGATCCCTGGAGGACACCGCCATGAAGTCGTGCCGGTGCTCCTGCAGGCTCAGGTAGACGGGGCGCACCCAGGCCACGTTCGCCGGCATCCCGTACAGGTCCTCCTGGGGTGACGCGGAGTCCCAGGTGATGTGGATGATGCCGTAGGTGAGGTCGGGGTTGTGTGTGACGATATCGTGCACCACCGCCGAGACCCCGCCCTTGAGGTACGGGTAGGTGGATTCCATGACGATGGCGACGTCGACGTCCGCGTAGTGGACCTGTGCTGCCGCCTCGGCGGGGAGGAGGGCGGCCGGGGACTGCTCGAGCGCGGCGTGACGGGCTTTCGGGTTCTTGAAGACGTACATGGTTCTTCCTTGTCGCTGGGAGCGGGTCGGGTCGGTCGGTCGGTCGGGGCTACCAGGACGTGGCGTGACGCCAGAACAGGGTGTACTCGGGCTGTGTCCAGTGCCGCTTGTAGAGCACCCAGGCGACGGCGACGAGCACGAGGTCCGCCACCACGAGCAGGCTGTACGCCAGCAGGGCTCCGGCAGAACCCTGCACGGCGCCCACCAGCAGGAAGGCTGCCGCGCACAGCGCGAGGTGGGTGCCACCCAGGATCTGCGGCAGGACCTTCTCGCCGATGTAGTCCAGTTCGTAGCTGAGGAGCGTCAGGATCATGAAGGCCCAGGACGCCACGCCCACCGCGACGGCCAGCAGTGCGCTCACGGGCTGGATGCCCTCGAGCAGCAGCACGACGACGAGGGTGAGGATCATGCCGACCGCGCCCGTGCTGAGGATCGCGCGGTCCACCGTGCGGCTCAGTGCCCGGGATCTCGTGGCGAGCAGCGTGAGTGGTTCCTCGGCGATGGTGCGGTGCAGTTCGGTCACAGCCCGGTCCACCCGCGGAGCGAGATTCACGAAGTAGTAGTTGTAGGCGACGACGGCGGGCAGCATCGCGAGGAACACGATCACCACCTGGAAGTCGCCGTCCGTGACGAGGAACAGGACGAACTTGTCGGCCCAGAGCACCGCGCCGAGCAGGAGTCCGCGCACGAGGTCGGCCGAGAAGTGGCGGGCGTCGAGTCGGCGGGCGAACCGGGCTGCTGCCAGACCGCGTCCCATGGCTGCGACCTGTGTGAGGGTTCCGAGCAGCGGCGGGAGCCACCAGAGGGTGGGGGCCGCGAACAGTGCCACGGCATACGCCGCCCAGGCGAGAGCCCAGAGCCCGCGGCGTTCCCCCACGTTCGTGAGGATGAGGGACTGGACGAAGAGCAGGTGGAGGGCGCAGAGGGCGGCGTAGGTAGCGAGGGCCGGGAGGGACCAATGCGTGGCGAGCCACAGCGGCACGGCGAAGACGACGACGAGCGGCAGCGACTGGACGAACATCGCGGGCCAGGTGGTGCAGAAACGACGGGTGATCGCGGCCATGTCGCGCTCGGCCATGAGATCGCCGATGGCGCGGTAGGCGGGAAGGCAGGCAGCCTGCGCGAGCCACGGGACGGTGATGGAGGAGGCGAGCACCACGAGGGTGAGCTGCACGCCGCCGACGTCGACCGCGGCCATGGCGGGGCTGACGAGCGGATAGACGAGGTTCAGCAGGATCACCGGCGACAGGTACAGCAGGAGCCCCGCGCCGCGGCGGTTGCCCCCGTCGGACTCCGCCGCCCCGAGGGCGTCGGAGGAGCCGGGGCGTACGAGCAGCAGCAGCGTGACCATGAGCAGGAGGATCCCCGCGGCCAGGAGGACGGAGGACCAGCCGGCCGGCAGGACGGAGTCCGCGAGCGGCACGAGGGCCGTCAGGATCAGCGCGACGATGATGGCCACCGTGCGGCGTCGGGTGAAGGAGTCCTGGACGAGGGACTGCAGAGAGGTCATGATTTCCCCTGGGCCGCTCGTCGCCGGACGGCGTCGGACGGCCTCGTGTGAGACGGATGTGGGACAGGAGCACTTCCAGCTGCACACCGGTGGAAGCCGGCCCGGCAGCTGTGTGCACGGGTCAGGTCCAGCCCGTTCGCCCACCCCGGAGGGAATAGGTGCGTCGTCGCCGGCTCTGCCAGCGAGCACCGGTCTCAAAGTATCGAGTGGGCGGTGGTCGCTTCACGAGTAGGGATCCCGTGGCCTCACGAGGTCACTTGCTCCCCCTCCGCCCCATCTCTACCTGCTGGTGGGTACCGCCCTACTCGCGAACGGCCCCGGGGACTACCTACAGCCCAGCGATGGTGCGGGACCTGTTCCGGCCCCCGGATCACCGCTGCGTGACCAACACCACAGCCGTTCCCCGATCGTGGTTCAGCGCCGTGAGGGCGTCTCGTCGGCGATGCGGTAGGACTCCCCGATCAACTCCACCAGCTGGTCGTGCTCGACCCGGCCGAGACGCACGAGCACGAGCGATTCGTACTTCTCGTGGTGCGGGTGGAGCAGGAAGACGCCGGGCTGCATCGCGAGGAGCGCAGCACGCTCGGTGGTCTTGACCGTCAGGACGGTGTCGTCCCACATGCGCGCGAAGAGCGTCCGGGCGAACCATGCCGGCCGGTTCCAGCTCAACCGCTCCGACGTCCCGGGCAGGGCGAGGCATGCAGAGCGGACGTCGTCTTCGCTGACCATGGACCAACCATGGCACCGGGCGCGGAGCGGGTCCAGTGGTTTACCGGGCACCGCCGGTTCCTGCGGTATCACCGCGGTATCACTGCGGTGTCACGGGAGGGGCACGGAACGGCAACAATGCCACGATCTTGATTCCAGTTCGATCGCACTCCTTTCCCAGGGCGCAGGCGGGTCGCACCATGGAACGGTCCACCCACGATACGAAGGAGTAGCCATGGGTCGCCAGAACAAGCGGTCATCGATCTGCTGCGGGGCGTTGGGCCTCGCATTCCTCCTCTCCTCCTGCGGTTCCGGTTCGGGCGCCGCGACGCAGCAACCGCCGCCCGCCGCGGAATCGACAGCGACACCGGTCGCGACTCCGGTCGCGACACCGGCCAGAACACCGGTCGCTGAACCCACGACCGATACCACGGAACCGGCGCCCGGCACGTGGGTCACCTACACGACGTCGGACGGCAGTCTGTCCTTCGACCACCCCACCGGGTGGACCGTCGCCGATGCCCCGGAGCCCCCGCCCGCGGGCGTGTCCATCGCCATCGGGGACGCCACGGGTCGGCAGCTCGCGACCCTGCAGACGAGTCTCGTCACAGGGGCCGTCTGCCCGGCGGAACTCCCTCACGCGCAGCTGGACACGGAGCCGCTCCCGGCGCTCTCGCAGGGGACGGCCACACCGAGGTTCGTGTTCGAGGGACGCACCGACCCCACCATCGCCGATCCGGTGGCCGCCACCACGCTCGCGTACGGGATCACGTCGGCACCCGAGCCCACGGGCCCGGGAGCGTGCCCCATCGCCCACTTCTTCTCCTGGCCGCCGTCCGGGGCCGCCTTCGGCGGCATCTACGACCCGTACCTGATCTACCCGGGGAAGCCGCAGCACATCGACACACCCCAGGCCTACATGGAGACCCAGGAATACCAGGACATCAGGGCGATGATCACCTCGCTCCGCCCCGCCGGGTGAGCGGTGCGAGTCGGTCGGGCGGGGGCTGCAGCCTGCCGCAGGGACAGCCCTGCCCCGGCCCGACCGAGGTCACCGCACAAGAACGGTGGACGAAGGACGGTCCGGGTCGGGCAGGAGGAACGCGGAGATGGCGGCCGCGATCTTGGCTCCGCCCTGCACGGAGGGTTCGATGGGGTTCGCGTAGTCGCCGTCGTCGTCGCACACCAGCCGGAGGTCGACGACGGACACGCCCCGCGCGAAGGCGGCCCGCGTGATGATGTCGTTGAAGAACGCCAGGGCCGTGCGGATCACCGTGGAGCCCGGCTCCGAGGCGGGTGTGTCGTAGATGGTGCAGACGGCGGTGGGCAGCCCCACCGCGAGGACGCCGTCGAGCATCGCCCCGTAGTCCTGCGCGAACGCCCTCCGGGGGGCGTCGAAGGCGAGCAGCGCCTCCACCACCCCGCCCACCGGGAGCTGCAGCAGGTGCCGGTACCCGAGGGCGTCGTTGCCGCCGGCGCTGACCACGAGGTGCGTGGCGCCGGGCGGCAGGGCGCGCAGCTGACGCGCGACGCCGGAGGTGACGTCGCCGTCGACGGCCAGCAGCGTGGCGTCCCAGGTCGCGGGCAGGGCGTCCCGCACCTGCGCGACGACGTCGGGGCCCCCGTCGACGTACCGTCCGTTGTCGAGGATCGAGTCCCCGAGCAGCACCACGTGTCCCATCTGGCCTCCTGATCCGGTCACCCTTCCATCGTGGCCTGCCAGGGAGCGCGTCCACCAGTGCGTACCCGTTCCACCGCGGGGCGTCGATCGCGGTACACGCGCTGAGCCGGGCAACCTCCCGCGCTGCCGGTGCATGGGCGGCAAGGCATGATGGATGGAGGATCGGCGCAGCCCGGTCCCCGACCCCCGGAGGACACTGCCGTGAATGCCGTGACCGTCCGCAACGCCGCGGAGCTGCGCGGGCTCCTTCCCGGACCCGCCGACGGTCAACGGGCCATGCTCGGGATCGTCGGTCCGCCGGGCGCGGGCAAGTCCACGATCGCGGCGGCGGTCGTCGGGCTCGACCCGGACCGGCATGCCCTGGTGCCCATGGACGGGTTCCACCTCGCCGACCAGGCGCTGGACGGCCTCGGGCTCCTCGACCGGAAGGGAGCGCCGGAGACCTTCGACGCCCACGGCTACGCCGCCCTGCTGGCGCGCCTGCGGAGCAGCCCCGATCACACCGTCTACGCGCCTGCCTTCGAGCGCGACCTCGAACAGCCGCTCGCCAACGCCCTGCCGGTGCAACCGTCGTCGTCACTGCTCGTGACGGAGGGCAACTACCTGCTGCTCGAGGAGCCCGGCTGGCAGGACGCGCGGGAGCTCCTCGACGAGGTGTGGTTCATCGACGTGGACCCCGAGGTGCGCCGACGCCGTCTCGTGGCCCGGCATGTCCTGTTCGGGAAGACGCCCGCAGCCGCCGAGGAGTGGGTGCGTCGCGTGGACGAACCGAACGGGGCGCTCGTCGCTGCCACCCGGACCCGCGCAGACCGCCTCCTGGACGTCTCCGAGTGGCAACTCACCTGATTCGCCACCGTCATCGGGACGATCGCCGTACCGACGATCCGGACCGTGTCGATAACCAGTACCGACGGGCGTCCGCTGCATCGACCCCGTGACCGGTGTGGCGGACCCCGATCACCCGACCCCGCGCCGCAGCGCTCGTGGCCGGGCGGACCGGCCTGCCTTCTACGCAGCGGGGGCGGCCGGTCCGATCAGGTCAGGAACCAGTCCCGCGCCGGGTTCTCGACGCCCGGGGCCTCCCGCCGCGTCCGGTCCGCGCCGGGCTGCGCCACCCAGTCGACGGCGTTCGCGAGCACGCGCTGCACCTGCGGATGGTGGTAGACCGGGTACTCCTGGTCGCCGGGGCTGAAGTAGAAGATCCGGCCCTTGCCGCGCGAGAAGGTGACGCCCGAGCGGAAGACCTCGCCGCCCTCGAAGGAGCTGATGAAGATGAGGTCGTCGGGTTCGGGGATGTCGAACAGCTCCCCGTACATCTCCTGCTCGGGGATGACGATCGGGCTCTCGATACCCGCCGCGATGGGGTGCGACGGCTTGACCGTCCAGACCAGCTCGCGTTCGCCGTCGTTCCGCCATTTCAGGGAGCACGTGGTGCCGAGGAGCCGCGTGAGGATCTTCGAGAAGTGGCCCGAGTGCAGCACCACGAGGCCCATGCCGCCGAGGACGTGCCGGTGCACACGGTCGACGACGTCGTTGGACACCTCACCGTGGGCGATGTGGCCCCACCACAGCAGCACGTCCGTGCCGGCGAGGCGCTCCTCGGTGAGTCCGTGCTCGGGATCGACGAGGGTCGCGGTCGTGATGTCCGAGCCGGGGAAGTAGCCGGCGAGCGACTCCGCGATGGCCCCGTGGATGCCCCGCGGGTACATCTCACCGATCGTCGCGGGCTCGTTGCGGGCCTCGTGGACGCCCTCGTTCCAGACGACGACCGTGGGCTTGCCGTCGAAGGTGATGCTGGTTCCCGTGCTGTCCGCCATCAGAGCTCGACCTCCCTGTGCCGGGCCGCGGATGCGTAGCAGGCGTCGATGATGCGGGCCCGGCCCAGCGCGAGCGAGCCGTCGTGCCGCCCCCACTCGGCCTCGCCCGCGCGGATGGCGGCGAGGAAGTCGTCGACCACGCCCTGGTGGCCCAGCGACGGGCCGACCTCCGGCTCGTAGTCGCCCTTCTCGGTGTAGACGTGCAGGCTCTCTACGGCGCTGTCCGGCGCACCGGCCCTGGTCAGCTGGGCACCGCCGTCGGTCCCGTAGATGCGGAAGTCGAGGAGATCGTCGGTGTCGCGGTAGGCGGCCCAGCCGGCCTCGACCAGCAGCGTGGCGCCGCCTTCGAGGCGCATGAACGCCGAGGCGAAGTCCTCCACCTCGAACGCGGAGCCTACGGCCTGCGCGCTGTACTCGCCGCCACCGCCCCGTCCCTGCGGTCCGAGCTCGGAGTAGGTCGACGCCGAGACCGAGAGGACCTCGGGCTCACCGAGCAGGTGCAGCGCGTAGTCGATCACGTGGACGCCGATGTCCGCGAGCGGTCCGCCCCCGGCCATCTCCCGGTTGGTGAACCAGCTGCCCAGCGAGGGGATGCCGGCGCGGCGGAGCCAGGAGGCCTTCGCGTAGTAGGGGCGGCCGAGCTCGCCGTCATCGAGCACGCGCTTGAGGGCCGTGATGTCACCGCGGCGGCGGTGGTTGAACGCGACGTCGAGGACGCGCCCCGCCTTCCGCGCGGCGTCGACCATGAGCTGCCCCTCGTCCCCGTTGCGCGCGATCGGCTTCTCGCTGAGCACGTGGAGGCCCCGCTCCAGTGCGGCGACGGTGATGGGAGCATGGAGGAAGGTCGGGACGGCGACACTGATGGCGTCGAGCCCGTCGAGTGCGATCAGGTCCTCCCACCGCTCGACAGCGTGGGGGATGCCGTACTCGTCGCGGAGCTCGGCGAGGAGGTCCGGTTCCATGCCGGCCAGCCCCACGATCTCGACGTCGGCGCTGTTCGCGTAGGCCTCGAGGTGCTGGCGACCGGCCCAGCCGATCCCCACCACCCCGACCCTCAGGCGGCGCTCCTGATCGGATGGGCTCTGGTGCACGGCGAGGTCCTTGTCTGTGGGGGGCTGGTCTCCTTCCAGTCCTATCGTGCCGCTGCGGCCACTGTCCACGCGGAGTGGCGGGAAGTCTTTTCAGCCGTGTTCCGTTGGCGCTGGTAGACGCACCACCCGGGTGCACGAACTGGAGGACAGCCATGACCATCGCCATCACCGGAGCCACCGGCCATCTCGGCCGCCTCGTGATCGAGCAGCTGCTCGCACGCGGCGTGGACCCCTCGACCATCGTGGCCGGCGGGCGCAACGAGGAGGTCCTCGGCCGGCTGGCTGCGCAGGGCGTCCGGACGGCGCGCATGGACTACGCCGACGCCTCCACGCTCGACGACGCCTTCGCCGGTGCCGAGAAGATCCTGCTCATCTCCGGCAACGAGGCGGGGCAGCGCACCGTGCAGCACAAGGCCGTGATCGACGCGGCTCGGCGCGTGGATGCAACCCTGGTCTACACGAGCGCACCGAAGGCCTCGACGACCTCGCTCGTCCTCGCGCCCGAGCACAAGGCCACCGAGGGTCTGCTCGAGGGCTCGGGCCTCACCTACACGGTGCTGCGCAACAACTGGTACACCGAGAACTATGACGACACCATCCATCAGGCGGTGTCCACGGGCAGCATCCTGACCGGGGCAGGGGACGGAAGGGTCGCGAGCGCGCCGCGCCGGGACTACGCCGAGGCCGCCGCCGTCGTCCTGCTGTCCGACGATCACGCGGGCGAGATCCTCGAGCTCGGCGGCGACGAGCCCTGGACCTTCGACGAGCTGGCTGCCACGGTCGCCGAGGTGGCAGGGACGCCCGTCGCCGTGGACAAGCTGTCCGTGGACGAGCACGTCGCCGCGCTCACGGGTTCCGGGCTGGACGAGGGCACGGCCCGCTTCGTCGCCGCCCTGGACGCCAATATCGCCGACGGCGCCCTCGCCGGCAGCGACGGCACCCTGTCCCGCCTCATCGGCCGCCCGACGACGCCCCTGAAGCAGTACGTCGGGGAGCTGCTCGGCCGCTAGTGCGCCTCCGCCGGCCGGCTCCGGGCATGTGCCCATCGGGAGCCGGGCGGCGCGGGTACGGTCCGCCGCAGGACCCGGCGCTACGCTGGCACGACGACGTAGCCCAGGAGGAACCATGCCGACCGACCGGGACCTCTCCGTGGGGCAGGTGGCCGCGCGCAGCGGCATGAGCGTCTCCGCCCTGCACTTCTACGAACGCCAGGGGCTGATCCGCAGTCGCCGTACGAGCGGCAACCAGCGCCGGTACGATCGCTCCGTCCTGCGCCGCGTCGCCGTCATCCGGGCCGCTCAGCGCGCCGGCATCCCGCTCGCCACCGTCGCGAAGGCCTTCGCCGAGCTCCCCATGGACGGCGTCCCGGACCAGGAGGACTGGCAGCGGCTGTCGGCGGCCTGGCAGCAGGAGATCGAGCAGCGCATCGCCCAGCTCGAACATCTGCGGGACCGGCTGGACGGCTGCATCGGCTGCGGCTGCCTGTCCCTTGCGACGTGCGGCTTCGTCAACCCGAACGACGACGCCGGCCGGCGCGGCATCCCGTCCACGCTGCTCGACCCCTGAACGGCCGCACGCCGGCAGCCCGATTTGACCTCAACCTTTGTTCAGGTTCTAGCGTTGAGAGCATGACAGTATCTGCCGGCCACGCCCCCACCGCCGACCTCTTCAAGGACGCCTTCCGGGCACACCCCGCCGGGATCGCTGTCCTCACGGCCCAGGGACCCGACGGGCCGGTCGGCCTGACGGCGTCGTCGGTCTCCTCGGTCTCGGCCGAGCCGCCCGTCCTCACGTTCTCCGTGTCCACGGCGTCCTCGTCGGCAGCAGCCCTCGTCCGGGCTGACACACTCCTGGTCCACCTGCTGGGTGCGGACCAGCTCCGGATCGCCCGGCTGTTCGCGACCCGAGGAGCCGATCGCTTTGGCGGAGCCGTCGCGTGGCAGTCGCTACCCTCGGGCGAACCGCTCCTGACCGATGCGCCCTGGGCCCTGCGCTGCCGCATCTTGCACCGACTGCCGGTCGGCGGATCGATGATCCTCGCCGCGGAGGTCGTGTCCATCGAGCAGCGCGGACACGACGACGCGGCGCCGCTGGTCTACCACAACCGCTCCTACCACCGGCTGGACGACCGGTCGATGATGGGCTGACGCCCTCCCTGCCGATCGCGCAGGCTCCGCGGACACCGGCCGTCAGGGCACCAGCACCAACCGGATGGGGTTGCCCTCCTTGCGCTCGAGGCGCGCAACAGCGACCGCGGCGTCGCGCAGCGGAAGGGTATCGCTGATGGAGCGGGCGAAGTCGAGGCGCCCGAGTTCCGCGAGCGCCACCAGTTCCGGCACGTGGTGGGCCTCGGACCCGTAGTGTCCGCGGACCTGCTTGCGCGTGTAGGAGAAGGCCGTGCTGTCGGAGATGCTGATCGGGTTCCCGCTCAGGCCCACCAGGACGAGCCGGCCCTGCAGCCCCAGGCACGAGAGCGCCTGCGCCCGCACGACGTCCACTCCCGCGAAGTCGAAGGCGACGTCGAGCCCGCGCCCACCGGTCGCCGCGGCCATGGCGGCGGCGAAGTCGTCGGCACGCGGATCGAGGGCCACGTCGGCGCCGAAGGCGAGGGCCCGCTCCCGGGCCTCGGGCAGGATGTCCACGGCGACGATGGGCGCGGCGCCGACCATGCGCAGCAGCTGCACGCCGTGGGCTCCGAGCCCGCCGACGCCCCAGACGCCCACCGCCTCGGCCGGCCGCACCTGCCCGGTGGACACGATCGAGGCCCAGGGGGTCGAGACGGCGTCGGGGATGATGGCGGCCTGCTCGTAGGAGAAGTCCGGACTCAACGGCACCAGCACCCCGGCGGGCACCACCACGTACTCGGCCCAGCCGCCGTCGTAGTCCACACCCATGGTGAGCGTGACGCCCCGGTATTCGTAGCCGGCCTGCAGGACCACGCGGTCGCCCGCGGACCAGCCCTCCACGCCGTCACCGGCGAGATCCACGCTGCCCGAGACCTCGTGCCCGAGGGTCACCTCGTCACCGCGGAGGTGCAGGGGCTTCAGGATCCCTTCGATCAGGTGGACGTCGGAGAGGCACACGCCGGCAGCCCGGACCTTCACGCGGACGAAGCCCGGGCCCGGCACGGGCACCGGCACCTCCTTGACCTCGAAGGATCCGGTGCTGACGTCGAGCCGTCCGGCGAGCATGGTTTCGTTCATGGGGTCCTCCGTGGGTAGGTCCTCATGCTAGCCACGGTGGGGCGCCCGGCGCGGTCGGGGGCCGGCCTTGACCAGGCAGGCCGCCGCGTGGCCTTCAATTGGTTACTTAGGCAACCTAAGGAGTAGAATCCGACGTCGTCGACGGAGGAGGAAGAGCATGGGTGGCGCGCTGCAACGCCTCGGATCCTTCGCGGCCGTGGGGACGCTCGCCTTCCTCGTCGACATCTCCGTCTACAACATCCTCGCCGCCGGATGCGGCGTCGGACCGATCACGTCGAAGGTGTCCTCCGTGGCCCTGGCCACCGGCGTCTCCTGGCTTGGCAGCCACTACGTGACATTCCGTCAGTTC
Source organism: Arthrobacter sp. MDT2-16 (assembly GCF_054510925.1). Lineage (NCBI taxonomy): Bacteria > Bacillati > Actinomycetota > Actinomycetes > Micrococcales > Micrococcaceae > Arthrobacter > Arthrobacter sp. MDT2-16. The sequence continues at coordinate 279,797 of NZ_JBTNDP010000003.1, forward strand.
GCCGGCCGGCCGAAGCGCGAGGAGGCGCTCCTCTTCGGCCTGACGAATCTCGTGGGGCTGGGTATCGCAGCCGCGTGCCTGTTCGTGTCGCACTACGTACTGGGCCTCACGGGTCCACTGGCCGACAACATCTCGGGAAACGTCATCGGCGTCCTCCTCGGCAACGTGTTCCGTTACGTCGCCTACCGCTTCTTCGTCTTCCGCCCGGCGGTCCCTGCGCACGTGTGAGTCCGCTGGGGCGGGGACGGCCTGTACGACGTCGGCACCATCTGGCAAGCACGACGGCAGCGGTCCGATCAGTGGGCGTGGAACCGGAGGCTCCGTACGATGGGAAGTGACCGTCAGCCAGCTGGGGACACGTGGCCCTCGTGCCCGCAGCGGCTCGCCACCCCTCGGAGAAGACTTCCCCATGCGCGCGCCCATATCCCTTGCCCTCCTGGCCCTGAGCGCCGGCCTCCTGTCCACCGGTGCCGAAGCGGCCTGGGGCGTGGGCACCACTGCCCAGGCCGGCACCGGAGTGACCCGGCAGATCACCCCGGCGGTAGATCCAGCGCCGCGACCCACCGGTGAAGTCGTCATTCCGTCGGTCGTTCCCCAGCTCGTCGCGCCGACGGCTCCTGTCGTGCCGCCCGTCGACCCGCCTACCGACGAGCCGGTGGTTCCTCCCGTCAATCCGTCGGAACCGCCCGCAACACTCCCGGGGGAACTACCCATGGATCCGCCGGTCGAACCACCGGTCGACCCGGGTACGGCACCTCCGGTCGAGCCACCCACGGAGAAGGCCCCCGATCCGTCGGAGTCACCCACCGAGGAGCAACCCGACGTCGCGCCGCCGACGAACCCGGCGACGGACGACCCCGCGTCGCCCCCGCCCAGTCAGGGCGCGCCGGCCACGTCCGGGCCGGCCCGAGCGTCCGCGGCAACCGGGAACGGCACGTCCGGGGTGGAGGTCTTCCGGGCACCGGTTCCGCGCTCCCCCGCCCCCTACCCCGACCCGTCCTCCAGAGCGCCCACCACTCCGGGGACGGCCACGCCCCAGGCGGTGGACGTGCTGGCCGAGGAGGACGTGGAGCAGGCCCGTCTCGGCCCGTCAGGGCGCTACGTCGCCGCGGGAGTCCTCAGCCTCGTGGCGCTGGCGCTGGCCGTCGCGGTCGCCGTCGTCGCCAGTCCGAGACGCCGGAGGGGTACGCACTAGTCCGGGCCGGGCCGAACGGCTCTCCGTCGTTCCACGTTGTCCGGCCGGAAGGACCCCGATTCGCCGCGTTCCGGTCCCTTCACGCCCAAGAACCAGGAACGACGGCGGCGCATCCTGCCGCAGGAACCAGGAACAGCGGCCCTGACAGGGACACCTCAGACGCTGAAGGAGCCGGGAATTACCTCCCGGCTCCTTCGTCGTGCTGATGCGGACTAGCGGACCTGGAGGGTCAGCATGCCCGTCGAGTTGGACTGGATCACTTCGATCTTCGTCCCGGTGCCGGCGACGACGACCGAGCCCTGCGGGTTCGCGGCGTCGTAGTAGGCGGTTGGGTTGGTGTCGTCGAAGACGGCGACGCCGCGCTGCGACGGCGCGGTGAGCGTCGTCATGCCTGCCGCCGTCTCACGGTGCAGGCTCAACGGATCGGTGGCCTCCTTGCCGAAGGTGGCGTCGAAGCTCTGGATGCGGTTGCGGACCATGGTGCCGTCGGACCAGGTGAGGGCCTTCGGGTGTGCGTCCACGGGCAGGGCCAGACCGGCGCCGGGGTGCTGGCGCGTGTTGTTGTTGGACTGCGCGGTGTTCCAGTACGTGATGCTCAGGCCGTCCTGGTACTTGTAGTGCTCCACGGTGTCGGGCGAGGTGAGGCCCCAGCCGAAGTTGTACGGACCGGTGGCGAGCGTGGCGTCGTAGCCCGCGTACACCCGGTTCTCGGCGATGTAGAAGCGGTTCTTGCCCGCGGCGTCCTTGGGCAGGTTCACGACGACGGCCTGCGGGGCCTTCGTGGCGTGGAACGAGGGGCCGATCTTGTGGGTCGACTTCTCGCCCGCGGTCGCGACCTCGTAGTCGAGCCAGCCGAGCTGCAGCTTCTCCCAGGCACCCATGTGGTTCGGGGTGGTGCCGATGGAGCCGTCGCCGTGGCCGAGCCACGAACCGGAGCTCATGAGCGTCCAGAAGCCGGTGCCGTTCTCGCCGCCGCTCGTGTCGTACAGGTCCGGCAGGCCGAGGTCGTGGCCGTACTCGTGCGCGAAGACGCCGAGGCCGCCGTTCTCGGGCTCCGTGGTGTAGTCGCGGATCCAGACGTTGGACTGGCCGATCTTGATGCCGCCGTAGGGGTTGGCTGCGGGGCCGGCGGTGCCGCGTCCCGCCTGGCCGACCGCCCAGCGGTGGGACCAGATGGCCGACGACGCCGCGCCGGCCTCCTCGCCCTCACCGGCGTGGATGGCCTGGAAGTGGTCGATGTAGCCGTCGGCCTCGTCGAAGTCGCCGTCCTTGTCGAAGTCGTAGCGATCCCACTGGTCGAAGGTCGCGAGGTACGCGTCGATCTCGGCAGCGGTCTTGCCTGCAGCGACCTGGGAGTCGTACCAGGCGTTCGCGGTGTCCTGTACGAAGCGGGTCATGTCCGCCTGGCTCTCGGTCTCGCCGTAGCTGGCCGAGTTGTAGGGGACGGTCACCCAGTCGCTGACGTCGCCGTCGACCGTGTACCGGCCGCTGGACATCTCCTCGTAGACGCCCTTCAGCGACTCGCCCTCCGTGCCGAAGAACATGTCGAGGTAGTGCTCGCGGTCGAAGGTGTCGGACCAGTAGGTGGAGTTGTCCACCGCACGGTTCGGCTCCTTGATCGCGCCATTCGTGGGGCCCGGCGTGGAGGTCGGGAAGCGCGGATCCACCTTGTCGCCGAAGTCGACGAGGAAGGACAGGATCTGGTCGCTGTCCTGCAGGCCGTACTGCGCCCACTGGCCGGGAGCGACCTTGACGGCCTTGGAGCCGTTGCGGTCCTCGACCTTCGCCTCGCCGGAGATGACTTTCTCCACGCCCTGCTGGTTGAGTGCGCGGCGTTCGTCGGCCGCAGGGTCGGAGCGGTCGTCGGCCTTCGCCGCTGCGCCGTCGGCGCTCGGCGAGGACGTGAAGGACGACGTCGCGGTCGGTGAGTCCGCCGCGGTGCCGGTGGTGGCCTGTGCGCTCACGGGAGCGAGCACGACGGCGCTGGTCACGGCGAGCGCCATCGCGCACCGCAGCCCCCGGGTACGAGTGGTGAGATTCAAGGGTTCTCCTAAATGAAATATCCCAGCTGATGCAGAGCAAGCTCAGGGTAGGTGCCTGAGATGACGAACATGTTGCCTAGGTCACATGTTCTGGGTGGGACGCTAGCACCAGCCGCGGACACTTTCAGGGTTTGGTTGCGTTCTGTGAACCATGTCGTGCCTCGTCCGCCAGGAGGCGGTCCGTCAGGTGAACGGAGCCAGGACCTTCGCAGCCTCGCCGAACACCTCGGAGCGGGTGGTGGCGTGCACGGAGAAGCGGATGCGGTCCTCCCCGTGCAGCGTCGCCGTGATGTCGGCGGCCGCGAGGGCAGCATGTGCCTCGGCCGCCCGCCCGGGGACTTCCGCCACGACGATCCCGGCACTCTCCGAGCGGTCCCTTGGCGAGAGGACTTCCACTCCGGCGGCGTCGAGCTGCTCCACGAGCCCCTGGGCGTGGGTGGCCACGATGCCGTCGATCGCCGGCACCCCCACGGTCTCGATCAGTGCGAGAGCCTCCGCGAAGGCGCCGGTCGCGTAGGGCGAGAGGTTCGAGATGGAGAAGCGCTGCGCCCCGGGCAGCGGCGGGTGCTCCTCGCCGTCGTACCGGCGCGGATCCGTGACGCCCGTCCAGCCGGTCAGCAGTGGCTCGATCCGCTCCATGCCCTGCGACGACAGGGCGAGGGCGGCCACGCCCCACCCGGCGCGGACCCACTTCTGCGCGCCCGCGATGAGCACGTCGGCCAGCGTCCATTCGACGTCCGCCACGCCGAAGGCCTGGATGCCGTCGACCACCAGCAACCGGTCGGGTCCGATCAACTCGCGGATGCCCGCCAGGTCCGCGCGGTAGCCGGTGCGGAAGTCGACGGCGCTCACACTCACCGCGACGGTGTCATCGGTCAGTCCGCCGGCGACGACGTCGGGCGTCATGCGCGTGCCCGGCCCACCGGTCAGGTGGACGCGGGCCCGTCCCACCGCGCTGGTGCGCAGCCAGGGGTAGGTGTTGGAGGGGAACTCGCCGGCGTTGACGAGCACCGATCCGCCGGGCAGGCCGAAGGCCACCTGGAACAGCCCGAGCGAGGTACTGCCGGTCAGCCCCACGTTCTCGAGGGGGAAGCCGCTGAGCCGCGCGAAGGCCTCCCGTGCGCGCAGGTCCTCGTGGTGCAGCACGTCGCTCGCATCGGCGTCGGCATTGCCTGCGAGCTCCAGGAGGTGTGCCACCCGCTCGCGGACCGCACGCGACGGTGGCCCGTAACTGGCGAAGTTCAGGTACCCGGGAGCCTCGGTGAAGGCGTCCGAGTAGGACGCGAAAGCGGCGGCGTCGTCGTGCCCTGCAGACGTGTTCATCCGGCCATGATCCTCTCGAGCGCCGTCGTGTGCCCCAGCAGTCCGGGCAGCCCTCCGGTGTGCCAGTAGACGATGCGCTGCCCCGCCGCCAGCTCACCCCGGCGGACCGCGGCGACGAGTCCGGCCATGGCGCGCGCCGTGTAGGTGGGGTCGAGGACGAGGCCCTCGGTACGGGCGGCCAGGCGCATCGCGTCGAGGACGTCGTCGCTGACGGAACCGTAGCCCGAGCCGAGCAGGGTCCTGTCGATCCGCAGGGCGGGCTCGTCCTCGGGTTGCCCGGTGAGCTCCGCCACCATCCGGGCGACGGCGGCGGACGGCTCCGACAGTGCACCGGTATCGACGCCGAGGACGCGCTCGGCGCCGAGCGCGGCCACGAGTCCGGCCATCGTCCCGCCGGAACCGACCGCCACGACCACCTGCTGCACCGACGGGTCCTGGTGCAGGAGTTCGTCGCCGGCCACCCGGTAGCCGCTGGCGCCGAGGGCGTTCGACCCGCCGAAGGGGATGACGCCGGGTCGCCGGCCCTGCGCGGCGAGCTCGTCGGCCATTTCGTCCACGCGGGCGGCGAGCTCCTCGTCCGAGGCGTCGCCGCACCAGTGGAGGGAGGCCCCGAGCAGTGCGTCGAGGGCGATGTTGCCGGTGGGCGCGGCCTGCCCTGCCAGCACGAGGACCACGTCCACCCCGAGCCGGGCGCCCGCGGCAGCGGTCAGGCGGGCGTGGTTGCTCTGCGCCGCTCCACTCGTGATCAGCACGTCGGCACCCTGTGCGAGCGCCGTCCCGGCGGTCCACTCGAGCTTGCGCACCTTGTTCCCGCCGCCGCCGAGCCCGATGAGGTCGTCGTGCTTGATCCAGAGGTCGTCCGGATCGAGGCCGAGGGCAGCGGCCAGCCGGGGCGCGGGCTCGAGCGGCGTGGGCCAGGACGCGAGGCCCGCCCGGACAGGGGTTCCTACGGATTCCTCGGTCGGACTCGTCATGTGTGCCTCCGGTGGTGGGCGGGGTGCGGCTCCCGCCGCTCCGTCCGAAAGCTATCAGGTGGAGGCCGGTTCGGGGCAGCACGTACTGCCCGGAGGGGGTACTGCCGCCTCCCCCGGCGCGGCAGCCGTACTGTCAGCGCTTCTTGTTCTTGCCCTTGATGAGGGGGTTCGGGTTGTTCGTCACGATCCTCCCCGCCTGATCGTCGGATGTCGCGACCCGGCCCCGGCCGGTGCTGCCGGTAGCGCGGCGCGTGCGGCCCCCGGACCGGCGGGTGCCGGTATCGGCGCCGGTCTCCCCCTCCCCGTCGACGGAGCTGGCGATGCGTTCCTTGCGCACCTGCTCCCTCACCGTCGCCCTGCCCGTGACCTTGGTCCTGCCGAGCCGGACACGCTCGACGGCGACGGTCTCCTTGCCCATCACCACGGCGTGTTCCTCGCGCCCCACGAACTCGACGGCCTCCTCCTGGAACAGCGAACCGGTGTAGTCGCTGTCGAGGGTCGCCGACGTGATCGGCTCGCGTTCGATCAGCAGTTCCTCCCGCTCGACCGGCACGGACTGCGACACCTCCTCGGTGACGACGTACTTCCGCAGCCGGACGCGCGCCGCCTCGTACTCCTCCGTGTCGACCCGCAGCCGTTCCTCGGAGCGGACCACCCAGGGCGTGCCGCCGTCGTCGTGCGTCTCCGTCGGCGCCGGCGAGAACGAGGGCGTGTGGGCCGGAACAGCCGGCTCGTGCGTCCCGACAGGAGCAACCGACGCGTGGGCCTCGGCCGGCGTGTCCGTCTCCGCCTGCGCGTAGGTTGCCGTCGATGCCTCGGAAGGTGCGTAGGACACGGGAGGAGCGGTCGCCGCGGCGGTCGCGGACGTCGTGCGTGCCGGAGCCTGCGCCACCTCCGCCACGGGAACAGCGGCTGTCGCCGCCGTGGCCGGAGCCACAGCCGTAGCCGCCGTAGCGGGAGCAGCGGCCGTCACCGCCGCAGCGGCCGTTGCCGGAGCAACCGCCGTCGCAGCAGCAGCCGGGGCCTCGCCCTGCCTCGCCGTCGGGTGGATCAGGCCGTAGTGCCGGTACAGAGCCCTCTCGTCCTCGGGGCCCAGGTGACCGTCACGCTCGGTGGACGGTGCATGCTTGATCAGGTCCCGCGGGTAGCGGACCACGAGGTGGTCGCCCTCCACCGAAGCTCCCGCGAGCGGCACGAAGGACTCCTTGGTGCCGAACAGTCCGGTGTGGACGGTGACCCAGGTCGGCTCCTCGGTGGCGTCGTCCAGGTACACCACTCCGATCGAGCCCACCTTGTCCCCCTGGTCCGTGACGACCGCGCGATGGTACCGGATGAGGGGGTTGAGGTCGTTGAGCGTGAGCATGGCGTTCCTGTCGTCGGTGAAGCCCGCCTGATTCGGCGCATGAACGAAACACTAGAGCCACCCGGCGCCATGTAACAAGCATGCTTACCATTCGTGGTCCGACTGGCGATCGGGCCGGGCGGGGAGGCGTCAGGGCCGGGTCAGTATCGCCAGCCGTTCGTCCGACGCCTCCTGCGCTCCGAGGTCGTAGGCTCCACCGCTGACCAGCAGTTCGTCCGCACCCGTGCGCGCCTGCACCTCGGCCAGCTGCCGCTCCACCTCGGGTGCCGTCCCATAGATGGCCGTGGCGAGTGATTCCTCGATGAGGCTTTCCTCCCGGGCGGTGGGTGGCTCCGACGGGACCGCCTCGAGCGGCGGGAAGTACCCCCTGGTCCTCGAGACGGCGAGCGCCCGCGCTTCCGGCAGGAGCAGGCGGCGCGCGTCCTCCGTCGTCTCCGCCACCGCCACGTTCAGCGACGCGGTCACGTGCGGCCTGTCCCACCATGCGGAAGGGCGGAAGGAGGCGCGGTAGCGCTCGAGTGCCGGCTGGCCGTCCCGGAACAGGGCGGGTCCGCCGAGGACGACGGCGAGGCCGGCCTTCGCGGCGATGTCCACGCCCTGCCCGGTGGCGAGGACGAAGACGGGTGTCCGGCCGGCGTCCTGCGGGCGGGCCGTGACCGGCGCGGTGCCGTCGAGGAAGGCCAGCAGTTCGGCGATGTCCTGCCCGAACCGGTCCGCCTCCTCCCTGCCGGTCCGCAGCGCGGCGCGCACAGCGGAGGTGAAACCGAGCGATCGGCCGATGCCCAAATCGAAGCGGCCTCCGGACAGGGCAGCCAGCGTCGTGGCCTGCTCCGCGACCACGAGGGGCTGGTGGTTCGGCAGCATGATGCCGCCCGTCCCGACGCGGATCGTCGTCGTGGCGGAGAGGACGGCGGCGGCGAGCACGGCCGGCGCCGACCCCGCGATCCCCGGCACGCCGTGGTGCTCCGCGACCCAGAACCGGGTGAACCCGAGCCGCTCGGCCTGCCGGGCGCGCCCGATGACGCGCTGCAGTGTCTCCGCCTCGGAGGACCCGGTCCGCGACTGGGCGCGGTCGAGGATGGACACACCGGCGAAGGGAAGGGGCATGTCTACAGGAACCGCGCCGGGGTCGGAGCCATTCCGGCGTGCCCGGGAGCCCCTGCTTCGGATAATGACGGTGGCGCGCGACAGGATGGGATCTCGCCGCCGGTTGGAATCCTGCAGCCGGCGCGGTCTCACCGAAAGGACTCCCGCCATGATGGGCGCCCACCATGCTGCCTGCGGCGCCGCCGCCTGGGTTGCCGCCACCACCCGGATCGAGGTGCATCCCGGCCACCTGGTGCCCCTGCTGCCGGACGCCGTCACCCTCGGCTTCGGGCTGCTCGACGTCAGTCCGGTCGGCGTCGTCACCGGTGCCCTCGTGACCGCCGGCGCGGCGCTCCTGCCGGACGCCGACCACCACAGTGCCACGATCGCCCACTCCCTGCCGCCGTTGTCCAACCTGCTGTGCGCCGGGATCGGAGCGATCTCGGGCGGTCACCGGCGGGGCACGCACTCGCTGCTCGGCGTCGCCGCGTTCGTCGCCGTCGCCTTCGTCGCAGGGCTCTGGACCGTCGAGACGGCCGACTTCGGTACCATCTACCCGGGCGCCGGCCTGCTCACGGTGCTGCTCGTCTCCTTCGCGGCGAAGGCCCTGAAGATCATCCCGGACAGCATGCGCAGGTCGCCGTGGGCGGTCGGCCTGACGGCCGGGGCGTTCGTCACGGCGTTCGCCCCCGAGGAGCAGTTCTGGTTCCCGCTCGCGGTGGGGATCGGTGTGATCGCGCACATCCTCGGTGACATGCTCACCACCGGCGGCTGCAACCCCCTGTATCCGTTCCGGCTCCGGCGGCCGCGCGGCCTGGCGAAGGTGCCGGTCATCGCGCAGGTCTGGCGGCCCAACGGGAACATCGCGATCCCCGTGCTCGGCAACGCCGGTTCGTTTCGGGAGTGGTGCCTGCTGGTGCCCATCTCGCTGTATGCCGTGTGCGGCATCGGGTGGGCCATCGCCCGGATCGACGACGGCGGTATGGTGGTCGCGCGCGCGGCGGGCTTCGCCTGAACAGGCTTGGTGCACGAAAACAGCCGGAAACACGGGACGGCTAGTGTCGGAGCAGATACCGCCACAAGGAGGGCTGATGGGCCGCGACGCATTGTTCTTCGATCCCCTGCACGGAACGGACGCTCCGGAGGAACCGGTCCCCGCGTCCGGGGAGGGCTCGGCACCGGACCAGGGGTCCGTCAGCGAGCCTCCACGCAACGGGACGCCCGACCCGGAGGAACTCCAGGCCCGGCGTCGGCGTGAACTCGAACGCGTTCAGGACGAACTGCGGAAGATGGCGAGGGGCGCGGCGCGCCGCTGACGACGGAACAGGGGCGCCGCCGTCCGCGGGCGCTCAGCGGGACTTCAGCAGCCGTCCGGGCCGCAGGCGGGTCCGTCGGGCGACGGCGTGAGGGAGACCAGGGGGTGGGACTCCCGCCATGCCTGGTCGAGGGCCTGCCGGAACGTCTCCACGGGCTGGGCGCCGGAGATCCCGTACCTGCGGTCGACGACGAAGAACGGGACACCCTGCACGCCGAGCGTGCGGGCTTCCTCGATGTCATGGCGGACGTCGTCGGCGAAGCGGTCGCCGGAGACGGTGTCGCGGATCTCGTCCTCGTTCAGGCCGACGCCCGTGCCGAGGGAGACGAGGACCTCGACGTCGGAGGTGTCGAGTCCCTGCTCGAAGTGGGCGGACATGACGGCTTCCTTCGCGGCGTCGCCCAGACCGTGTGACTTGGCGAGGTGCAGGAAGCGGTGCGCGGTGAAGCTGTTGCCCACCACCACGCTGTCGAAGTCGAAGGAGAGGCCCTCGCCCTCAGCCTGCCCGGAGAGGTGCTGCCACATCTGGCGGACCTGCTCGGGCGCGATGCCCTTGCGTTCGGCGAGGTACTGCTGCTCGGTGCCCTCGTAGTGGTCGGGAAGGGACGGGTCGAGCTGGTAGCTCTTCCAGGTCACCTCGACGCTGTCGCGGTGGGGGAACCCGGCGAGGGCTTTCTCGAAGCGGCGCTTGCCGACGAAGCACCACGGGCATTTCACGTCGGACCAGATCTCTATCTGCATACCTGGCGCAACGGCGGGACGCTCAGGCCCTATTCCCGGAGGGACGAGGGCCTGAGCGCTGCTGCTACTTCCGGTTGAGCAGGTTGCGGAGGATCCCGCCGGCCTTGCCCGTGGGCACGGGCGTGCCCCGTCGTCCGGCAGCCCCGCCGGCGGTCCTGCCCGTGGTCGCGGTGCCCGACCTGCTGAGGTAGCGGTTGGCCGCGGTCCTGATCCTGTTGCTGATGCCCATGGTGATCTCCTTCGATCGTGCGCCTCGTCACCCGAGAACGTCAGGTGGCTTACTAGTTTACGATCCGGAGGCCACTTGGGCCAGCATCTCCACAGGCGCCGGCATCGCAGTGGGCGGGCGTACGGTGGAGGGATGAGCGTGCCCACACACTCCAGGATCATCTTCGATGGCCGCTTCGCGCGGGAACTGCCCGAGATGGCGGTCGCCTGGCAGGCCGACGACGCCCCCTCCCCGAGACTCCTGGCCCTCAACGAGCCGGTGGCCGCGGAGCTCGGATTCGAGCCCGGGTTCCTCCGCTCCCCCGAAGGCCTGGCCCTGCTGCTCGGCACCTCCGTGCCCGACGGCGCGACGCCGGTGGCCCAGGCCTACTCCGGTCACCAGTTCGGCAGCTTCAACCCCCGCCTGGGAGATGGCCGGGCGCTGCTGCTCGGCGAGGTGACCGACGTCGGGGGCCGCCTCCGCGACGTCCACCTCAAGGGCTCCGGCCGCACACCCTTCGCGCGCGGCGGGGACGGTCTCGCCGTCGTCGGTCCCATGCTGCGCGAGTACATCGTCAGCGAGGCCATGCAGGCCCTCGGCGTCCCGACCACGCGCTCCCTCGCCGTCGTCGCCACCGGGCGCGATGTACGCCGCGAGACCATGCTGCCGGGCGCCGTCCTGACGCGCGTCGCGAGCAGCCATCTGCGCGTCGGAAGCTTCCAGTACGCAGCGGCCACCGGCGAGCAGGATCTGCTGAAGCGCCTCGCCGACCATGCGATCAGCCGCCACTATCCCGAGGCCGCGACTGCCGAGCGTCCCTATCTCGCCCTGTTCGAGTCGGTGCTGTCCGCGCAGGCCGCGCTCGTGGCGCAGTGGATGCTCGTGGGATTCCTCCACGGCGTGATGAACACGGACAACATGACTATCTCGGGCGAGACCATCGACTACGGGCCCTGCGCGTTCATGGACGTCTTCGACTACTCCACGGTCTACAGCTCCATCGACCGCGGCGGCCGGTACGCCTACGCCAACCAGCCGCTGATCGCCGAGTGGAACCTCGCCCGCCTCGCCGAGACGCTCCTGCCGCTCATCGACGAGGAGCAGGAGCAGGCCATCGCCCTCGCCGTCGGTGTCCTCGAGTCCTTTCGCCCCCGCTACAGCGGCGCCTGGCTCGAGGGCATGAAGGCAAAACTGGGGCTGCCCGATGACGTCGAAGACGAGGTCGCGTCAGCGTTGGCCAATGACGTCCTCACCCTCCTGCAGGAGAACCACGTGGACTACACGTCCTTCTTCCGGGGACTGAGTTCGGTGGTCCGCGGCGACGCCCGGCCGGCGCGGGACAAGGTGCTCGACGTCGCCGCCTTCGACGCCTGGGCCGAGCGGTGGCTCACTCACGGGCCCGACGCCGACGCCATGGACCGCGTGAACCCCGTGTACATCCCGCGGAACCATCTCGTCGAGGAGGCACTGGAGGCCGCGACCGCGGGCGACCTCGGCCCCCTGGACCGGCTCGTCGAGGTCGTCGCCCGCCCGTTCGAGGAGCGCCCGGGGCTGGAGCGCTACGCCGCGGGCGCCCCGGACGACTTCGGCAAGTACACGACGTACTGCGGGACCTGACGCGCAGGACAAGGCCCGCAGGTAGTCGGCAGCGTGCGTCCAAGTAGTTGCCTTCGATACTCACGTAGACAGCACTGTTTCCTGTGTGAACTATCGCCCCTACCTTTGGGGAGGCGATGACGCCTCCCCAAAGCCTTCAGGAGCTTACGTGCGCACCAGCAACACCACATCCACCCTCACCCGCCGACTCGCGACCGCAGTCCTCCTGCCGGGCATCCTCGGTGGAGCCCTGGTCTTCGCCCCGCAGGCATCCGCGCAATCAGGGCCGACGTCGGGGGTGTGCAACGGCGTGGTGAACCAGGCGGCGCATCGGGGCACGGTGCAGGAGAACCTCCTCAGGAATGCGGCGCGCAAGAATGCGGATGTCATCACCAAGCTGCAGGCCGAGCGGTCGGTACTGCAGGCGAATGCCGCCGCCCTCACGACGCAGATCGACGACGCCACCAAGGCAATCGCCGCTCTCGAGACCCAGAGCGCCCAGCTGGATGCCGCCGAGAAGAACGCCCAGACTGAGCTCGCTGCCGTCACCGAGCAGCAGGCGAGCACCGCGAAGGCCATCGAGACGGCCACCTCGGACCTCGCGAACCTGCAGGCGCAGCAGAAGGACGTCGCAGCTGTGCTCGCACCGCTCCAGGCGGAGCTGACCGCGGCTGAGGCCGACGGGGACGAGCTGCGGAAGCAGGCGCTCGCCGCTGCCGCCGACGTCGATGCCGCACAGGAGGCGCTCCGCCTCGCAACGGGCGAGCTGGCCGGCCTCGAAGCCGACGCAACGCGGACAGCGGCCGACCTGACACTGCAGAAGGACGCCATCGCACAGGCACAGCGCGAGCTGGCGGCCCTCACGACGACGGCGGAGGAAGCAGAGACCGCTGTCGGCGCAGCACAGCAGGCAGTGACCGACGCCGAGGCCACCCTGAAGCAACTCGTCGCTGCCGGCACCACGGCGCAGTCCGCTCTCGATGCCCAGCAGGAGGAGATCGAAGCTGCCGGACGCTCGCTCACCGCGCTTCAGACCGAGGCGGCCACGGCCGGAGACGCCGTTGCGGCCCAGCAGGCTGCCATCACGGCAGCCCAGACCGATCTCCTCGCACTCGAGGGAGCCGCAACGCAGGCCGCCGATGCCCTCACGGCGCGGCGGGCGGCCATCACCGGCGCCGAGGGTGAACTCAAGATCCTGAGCGCAGACGCTGCCAAGGCTGCGGACGCCGTCGCCGGCAACAGCAGCCGCCAGGCCGAGGTCACTGCCGAGATCTCAAAGGCGCAGAACAATATCACCGCCAAGAACGCGGAGATCACGGCCAAGCAGGGCGCCATCAGCACTGCTGAGGGCGAGCTGGCCACTATGGCGAAGCAGAAGACGACCCTCGAGGGTGAGATCGCCTCACTCTCGACGCGGATCAACGCAATCAACGGCAACTCCAAAACCAAGCGGGACCTCGAAGACGAGCGCGTAGCGAAGGAGGCCCAGCTCGCCACGGTCAACACGCAGATCAAGGACAAGAACACGCAGATCTCCGGCCTGCAGGGCAATCTCAGCACGCTCCAGGGCCAGGTAAGCACGCTCAATACGGAACTGCTGGCGAAGCAGACCGAGAGCAGCAACCTCCAGAAGGAAGCAGCACCCCTGCAGGTGGCGTTGACCGCGGCGAACGCCTCCGTGCTGACCAAGGAGTCGGAGGTCAGGACGCTGCAGGGACAGCTGCCCGCGCTGCAGACTGCCCTGACCGAGGCGAACACCGCGGTTGCCGCCCAGCAGGACACCGTCACGGCCCTCCAGGCGCGACTGCCGACTCTTACAACAGCAGCAACTGCAGCCCGTGACGCCGTGACGGCACAGGACAAAGTTGTCGCAGATCTGGAGTCCGAGCTGCCACGCCTGACCGGGGACGTCGCTGCGGCCGAGGCAGCCATCGCCGCCCAGAAGGACGTGCTCGGCGGCCTGAGGACCGACCTGAGCGATGCCGAGGCGCAGCTCGCCTCGGCCACCGCAGCCGTTGCGACCAAGACAGCCGACCTGACCGGACTGCAGGATCGCCTGCCCACGCTTCAGGCCGCCGCGGACAGCGCAGCCCGGGCCGTGGTGACCAAGCAGGGGGAGATCAGCACGCTGAATGCCGAGATGGACAAGCAGGCCGCGGCGCTTGCAGGACTCAACACCCGGATCACCGCCAAGGAGTCCGAGGTGCTCGCCCTGAGGGACCGGGTGACTCCGCTCCTCGCCCAGCTGAACAGCCTCAACGGTGAGATCAGTGCCACCGAGGCCCAGCTCAAGAGCCTGCAGGGACAGCTGACCACCCTCGACAAGCAGGTCACCGATGCCCAGACGGTCCTTCGCGATGTCCAGGCACAGAAGAAAGCGAACAAAGCTGCCATCACGGCACAAGAAGCCAAGGTAAAGGCCCTCCAGGGCCAGCTCAGCGATGTTCAGAAGCAGATCAAGGCCATCGACGGGCAGATAGCGCTCGGCGGCTGCGTGGCCTGACAGCCCGACGCATCGCACCACACGGGAGCCCCGGGCCCGGAAGGTCACCGGGGCTCCTGTGTGATGCAGGGCCACTGCCCGGTCAGGTCGTCGACGCCGCCCGGTGCTCCTGCGCCAGGCTCCTGTACTGCTCGGCGTTCGCCTTCACGCCCTCCACCTCGTCATCGGTGAGCTCCCGGCGGACCTTGGCGGGGACGCCGGCAACGAGCGACCGCGGCGGGACCACTGTGCCCTCGAGGACCACCGCTCCCGCTGCGACCAGCGATCCCGTCCCGATGACCGCGCCGTTCATGACCGTGGCGCTCATCCCGATGAGGCAGTCGTCCTCGATGGTGCAGCCGTGCACCACGGCGCCGTGTCCCACGCTGACCCGGTCGCCGATGACCGCCGGATACCCGGGGTCGGCGTGGACCACGACGTTGTCCTGCAGGTTGGTGCCTTCCCCCACCCGGATGGGTGTGGTGTCCGCGCGGACCGTGGCGCCGTAGAAGACGCTCGAGTGTCCGCCCAGAACCACGTCGCCGATCAGCGTCGCCGTCGCAGCGACGAACACCGTCTCGTCCACGCGGGGTGTGTTCCCGCGGAAGGGGATGAGGCTCATGCCGGCACCAGCTTTCGGTCGATCATCCGGCGGCCCCGACCGGGACGCCTCGCGAGCAACCAGTCAACCAGCCACTCGCAGATCAGTCATCCTCCTGCCTACCGCACACCGGCCCGACGGCGCCGGTCATTGCCCGAGCGCAGGTCCCGGTTCAGGCGCCGGTCGCCGTGGTACAGGATCGACTCCCAGTCCGCCTCCGCGGCGGTCTTCGGGACGACCTTCGACTCCTCGACCTTCTTCACCCGCGGCGCCACGTACAGCCAGTTCAGGACGCCGAGCCACATGTCCACGAGCGAGTTCTTGATCCCGATGTAGGCGCGGATGGCACCGGCGGCCAGGACGGCGTTCAGGGCGGCGAAGACGGCGTTGCCCCAGTTCCTCTCCATCACGTCCCGGGCGAGCGTGAGCAGCGAGAACGCCACGATGGCGTACGGGATCACCACGTAGAGACCCGGCGCCGCGGTGCGGTCCTTGACCTTCGGCGTGCGCACGAAGGGGATTTTCTCCCCCGTGAACGCCTGCTGGATGGACTTCAGCACCCCGGCGAGATTGACCGGCAGCAGCACCAGATTGAAGCCGTAGATCCGGAAGATGTCCGAGAAGCGGTGCCCGCAGTCCCGCAGGTCGCTGCCCATCGCCAGGAAGTACGGGGCTGCGGCGAGGAACACGACGGGGCTCAGCAGCCGGCTGTCGTACGGATACGCCAGCAGGAACAGCAGCCCGAAGCTCGCCCACGCGATCGACGCCATGTAGTTCACGCGCAGCAGCACCTCGCGGGCGAGCACCTGCTCGCGGAGGTGACGGCGTCGTCGTAGCTGGTTCCACAGCTTCGGCAGGATCAGCAGCCCGCCGTTCGCCCAGCGCCGGCGCTGGACCACGAGGGACCCGAAGTCCGGCGGGGTGGCGCTGTAGCTGAGGCGCTCGGGGTAGTTCATGAGAGTCCACCCGTGGGTGCCGAGGTCCACGCTGGACTCGGTGTCCTCGATGACCGTGCGGTCCTGGATGTAGGTCTTGATCTCGAAGCCGCCCACGTTCTCGACCTCCACGATGTCCTCCACCGCCCGCTTCCGGATGACGGCGTTGGCGCCCACCCAGAAGGTGGCCCCGTAGTAGGACTTGCCCTGATGCAGGATGTGCTGGATGTCCGTCGTCGCGCCCGCCACCCGCTCGATGCGCGTGGGCGCACCCCGGAAGGACGAGTACGGGGTCTGCGTGACGGCGATCCGCTCGTTGCCGGGCGATTCCAGCAGGTACACCAGCCGCACGCAGTAGTCGCGCAGCAGCAGGGAGTCGGCGTCGAGCGTGAGCAGATAGGTGGAGTCGGGCACGTCCAGGACGTCGTCGCCCTCCGGCTCCTCCCCGTCCGCGAGCGGACGCAGCACCATGCCGGTGGCCACCTCCTCCTTCCGCCACCGCTGGCCCATGAGCGAGATGTAGGCGTTGAGGTTCATGGCCTTGTTCGCCTCGTGCGAGAGGGACGCGTAGGCCTTCCGCTCGAACGTCTCGAGCCGCGTGTTGAAGATCCGCACGAGCCGCAGGTACTGCTCGCGGATACGATCGGGCCGCGGGCACTGCTCCTGCACCAGTGCGGCGTCGAGCGCGTACATGGTCAGGCGGAGCTCGCGCGCGAGTCCCATGATCACGAGGTCCACGAAGAACTCGTCCACGTGGTCCTCAACCGTCTCGGCGTCGGCCATGTCCTCGAGCCACAGGGCGGCGGACTCGTACGCCGCGATGAGCGGAGGCAGGTCGTCGCACGACGGCGGGGCGTCGGCGCCACGTGCGGCGAGGTCCGCCTCGAATGCGGCCAGCGCAGCGGTGGCCCGCGTGGACGGTTCGAGGAGGGCCGACTCGATCTCGAAGGACAGCGCCCGCGTGGCGTCGAGCCGCTGCCGGATCACGGGATCCGTGGGGTGTGGCGGATCGTCGAGGAGGAGCACCACGCGGATGTTCGGGAACTCCTGCAGCGCCGCGGACCAGAGCGTGGCACGCACGACGGCGGGCTCCTCGGCGTAGGAGGGCACCAGCACGGTGATGCCCTCCTCGTGGTGCGCGAAGTGGCGGTCCAGCTCGCCGCGCGGCACGCGCCGGTGGTCCCGGAACCGGTACAGCGCACCCTGCCGCGCCAGCAGGTACATCAGCGCGGAGAACGTCAAAAAGGTGACGACGATCAGGTACGACGCCGCCTCGATCTGGAACCGGAACCCTGCGTCCGGGTTGTTGGCGAACTGCCGCAGGATCGTCGTGACGATGTACGTGAGCCAGGCCAGCACCGTCACCGCGATACCGATCCGGCCAAGGGCGATCTTCCGCGACGACGGCGTGGGGTGCACGATCGACAGCGGCTCGGAGCGCCGCTCGGCACCCCACTGCCGCCGCCGGGCCGGCGCGGTGACCGTGGCAGCCACGGCCACCTGCTCGCGGACCGTTTCGGCAGCATCCGACGACGGCGCAGCAGTCGCCCGGGTGCCCGCGGCTGAGCCGCTCCGGGCACGTGCCCATCGGCGGGGCGTGGCGGACGCGGTGGCATCGCTGTGTCTGGACATGGCTACCTCTGCACTCAGCGGACGGGTGGACACACGGCGTCGCCCCCGCGACATGCAGCGCCACTGTCTACCGTCGGATCGCTCGCCGTCGGCGTTAGGCGAAAGAATGACGTGGGCCATAATTTCCCTTACGCTTCAAGCGTCTCGCGCACCTGGGGTGCGCTCTTTCGCCTCGTTCGAGGCTGTTCTCCTGGGGTCCATGTGTCTGCACGCTTTCCCGGCCGGAAGCTCTCCGTCCTCCGCCTCTCACTCCTGTCCGTCGTCGTCGGTGGTCTCGCCGTCGGCGGGCTGACCGGCTTCGACCGCTGGGAGGATGCCCGCGCCGCGGAGAGCACGGGCGCGTTCTTCGCGGGGTACGTGGACGTCACCGCTACGCCGTCCTACGAGTTCGAGGACCCGGCGGCCGGGATCGGCGGCAGCGCGGTGCTGTCCTTCGTCGTGGCGTCCAAGACCGAGCCGTGCACGCCGTCCTGGGGCACCTTCTACGGGCTCGACGAGGCCGAGGCCGCGCTGGACCTGGACCGTCGCGTCGCACGGCTCGCGCAGGACGGCGGCGAGGTCATCGTGTCCTTCGGCGGACTCCTCAACGACGAGCTGGCCACCGCCTGCACGGATCCGGAGGACCTGGAGGACGCGTACGCACAGGTCATCGACCGGTACAAGCTCTCGACCGTGGACCTCGACATCGAGGGCGAGAACCTGAAGGACACCGCCGCGGGCAAGCGCCGCGCCGAAGCCCTCGCCGCCCTGCAGGCCGAACGCGCCGGTGGCGACACGCCGCTCAACGTCTGGCTGACCCTGCCGGTCGCGCCCTCCGGGCTGACCACGGACGGAACCGCCGCCGTCGCGCAGTTCCTCGAGGCAGGCGTGGACCTAGCCGGGGTGAACGTCATGACGATGGACTACGGCGGAAGCCGCCCCGAGGGCACGAGCATGCTGACGGCGTCCCAGAACGCCGCCGACGCCACCCACCGCCAGCTGCAGGTGCTGTACAAGCGGGCGGGTATCGACATCGGGCCGCAGGCGGCCTGGCGGAAGATCGGGTTGACGCCGATGATCGGGCAGAACGACGTCAAGGGCGAGGTCTTCACGCTCGACGACGCCAAGGCCTTCAACACCTTCGCCATCGAGCGCGGGGCGGGCCGGATGTCCATGTGGTCGCTGAACCGCGATGCCACGTGCAGCGAGAACTACGCGGACACCACCGTGGTCTCGGACTCGTGCAGCGGGATCGACCAGGAGGGCCTGTCCTTCGCCGCGCTCCTCGGCGCCGACTTCGAGGGCCGGGCCTCGACCCTCGCCGAGGAACCCGTGGTCGAGGAGTCACCCGCCGCCCTGGTCGAGGACGATCCCGAGACGAGCCCCTACCCCATCTGGTCCGATGTCGGCACGTACCGCGAGGACGACCGCGTGGTGTGGCACGGCAACGTGTACACGGCGAAGTACTGGACGCAGGGCGACCTGCCGGACGATCCCGTGCTGCAGGCGGAGGAGACCCCGTGGACGCTGCTGGGTCCGGTGCTCCCGAACGAGCGCCCCGTCCCGGCGGTCACCGCACCGGCCGGCCTGTTCCCCGCGTGGGATCCGAAGGCGGTGTACGAGAGGGGCGACAGGATCCTGGTGGACGGCCGCGTCTTCGAGGCGAAGTGGTGGAGCCAGAGCGACAGCCCGGAGGCGGCGGAGCAGGGCTCGGACGCCTCGCCGTGGCAGAAGCTCGACGACGCGGCGGTGCTGAGGATCGTCGAGCAGAAGTCGGGCTCCTGACCGGTCAGTCTCTTGCCGCAAGGATTCGGATCCGGCAGGGGGAACGCGAGTGCCTGGTGACCGACCATGATCTACAAGCTGGCGTGAGCGGAGATGGCACCATGCACGCAGATCAGCAGAATCACCTCCCGGCCCCTTCTGTAGGGGTGGGAGGTGGAACAGTCGAGGAGTGGGCTGGTGCAGTCAGACGATCGGGGTCACCAGATGCGCCCGGAGCCGTCACAGGGTTCCAGAACCGGTCGATCGCGAAGTTGGCTTCGGGACGATAGTCGTTCCTCGCGTAGGAGTCGAAGTAAGCTGCGTGCTCCTTCGAATCGAAGAGATAGCCGGCTTCGTTCCACACTCGGAGTATGAAATGAGTAGCATCCGCCGGGTTGTATTCGATGGACCACTGCTGTCCGTCGAGCAGGACTCCCTCCTGACGGAGTTGGTCGTCCGTGGGCCCATTACCCCCTGAGGGGGAGGAATGGACCCGAATAAGTACCTCCCAGAGGGCCTCCGCTGTGGCTGTGTCGACCGCTGTTTCAGGGTTCTCGCGAAACGGTACCAACGTTGAGGTCGGGGTCGAAGGACCTTTCCGGCTGGTGAAGGCCGTAATTTCGGTCTGATACGTCCATGCTTGAGGGTGCCAAACGGCCACGACGTAGGTTCCTTCTACCATCGTCTCGTACGACACCTCGAACCCGGCGGGCACCGTGAATCCCTCCATATAGGCGAAGGCATCCTCGAGACTGGAGAAGCGACCCCCTCCTGGGCCAGAGTCCGTGTAGAGGCTAGCCGCCATACCGTCAAAAGCCCTCGCGATGCTCTTGACCCACTCGTCCAGGTACAAGCTCTCCCGAACCGCGTCGGCATTGCTATGGTGCTGATCCGTACCTGCCGTAGAAGTACTGCTTGGGGAAGCAGCCGAAGTAGACGCGGTAGGTGTGGTTGACGCAGTAGCAGATCCGGAGGCGGCACTGACAGAGGGGTCGGGGGCTCCGGTAGCTGTCGTTGCTGACGAGGCAGTGGAGGGAGGCGTTTCCCCATCGCCGGAGACGAACGAGCAAGCCGAGAGGCAGGCTGCGAAAGATAATGCGATGACTACTTGTCTCCCTCGAGCGCGCATGAGAGTCCCGTCTAACGTGAAACCGTCTTTTCGAGCGCACCCAGGTGCGCCAATCATGCCACCTCACGAGTGCATTGGGCAGGTCCGATGTGGTGAGGTTTATTGCCCGACTGGGCCACGTCCAGTGATAGGTTGCCGCCGACTCCTGACCGGTCAGGCTCGCGTTCGTGGCGCGAAGGCCCCGAGGCTGTAGGCGAGGACGAGGCATGCCATCGCCACCCCGGAGGCGACGGCGGCCACCAGTGCACTCGTCGACGTCCCGATGAGCAGGCCCGCACCGCCGAGGAGCATCAGGGTCCCGCCCAGCGTGTAGAACATGCGTTCCTTGAAGGCCCACGCGAAGGGCAGGAAGTGCACCCCGACCACGAGGGCGATCAGCGCCGGCCGGAGTTCCGCGACTCCTGCAGCCTCGAGCAGTCCGGAACCGGCCGCGATGACGGCGAACTCGGCGATCACGCACAGGACATAGACGCCGATCTGCCATCCCCGGGCGGGGACGAACGGACCCAGGGGACGCGGAGCCACGAACAGGAACCAAAGCGTGGCCGCCACCACGGCGAGAACCAGGACGCGGGCGCCCATAGCCACCGGTCCGGTGGAATCCGAGGTGTAGGAGAAGACGAACACGCAGGCGCCCACCAGCCCGATCAGTGCCCCGAATCGTCGCGGGTCGGCGAAGCGCGGAGGAGTGCCTTCGGAACGGGGGCGCCGGGCTGTATCGACGATCATGGCCCCAGCCTCCCAGAGAGGGAGGCGGAACAACACCCTCGGCGCAGAACCCGGGCGGTCAGCTCCGCATGGGGACGAGCCCCACCGGCTACCGCACCGCCCTCGGATCAGCTCGAGGAGACAGCTCGTGATCGGCGCGACGTGCTGCTGGGCGCCTCGTGCTCGCGGTCTACCTGGTGAGGGTCTTCCCCTCCGCGTCGAGGTAGTCGCGCCAGGACCGCTTGGGTTCCCAGCCGAGCATCCTCTGCGCCTTCTTGCTGGAGATACCCGAGGCGTCCGTCCGGTCCAGCTCGCGCAGTTCGATCCGGTCGCCGTAGTACTTCGCGAGGATCTCGGCGAAGTCGTAGCCGCCCACGTTGTCGGGGGAGGCGATGTAGAAGACCTCGTGGCCCGGCAGGTCCGATTCCGTGGCGAGCACGATGGCGTCCGCCAGGTCGTAGACGTCGATGTAGCTCCACAGGTTGGGGCTCAGCACCGAGGCGTCCCGGATCTGCGGGCCCAGGTTGTGCTCGTAGTTGCCCTCGAACTGCACCCAGCAGGGCCGGATGGAGATGCACCGGATGTCCGCCCGACGGGTCGCGGCGTCCATGAGCTGCTCGCCGAAGTGCTTGGACAGGGCGTAGGGGTCCTGCGGGCGGATGGGGTGCTCCTCGTCCACCGGCGCGTAGTCGGGCAGGAAGTCGCGCTCGGGGAAGAAGAACCCGGGGACGGTCTCACTCGAGATGTAGACGAAGCGCTTCACACCGAAGCGGATGGCCGCTTCGAGGACGTTGAAGGTGGCCATCATGTTGGTCTGGAACACCACATGGGGCGGGTTGCCCGTCGGTTCGGGGATCGCGGCGATATGCACGACGGCGTCAGCGCCGTGGACCACGGCGTAGGCCTCCCCCGCGTCGGTGAGGTCAGCCATCGTGTACCGGGGCGCATCGCCGGTCTTCCGTTCGAAGCCCGGTCGGGTGAGATCAGTGGCGTGCACCTCGTGGCCCGCGTCGATCATCGCCTGGGTCGTGGCGCGACCGACCTTCCCGTGGGCGCCGGTGATCAGGACCTTCATGGTGTCTCCTCGGATTGATGTGTGTCGACCCCGGTGCTCTCGCTGATCTCCCGCCATTCCTCGAGCGAGGCGAGCTGAGCCCGCAGGACGTCGGTGTGGGCGGAGGTCGCGTCCGCCCCGAGCACGAGCACCTCGGGGGTGTCGTCGGATTCCACCGCGGTGATGATGGCTGCCGCTGCCTTGGCGGGGTCGCCGGGCTGCGTGCCGTGGCTGGTGTCGTTCTCCTTGCGGCGCTTGCCGGCGGTCTCGGCGTAATCGTCGATGGCTTCCGGGGACTGCTGGAGGGACCGGCCGGAGAAGTCCGTCCTGAACCCGCCGGGTTCCACCACCATCGCCGTGATACCCAGGGGTTCGAGTTCCTTGCGCAGCGATCCGGTGAGCCCCTCGACCGCGGACTTCACGGCCGCGTAGTACCCCGAACCGGCGGGGGTGATCCTCGCGCCGATGGAGGACAGGTTGACGATGGTGCCCGAGCGGCGGGACCGCATCTGGGGCAGGACGGCCTTGATCGCATCCACGGTGCCGAAGAAGTGCGTGTCGAACAGGGTGCGCACGTCGCCGTCGTCGCCCTCCTCCACGGCGGCGCGGTACCCGTACCCGGCGTTGTTCACCAGCACGTCGATCCCGCCGAACGCCTGGGTCCCCCGTGCGATCGCCGCGCGCACCTGGTCGGGGTCGGTGACATCGAGGGACAGGGCCAGCGCCGCATCAGGGTACGGGGCTGCGAGGTCCTCCACCGTCGCGGCATCGCGGGCCGTGACCACCACGTTGTTCCCGCGCTGCAGGGCGGCCTCGGCGAGCGCGCGTCCGAGTCCCGTCGAGCAGCCGGTGATCAGCCACGTGGCCATGATGCCTCCTCCGAAGCGCCGGCGCCCTGCCGGCTACGGGTCCAGTCAACGTCATGGGCAGGGTTTGTGCACCACTTGCGACGGAATGGGCTGCTAGCCCATGTAGGTGTAGGAGCCGCCGGATACCGGGCGGGGTGCCGCGGTGGTGACGTAGCCGCTGCAGGCGGCGGAGGTGGGCCTGCGCGAGGTGTAGGTGCCCGTCGTCGCCTCGTTCCGCGGCGTCCTGCGCGCCGTCGTGACGTAGCTCCCTGCGGAGGGGACGGGCACCATGCTGCTGCCGGAGGTAGGGCGGATGTCGGTGCGGGTGGAATCGATGAGGGTCATGATGTCTTCCTTGTCGGTAGATCCGGGCATGACGGCATGAGGACGCGAGAATGTATGCCCGGAAGGGAGGCGCCGGACCCTGATGGGTCGACGCCTGGGTGGTATGGATTTAGTCGTCGTCGGTGGACGCGGCCGTGCGGCATTGCTCGCACAGGCCGTTGAACGTCACTTCGGCGGCGAAGATGGTGAAGCCGGAATCGTCCGATGGTTCCAGGCAGGGTGCCTGCCCGATCACGCAGTCGACGTCCCGGACGGTCGCGCACCGAATGCAGACAAGATGGTGGTGGTTGTCCCCCACCCTGCACTCGAACAGGGCCGGTGACCCCGGAGGGTCGAACCGGCGGACCAGCCCGGCGCCCGTGAACGCCGCGAGGATTCCGTAGACGGCCTGTGGGGACGTGCTCGAGAGCTCGTCCTTCACGCCGTCGAACACGCGCTCGGCGCTCGAGTGCGGAAGCTGCTGCAGGGCGCGCAGCACAGCGACCCGGGGCGCTGTCACCTTCAGCCCCGATGCACGGATCATCTGCCGGAGCAGATCCGTGTCGGAGAGGGAAGAAGGTGCGGTGGGCATGGATAACACTGTACCGTTTGTTTTGAACTACTCAAAACAAACCGTTGTTGAGAGTCCGTTGTGAGGAGCACCGAATGACCGATGTCGCCAGCCAGCCGCCCGCCGAAGGGGACGACCGTCCCGTCCTGACCAACCGCCAGGGCCACCAGGTCTACGACAATCAGAACTCCCGTACGGTCGGGGCCCGCGGCCCGGCGACCCTCGAGAACTACCAGTTCCTCGAGAAGATCACCCACTTCGACCGCGAGCGCATCCCGGAGCGCGTCGTCCACGCCCGCGGATTCGTGGCCTACGGCGATTTCGAGGCCACGGGCATGGTCGGCGACGAGCCGATCGCCACCTACACCCGGGCCAAGCTGTTCTCCGAGCCCGGCAAGAAGACCGACGTCGCCATCCGCTTCTCCTCCGTCATCGGCGGCCGTGACTCGTCCGAGGCCGCCAGGGATCCCCGCGGCTTCGCCGTCAAGTTCTACACGGAGGACGGCAACTGGGACCTGGTGGGCAACAACCTCGCCGTGTTCTTCATCCGCGACGCCATCAAGTTCCCCGACGTCATCCACTCCCTGAAGCCGGACCCCATCACGTTCCGGCAGGAGCCCGCGCGCATCTTCGACTTCATGTCGCAGACCCCCGAGTCGATGCACATGCTCGTCAACCTCTTCAGCCCGCGCGGCATCCCGGCGGACTACCGCCACATGCAGGGCTTCGGCGTCAACACCTACAAGTGGGTCAACGCCGACGGCGACACCAAGCTCGTGAAGTACACGTGGCAGCCGCAGCAGGGCGTCAAGAGCCTGACCGAGGAGGACGCCGCCAACATCCAGGCGACCGACCTCGGCCACGCCTCGAAGGACCTCTTCGAAGCGATCGAGCGCGGCGACTACCCCAAGTGGGACCTGTACGTGCAGCTCATGGAGGACGGCGACCACCCGGAGCTCGACTTCGACCCGCTCGACGACACGAAGACCTGGCCCGAGCAGGACTTCGAGCCCAAGCTCGTGGGCACCATGACCCTGAACCGCAACGTCTCGGACCACCACAACGAGAACGAGCAGATCTCCTTCGGCACGGGCGTGCTCGTGGACGGACTGGACTTCTCGGACGACAAGATGCTCGTGGGCCGGACCTTCAGCTACAGCGACGCCCAGCGCTACCGCGTCGGCCCGAACTACTTGCAGCTGCCCGTGAACTCGGCGAAGAACGCGTCCGTCCACACCAACCAGAGCGGCGGGCAGATGTCCTACGCGAGGGACCTCGCTCCCGGGCAGAACCCCCACGTCAACTACGAGCCCTCCATCACCGGCGGCCTCCGCGAGGGCGAGTACCCCACGCACGACGACCAGGGTCCCGAGATCCAGGGGCGGCTGACGCGCAAGCGCATCCCCCTCACCAACGACTACCTGCAGGCGGGTCAGCGCTACCAGCTGCTCGAGCAGTGGGAGAAGGACGACCTCGTGGGCAACTTCGTCACGCTCATCGGGCAGGCGGCACGCGCGGTGCAGGAGCGCATGGTCTGGCACTTCTACTTCGTGGACGACGAGCTCGGAGCCCGCGTGGGCGAGGGCCTGGGTATCGGTCTCGACGAGGTCAAGGACCTGCCGCCGCTGGCCAGCCAGACCCTGTCCGACGACGAGCTGGCCCGCCTGAAGAACCTGGGCAACAACGGTCCGCGGAACGTCGAGGGCCTCACCATGACGCACTGCGTGCCCAACGAGCACGTCGTCGTCACCCGCTAGACAGCCGCTCTAACAGCAGCTCGAACAGCCGCTGGAACAGGGACGGCGGGTCGGTTCCCACGGAACAGACCCGCCGTCCTCGGTGTTGTACAGGGTAATGATGACAGCCCAGGAACTGGACCTGACCACCCTCTCTCCTACCCGCCTGTGGATCCCTAAACACGTGATGATCACGCAGGCTGCAGCCGAACTCCCGCACACCGCCGAGATCGTCCGTCGGTGCGAGCGCGCCGGGGTCGACGACATCCGGTTCCTGTCCGGGAACGCCCTGACGGGCCTCCGCGGCGCCACCGAGCGCGAGACGTACGCGTCCGCGAAGAACACGCTCGCGGTGGTCGTCGCTCCGCCCAGTGCCCTCAAGCCGCAGCCGATCCCGCCGAGCGCCGACTGGCGGATCGACCTCGCCAAGGGGTGCCCTGCCCACTGCCAGTACTGCTATCTCGCCGGATCCCTGCAGGGCCCGCCGGTGACCCGCGCGTACGCCAACCTCGACGACGTCCTGGACGGCATCCGCACGCACGCCGGCAGGGGGTCCGTCACCCGCGGGACCATCGAGCGAGGGGACGAGGGGACGACGTTCGAGCTGTCCTGCTACACCGATCCCCTCGGCATCGAGAGCGTCACCGGCTCCCTCGCCGCTGCGATCTCCCGCGTCGGCGCGGGTGAGTTCGGGAACGACGTCCAGCTGCGCTTCACCACCAAGTTCGACGACGTCGGTGAACTCGTGACCCTCGACCACGGGCGCCGTACCCGCATCCGCTTCTCCGTCAACGCCGCCGAGGTGGCCAACCGCTTCGAGGGCGGCACGGCGCGCATGCCCGCGCGCCTCGCCGCTCTCCGCGCGATGGCGACCGCCGGCTACCGGGTGGGCCTGACCATCGCCCCGATCATGCCCATTCCCGGCTGGCGGGAGCAGTACGGGGCACTGCTCGACGACGTCGCCGCGGCCGTCGCCGGCATCGAGGACCTCGATCTCACGGCGGAGATCATCACGCACCGCTTCACCCCCGCCAGCAAGGAGGTGCTGCTCGGGTGGTACCCGAGGACCAAGCTCGAGATGGACGAGGACCTGCGCAGCCAGAAGCGCTCGAAGTTCGGCGGCGTGAAGTACGTGTACCCGAAGCAGACCATGACCGAGATGCGCGGGTGGTTCACGGAGGAGCTGGAGCGGCGCCTGCCGGCCGCCAAGCTCCTCTACTGGACCTGACCCACACCGCGATGAGCGCCGATCATGCGTTCTCCCGGTTCACGTACAGGGTGTAATCTCGCCACTGCGAGGACCCGCGGGCGAGGATCGGGAGTTGCCATGACAGCGATCGACGGAGCATCCGGTGGACTGATGCCTGCAGCCCCCGGACGGCGGAGCATTCGGTCCGCACCCCGCAGCGGCGCCGATCCGGCGCACCCCCTGATCGCCTCACACGAGGCCGAGGTGAGGTCGCGGGTACTGAAGGCGGCCAGCACCCTGGTGGACCGCCTGACCTACGACGCCGTGACGATCGACGCCGTCGCCCGCTCCTCAGGCGTCAGCAAATCGACCCTCTACCGCTACTGGCCGAGCCGGCAGCTGCTGGTGCTGGAGGCCTTCACCTACAAGACCAACCTCCTCACCGACGTCGAGGACACCGGGGACGCCGAGCGCGACCTCCATGCCTACCTGGTGGCGCTCACATACTGCCTGAAGGTGGGCGGCGCGGCATCCACCGTCGCGAATCTGCTCGCCGAGGCGATCCACAGCGAGGACTTCGCCGCGCAGTTCCGGGAGACGCTGATCCGCGAACGCCGACAGGGATTCCTCGCGATCCTCCGGCGCGGTCAGCACCGGGGCCAGATCCGTCACGACGTCGACCTCGTGACCGTCGTCGACGCCGTCTACGGATCCATCCACCACCGGCTCATCGCAACGGGCCGGGACATCGACGGCGCCTTCCTCCGGAGCCTGACCCGCTTCGCGATCGACGGCACGGCCTCGGCCGCGTATGCGGCTGCTGTCCGCGCGAGGACCTGAGCACGCGCTGAGGGCTCTCAGCACCCGACCGGGGCGCACGAGGCCGCCCGGTGGAACGATCCATGCCACTTCGTCCCATTCCTTCGTCCGTCGCCGGTCTCCGGCGTGATGGTGGTTCCACCAGCAACCGCTGCTGGGACCACCACCCGAAGGACTGGACGTCATGACCACGAGAACCGCCGTCGCCCGCACCGATCTCGGTAGCCGACACCCCCAGCTGTACCGCGCACTGGCGCCGCTCGCGAGGCTCGCCGACAGGACCGCCATCGAGGAGGGCCTGTCACCAGTGCTCGTCGAACTCGTGAAGCTACGGGCCTCACAGGTCAACGGCTGCGCGTTCTGCCTCCGCCTCCACGCCACTGACGCCCTCGCCAAGGGCGAGACACCCATCCGCCTGAGCGTGCTCTCGGCCTGGCGCGAGAGCGAATACTTCACCGAGCAGGAACGCTCCGCGCTCGCCCTGACCGAGTACCTCACCCGGATCCAGGACGCACACCGCAACTCGGGGCTGTACGCCTCGGCAGCCGCGCACCTCACCTCGGGACAGATGTCCGCGGTGGCGTGGATCGTCATGGCCATCAACGCGTACAACCGGATCGCCATCAGCAGTGGCTACCGCGTCATCCCCTGACCCGGCCCCTCGACCGCCCCCCCTGCCCGAACACGCACATCCGCCGACATCGGCATCGGTGACGCAGCAACCGGACGGCGCACCAGGCGCCGGCACATCAGACAGAAATCGGAGGCGCATCATGCGCAGGATCCTCATCATCGGCGGCGGTTACGCCGGCTTCTACACCGCATGGAGGCTCGAGAAGTACCTGAACCCCGGCGAAGCACAGGTCACCCTCGTGGACCCGCTGCCCTACATGACCTACCAGCCGTTCCTTCCCGAAGTGCTCGCCGGCTCCATCGAGGCCCGCCACAGCGTCATCGTCCATCGTCGACACCTGAAGAAGACACGCATGGTCACCGCGAGGGTGGACTACCTCGACCACGCCCACCGGACGGCCACACTGCACTTCTCCGACGGACACAGCCGCCAGGAATCCTACGATGTCGTCGTCGTCACCGCCGGTGCCGTCACTCGCACCTTCCCCATCCCCGACATCGCCGATCAGGCGATCGGGGTGAAGAACATCGAGGAGGCGGTCCTCATCCGGGACACCCTGCTGCGTAACATCGACGCAGCGGCCGCCCTGCCGCCCGGTCCCGGACGGGAGAGACTCCTCACCGTGGTGTTCGTGGGAGGCGGGTATGCGGGCATCGAGGCCTTCGGCGAACTCCGGGCCCTCGCGACCGCCGCCCTGAAGAAGTACCCGGAGTTGACCCTCGCCGAGACGCACTTCCACCTCATCGAGGCCACCAGCCGGATCCTGCCGGAAGTCTCCGAGAAGACCAGCCGCTGGGTCCTGCGGCACCTCGCCGACCGCCAGGCCTTCATCCACCTCTCGACACAGGTCACCTCCGCGACCGACCGGCGGATCACGCTGTCCACCGGTGAGACCCTCGACGCCGGACTGCTCGTCTGGACCGCAGGTGTCATCGCCAACCCCCGGATCACCAGGAACACCGACCTGCCGGTCGACGAGCGGGGCCGCATCATCGCTCGCGCCGACCTGCGCATCGGCTTCCCGGACGAGCCGATTGCTGACGCATGGACAGCCGGCGACAACGCAGCCATCCCGGATCTGACCGGGGGCGGTGTGGGCGGCTACACCGTCCCCAACGCCCAGCACGCCATCCGACAGGCCAAGCTCCTGGCCCGGAACATCCGCGACACGCTGCACGGCGGTGAGGCGCATGAGTACTTCCACCGCAACCTCGGAGCGGTCGCCACCCTGGGCCTCGGATCGGGCGTCTTCCAATCCGGACCGATCGTCGTCAAGGGCTTCCCGGCGTGGGTCATGCACCGCGGCTACCACGTTCTCGCCATCCCCACGTGGGAGAGGAAGTGGCGGGTGCTGTGGGGATGGTGGAACAACGTCTGGCTCGGGCGCGACACCGCCGGCCTACGCGGCCTGGAGACGCCGCGGGCGTCGTTCGAGGAAGCAGCCTCCTACAGCCGGCCGAACGCACCTCGGGCGGCCGGGCAGGACGGTCCTCTCAGCCGCCTGGTCTCGCTTCCAGGTCGTCACGAGGCACCGGCACCCTGACCACGGCGGACGCTCCCGGCAGCCAAAGCTGCCGGGAGCGTCCGATCGTTCAGCTACTTGCGTGCGGCCGCGCCGGTGCTCGCGTCGTCGTCGGCCTGGGGGTCCGCATCTTCGCCGTCAGGACCCGCGGCGGTCACCTGCTCGCCCTGCACCTGGTCGCGCTGGTTCCTGCCGCCGTCGCCCCGGGTCTTCAGCAGGCTCGCCACGGTGGCGACGGTGATGGTGGCGGCGATGAACAGCAGCGAGAACCAGATGGGGATCTCGGGCACCCAGAGCAGCGGTTCCCCGCCGTTGATGAAGGGCAGCTCGTTGACGTGCAGCGCGTGGAAGACGAGCTTCACGCCGATGAACCCGAGGATGACGGCGAGGCCCTGGGCCAGGTAGACCAGGCGCTCGAGCAGTCCGCCGATGAGGAAGAACAGCTGCCGCAGGCCCATGAGCGCGAAGGCGTTGGCCGTGAAGACGATGTACGCCTCGTTCGTCAGGCCGTAGATCGCGGGGATGGAGTCGACGGCGAAGATGAGGTCCACGAAGCCGATCGCGATGATGGTCAGCAGCATCGGGGTGGCGTAGCGCGTGCCGTCCTTCTTCACCGTGAGTTTGGCCTCGTGGTACTCGTCGGTGACGGGCAGCACGCGGCGGACGAGCTGCATGAACTTGCCGTTGGCGGGGTTGGACTCGTGGCTGCTGAAGGCCTGGCGGTAGGCGAGGACGAGCAGCAGGGCGCCGAAGATGTAGAAGATCCAGGAAAAGTTCTCGATCAGGCTCGCCCCGATGGCGATGAACCCGCCGCGGAGGATCAGGGCGATGATGATGCCGATCATCAGCACCTTCTGCTGGTACTTCTTCGGCACCGCGAAGCCGGTCATCACGATGAGGAACACGAAGAGGTTGTCGATCGACAGGGCCTTCTCGGTCAGGTAGCCGGCGAAGTACTCGCCGCCGAAGTCCCAGCCCGACACCACTCCTATGCCCACGCCGAACAGCAGGGCGAGACCGATGTAGAAGGCGGACCAGCGGGCGGATTCGCCGATGGTCGGTTCATGGGGTTTGCGCACGTGCACGAAGAACTCGTAGACGAAGAAGAGGACCGTCACGGCAAGGGTGATGAACCAGATCAGGGGTGTGACCTGCATGAGGGGGCTCCCAGGGGTAGGCGTCGGACATAGGCGCCAAGGTCTCCTCCGTCCGGCCGGAACCGGGACCGATGGCCCGGGATGCATCGCTGCATCCGTAGTGACGGGTCCATCGCAATCGGGAGTACTCCCCTTGATACGTCCATGCTAACGCATGGGATATCCTCCGTCATTCCCCGGTGTCGCGGATGGCTAGGCTGGGTGGATGGCCATAGTCATCCTCGTGCGGCACGGCCGCACCACAGCGAACGCCTCCGGACTCCTGGCCGGCCGGACCCCCGGCGTCAGCCTCGACGAGATCGGCCGCGACCAGGCGGCCGTGACCGGCGGCCGGCTCGCGGCCGTGCCCCTCGTCGGCGTGGTGTCGAGCCCTCTCGAGCGGTGCCAGCAGACCGCCCGGTTCATCCTCGACCGCCAGACCGGCGCCCCGCACGCGCCGCTCGACGCCGACCTCACCGAGTGCGACTACGGCCAGTGGCAGGGCCGCCTGCTCAAGGATCTCGCAGCCGAACCCCTGTGGTCGGTGGTGCAGTCGCAACCGTCCGCCGTCGTCTTCCCCGGCGGTGAGTCCATGGCCGCGATGCAGGCCCGGTCCGTGGCAGCCATCCGACGCCGTGATGTGGCCTTCGAAGCGGAGCACGGGCCCGGGGCCGTGTGGGCGGCGGTGAGCCACGGGGACATCATCAAGTCGATCCTCGCCGACGCGCTCGGTATGCACCTGGACCTGTTCCAGCGCATCGACGTCGGCCCCGCCTCCGTGTCGATCGTGCGCTACGGTGCCGGCCGGCCGACCGTCCACGCGACCAACACCGACGCCGGGGACCTGTCGTGGCTGGCGGCCAGCGCCCCCGTCGGCGATGCGCCGGTGGGCGGTGGCGCAGGGCACACGGCGCCGCCAACCCCGTGACCCTAAAATAGACCTATGCCTACAACTGTTCACGAGTTCGCCTGGCCTGACCGCGTCGTCATCGGCACCATCGGCGTTCCGGGGGAGCGCACGTTCTACCTGCAGGTACGGGCAGGGAAGCAGATCGTGAGTATCGCCCTGGAGAAGCAGCAGTCGGCCCAGCTCGCCGAGAAGATCGACGAGATCCTGGACCAGCTCGTCACCCTCGAGGGCAACCCCTTCAGCGTTCCCACGAGCACGCCCATCGAACTCGTCGACAACGACCAGCTCGAGTCGGTCGAGGAGCAGTTCCGCACCGGCGTCATGAGCCTGGGGTGGGACCCGACGACGGCGCAGATCGTCGTCGAGGCCTACCCGATCGCCGAGGTCGAGGCCGACGACGACGGCTTCCTCGCCGACGATGACGACGACGACGCCTCCGAGGTGCTGCGGGTGCGGATGCCGGTCGGTACCGCGCGAGCCTTCGCCAAGCGCACCCGGGAGGTCGTGGGTGCCGGGCGTCCGATCTGCGTCATCTGCGGGCACCCCATAGACGCCGACGGGCACACCTGCACCTTTCCCGAGGTCTGATGCCGGTGCCTGACCTGGTGACCGCCGAGCTGACGCTCACCGGGCGTATCACGACGGCGTCGAACGCCACGTTCCTGGGCAGCATCGGCGACACGGCGGTCGTGTACAAGCCGATCAAGGGTGAGAAGCCGCTGTGGGATTTTCCCGACGGCTTCCTGGCCCACCGGGAGGTGGCCGCTTATCTGGTGTCGGAGGCCTTCGGTTGGAACATCGTGCCGCGCACCTGGCTGCGCGATGGTCCGTTCGGTGAGGGAATGGTGCAGCTCTGGCAGGAGACGGACCCCGACCAGGACGCCGCGGACCTGGTCGCGGCGGACGACGTCCCGGAGACCGGCTGGAAGCAGGTCCTCGAAGGGCAGGACGAGAACGGGCGGATCGTCGCCCTCATCCACGAGGACACGCCGGCGCTGAGGCGCATGGCGGTGTTCGACGTGGTCGTCAACAATGCCGACCGCAAGGGCGACCACATCCTCGAGATGGCGGACGGGCACCGCTTCGGCGTAGACCACGGGCTCACCTTCCACAGCGATCACAAGCTGCGCACGGTGCTGTGGGGGTGGCTGGGTGAGGCGCTGACCGCCGAGGAGCTCGACGGCATCGACCGTGTTCGCGAAGGGCTGCGGGGTGAGCTGGGCCGGTACCTGGCGGAGTTGCTCACTGCCGGGGAGATCTCCTCACTCGCCGCGCGCTGTGCCGCCCTGCGCGCGACCGCGCGGTTCCCGGGCCCTCGAGGTGAGATGCCCGCGGTGCCCTGGCCGCTGTTCTAGGCCCACTGCGGTCAGGGGCCTCGCTCCCGCAGCTCAGATGCACCCAGTAGAGGCGTTTTTTGTGTGGCCGGTCCTGGTGAGCATTCTCGCAGCGGTCGTGATCGCGATGGTGATGTCCGGATGGTTTCGTCCGACATGAAACGACGAGCCGCTGCTGCCAATGTCGGCCAAGCAACGCAGAAGAGCAGGAGGACAGTCGGTGGCTCCCGGGCGGGATCCTCAACGACCCCGATGATCCGCAGATCATGGTGCCCAAACGCGAAGGCACCGGGTACGGGCTGACGATCAACATCGGCCACTGGAAGGGCAGAGCGAACATCGGCGGGTTTCTTGTCGTGTCCCTCGGACTGCCGTCACTCCTCATCCTCATCGCGCCCCCATCCTGAATCGCCGCCCGCCCTTGGGCCCTTCTGGTTGTGAGCCGTTCAGGGTGGAAGGCCTAGATGCGTGTATGTGTCTCGTCGAAGCTGCTTCCTAGGGCAGCCTTGAGAAGCGGCTGGAATTGGGTGCTGGCATGGACCGATGAAGAGGCGGGTTTGGTGGCCAGCCAGCTTCCCCTCCCCCGTTGTTTTGGCTGCTGGCGGAGCTTGCTGAGCTGTGGCCGACGGAGGTATGTCTACCCGCAGGGCAAGGAGCGGGAAATTCCTGGGGAAGATAAGCGACGCAGGACCGCTCAGGGGCTGGTAACGCTGGGTAGGCTCAGGAGGTGACTGGGGATCAGGGGACAGCAGATGTTTAGGACTCCCGTGCTGAGGGACCGCGCGAAGTACTTCATCTACCTGGGTATCTTCGTACCCACTGTCACGGTCAGGATGACCGAGGAAATCATGGGTGGCGGCGGCGCGCACGAGTACCTGATGGTGGTCTTCGGAGGCCTGCTGCTCTCGTGCCTGCTCGGCGTCATTCCGGGTCTCATCATGGAATGGCTGACCGAGTCCAAGAGCACCGCGATCATCGCCTGGGCAACCGGCCTATCGGCCGCCGCCTGCGTGAGTGCCAGCTACGGTGCGTTGAGCCTCGTCTGGGACAACGCCATCCACTACCCCGTATGGGTTCAGATCCTCTGTCTGGGAGCTGTGACCCTGTGCGTGTCCGCCGGCGTGGGCTACGCCCTGCGCGGCACCACCGTCCAAACCAGGCCCGCGCCGATCAAGAGCCGCCCGGCTGGGTAATCCGGTGAAAGAGGATCGGAGCTTCGGGGTCGATTCCCGTGATCGCCCAGCCGACGACGCCGCTGCCGCCGCCGCCGCCGATGGAAGGATGGGCACATGAGCCGCCAGCCGCCGAGTCTTTCCCCGGAACCTTTTCTTCCGGGAGGCCTGCCACTGCACGGACGATTCGCCCGATTCCAGGGCGTGCTCTTCGCCTGCAGGATCGGCGCATTCCAGAGCAACGGTCGACTGGACGATGACGTGACCCTGATCGCCCGGGACACCGACAACCCCGGGCCGGAATGGTCTAACGCACCCCACCCATTCAACCCGGTCTTCTCAGAATGGACCCGGGTCGTCAAACAGTGCGACACCGACGAAACCTTCTCCTGCGTCGCAACCGCACGATGGCGCGGACTCGAACTGGGAGGCCTCGACTACACCCCCTCCACCCGACTCATCGGGGGCTACCTCAGCCATGGTCCCGCCGGGACCACATCTGCCCTTGAATCCTTGCGCGACCTGGCGCGTCTCGACGCCACGACGTGGCACGGCCGAATACCTTTCGACGAGATGGAGCGCCTGGAGATCCGCAGGACCCCAATTCCTCCCATTCCTTCACGGCCCGAGCCTGCGGCGCCATGGTGGATGCCCTCAAGACGGCGCCGAAACTGAATCCACTCCCCGGCCCCTCTTCCCAGGGATGTAACCTAACTGTCCGTCCGATTTGACGACTATAAGAGCATGGCCAGGGTCGGGTGCGACGAAGGAGCGTCCGGACCTCACCAGGCCGGAGCGAGGCGAGAGGACCATTCCCCTGGGTGGAGCGTCATCGGAAACCAGGGAAGCACGACGGGTGAGACACCGCGGCCGCCGGCCGCAACACCTCCGTAGAGTTGTGACCATGACTATGGGGACGAACGAACAAGCACAGACACCACCACTGGGTATGACTGTCTTGAGTCGCTACCTATTCGGGGCCTCGCTCGTTTTCGGGATCGGCGTGACGATTGTCGCCGAGCGGTTGCCTGCAGGGTGGGGGCCCGCGTCGATCCTCGCCATGGTTTTGGCTGCGTCTGCGTTCCTAATCCGTTCCGTCATCGACTATCGCTGTAAGCGTGCGGTGATCGACACTATGGAGGAGTAGCTGGCCGACCGGCTCGTCGCGTGAGCACTATGGCATGAAAAAGGGCGGCACAACCGGTGGCTGTACCGCCTCAATGGGCTTGATGTTCCTCGGGGCGTATCTACCCGAAGAGATCCTTGTCCGCTGCCGGCGTCCAGGTGAGGTTCACGCGCACTGGGTGGGAGAACGTGACGGGCTCAGCCTTCAGACGGTCTTCAAGCAGGTCCTCGGCGGTGGGGTTGCGAGCTTAGGTGCGTGAAGGCTCAGGCTCTCGCTGAACGGCTTCGTCATAGTGATGCTCGAGGCCGGTTGCGCGATGTAAGCCATGGGTCCCATAGGTGCCTCTTCCTGGTTGGTGGCTTGGATGTCACTGTACGGGCCGGCCCTGTCAGTTGCGGGTGCGGCCTACTGGCTGGTGCTGGCTCCCCAGTACGCTCATTGCATCGACTATTTGTTCTAGGTACGGGGGAA
Organism: Arthrobacter sp. MDT2-16; assembly: GCF_054510925.1. Classification (NCBI taxonomy): domain Bacteria; kingdom Bacillati; phylum Actinomycetota; class Actinomycetes; order Micrococcales; family Micrococcaceae; genus Arthrobacter; species Arthrobacter sp. MDT2-16. The sequence goes on from NZ_JBTNDP010000003.1 coordinate 315,716, forward strand.
GCAATGGGCAACAATCCACTCGATCCGGGGTTCTATCCGATCTTTGTGCTCCTGATCTTCGCGGTGCTGTGGGGACTAGTGGCTTTGGTCCTGTACGGGATCATCCGGTTTGGGGTGAAGCACGGGATGCGGTCCTACTACGCCAGCGTCTCGCCGTCCTCTGGTACTGATCCGCGGTCCGACTCGCAATGACCGACTACTCAGGGCCGGTCACGACGTACTCCGACTCGGTCAGCACTGTTGCCGGCCCGGAGGGCGGCGTCTTCTGGTTCGCGTTGGCGCTGATCAACGCTGGTCTGGCGGAGCAGAAGAATCGGTCCCGGCTAGCGTGGTTCTTCCTCTCGCTGGTGTTAGGGCCGTTTGCCACGCTGTTGATCGTCGTCTGGCCGGCCCCACCGCCCCGACGGTAGCTGCGGCGCACTTGTCGAGGATGCCTGGTGGTACTGCGCCGTAGGTGCAGCTCGTGGCTGGTTGCGGTGATCGCGCCAGCGTGTATGGCGGCGGCCGGGGAGATGTTCCTATAGACAAGTCCCGCACTAGATTGTGACGAGCACACACATCTACGGGTCAGAGGAAATGCGTGATAGAGCCTACGGACGACCGAGCAAAAACGATACGCCTATCGAAATCGAACGTGGGCAGAGCTACTTCCATGACAGACGCGGTTCTATGTGTAGATCATCCTGACAGCCGTTCTCGTGGCCCCGCTGACTCGCATCCTCCTACAGATCCTCGGTTTGTCCGGTTCAGCGTCTTCAATTGCCGGCCTCATCCTGTCCCTCATCATTCTGGTTCCCCTGAGGTTAGCGGCCTGGCATGAGGCAAAGGAGCGAAAGAAGGGTGGGCTGGAGTCACATGTGATCCCGGTGACTTCCCGTGCACTAATTACCTGGATCGTCACTGCGATACTGCTCTGGGTCCTCTACGCACTCCTGGTTGCGTCCCAGGGGTTCGCAGTTTCAGTCCTTCCAGCCTTCGTCTCATTCTTTGCAGTCCACAGATGGACGCAGTGGCGCTCACAAGCGTCAACAGCCCGTCCGTAGCCTTTCCCCTGCTTCCACGAGATCAAGAGAATCGTTCCGACCGATGAGATTCAGACTCCTTAAGCTCCTCGTCATAGCGCTCATAGTCGCGGGCATGACGTTTTTCGTGCAGTTACTGGGTGGAGCAGAACCCGCAGGATTCGCTTTCATGATGATGTGCATCGGGCTGGGGTCCACTACGGCACAGAGTGGGGTCAGAAGCGGGCCGCTAAAACAGAGGAGTACCGTCAGGAGCTCATTGCAAGGAAGGCTCCCCAAACGACCTACTACTACGACGACAACAGCGACGATGAACCGCAGACAGAGACAAAAGGCACCTAATGCTTGAACCGTCTGAGCACGAGCGACCCGACGAACGTAGCTCTGCGGACAAGCGTTGGAGGACGCCCTGGTCCATGTGGATCAGTCTGATATTTCTCATTGCGCTGTCGAGTACGGCATTTCCTTATGTGGACAGCAGTCCCAAAGCTGTGCTCGCCGTCACTGGTCCGTTGAGCGTTCTCCTAGTCGCGGTTGCCCTTATTCGGTTCTATTGGAACCGCCACAAAGCGTTAGCCACACCCCCGCCTGACACTGGATCGAAGCCCCGCTGATTACTCCCCCACTACTACGATCAGTAGGCGACCTCAGCTCGCCCAGTCTTCCTGGACGGGCGCAATCAGCTCGGGCCCGTTGTTACGCACCGATCCGACCTCTTTACCGACGATTCGCGGGACAAGGTTCGGTTCGGGGATGGAGTCGATGAAGTGCTGCACCTGGTCCCGCTCGGTCATGGTCGGGTCCAACCACTGATCCTGCAGGTCCGCAGGGATGATGACCGGCGTCCGGTCATGGATGTGCCCGAGCGCATCGTGCGCCGCACGAGTGAGGATCGTCGCGGTCACCAACCACTTATCCTCGGCATCCTCGGGCTTGGTGGGGCCGGGCCAGAACTCGTACAGGCCGGCGAAGCCCAGCAGCTGGTCCTCGTTCTCGGCGTGGAGGTAGTGCGGGGTCTTCGTCCCGTCCTCGTTCTTCTGCCATTCGCAGTACCCGTTCGCCGGTCTATCCGGTATCAGTGCGCGGCGCTTGGCGGCCGCGGTGCGGAACGACGGCTTTTCCGTGACGGTTTCGCTGCGGGCGTTGATCATCCTCGCTCCGGCCTTGGGGTCTTTACTTCAGACAGGCACCAGTCCCCAGCGGGCTATCTCGAGTCGGCGCACCAGCTCACCCTCGCGCCGCTGCTCGGACACGAACGAGAGCCCCTGCATCGGCGCCACATTCCATGACGGCCGCAGCTCGTCCTGGTACATCTCTTCGACGTTGAACGCGTCCCGAATGGCGGCCTTGTTCCCGGCGATTACGAAGCGTCCACGCGTGCACGCGATTCTGCCTCAGTGGCAGGATGTAGCTCATGGATGTCAGCCGGGCGCCGCTACGAGAACGTCAGCGTAGCTCCATGCTGGACGCTATACGGCAGCTCGGCACACTTCCTCAGGCTCTTAATGTGGACGGAGGACCTTGATACACCCGCATCCCCACCGCCTCAACCTGGTGGAGCAACACCCATCAAACTGAAGCCAGACGAATAAGCAGGCACCGTAGGAACAATTGCACTGGGGTAAGAACAGCAGGTCTCAGCAGATCGTCAAGGAGACAAGGTGACACGAGACCGCACACTGACCCTTACAGCCATCGCAGCTCTATGCCTCCTCACTGGCTGCAACCTCATGCCAGGGGGCAACGAAGCCGAGCCTCAGCCCACCGCAACGGTTGCCAAAGCATCACCCACTCCAACGGTTGCCGGCGCTCCCACTACCGAGGCAGCTCAATCCCCCACGGCAAGTCCTGAGACCACGGCTCCCCTGCCCACTCCGACACAGGGCACCACTGCCACGAGTAACCCGTTCCCCTCATCGCCTTGTGCCTCCCCACCCGTCATCTCAGAACAAGAATTGGCACGAACACGAGAAGCCCTCTATCTCGATGACTGGGCTCGAAGCATAAGTGTTGAGTTCGAAGTCAACGCTCTTTCGATACGAGGCACAGGCGAACCCGTTGAGCCAGGATTGCTACAGGAGACCATTGAGAAGGACATGCGAGGGCAGACACCCTTCGGCTTCGAGACTTTCGTTGAAACGGACATCATCCACAACTTCGTCATCGGAGTATGGCATCCCCGTGGCTACCTATATACGACACGAGAGACGGCATACCTTGCTCGCTCAGACCAGATTACCGCAACTGACCGACCCATTGACCCCCAGCAGATGTCACTAGCACCATTGGATTGCTACGATTATGTTTCTGCTGAGACTGTATTCAAGGTCGCAATAGAGGCGGGAACCTACCAAAGTCAAAACGAGAATGAGTTCCCAACAGAGGACTACATCAGGGAGATGGGCTTAATCGGCATAGGATACGAATTGTCCATGGCTCATAGCTCCGCGTATCCGAATATGTGGCTTATAAGGGTGTGGAATCCAAAGGGTCAATTATTCAACTCAGAGAAGAATGCCGCCTACCGAGACACCTTTCTCAAGGATCAACTGAGACCTGCTTCCAACTTCAACTTTAGTGGTTTCCACCCTTCAGTTCGACAGGATTTGCCGAAGGAGTTTGAAGGCTCCCCCACTCCCACGCCAAGCTCCACTGGGGGTGCAGCTTCGACCTCCACCCCAAACCCCCTCCCCATCCCCACTCAGGGGTAGATGCGTCCTCACTCGACACCCCTTCCACTACCCCCTCGAAGCAGGGGAACGCTAACCCCAGGAACCACGAGGAGTTCGTGGGGGGAGTTCTGCTGGTCGTGTTCACGCGGAGGATAAACCGCTGGGCATGTTCGCTCTCGTGTCCTCGACCCCGTGGGATACAAGCCGTGCCGGCGTGCTACCGCTCATCCCGCAGCTTCATTGCTCCCTCATACTGAAGAGCTCGCTGTACCGCCAAGAACTGTCATATGCGCTGTTATCGGCAATCGAGCCTCGTGCGGCCCACCAGCACCATCACGACTCAGTGCTGGCGAAAGCGAACGCACGTAGATGGCCGCGAGTGCTAGCTTCACCGAGTAGCACTGACGTTGAAACACGAACGGGGCCTGCGCAGCAAGGGACCCCTCGCCGCCGTCGCCAGTCCTACCGCCAGCGGCGGAGGACTGCTGCGGTAGCCAGTGCCGCCGAGACGGCCTCGTGCCCCTTGTCCTCCGACGAGCCGGGCAGCCCCGCGCGGTCGAGTCCCTGCTGCTCCGTGTCGCAGGTCAGCACCCCGAACCCCACCGGCACGCCCGTACGGACGCTCACCTCGGTGAGGCCCGACGTCGCCGCCTGGCACACGTACTCGAAGTGCGGGGTACCGCCGCGGATGACGACGCCGAGAGCGGCGACGGCGTCAAAGGACGGCGCCACGCGCGCGGCGGCCACGGGCAGCTCGAAGCTGCCGGGCACGCGGATCTCGGTCACCTCCGCTCCGGCCTCGGCAGCCGCACGACGGGCGCCGTCGAGCAGACCGTCCATGATCTGGGTGTGCCAGCTCGCCGCGATGATCGCGAGGCGCAGGGGTGCGCCGTCCTGGGTGGGCAGTGCGCTGATGTCGATGCTCGGTGCTCCGTGGCCGCTCATGGTTCTCCTTCTGGTGGGTGCTGGAAATGGGGTGGTGCAGGTGGATGTCCGTCAGGCGCCGTCGCGGGCGTGCAGGGATGCGACGAGGTCCTCGATCGAGACGAGCGGGAGCCCGTGGTCGTCGGCAAACCGGCGCAGCGCAGGAAGTCGCATCATCGAACCGTCGTCGTGCACGAGTTCGGCGATGACGGCTGCGGGCCGTTTGCCCGCGAGGACGCTGAGGTCCACGCCGGCCTCGGTGTGGCCCGGGCGCACCCGTACTCCGCCGGGAGCCGCGCGGAGCGGGAAGACGTGACCCGGTCGGGTCAGATCCCCGGGCAGCGCCGCCGGATCGGCGAGGATCGTCGCGGTGCGCGCGCGGTCCGCGGCGCTGATGCCGGTGCTGACGCCCGTCGCCGCATCGCAGGACACCGTGTACGCCGTGCCCTTCGAGTCCTCGTTCACCGCCGTCATGGGCGGCAGGAGGAGCCGATCGGCGTCCTCCGCCCGCAGGGGCACGCACAGCACGCCCGAGGTCCAGCGCACTGTCCACCCGACGAGTTCGGGTGTCGCGTCCTGGGCGGCGAAGACGATGTCGCCCTCGTTCTCGCGGTCCTCGTCGTCGACCACGACGACGGCGCGCCCTGCGGCGATGGCCGCGACGGCGTCGTCGATGGTGTCGAGGCGGATCTCGCCCATCACGGGGCTTCCGGGGCGTGCGGCCCGCCCTGCGCATCCACCGCGGCGAAGCCCAGGAGCCGCTCGGCGTACTTGGCGAGCACGTCCATCTCGAGGTTGACGGTGTCGCCGATGGACTTCGCGCCGAGGCCGGTCTCGCGCAGGGTGGTGGGGATGAGCCCCACCTCGAACCACTGCTCCGCCTCGGAGGGCGCGCTGACGGCAGTAACGGTGAGCGAGACGCCGTCGATCGCCACCGATCCCTTCTCCGCGGCGTAGCGTCCCAGCTTCTGCGGGAGTCCGAACCGCAGCCGGTGCCAGGCGCCGAGGTCCTCACGCTCGAGCAGCACGCCGAGGCCGTCCACGTGTCCCTGGACGACGTGCCCGTCGAGCCGCCCACCGGCCGGGACGCACCGCTCGAGGTTCACGGAGGCACCCGGCTCCAGCTCGCCGGTGGTGGTGCGGCGAAGGGTCTCCCCCATGACGTCCACGCCCACGCGCCCGCTGGCGCCGTCGAGGGTGACGGCCGTCAGGCAGACCCCGTTGACCGCGATCGACGCGCCGGGCTCGAGATCCCTGCCGGTCTCGGGGGCCTCGAAGACGAGCAGGGCGCTCTCGCCGTCGGGGGTGACATCGAGCGAGACCACGCGGCCCTGCTCGGAGACTATTCCTGTGAACATCGGTTCTTCCTTCGGGTGGAGCGGTCGGAGTGGTGAGCGGGGTGAGCCGGGGTCACCCGGGGTGGAGGTGCAGTCGTACGTCGGCGCCGAATCGCTGCATGCCCGGGCCGCCGGCGTCGTCGAGCCTCCAGGGGCTCGCGTCGGCCAGTGTCTGCACGCCGAGGTCCGGGAAGGCCGGTGTCCCCTCGCCGAGGATCACCGGTGCGATGTAGGAGAAGAGCTCGTCGACCACCCCTGCCTGCAGGAAGGCGGAGGCGATCCGCGGACCTCCTTCGACCAGGAGATGGCGGACGCCCCGGCGGTACAGCTCGTCCAGTGCCTCGGGGACGTCGTGGGTGGTCAGCTGGAGGAAACCGAGACCCCGCACGGCGGCGTCGTCCGGCACGGGTGTCCGGCCCATGACGACCCGCAGACCGACGGCACCGGAACCAGCAGGAGTGGCGGTGCGTGCCGTCAGCCGGGGATCGTCCGCGAGGACGGTGCCGGTCCCCACGAGGACGGCGTCGGCCAGGGCCCGGATCCGGTGTCCGTCGGCGCGTGCCTCCGGGCCGGTGATCCACTGGCTCGTGCCGTCCTGCGCCGCCACCCGCCCGTCCAGGGACTGCGCCGATTTCAGGGTGACGAAGGGGCGGTGCGTGGCCGTGGCCGAGCTCCAGCGCGCGTTGAGCTGCTCCGAGGGGGCAGCCTCGAGGCCGCCGATGCACTCGACGCCGGCGGTGCGCAGCTGCTGCGCGCCGCCTGCGGCAGCGCCATTGCGGTCGTCGGCCGCGTAGACCACGCGGGCCACCCCGGCGTCGATGAGCGCCCTGCTGCACGGTCCGGTGCGGCCGGTGTGGTTGCAGGGCTCGAGGGTCACCACGGCGGTGGCGCCACGGGGGTCGTTCCCCCGGGCGCGGGCGTCGGCGAGGGCGGCGGGTTCGGCGTGCGGTGTCCGTGCTCCCCGGTGATGACCCTCCCCGAGGATCGTGCCCTCGGGTGAGAGGAGAACGGCGCCCACCAGCGGATTGGCGCCCCTGACCCCCTGGGCGGCGAGCGCGAGGGCGCGCTGCATGGCGTCCGCTTCCGCGCGGGTGGTGCCCGACGTCGTACTCATCGGGGTGTCCGGGCAGGGGAGATGAAGGCGGTTGCTGCGGGGCTGCTGGCTTCGACGAGCCGCTGCGGACGATCCATGCCGATCCTTCACCGATACGACGGCTCCGGGCAATGGCTGCAGCAGGGGACACGTCGCGGCACGAGTGACGACGACGGACGCCACCCGTACGACGGGCAGCGCTCAGATCCTGCTGTTCGTGCTTCTCCCATCCAGACTTTGACTGTCGGTCCCGGAATTCCACCGGCTCAACCGCCCCTGCTCCGCGGGTGCGGAACATCGGGCGGGTCGCGGACTATCACCGCCGGTTCGGACTTACACCGACCCCGGAGCACGTACTGCGTCCATTGTTTCACAGGGGCGCGACCCACCCCCACCCGAGCTGCGGGATGCGCGCCACGCAATAATCGGCGTCGTTCATGCGTTGATCAGGATGACGCCGGCTTCCGCGGCGTCCTCGTCCGCTCCTAAGGTTGATGTCATGTCCACGCATCTCGTGTCCCCGTCCCTGCCTGTGGCGGTCACGCGGGTCGTCGAAACGGTCCTCCCCACGCAGCACGGCGTCTTCCGCATGATCGGCTACCGCGACGACACCGCCGCCGAGCACATCGCCCTCGTGCGCGGGAACGACGACGACCTCGACGGTGCTCCGCTCGTCCGGGTACACAGCGAGTGCCTCACCGGTGATGCCTTCGGGTCGTGGCGGTGCGACTGCGGGGACCAGCTCGACGCCGCGCTCGCGGCCATCGACGAGGAAGGCGCCGGCGTCGTGGTGTACCTCAGGGGCCAGGAGGGACGTGGCATCGGCCTGCTCGCCAAACTCGAGGCCTACGCCCTGCAGGACCTCGGAGCCGATACCGTGGACGCGAATCTCGCCCTGGGACTGCCGGTGGACGGCCGCCGTTATGACCAGGCAGCCGGCATCCTCCTGGACCTGGGAATCGATACCGTCCGGCTCCTGTCGGGGAATCCCGCGAAGGAGGAGGCGCTCGAGGCCCTCGGTGTCACCGTGAAGGAACGCCGCGGCCTCGCGGTGACCGAGCGGAGCGAGAACCGGGGCTATCTCGCCACCAAGCGCCTGCGCATGAACCACGACGCCGTGCCACCGACCCACAGCTGATCGGCCGGATCCCACCGCCGACGGGGCGGAGCGTCAGGACCGTTCGACGGCGATCACCGGATCGTTCCGCCCGGACTAGAATTCGGACGATGAGCGCCGAACGAAGTGGACTGGTTTCATGACGAGCAACGCCACGGAGGGCTCCAGACGCCCGCCGACGGCCCAGGCCTTCGTGCTTGCCGAACTCCGGCGGGCGATCATCGCCGGTGAATTCCTGCCCGGACAGCCACTGCGCCAGGACGCACTGGCTGAACGGTTCGGCGTCAGCCGTGTCCCTCTCCGCGAAGCGCTGAAGACCCTCGAGTCCGAGGGGCAGGTCCACTACGAACCCCATCGTGGCCACAGGGTGGCCACCCTCTCCCTCACGGACCTGCTGGAGGTGTACCGGATCCGGCAGCTGCTGGAGGGGGAGGCTGCACGGGTCGCGATGACGAGGACGCTCAGCAGCACCGTCCTGGAGGATCTCAGGAATGCTGCCCGGGACGTCGAGACGGCGAGCGGTGCAGGGGACCTGCTGGGGATGACCGAGGCGAACCGGCGGTTCCACTTCATCCTCGTGGAGGCAGCCGGGATGCCGCGTCTGGAACGGATGATCCAGATCCTGTGGGACGCGACCGACGCCTACAGGTTCGTCTACTACGGATCGGAGTCCAACCGTTCACGCGTGGAGGACGAACACGTCCTGATCATCGAGGCGTTCGCGGAACGGGACACCGAGAAGCTCATCCTCCTGCTGGACGAGCACCGCGAGCACGCGGTGAAAGCCCTGAGGACCTTCCTGGAGGCCGGTTCCGCTCGAGAAAACTGACCGTTCGGACTCCGACCGGAGTAGTTTTGTGATGCGGGTTACATTCTGTCCGCAAATTGTATACAGTCTCCAATGAGGTGCACCGACGGACCTCGGCGCCCCTCGGGTGCCCACGCTTTCTGCCCAGAGAACCGGAGATGCTTCCTTGGCTGATTGGCTTGGTATGAAGGATCAGCGCGTGCTGGTGGCCGGTGCCGGCGGCATCGGCGCGGCCTGCGCGGAAGCCTTCCTCCAGGCGGGAGCACGGTTGCTCGTGGCTGACCAGAACGCGGAACGCCTGTCCGGTTTCGCCGAGACGGCGAGCACCATCACCGCTGATCTGACGACCACCGACGGCTGCGAGCAGGCAGTACGCGCCGCGCAGACGGAGCTCGGGGGCCTGGACATCCTCGTGCACGCGGTCGGCATCAACAACCGCGTGCCCATCCTCGACACTCTGGACGAGGACTGGGACAGGATCCTCGACGTCAACCTGTCCAGCGCCTTCCGCCTCGGCCGTGCCGCCGGCCGCATCATGGTCGACGCCGGGTACGGCCGGCAGATCTACTGCTCCTCGGTCTCGAGCCTGCTCGCCCATCCCGACCACGGGCCCTACGCCGCGAGCAAGGGCGGACTGAACCAGCTCGTCCGGGTGATGGCGCGGGAATGGGCGGCCAGCGGGGTGACGGTCAACGCGATCGCGCCGGGCTACGTGGAAACGGCCCTGACCAGCGCCTACCTCGACCGCCCGGGCGTGCGCGGGCTCTACACGGGCCTGGTCCCGGCCGGCCGGCTCGGCACCGTCGACGACCTCACCGGCCCCGTGCTCTATCTCGCATCCCGGCAGGCGGCCTTCGTCACCGGCCACATCCTCTACGTGGACGGGGGGCGGACCCTTGTCTGACACCACCGACACCACGAGGCCGCAGGACACCGGACGGTTTCCGCTGCTGACGCCGGCCGAGCTCTCCGCCGAACAGCGCGTGGTCTACGACGCCATCGCAGGGCCCCCGCGGGGCAACGGGACGTTCACGGTGGTCTACGACGACGGCGCGCTCGCCGGCCCCTTCAACGCGATGCTCCTCGCCCCCGCCCTCGGCAATGCCGTCCAGGCGCTCGGCGCCGTCCTCCGCTTCGAGGGCGCGCTCGACGGACGACTGCGCGAACTCGTGATCTGCGCGATCTCCGCGGACCTCGACTCGGCCTACGAGTGGTACGCCCACAGCCGGGTGGCAGCGACCGTGGGAATCGTCGAGGACGAACTGGAGCACCTCAGGAAGGGCGGCATCCCGCCCACCCTCTCCCCCGCCGAACGTGCCGCGCTCGACCTCACGAGACTGCTCCTGCGGGGCGCCACCGTCGACGACGACACCCATGCCCGCGTGCTGTCGCATTTCGGGCACGCCGGAGTCGCAGAGCTGTCCCTGCTGGTGGGCTACTACCGGATGCTCGCGGGCCTACTCGCCGTCGGGGACATCCCGGCACCCGGCCCAGGACCCTGACCACCAGCACCGCCTCTCCCCCTTCCACCAAGAACCAGAAATCACCGACAGCAAAGGAAAATTCCATGACCACGAAACAGCGAAGCCGGAAGCGTCTCTGCACAGCAGCACTGATCGCCCCCGCGCTCTTCCTTTCCGCCTGCGGTAGCCCCGAACCCACCACGAGCGGCGGCGGAGGCGGGGCCGAGGAAGGCGGCGGCGGCTCGCTCTCCATCGCGACGGGCGGCACCGGCGGCGTCTACTACCCCCTCGGTGGCGGGTTCGCCACCGTGATCCGCGACAACATCGAGGGCTACGACGCCACCGTCCAGGAGACCAACGCCTCCGTGGACAACATGCGCCTCATCGAGAACGGTTCCGCACAGCTCGCCTTCTCCGTGGGTGACGTGGTGTCCGACGCCGTCGAGGGCGCCGGCGAGTTCGAGGGCAGCCCCGTGGAGATCTGCTCGCTCGGCAACATCTACAACAACTTCATGCAGGCCGTCAGCGTCGACGGAACCGGCATCCAGTCCGTCGAGGACATGGCCGGCAAGGTCGTCTCCGTCGGGGCGCCGGGCTCCGCCACCGAGGTCGGAGCGCTGCGCATCCTCGAGGCCGCGGGGATCGACCCCGAGACCGGAGTGGAACGCCGCCAGCTCGGCGCCGCGGAAACCGTTGCCGCGCTGCGGGACGGCACCATCGACGCCGGATTCTGGTCCGGCGGCCTCCCCACGGGCGCGCTCATCGACCTCGCCAGTGACGGCGACATGGTGCTCGTGCCCATCGGCGAGTACGCCGAACCCCTCGCCTCCCAGTACGGCGACTACTACGTCGCCGAGGACATCCCCGCCAACACCTACGAGGGCCAGACCGAAGCCGTCCCCGCCATCGCCTCCCCGAACCTGCTGGTCGCGAGCCCCACCATGGACGAGCAGCTCCAGCAGGACATCACCCAGGCGATCTTCGACAACGAGGAGGCCCTCATCAAGGTCCACCCCGCCGCCGTCGAGCTCGATGCCGCCACCGCCGGCGACATCTCCTACATCGAGACCTGCCCGGGCGCCCAGGCCTACTTCGACGAGGCCGCGGGCTAGGGAATGCGGAAGCCGGCCGCCGTCGTCGTCGCCCTGGCATGCCTCGGCATGCTGGGGGGTATGGGGTTCGCGAGCGCGTCCGGTCAGCCGGACGTCTCCATCAGCATCACCAACGACGACGGCGAGCTGGCGAGCGTACCGCTCACCGGAACCGGCTTCTCCGTGAGCTACCGCAACTCGCTGTACGGCACCCGGGCCGAAGAACGCTACACCCTCGGCCCCGACGGCACCTTCGTGCTGGACCAGATCGCAGCCGACCAGCTCGCGGTGCTCGAGGAGTACTACGCCGTCCCCGGCGTCCCGTCGGCTGCCGCGGAATCCGATCGCCGGGAATGGGTCGTGGAACCGGACCCGGCGCGGCCCGCCGTGTTCGAGGAGCTCTCGATCGCGGCGACCGACCTCGGACAGCGCACCCTGCACGTGGACGGCGCTCCACCCCTCGAACTGTGGGGCCTCGTCGACGACAACAACCCGTTCGTTGAGTTACATCTCAAGGAGACACCATGACCGAGCGACCAGACGGCAACGGCGCCGTGAAGGCGCACACCTCCGCCCCAGCCCCCAGGCACAAGGCGTCCATCCCGGACGAGCAGGCGGACCGTGCGAGGCTGAAGGAGGACGAGCCGGTCAGCCCCCTCGAGCGGGAAGACATCATCGACGAGGAAGCACTGATCGCCGAGTTCGAGGCGGAGAAGCCCGCGCGGCACCTGAGCGGACTCCCGGGCCTGCTGATCAAGATCGCCGGTGCAGGACTCTCGCTCCTGGCCCTCTACTGGGTCTTCAATCCCATGCCCACCCAGTTCTACCTCCCGCTGTTCCTCGGGATCGGCCTGTCCCTGACGTTCCTCGTCTACCGGGGCTGGGGACGCTCGGAAGCCTCGAAGGCGAAGAGGTCGGGGGACAACCCGGGGATCGCCGACTGGGCTCTCGCGATCGTGGCGCTCGTGCCCTTCCTCTACATCGTCTCCGACTGGGATGGCTTCTTCCGGCGCGCGATCACTCCCACCTACCTCGACCTGGCCATGGGCGTGATCGCCATCCTCGTGACCCTGGAGGCATCACGCAGGACCGTCGGGATCCTCGTGCCGCTGGTGGTCGTGGGCTTCTTCGCCTACGCCTCCTTCGGCTCCCTCGTCCCCGCTCCGTTCAACACCTCGTCCTTCAACTGGATCCGCCTCGTCGGCCACAACGTCATGGGCACGCAGGGGCTCTTCGGTGTCCCCACCGACGTGGCAGCGACCTACATCATCCTGTTCACCATCTACGGGGCGGTCCTCGGGGCGTCCGGGGCCACCAAGTTCTTCATCGACCTCTCCTTCTCGGCCTTCGGCCAGTCCAAATCCGGGCCCGGCCGCACGGTGACCCTCGCGGGATTCCTCCTCGGCACGGTCTCGGGCTCGGGAGTCGCGACGACCGTCACCCTCGGTGGTATCTCCTGGCCGCTGCTCCGCAAGGCCGGCTACCCGAAGGAACACGGCGGTGCCATCCTCGCTGCCGCCGGCATCGGTGCCATCATGTCCCCTCCCACCCTGGGAGCGGCCGCCTTCATCATCGCCGCGCTCCTCGGCGTCTCGTACCTCCAGGTCCTCATCTGGGCCACCATCCCCACCGTGCTCTACTACTTCGGCATCATCCTGGCCATCGAGATGGATGCACGCCGCTTCAAGACCAGGGCCGTGGACTTCGACGTCAAGCCGGTGGGCAAGCTGCTCCTGCGCTTCGGCTACCACTTCAGCTCCCTCGCCGCCATCGTCGTGTTCATGGCCATGGGCATGACCCCGTTCCGCGCCGTCGTGTACGCCACGATCCTCGCGTTCGTGCTCAGCTTCCTCGACCGCGCCTCCTGGATGACCCCCCGACGCATCTTCGACGCGCTGGCCACCGGTGCCACCGGGGCGCTGTCGGTCATCCCCGTCATGGCGGCAGCAGGACTGATCGTCGGCGTCATGACCCTGACCGGCCTGGGCCTGAAGCTCGCCAACATCATCGTGGACTTCGCCGGCGGCAGCCTGCTCCTGACGGCCATCTTCTCGGCGATCTCGGTGATCCTGCTGGGACTGGCGGTCCCCGTGACGGCGAGCTTCATCATCTCGTGGGTCATCATCGGTCCCGCCCTGCAGGACGTGGGCGTCCCCGCGTTCGCCGCAGCGATGTTCATCTTCTACTACTCCGTGCTCAGTGAGGTCTCACCTCCCACGGCGCTCTCCCCCTTCGCCGCATCCGCCATCACCGGCGGCAAACCGATCCAGACCATGTGGCTCACCTGGCGCTACACCCTCTCGGCCTTCCTCGTACCGTTCATCTTCGTGCTCTCCGGTCCGGGCGTGGGACTGCTGCTGCAGGGCGGCATCGGCACCGTCGCGCTGGCCTTCGCCGTCTCGCTCCTGGCCGTCGGCGCCCTCGCCGTCGCCACCGGAGCCTGGCTGTTCGGCCCGGCCCGCTGGCCCGAGCGGATCCTGCTGGGGCTGGGGTCGCTGCCGATGCTCGTCATGGAGCCCATGTACATCGGCATCGGCGCGGCCATCATCGCCGTCGGGGTCGTCGTCCACCTCCTCGGCCTCAAGATGCGGGGGCACCACCCGGACGAGGGTGCTGAAGCACCCGCCGAGCTCGCCACGTCGGGCGCCTCCGGCGCGTCCGGCGCGGGAGGCGCCACGGCCGTCGGCCAGGCCTCCGGCACCGGGACGGACGGTACTGCCGACGGAACTCGCCGCACAGGAGCCGAATCGTCGTGACCCCCGCCAAGCCGCCGGGCGCGGGCGGCACACTGCTCCAGGCCGTCACCGTGACCACCCTGGGCGTGCTGCCCGCCTTTCTGGTCGGCGCCCTCGCCGTGCAGATCCGGGACGACCTCGGCATCGGTCCCGCCGAGATGGGCATCGCCGCGGCGACCCTCTTCGCGGTCTCGGGGGTCGCCGCGCGGCGGCTCGGCCGGCTCGTGCAGCGGATCGGGGCGGCCAGGGGAATAGTGGCCTCGGCAGTCCTGGCCGCCGTCGCCCTCGGCGGGGCCGGCCTGGCACCGACCTTCGGGGTGCTGATCGCCGCCCTCGTGGTGGGCGGACTGTCCAACGGCCTGGCCCAGCCCGCTGCGAACCTCGGAATCTCGCGGGCGGTGGTCCCGGGCAGGCTCGGACTGGCGTTCGGCATCAAGCAGTGCTCCATTCCCGCCGCCGGCCTGATCGGGGGCCTCGCCGTTCCGGGCATCGCCCTGACCCTGGGCTGGCGCTACGCCTTCGCGCTGGGCGTCGTCCTGGCGGTGGCGCTGGCCCTGTGGGCCGGCCTCACCGCGCAGGGACCGGAGCGCCCGACGACGGGACCCGCAGCAGCCGCCGACCGCGGCACCCCGCGGCGCGGACTCGTGCTGCTGGCCATCGGCGCCGGCCTCGCCGCAGCTGCCGCCACCTCCCTGGGGGTGTTCCTCGTGGATTCGGCGGTGGAGTCCGGGATGTCGCCCAGTGCGGCAGGATTCCTCTTCGCCGGCGCCGCGCTCCTGGGGCTCTCGATCCGCATCGTGCTCGGCGCCGCCATGGACCGGTATCCGCAGCGTAGCCCCTACATCCTGGTGGCCAATCTGCTGGTGATCGGCGTGGGCGGCTACCTCCTCCTCGCCTTCGGCTCCTCCGCGGCGTTCGTCTGCGGAGCGCTGCTGACCTACGCAGCCGGCTGGAGCTGGCACGGGCTCGTCCACTTCGCCGTAGTGCGCGACAACCGGCAGGGCGCCGCCTCGGCCACGGGGGTCCTGCAGACCGGGCTCTCCCTCGGCGCCGCCGTCGGTCCCCTGCTCTTCGGTTTCCTCGTGGCCGCGACCTCCTACCGGGTCGGCTGGCTGACCGCCGCCGTCGTCGCCCTGCTGGCCGCCGCGACGTTCCGGCTCGGCCGGCGGAGCATCCGTGCGGCGCGGGCGGCAGCAGCGCCCCTGCCCCCGGAGGACCCGGGGCCCGGCGCGGTTGCGCCGGACACGACTCCCCGTCCAGCCACCACCGCTGGAGGACCACCCATGAAAGGAACGTCCCCATGACCGACCCGATCCCGCACCTGTCCCCCGGACTCTGGGGGGTGCTGGCAACACCGTTCAGCGGAGCGGAGCTCGCCGTCGACACCGACTCGCTCCGCCGTGAGGTCCAGCTGTACACGGGGCTGTCGGCCACCGGGATGGTGGTCCTCGGCGTCTTCGGGGAGGGTGCGTCACTGACCGCTGCCGAACAGTCCCTCATCGTCCGCACGGTCGCCGACGAGGCGGGGAGCACTCCGCTCGTCGTCGGCCTGTCCGCCCGCACCACCGCCGTCGCCATCGAGCAGGCCTCCACCGCCGTCGAGGCCGCCGGCAGCAACCTCGCCGCGCTCATGGTGCAGGCGAACACCGGCGACCCCGAGGTGCTGTCCGCCCACCTGACGGCCGTCCACCGCGCCACGGGAGCGGGCATCGTGCTGCAGGACTACCCGGTGGCCTCCGGCGTGAAGATCAGCGCCGAACAGATCCTGCGCGTCGTGGAGCAGTGCAGCTTCATCGTCGCCGTGAAATCGGAGGCGCCCCCCACCGCGTCCGCGATCGCGAAGCTCACCCGCTCCACGGACGTCCCCGTCTACGGCGGGCTGGGCGGCGTGGGGCTCCTGGACGAGCTCGCAGCGGGTGCGGCCGGCGCCATGACGGGCTTCTCCCACCCCGAGGGCCTGCAGATCGCGCTGACGGCCTTCGCCGACGGTGGTTTCGCCGGCGCCCGCAGTGCCTTCGCGCCGTGGCTGCCCCTGGCGAACTTCGAGGGCCAGCCCGGGGTGGGCCTCGCCCTGCGCAAGGAGATCCTGCGCCGCCGGGGCATCATCGCCGACGCATCGGTCCGGCCGCCCGCACCCTCCCTTCCGCCTGAACTCGCGGACCTGATCGACGCGCACCTCGACGCCGTACGAATGGAGATCGCCTGATGGATACCGGACTGACAGGGAAGAACGTACTGGTGCCCGGGGCGAGCTCCGGGATCGGCCTCGCCATCGCGCAGTCCCTCGGCGCCGAGGGGGCGAACGTCGTGCTCGCCGCGCGCCGCGAGGACGTGGTGAAGGCCGAGGCGGCCCGCCTGCCCTCCGCTGTCGGGATCGCCCTGGACCTGAACGACGACGGCGCCCCGGCCGCGCTCGTGGAGGCCGCCGAGAGCGCGTTCGGGCCCATCGACGTCCTGGTCCTCAACAGCGGCGGACCTCCTCCCGGCGGCGCGGCCGACATCACCGACGTACAGGCCCTCGCAGCCGTCCACCAGCTGCTGCTCCAGCACGTGCGGCTCACCTCCCTGGTGCTCCCGGGCATGCGGCAGCGCGGCTGGGGGCGGATCGTGGCCGTCGGATCCAGCGGCGTGCAGCAGCCGCTGCCCAACCTCGCGCTGTCGAACCTCGGCCGCGCCGGGCTCGCGGGCTACCTCAAGACCCTGGCCGCGGAGGTCGCCGCCGACGGCGTGACCGTCAACATGGTGCTCCCCGGCCGCATCGACACCGAGCGCGTCGCGTCGCTGGACTCGGCCGCGGCCCAGCGGACGGGCGCCACCCCCGCCGAGGCGCGTGCCACGTCCGAGGCGGGCATCCCGGCACGCCGGTACGGCACCCCCGCCGAGTTCGCCGCCGTCGTCGCCTTCCTGGCCAGTGCACCGGCGTCGTACGTCACCGGAGAACAGATCCGGTGCGACGGCGGCATGGTCCGCGCCTACTAGCCCCCCGTCCTCCGACCCGAAAGGGCAGCTTCATGGCTCCCAGCATCCTGCACCTCTGTTCCATCACCTCCCCCACCTCCCCCACCTCCCCCGGGAGCGACCCGGGGGCTCCCGGACCCGAGACGGCGGCCGTCGTCCACCCGCGGCGCGGCCTCGCCCGGGTGCGCGACCTCCTGCCCGGTTTCTCCGGCGACATCCTCGAGGTCCTCACCGGCGGTCTCCTCGGGCAGCTCGACGCCGCCGCCGAGGCCGCCGACGACGCCGTCTTCAGCCATCCCGAGGACGCCGTGTACGGCGCCCCCTACCGCCACCCCCGCATGCTCTGGGGCATCGGGCTGAACTACGTGGAGCACGCCTCCGACCTCTCCGAGGGCGTGCCCGAGGAACCCGCCTCGTTCATCAAGGGCGACCACACCGTCATCGGACCGGGCGAGGCCATCCCCATCCCCGTGCAGAGCGAGCGCACCACCACCGAAGCCGAGGTGGCGGTGGTCATCGGCAGGTACTGCCGCAACGTGGAGCCCGAGGACGCGCTGGACTACCTGACCGGCGTCGTGCCCGTGCTGGACCAGACGGCCGAGGACATCCTGCAGCGCAACCCGCGGTTCCTCACCCGCTCCAAGAACTTCCCCGGTTTCTTCTCCTTCGGCCCCCGGATCGTGCCGCTGGCCGAGGCCGTGGGCGAGGGGACCCTCGCCGACATGGAGGTCTCCACGGTGGTCAACGGTGAGGTGAGGCGCAGCAACACGGTCTCCCGCATGCGCTACGACCCCGCCTACCTCATCAGTTTCCACAGCAAGGTGATGCCGCTGTATCCGGGGGACATCATCTCCACCGGGACACCCGGTGCCATCCACGTCACGCCGGGAGACACGGCCGAGTGCCGCGTCTCCGGCGTCGGCGTGCTCACCAACCCCGTCACCGCGGCCGGCCAGGGCTGCTGACATGTCTCCTGGAGGACGGATCCCGATGAGCACGACCACGGACACGCCGGCGTCCGGTACCGCGCCGGAGCAGAACCCGATGCCCGGGCCGCTGGAGGGGCTGAGGGTGGCCGATTTCTCGCGGGTGCTCGCCGGACCGTTCGCCTCCATGATGCTGGCCGATTTCGGGGCGGACGTCCTGAAGGTGGAGAGCCCGGCCGGGGACGACACGCGGTCCTGGGTTCCTCCGGTCGACGAGCACGGCGTGGGCACCTACTTCTCCAGCGTGAACCGGAACAAGCGCTCCGTGGTCTGCGACCTCCGCACCGAGGAGGGACTGGCGAGGGCCCTCGCCATCGCACTGGAAGCCGATGTCGTCATCGAGAACTTCCGCCCGGGGGTCATGCAGCGTTTCGGACTGGACTACGCGTCCCTCGTGGGACGCCGACCGGATCTGGTGTACTGCTCCATCACCGGCTTCGGCAGCACCGGCGGGGCACACCTGCCCGGCTACGACCTCCTCGTGCAGGCGGTGGGAGGGCTGATGAGCGTCACCGGTGCGCAGGACTCCGAGCCGAGCAAGGTGGGCGTGGCGCTGGTGGATGTGGTCACCGGCCAGAACGCCGTGGTGGGGATCCTCGCCGCACTGCGTTCCAGGGACGCGACCGGACGGGGCCAGTGCGTGGAGGTCAACCTGCTGTCGTCCCTGCTCTCCGGGCTGGTCAACCAGGCGTCGAGCACGCTGGCCACCGGCGAGGCGCCCCAACGGATGGGGAACGCCCACCCCAGCATCGCCCCGTACGAGACCCTGCTGACGTCCGACGGCCCGCTGGCGATCGCCGTCGGGACGGACAAGCAGTTCGAGGCACTGGTGCGCGTCCTCGGGGTGCCGGACCTCGCGGCCGACCCCCGTTTCCGGGACAACTCGCAGCGCGTGGCGCACCGCGACGCCCTGAAGGTCCTGCTCGA
Organism: Arthrobacter sp. MDT2-16; assembly: GCF_054510925.1. NCBI lineage: Bacteria > Bacillati > Actinomycetota > Actinomycetes > Micrococcales > Micrococcaceae > Arthrobacter > Arthrobacter sp. MDT2-16. The sequence continues at coordinate 334,849 of NZ_JBTNDP010000003.1, forward strand.
GGAGCAACTGGGCGCCAGGAGCGCCGCTGAATGGGCCCAGCTCCTCAGTGCGGCGGGCGTGCCCGCCGGCAAGGTCAATTCCGTGGCCGAGGCGCTCACCCTCGCCGAGGACCTGGGACTCGCCCCGGTCGTCGAGATCACCGACTCCGCCACCGGACGCACCAGTCAGCAGGTGGCCAACCCCATCCGGCTCTCCGAGACCCCCGCGAGCTACACGCGGGTGCCCCCGCTCCTCGGTGAACACGACGGGGCAACCTTCGCACCCCACCTCCAGCCCACCGCTACCGGAAAGTAGACCCATGACCAACCCTTCCGACCTTCTCGACATCGATGCACTCCTCACGGAGGACGAGCGCGCCCTGCGCGGCGGCGTCCGCGACTTCGTGGACACCGCCATCAAGCCGAACATCGCCGACTGGTACGACCGCGCGGAGTTCCCCCTGGAGATCGTGCCGCGTATGGCCGAACTCGGGCTCCTCGGCATGCACATCAAGGGCTATGGCTGCCCCGGCCGGAGCTCCGTCGACTACGGGCTCGCGGCCCTGGAACTCGAAGCCGGAGACTCCGGGCTGCGCACCTTCGTCAGCGTCCAGGGCTCCCTCGCCATGAGTGCCATCGCGAAGCACGGTTCGGAGGAGCAGAAGAACGAATGGCTGCCGAGGATGGCCGCCGGATCGGTGATCGGCTGCTTCGGCCTCACCGAGCCGACCGGGGGCTCCGACCCCGGCAGCATGCTCACCTTCGCCCGGCGGGACGGCGACGACTGGATCCTCAACGGCAGCAAGCGCTGGATCGGGCTCGCCTCGGTGGCCCAGGTGGCCATCATCTGGGCACAGACCGACGACGGCGTCCGCGGGTTCGTGGTGCCGACCGACAGCCCGGGGTTCAAGGCCACCCCGATCGTGCAGAAACTCTCCATGCGCGCCTCGATCCAGTGCGACATCGAGCTCGAGGACATCCGGCTGCCCGGCACCGCCCTGCTCCCGAAGGCGAAGGGACTCCGCGGCCCCTTCGAATGCCTCAACGAGGCCCGCTACGGCATCATCTGGGGCGCCATGGGAGCCGCACGCGACAGCTACTACGCCGCCCTCGACTACTCGAAGGAGCGCCTGCAGTTCGGCAGGCCGCTCGCCGGCTACCAGATCACCCAGCTCAAGCTCGTCAACATGGCGCTGGAGATCAACAAGGGGATACTGCTGGCCCTGCAGGTGGGACGACTCAAGGATGCCGGCACCCTGCAACCCCACCAGATCTCGGTCGGGAAGCTGAACAACTGCCGCGAGGCCATCGAGATCTGCCGTGAGGCCCGCGCCATGCTCGGCGGCAACGGTGTCACCCTTGACTACTCCCCGCTCCGCCACGCGAACAACCTGGAGAGCGTGCGCACCTACGAAGGGACCGACGAGGTGCACACGCTGATCCTCGGCAACCACATCACGGGCATCCCGGCGTTCCGGTAGCCGCACGATGACCGAATCTGTTCCTCCTGCCGGCCGGGCCGCCGGGATCCGGCGCGGTCTGACCAGCTACGGCGACGCGGGGTTCTCCCTGTTCCTGCGCAAGGCGTTCATCAAGGGCGCCGGGTACTCGGACGACGCACTGGACAAGCCTGTCATCGGGATCATCAACACGGGCAGCGGCTTCAACCCGTGCCACGGCAACATGCCCGCGCTGCTCGACGCCGTGAAACGGGGAGTGCTGATGGCCGGCGGCCTGCCGGTCGATTTCCCGACCATCTCGCTCCACGAGAGCTTCTCGCAGCCCACCAGCATGTTCCTGCGCAACCTCATGTCGATGGACACCGAGGAGATGATCCGTGCCCAGCCCATGGACGCCGTCGTGCTCATCGGGGGCTGCGACAAGACGGTACCCGCGCAGCTGATGGGCGCGGCGTCGGCGGGCGTCCCGGCGATCACGCTGGTCACCGGGTCGATGCTGACGGGCGGGCACCGCGGGCAGCGCGTCGGTGCGTGCACCGACTGCCGGGCCTTCTGGGGGAAGTTCCGCAGCGGGGAGATCGGTCAGGAGGAGATCGACGACGTGAACTCGCGTCTCGTGGGAAGCGTCGGCACGTGCTCCGTCATGGGCACCGCCAGCACCATGGCGTGCCTGACCGAGGCCATGGGCATCGCCCTCCCCGGGAGCGCGAGCCCGCCCGCCGTGACGGCCGACCGCGTGCGCATCGCCGAACGGACCGGGACCCAGGCGGTGGCCCTCGCCGCTCGCGGCACGGACATGGGCACCATCCTCACGCAGGAGGCCTTCGAGAACGGGCTCCGGGTCCTGCTGGCCATCGGCGGATCGACCAACGCGATCATCCACCTGACCGCCGTCGCCGGCCGCCTCGGAATCCGACTCGACCTGGAGGACCTCGACCGGATGAGTGCCGAGACGCCCGTCCTGGTGGACCTGAAACCGACGGGCGCCTACTACATGGAGGACTTCCACCGGGCCGGCGGCGTGCCCGCCGTGCTGCGCGAGCTCGGGGACCTCATCCACCGCGATGTCCCCACCGTCACGGGCCGCACCCTGGGGGAGGAACTCGACGCGGCGGGGCCCGGCTTCCCCTCCGACATCGTGCGGCCGCTCACCGATCCGGTGTACCCGAAGGGCAGCCTCGCCTTCCTGCGCGGCAACCTCGCGCCGGGTGGCGCCATCATCAAGCAGGCGGCGGTGTCCCCGCATCTGCTGGAGCACACGGGCCGTGCCGTGGTCTTCGAGGACACGGCGGACCTCGCGGCGCGGATCGACGACGACGCACTGGACGTCACCGCCGGGGACGTCCTCGTGCTGCGGAACATCGGCCCCGTCGGAGCACCCGGCATGCCCGAGGCCGGCTACCTCCCCATCCCGAGGAAGCTCGCGGCGCAGGGGGTGAAGGACATGGTGCGCATCTCGGACGGGCGCATGTCGGGCACCGCTGCCGGCGCCGTCGTCCTCCACGTCACACCCGAGTCCGCGGTCGGCGGGCCGCTGCGGCTCGTGCGGACCGGCGACACCATCACCCTGAGCGTTCGCCGCCGGTTGATCCAGCTCGAGGTCTCCCCCGCAGAGCTGGAGCGACGCGAGGAGGTGCTGGGCCCGCCCTCCGCGCCGGCTGCCACGCGCGGGTACCGGAGGCTGTACGTGTCGGAGGTGACCCAGGCGGACGAGGGGTGCGACTTCCGGTTCCTCCAGAGCACGGGACTCCCGGACCGGGAGGCCCCGCGGAGCCTGCTGCAGGAGCAGGGCTGACGGCGTCAGACCCCGGACCCCGCGCGTCCGCTCAGGGCTCCGCGCTGGGCCGTTGCGCCGCCGGGTCGAGCAGCTGCGCCAGGTGGATGCCGCGGCGGTCGCTCAGGTCCTCGATCTGGGTGCGGCACGAGTACCCGTCCGCGAGCACCACGGCGTCCTCCGTGGCTGACCGGATGGCCGGCAGCAGCTGCTGTTCGGCGATCTGGACGGAGACCTCGTAGTGCCCCCGTTCCACGCCGAAGTTGCCCGCGAGGCCACAGCATCCGCCCAGCTTCTGGACGGTGGCACCGGCCCGCTCCAGCAGTGCCGCGTCGGGACTCCAGCCCATGACGGCGTGGTGGTGGCAGTGGGGTTGCGCCACCACCACGGTTCCGGCCAGGGAGGGCGGCTCGTAGCCGGGCACGGTCCGGAGGAACTCCGCGAGGGTGTGCGTGGACCGGGCCACCGCACCCGCGGCCTCGGTCCCCAGCAGTTCCACGGCCTCCGATCGGAGCACGCCCGTGCAGGAAGGCTCGAGGCCGACGATCGGGATGCCCTCGGCCACGGACCGGTTCAGCACCTCGACGGTGGAGCGCAGCGTCCTCCGTGCGGAGTCGAGCTGCCCCGTGGAGATCCAGGTCAGTCCGCAGCACAGGGGCTTCTCGGGAAGGCGCACCTCGTAGCCCGCCGCCTCGAGGACGCGCACGGCGGCCTGTCCTACCTCCGGCGAGAAGTTGTCGGTGAACGAATCGGCCCACAGCATCACGGGCCGGGCGGCAGGGGTAGCGGGGGGCTGACGGTTCCGGAACCAGGAGTGGAAGGTCCGGGGAGCGAACGCGGGGATGTTCCGGCGCTGGTCCACCCCTGCCATCCGCAGGCTGACCTGGCGGATGCCGGGCAGACCCGTGAGGAAGTTCAGCACCCGTGGTGCCCGCGCCGCGAGTCCGGCCCAGCGGGGCAGCCAGCCCAGTGAGTAGTGCGAGGCCGGGCGGAGCCGGCCCTTGTAGCTCTGGTAGAGGACCTCGGCCTTGTACGCGGCCATGTCGGTTCCCGTGGGGCAGTCCGATGAGCAGCCCTTGCAGGAGAGGCACAGATCGAGTGCGTCATGCACCTCGGCCGCCCGCCAGTTGGGTTTGCCCGCGCCGGCGGCACCCCTGGTGGCACTCCCGGTGACGCTCCCGTTGATCATCTCCTGGAGCGCCCTGGCGCGGCCGCGGGTCGAGTCCTTCTCCTCGAGGGTGGCGATGTAGGACGGGCACATCACGGCGCTGTTGTCCGAGTGCGCCGCGCGGCACAGACCGACTCCCGTGCAGCGGTGGACCGCCTGGCTGAAGTCCCCGGCATCGTGGAGGTAGCCGAACCCGAGACCGGTCCGCAACGGTCCCGCCTCCGCCAGGCGTACGTTGGCATCCAGTGGTTCGGGGTCCACGAGGATGCCCGGGTTCAGGAGGTTGTCCGGGTCGAGGATCCCCTTCACCTTGCCGAAGAGGCCGATCGCTGCCGGTGAGTACATGAAGGGGAGGAGTTCGCTGCGGGCCCGGCCGTCCCCGTGTTCGCCCGAGAGGGACCCTCCGTAGCGGGCGACCAGTTCCGCCGCGTCGGTCAGGAACGCGCGGAACGCCGCCGCACCGTCATCGCGCTGGAACGGGAAATCGAGGCGGATATGGACGCAGCCGTCCCCGAAATGCCCGAAGGGGAAGCCGGTGAGGGAGTGCGCCAGGAGCAGCTCGTCGAACTCGCGGAGATAGTCCCCGAGGGTCTCCGGTGGCACCGCGGCATCCTCCCAGCCGGCATGCGCAGGGGCGCCGGCGGGTGATCGCCCGGCAAGCCCTCCCCCGTCCTCGCGGATGCGCCACAGGGCCGCGGCCTGCCGTGGATCGGTGATGATCCTCGAGTGCCGTGCGGCACCGATCCCGGCGACGCGCCCGGCGCGGTCTGCCACCTCGAGAGGGTCGTCACCGGACACCTCGACGAACAGCCATGCGGCACCGCCCGGCAGTTCGGGAACGGCCTGCGGTCCCTTGCGGGCCCGCACCACCTGCACGATCCGGGAGTCCAGCCCTTCACAGGCGGTGGGCGCGAACGGCAGCACCGCGGGGACGGCGTCGCCCGCGGCACCGATGTCGGGGAACCCCAGGACCACCATGGTCTTGTGCGGCGCATCGGCCACCAGCCGCACGCCGGCCTCCAGTACGACGGCGAGTGTCCCCTCGCTGCCGACGAGCGCCCGCCGCAGGTCGAAGCCGCGCTCCGGGAGCAGATGCTCCAGTGAATACCCGGAGACCTGGCGGCCGAACCGGCCCAGTTCGGTGCGGATGGTGCCCAGCTCCGCGCCGACGAGGGAGCGCAGCGCGTCGGTCTCCGACGACGACGGCGTGCCGTCCGCGCCCAGGTGGAGCCGCGTGCCGGACCCGGTGACGACGTCGAGGTGCGTGACATTGTCGGCGGTGCGGCCGTAGGCGAGAGCGCGTGAACCGCACGCATTGTTGCCGATCATCCCGCCCACGGTGCAGCGTGTGTGGGTGGAGGGATCGGGTCCGAACCGCAGGCCCTGAGCCAGTGCCACCTTCTGCAGCGTGGCATGGACGGCCCCGGGTTCGACGACGGCGGTGCGCGCTTCTGCATCGAGCCCGAGGACCCGGTTCAGGTGTCGGCTGAAATCGACGACGACGCCGCGGCCGATCGCGTTGCCGGCCAGGGAGGTGCCGGCGCCCCGGGACGTGAAGGGGACACCGCGCTCCCGGCAGAGCTCGAGGGTGGTGAGCACCTCGTCGAGGTGCCGGGGGAAGACGACGGCTGCCGGCTGCACCCGGTACAGCGACGCATCGCTCGAGTAGACAGCCCGTGACGTCGCATCATCACGCGCATCCCTCACCCCACGGGCCCGGAGCTCGGAGGCGAGGGACCGGGGTGCCGAAAGCATCATTGCCATAAGTAACATGTTAAGCACCCGTAGCGCGTTTCACCCCGGTTCCGGCCGGCACCCCTGCAAGGAGCTCCATGACCTACGTCGTCCCGGTTCCGACGCCTCCCAGCCTCCCGACCAGCGGTGGCGCGCTCTTTCCCGTGCGGCGCGTGTTCTGCGTCGGACGCAACTACGGGGATCATGCGCGCGAGATGGGCGCCGACCCGAACCGGGAGCCCCCGTTCTTCTTCACGAAACCCGCTGACGCCGTTTTCGCGCCGCAGCCGGTGTCGGGGGATGCCGGTCCGGCAGTCCCCTACCCGCCACAGACGGCGGACCTCCACCACGAGGTCGAACTCGTCGTGGCGCTGAGTCGGGGCGGCACCGCCGTCGATCCTGCCGATGCCCTCGATATGGTGTGGGGCTACGGCGTGGGCGTGGACCTGACCCGTCGTGACCTGCAGTCCGAGGCGAAGAACCTCCGGCGTCCGTGGGATCTCGCGAAAGGCTTCGATCTCTCGGGGCCGTGTTCGCCCCTCCGACCCGCCAGTGAGGTGGAGCATCCCGACCGGGGCCGGATCTGGCTGGGCGTGGACGGTGTGATCCGCCAGGAGGGAGATCTCGGCGACCAGATCTGGACGGTGCCCGAGATCATCGCGCACCTCTCCCGGTCCGTCGCCCTGTCTGCCGGCGACCTCGTCTTCACCGGGACACCGGCGGGCGTGGGGGCGTTGACACGCGGAAACACGGTCACGGCGGGCATCGACGGAGTCGCCGAGCTCTCCTTCACCATCGAGTGAGCCGGACACCCCCGCGTCAGACCACCCGGCAGCCCCTCGCCGACCAGGTCCACAGCGCACTGCTCGGGCAGCTCGTCGACGGCCGGCGGAAACCGGACGAAGTACTCAATCTCGTGTATCTCGCCCGCGAATTCGGGGTCAGCCAGACCCCGGTCCGGGAAGCCCTGGCCAGGCTCGAATCCACAGGACTGGTGATCCGGGAAGCCCACAAGGGGTACCGGGTGGCGCCGCTGTTCAGCATGGACGATCTCCGGAAGTTCATGGACGCCCGTCTGGTCCTCGAGCCGGCCCTCGCCTACGAGGCAGCTCTGCGGGTCACCCCGGAGTTCCTCGACCGCCTCTCCGAGACCATCGAGCACCTCGAAGCCGGCGCCCACCTCCCCGGCAGCCCCCCGGTCACGAGCTTCCTCCGGGCGGACGAGCAGTTCCACGCGGCGATCGCCCATCAGGCCGACAATCCGTTCCTCGAGGACGCGTGGGGATCCTTCGGTGGCCAGGCGCAGCGGTTCCGGTTGTATGCCAGAACCAGTTCGACGGCACCGACCACCGCGGCCGAACACCGGGCGATCCTCGACGCCCTGACCAGGCGCGATGCGGAAGGTGCCTCCTCTGCCATCCGGGTTCATATCGAGAACGCCAGGATCCGTGCCCTGAAGGACCGCCAGGCGGTCGCCGCGGAGGACTGAGGGGGATGCACGGACACCGTGCGAGCCGCCCTCCTACCCGAGCGGCGTGAGAAACATGGCGGTTCCGGCCCTGCCGCAGATTCCGCGAAGATGCTCGAGAAGGCCCTCCGGGATCGGGATGCCGTTGTGGCTGCGGTCGGCGCGCGCAAGGGCTTCGGGTTCGCCGGGCAGGACGACGTCGGGCTCGTCCCGCGTCATGAGGCGGACGAGGTCGTCGACGTAGCGCGCGGTGTCCCCACCCTCCGCCACACGTCTCGGATCGACCACCAGGACGAAGTGCCCGAGGTTGTCACTGTCGCCGTCGGCGAGCGGGAGTGCGGCCCTCGAGAACGCCGCGCTGAGCACCTGGACCATCAGGCTGAGCCCGAATCCCTTGTGTCCGCCGGTCTCGGCGGTGGAGCCGCCGAGCGGGCTGAGCGTCCCCTCCTGCGTGGTCAGCAGGGAGTAGGCGAGGGCGGCATCGGTCACAGGATTGCCGAGCCGGTCGTTGACCCAGCCGGGAGGCAGGTCCCGTCCACTCAGTGCGTAGGCCTTCACCTTGTTCATCGCGACGACGCTCGTGGACATGTCCACCACGAGTTCCCCTCCGCCTGCCCGGGGCGCGGCGAAGGCGATCGGGTTCGTCCCCAGGATCGGCGTCGTGCCTCCGAGCGCCGCCACCACGGGTGTCCGCGTGGTCGTCGCCATGAGGGCTACCAGGCCGCGCTGCGCGGCGCTGCGGACGTAGTAGCCGAGAGCTCCCAGGTGGTGCGAATTACCCACGGCCACCGCCCCGATCCCGGACTCCGCGGCCTTCCCGATGGCCAGTTCCACTGCATGAAGACCTGCCGGATGTCCCAGGCCGGCACCGGCGTCGACGACGGCGAATGCGGGGGCATCGCGCACCACGCGGGGAACGGCGTCGAGCTTCAGGCGGTTCTCCGACCGGAGCTTCTCGTACAGCATCAGCATCGAGACGCCGTGGGAATCGACACCGGCGAGATCGGTCTCCACCATCACCGTCGCCGTAGCGGCGGCGGACCCGTCCGGCATGCCCCAGGCACGAAGAACTGCGACGATCTGCTCGTGCACCCGGACGGCGTCGAAGCGCCGCGCCTCCTCCCCGTTCACCGGTTCCGCTCCTCCATCTCGTCGGCGATGCGCCGGCCGATCTCCAGCGCGGCTGTCGCTGCCGGCGACGGCGCGTTGAGCACGTGGATCTGGCGGGGCGCCCTGTCGAAGTAGAAGTCATCGACGAGGTCGCCGTTCCGGCGCATCGCCTGCGCGCGGACTCCCGCGTGGGTCGGCACGAGGCTGTCGTCGCGGAGATCCGGGACGAGCTCCCGGAGGCTTGCCAGGAACTTCTTCCGGGACAGGGAGCGTGCCACCTCGGAGAGCCCTACTTTCCAGAATCGGGCGCCGAGCTTCCAGAGCCCTGGCCAGGCGGCACTTTCGAGGACGTCCCGTGGGTTGATCGAGAGCCAGGTGTAGCCCTCACGGGCCAGGGCGAAAACGGCATTGGGCCCCGCGTGCACCCCGCCGCCGATCATCCTGGTCAGGTGGACGCCGAGGAAGGGGAAACTCGGGTCCGGTACCGGGTAGATCAGGCCGCGGACGAGGTGGGACTGGTCCGGGGTGAGTTCGAAGTACTCGCCCCGGAACGGGATGATCCGCACCTCGGGGGTGAGGCCGGCCAACCGGGCGATGCGGTCGCTGTGCAGGCCGGCGCAGTTGATGAGCTCGTCGGCGGAGATCTCCCCGGTGGTGGTGGAGACGGTCACGGATCCGCCATCGGTTGAGATACCTACGACCTCGGTCCCCAGGCGGACCTCACCCCCGGCCTCGCCGATGAGCCGTGCCAGCACGTCGCAGATTCCCCGGTAATCGACGATTCCCGTGGATTCGACCCGGAGGGCTGCCACGCAGGCGACATGGGGCTCGTAGTCACGGGCCTCCTCGGGAGAGATCATCCGGCAGGGAACTCCGTTCGCGATGCCGCGGCGGTGGAGCTCCTCGAGCGCCGGGACCTGGTCCTGACGGGTGGCGACCACCAGCTTCCCGCAGATGTCCACCGCCACCCCGTGGTCCTCGGCGAAGCGGCGCATCGACTGCGCACCCGCGGTTCCGAGGGTCGCCTTCAGGCTCCCCGGCGCGTAGTACAGCCCGGAGTGGATGACGCCCGAGTTGTTCCCGGTCTGGTGGTCCGCGAGCCGGGGCTCCTTGTCGACGACGGTCACCCGGTAGCCGCGCAGCCCCAGCTCGTATGCGGTGGCCAACCCGACGATCCCGGCACCCACGACTACTACGGAGCTCTTCATCTGCGTGTTCCTCGTCTGACATCGTCGTCGTATAGGACTGCGAACCTCCCGTAACTCTATATCTTCATCATCAACAATATAGAGTTACAGCCGGACGCGGTCTGCTCGGCAGAAAACCTGCTCCGCAGAACCCGCCGGAAGGACGTGCCCGTGTCATCTCCCCCGAACGGCCCTGACCTCTACCTGCTGAGCTCCCTCGTCGTCCGCAAGGCCCTGGACGACGCCGTCCTCCCTGCTTTCGAGGTGGCTTCCGGCCTGTCGGTCCGGACCGAGTACCTCCCGACGAGCATCCTCCTCGAGAAGATCGATGCCGGCGCCCAACCGGACGTGCTGATCGGGACCCGGGAAGCGATGCTCGACCTCGAGGCATCGGGCGTTCTCGCCGGCGGGAGTGCGATGCCGCTGGTGACGTCGGCGCTCGGGCTCGGCGTGGCCCAGGGCTCCAAACCGCCGTCGATGGCGACCGGGAGCGACCTCGTCGCTGCCCTGCTCGGCGCCCGGTCGGTTGCCTTCTCCCGGGCCGGGCAGAGCGGGATCTTCTTCCAGGAGTTGCTCCTCCGGCTCGGCATCGCGGACCAGGTGCTCGAACGTGCCACGGTCCTCGACTCGGGGTTCACGGGTACGGCCCTGACGGACGGCCGCTCCGATCTCGCCCTGCAGCAGGTCAGCGAACTGCTGTTCGTGGAAGGCATCGGGACTGTCGTCCCCCTGCCGGAGGAATTCCAGCAGCACACCGACTTCTTTCTCGCCCCCGGCCCCGGCGCGGCAGGCAATGCTGCCGCGCGACGCCTCGTGGACCACCTGACGGACGGCCTGGCACGGAACGCCTACCTGGCAACAGGTCTGCAGAACATCGGCGCATGACTGAACGGGATTCTGGCGGATCAGCCCACCTGCCGCTGCAGCCTCCGGCCGGGTAGGGGCGGAATGAACGGGGGGCTGATCCCCCGAAAAGGCGACAGCCACCCACTCCCGATGGAGTGGGTGGCTGCCCGCAGTAACCCCGTCCTGCCGTGCAGGGCAGGTGTTACTCGCTGTGTCGGTGCTGTCGGAACAGGCCGACGGAGGTCAGAGCGCTCCGCCGGTGGTGCGGTTCTTGTCCAGCAGCGGATCATCCAGGGTGTCGGCGGAGCCGGTCTGCCGTGTGAGGGTCGTGTCGTCGTCCTCCGTCGGCAGGAGGGCGTCCCTGGTGCTGGGAGACAGCTCGCTCTCCCCGCTCGTGTACACCACCGGTGCCGCGTCATCGACCGGCGTGATCGTCACGTCGGCTTCCGTCGTCGTGTCGTCGTTGTCCTTCTTGCTGGCGGCTACCCCGACGGCCGCAGCGGCGGCAGCGAGCCCGATGCCCGCGGCGACCTTGCCCGAGATCCCCGCCTTCCCGCTGTCCCCACGGGACGCGGCAGCAGCTTCGACGCCGGGCTCTCCGGTATCGATGCCGGATCCGACCGTTCCGCGCCAGGCTCCCGTGGCGTATCCCTCGTCCTCGATGAACGCCTTGAAGCGGTTGAGGTCCCCCTCGGCCTGGTTCTCGATGACGTTGAGCTTGTCACCGATCTTCTCGACCAGGCCCTCGGGCTCGTACTCGAGGACGAGGTGAACTTGCGTCTGTCCGCCTCCGACGTCCTCGAAGGACACCGAACCGGCGTTCGTTGCACCTTCGGTCGCAGCCCACGACACCTTTGTGTCCGGCACCTGCTCCAGGATGGTCGCCTCCCACTGCCGGCGGACGCCGCCGATCTCCACGACCCAGTTCAGGCGCTCGTCATCGAGCTGCGTGACGGACTTGACGCCACCCATGAAGTGGGGGAATTCTTCGAACTGGGTCCACTGGTTGTAGGCGATGCTGACCGGGACGTTGACGAGAATGCTCTTTTCGACCTTCGTGCTCATAGCGTCTCCTTCGGGTTGGGACGAACTGCGACTGGCGGGATGAACAGCAAGCGATGCGATTCATCAGCCTGCTTAGTATATCGCGGATTGCGCATTTTGCACTCGAGCAACGGTGATGAGCCGCAACAGGAGGCTGATGTTCAGCTGACCGCCTTCGCCACCAGCCGGCGCAACTCCTCCTCCACCTCGCCGTTCCATGCGGTGATCGAGAAGGCATTGGGCCAGAACACGCCGTCGTCGAGGTTCGCGGCGTCGTTGAAGCCGATCGTCGAGTAGCGCGACTCGAACTTCGCCGCCGCCTGGAAGAACGTCACCACCTTCCCGTCGCGAGCGTAGGCCGGCATGCCGTACCAGGTCTTGGGCTCGAGGTCGGGTGCGACGGCGGACACCAGCGCGTGGTACTGCTCGGCGATCCCGCGGTCCGGCTCCGGCATCTCGGCGATCTTGTCCTGGATCGCTTTCTCGCCGGCGGCGCGGTTCTTGCCGCGCTTCGCCTCCGCGCGCATCTCCGCGGCCCGCTCCTTCATGGCCGCGCGCTCCTGCTCGGTGAAGCCCTCGGTCGTGCCGGTCCGACGTGCCATTGGCCTGCTCCCCTCGGTGGAATGTGCGGGCTGTCCGCCCGATGATGCACCCACCCTAGGACGGCGATGCCTGCGGCTCCAGACCCGGACGCCCATCGTCCGCCCGGACTCCGGCGGGGTCGCGCCAGGTCCGCGATCCGCACCCGACGACGGTGGGATGTGCCGAAGCACGGTGGAACCCGGAGTCATGACGAGGAGCGCACCAGCGGTAGTCGGGGCGCCCGCTGGCCAGATGTCCGCCGAGGAAGCCGCCGATCACCAGGAACCCGCCTCCCGCGCGGGCGAGGGCCATTCCCGATGCGAATTCTTGACCTCTTTGCTGAAACACGAGCCCCACCAGCCCCAGATAACCAGTAGGCTTACGAAGCTGGGCCTGACGAGCGGGCGGCCATCAGGAAATGCTGCCCCGTCGTCCCGGCAGGTCTCATCGTCTTTTCAGCACTTCCTGTGCCGCCGGCAGCAATCGGCGGCACAGGTCCTCGCACACTCATTTGGGAGAATTACATGACCACCGCAAATACGCCCCACGCGGGCGCACGTACCAATGTCCAGAAGGCAGCCCTCGCCGTCGGCGCGGTCTTCCTGCTCGTCGGCCTGCTCGGCTTCATCCCCGGCATCACCTCGGACTACGACACCATGCAGTTCGCGGGCCACGAGTCGGAGGCGAAGCTCCTGGGCATCTTCCAGGTCTCCGTCCTGCACAACATCGTCCACCTGCTCTTCGGTGCTGCCGGCATCGCCATGGCCCGCACCATCAGCGGCGCACGCTCCTACCTGCTGTACGGCGGCATCGTCTACCTCGTCCTGTGGATCTACGGCCTGGTCATCGACCAGAACTCCGCCGGCAACTTCGTGCCCCTCAACGGTGCGGACAACTGGCTGCACTTCTTCCTGGGCGTCGGCATGATCGCCCTGGCACTGCTGCTGACCCGCGACCACACCCGCAAGACCGCACGCGCATAGCCCTTCCGCCGGTCCTCCGGCAGAAGCCCGCCGCACGTCGGCGGGACGCACCACCAGCAAGGCCCCGGGACCTCGTTCCCGGGGCCTTGCTCGCGCCCGGCGGTGAGCAGAGCCGAGGAATTAGGACACGCAGGCGTGACGTTATTTCTTGCAGTACTGGTTAGGAGAACCTAACCTGAGACCGTGCCCCTGACAGAACCCGCCGCCACGCCCGCCCTCGACGTCGTCGACCTCGGCGTCTCGTACGGCAGCCGGCAGGTCATCGGGTCCGTCTCCTTCGGCCTGAAGCCGGGCACCGTCACGGCCCTCATCGGCCCCAACGGCAGTGGCAAGTCCACGCTGCTCCGAACCATCGCCCGCCTTCATGCACCCGACGCCGGAACGGTCACGCTCGACGACGGCGCCGACGTCCTCGCGCTCTCGCCCCGGGAATTCGCCCGCACCATCACCCTGCTGGCCCAGAGCCGTCCCGTGCCCGGCGGACTCACCGTGCGCGAGGTGGTCGGTTTCGGCCGCCACCCGCACCGCAGCCGCTGGACCGGCCAGGACCCGCACGGCACCGCCGCCGTCGGACGCGCCCTCGAGCTCACCCGCACCACGGAGCTCGCCGACCGGCCCGTCACCGCTCTCTCCGGCGGCCAGGTGCAACGCGTCTGGCTCGCGAGCTGCCTCGCCCAGGACACCGGCGTGCTGCTGCTCGACGAACCCACCACCTACCTCGACCTGCGCTACCAGGTGGAGATCCTCGACGTCGTCCGCGACCTCGCCACCGAGCACGGCGTGAGCGTCGGCGTCGTCCTCCATGATCTCGACCAGGCCGCTGCCATCGCGGACCACGTGGTGCTGCTCGAGAACGGCGCCGTTCTGGCGCAGGGTACACCGGCGGACGTGCTCACCTCCGAGAACCTCTCCCGCGCCTACGGCGTGCGCGTCGACGTCACCGTCTCGGGAGGCGCCATCTCCACCCGCGCCGTCGGACGCCACAACACAGCCCCGGCGCCCGTCGCCTCCTGATCCCCCCGCGCACTCCGCGCTCCGAAGAGAAATGAAACCGATGACACAACCCAAGATCCTCGCTGCCCTCGCAGCGGTGGCCCTGCTCTCCCTGACCGCGTGCGGCACCACGGAGGAGGCCACCGGCAGCACACCCACCGAGGAGGAGGCGGCCGGCGAGAGCATCACCGTCACCGACGCCCGCGGCAAGGAGGTCACGCTCGACGGACCGGCCGACCGCGTGGTGGCCACCGAGTGGAACGCCGTCGAGAACCTCGTATCCCTCGGCGTCATGCCGGTCGGTGCCGCCGACATCGAGGGCTACGCCCAGTGGGTCAGCGCCGAACCGCTCGACGCCTCCGTGGCCGATGTCGGCGTCCGCGGCGAGCCGAGCATCGACACCCTCGTGTCCCTCACGCCCGACGTCGTCATCGTCACGGACCAGCTCGTCGAGGGCGCGATCGAGCAGATCGAGAAGACCGTGCCCGTCGTCGTCGTGGCCGGCGGCGACGCCACCGACAACATCGGCCAGATGTTCGAGACCCTCGACCTCATCGCGACCGTCACCGGCACCGAGGACCGGGCCGCCGAGCTGAAGTCCGGGTTCGAGACGACGATCGCCGACGGCAAGGCCGCCATCGAGGAAGCAGGCGGTGCGGGCACCCCGGTCGCCTTCTCCGACGCGTACGTCGACGCCGGCAGTGTCTCGATCCGCCCGTTCACCGAGGGCTCGCTCGTGGGCAGCGTGTTCGCGCAGCTCGGCCTCACCGACGCCTGGACCGTCGAGGGCGATCCCGCCTACGGGCTCGGACGGACCGACGTGGAGGGACTGACCGCCCTGCCGGAGGACACCGCCTTCTGGTACATCGCCAACGACGCCTTCGGCGACCCCTACCAGGAGCAGCTCAAGGACAACGCCGTATGGACGTCCCTGCCGTTCGTCGAGGCCGGCAGGGTGACACGCTTGCCCGACGCCCTCTGGACGTTCGGCGGCCCGAGCTCCATGGAGCAGTTCGTGGACGCGGCGGTCGACGCCGCGACCGCCCGGGCAGCGAAGTAGTCCGGTGCCGCCGGCGATCCTGACCAGGCCCGCTCCGCGTCAGGCCCGGGCCGAGGGCCCGCGCGCCGGCGTGCGCCTGGTCGTTGCCGGCGGCCTCCTCGCCGCCGCCACGCTGATCCTCGCCCTCGTGCACATCACGCAGGGCACCTCGAGCGTCGGTGCAGGGGACATCCTCGGCCTGCTGCTCGGGAACGACGACGGCGCCACCGGCGCGGTGGTCGCCGCGAGCCGCGTCCCCCGGCTGGCGGCGGGGCTGCTCGTCGGTGCGGCGCTCGGGGCGGCAGGCGCCGTCATGCAGTCCGTCTCGCGCAACGCCCTCGCCTCCCCCGACACGCTCGCCGTCAACGCGGGCGCGCACCTCGCCGTCGTCGCCGTCGCCGCCCTCGGCCTGCAGGTGCCGCTGCTCGGATCGGTGGGCGTGGCCTTCCTCGGCGGTCTCGGTGCCGCGGCTCTCGTCCTCGCGCTCTCGGGCGCCGGGCAGTCCTCCAGCGTGCGCCTGGTCCTCGCCGGTTCGGCGATCGCGCTCGCGTTCCACGCCCTGACCAGCACCCTCTTGCTGCTGTTCTCGCAGGAGACACGCGGCCTCTTCGCCTGGGGCTCGGGATCCCTGGGTCAGAGCGGACTGGAGAAGTTCGTGCTGCTCGCACCGCTGACCGGATTCGCCCTGCTCGTGCTGCTCGTGAGATCGCGCTCCCTGGACCTGCTGACCCTCGGCGACGACCAGGCCCGCGTGCTCGGGATCAATGTCCGCGGCACGCAGGTCCTCGCGGTCGTGCTCGCCGTCCTGCTGTCCGCTGCGGCCGTGACGATCGCCGGACCCATCGGCTTCGTGGGCCTCGCAGCCCCCGCCGTCGTGCGCCTCGCGGCCCCCCGGATTCCGGGCCTGCACCGGCACATCGCCCTGATCCCGGCGTCGGCCCTGATGGGCGTCTTCCTCGTGCTCGGCGCGGACGTCCTCCTGCGCGCGGCCATCGGCGCGGAGAGCGCCGTCGAGGTGCCCACCGGTGTGGTGACAACGGTCTTCGGCGCCATCTTCCTCGTGGCCCTCGCGCACCGCATGCGCTCCGACGGCCCCACCCGTGAGGCGCGCGGGGTGTCGCTGCGTACCGCCGGCACGGCGCGCAGCACGGCGGTCCTCGTGGTCCTCGCGGCGCTGCTCGTGATCGTCACGATCGCCGGATTCCTGCTGGGTGACGCGAAGCTCCTCCTCGGCGACATCGTCAACTGGATCTCCGGGCAGGCCGGTCCGGTGGTGTCCAGCGTGATGGACTCGCGCGCGCCACGCGTGGGGGCGGCACTCCTCGCAGGAGCCTCCCTGGCCCTGGCCGGGACGGCGATCCAGGCCGTGACGCGGAACCCGCTCGCCGAGCCGGCGATCATCGGCGTCTCGGGCGGGGCCGGCGTCGGCGCGGTCCTCGTGATCACCGTCGTCCCGCTGGCCGGCTTCTGGACCATCAGTGCGGCTGCCGGCGTCGGTGCCGCGGTGGTCGCCCTGATCGTGTTCGGGCTGTCCTTCCGCGGTGGCATGCAGACCGACCGGCTGGTCCTCGTCGGGATCGGCGTCTCGGCGGCGGCGACGGCCGTCATCACGCTGCTGATCGTCCTCACCGATCCGTGGAACGAGTCGAAGGCGCTCACGTGGCTGTCGGGTTCCACCTACGGCCGGTCGCTGCAGCACCTCGTGCCCATGACCGTGGCGCTCGTGGTCGCGCTACCCGTCATCGCGTCCCTCGCCCGCGCCCAGGACCTGCTGGCGCTCGACGAGGACACCCCGCGCCTGCTCGGCCTGCGGGTGCCGCGGACGCGGGTGGTGCTCCTGGCCGCCGCGGTGCTGCTGACGGCGTCGTCGGTGGCAGGGATCGGGGTGATCGGCTTCGTGGGCCTGGTGGCGCCGCATGCAGCGCGCGCCCTCGTAGGGGGGTCGCACCGGCTCATTCTCCCGACGGCGGTGCTGCTCGGCGCGATCCTCGTGTGCCTGGGCGACCTCATCGGCCGGACGGCGCTCGCCCCGGCGCAGCTGCCCGCGGGGCTCCTGACGGCGCTGCTCGGTGCGCCCTACTTCATCCACCTGCTGTTCCGGAGCCGCCTCGGCCGCTGACGGAAGGAGCATGGACGGGATGCGGACGGAACCTGTCCGGCACCCGGGTGCCGGTAGTCCACCGTGGGGGCACAATCGGCGCATGACTCTTCGCTGGTACTCCACCGTCATCGAATCCACCGACCATCAGGCCCTTGCGCGCTGGTGGTCCGACGCCCTGGGCTGGGAGGTGATGTTCGAGGACGACGAGGAGGCGGTACTCGTGCCGCCGTGGGCCCGCGAGCTGGGGCCGAAGCTCTCCTTCGAGCAGGTGCCGCCCGGTCTCGTGTTCGTGCGCGTGGACCACGAGAAGAGAGGCAAGAACCGCCTGCACCTCGACTTCGCACCGCACACCAGCGAGGACCGTGAGGCCGAGATCGAGCGCCTCATCGCCCTCGGAGCCCGGCGCACGGACATCGGGCAGGGACCCGATGTCAGCTGGGAGGTCCTGGCGGACCCGGACGGCAACGAGTTCTGCGTGCTGTCCTCGAGGGACCAGTAGGACCGGACGGGGACCGGTAGGACGCACAGAGGACAGGAACCACCGGAAGCCTTCCGGCGCGGTGACTCCTGTCCTCTCGACCGGCAGGCACCCGGGCGAGGTGCCGGATGCCGTCTACAGGTCGACGCGATCCGTCTCGATGACTTCCTTGCGCACCTGGCCGCTGACCACTTCGTCATGGACGCGGGCCTCGCGGCGCACGCGGACGCGCTCGATCGGCACGACCTCCATCTCGACGCGGGGCCGCTCCTCGTACAGGACCACTTCGGTGGTGTCGCCGTTGAAGGCCGTCTCCACGGCGGAGTACAGGCGCCCGCGCTCGGCCTCGGTGAAGGTTCCTTCGCCGTCGTCGTAGAAGGGCTTGCCGTCCTTGACGGGCACGCGCTCGACGACGAGCTCCTCACGGCGGATCTGCACCGTCATGGTGACGTCCTCCGTGACCACGCGCTTGACGAGGCGGACACGCTCGGTCTCGCGGATCTCCGTGCCGACGCGCAGCTGCTCCTCGGAGCGCGTCATGGAGTAGTCGCCCTCGGGGCGGGAGGACTGCGAGCGCGTACGGCCCGTGCCGGCGGCGTTCGTGTCGGCGACGTGCGTGTCGGCAACTCCGGCCCGGTCCGTCACGACGTCGTCCTTCCCTGCCATCAGACCGTAGTAGCGCAGCAGGTGCTGCTCCTCCTCGGGGCTGAGGTGTCCGTCCTGGGACATCTTCGGGGAGTCGTAGACCTTGGCGTGCGAGTAGGGCAGGCGGATGTCCCGGCCCGAGAGCACGGCACCCTGCAGCGGCGCGAACGACTCCGGGTTGCCCATGGTGTGCGTGGCCACCGTGACCCAGCTGGGCTCTCCGGTGGCGTCGTCGACGTAGAGCTGGCCCATGGAGCCGAGGACGGCGCCGTCCTCGCTCAGCACGTTGGCCCCGGCGTTCATCGAATCCTTCATCTGTTCGAGCGTGATCATGATGTCCCTTTCGAGGAGGTTGGCTCTCCTTCACCGTAGGTCTCCCCAGAGGCGATAGCAAGCAGGCTTACTACCCGGATCCCGAATTCTTTCCCGGTGACCCTCGGTGATGCATGGAGAGCCTGCTCCCCTCGGAGGCCAGGACGTCGATCCGCGAGGGTCACCTCGACGGCCTGCACGTCGACGGCCCGCACTGAACCGGCGATCGCCCCTAGGCGTCGTGCCGCAGGGCGTAGGCGGAACTGGGCAGGGAGTCGATGTTCCAGTCGGCGTGCGACGCCGGGTGGTCCGACGGCGCGTCCGTGCGGATGATCCGCAGGAGGTACCGCAGCAGCAGGGTCGTGAGGACGATGGCCAGGAGGATCAGAAGGAGGTTCATGCATCGATCCTCATCCTCTCCGCCCGCGAAAAAGAGTGGCAGAAACGACCCATAACGCTCAAAAACTGCCATACTGCTGGCATGCTCACCAAGGTCGCCGTGATCGTGCTCGCGGACCTCTCCATCTTCGAGTTCGGGGTGGTCTGCGAGGTGTTCGGCGTGGACCGCTCGTCGCTCGGCGTGGGCCTCCCCGCCTTCGACTTCCGCGTCTGCACGCCCGCTCCGGGCATGGTGCGGACCTCGTCGGGCGTCTCCCTGCAGGTGGACGGCGACCTCACGGGCGTCGATGACGCCGACCTCGTCATCATGGCTCCCTACTCGGCGGACACCGTGATTCCCACGGCCGTCCTGGAGGCCCTCCAGGCCGCCGACCGGCGGGGTGCGCAGATCTTCTCGGTGTGTTCGGGCGCCTTCGCCCTCGCGGAGGCCGGGCTGCTGGACGGACGCTCCGCGACGACCCACTGGCGGTACACCAGGAGCCTTGCCGACGCCTATCCCGGCACCAGCGTGGACGAGAACGTGCTCTACGTGGAGGACGGCAACATCCTCACGAGCGCCGGTACGGCCTCGGGCATCGATGCGAGCCTGCACCTCGTGCGGCGGGAGTTCGGCCCACGGGCCGCGACGGCGATCGCCCGTGGGATGGTGGTACCCCCGCACCGTGACGGCGGGCAGGCCCAGTTCATCGAGCGGCCCGTCCCCACCGGCTGCGGGGCGTCGATGGAGGAGCTGCTGGTGTGGCTCGCCGACCACCTGGACCAGGACATCTCCGTGTCGACGCTCGCCCAGCGCCTGCACATGAGCGAGCGGACCTTCGCCCGCCGGTTCCGCGCCGAGACGGGCACCACGCCGGCCGCCTGGCTCACCGGGCAGCGCCTCCTGCGGGCCCAGTCGCTGCTCGAGGAGACGCGGCTGACCGTCGACGCCGTCGCCCGGGCCTCCGGCTTCGGCCAGGCGGTGCTGCTCCGCCACCACTTCCAGAAGGCCCTCGGCGTGAGCCCCGCCGCGTACCGCCGCACCTTCCGCGGATCCGACAAGGGCTGCGACCTCGACCTGCACGACCTCGAGGAGCAGTTCGGCGGGCACTCCCTCAGCCGGTGAGCGCCCGGATGGCGAGGAACACCACCGGCAGGTAGAGCACCCCCGCCACGGTCTGCAGCGTGATCATCGAGGCCATGAGCCGCGCGTCCCCGCCGAGTGCCCGCGCCATCACATAGGCCGACGACGCCGTGGGCAGGGACAGGAACAGGATCACGGTCGCCGCGGGCTCCCCCGTGAGGCCGAGCAGCAGGCATCCCGCGATCCCGAGACCCGGCAGCACCGTGAACTTCACCGCCGTCGCCAGCAGGACCGCGCCCACGTTGCGGCCCATGCTCCGCAGGTCCAGCGCCGCGCCCACACACAGGAGTCCGAGCGGCAGCGACGCCGTTCCGAGGGCCCGCACGAACTCGGCGGCGCCCGGCGGCAGCCCGATCCCCGTGATGTTCAGCAGGATCCCGATCACGCAGCCGAGGATCAGCGGGTTGGTGGCGATGCTCCGGACGGTACCGGTCATCGTCAGCGGTTCCGCCCCGTAGCGCGCGAAGGCGAGGGTGCAGAGGACGTTGACGAGCGGCACGAGGATGGTGTTCGCGATCGCGGCGAGGGCCACGCCGTCCGCCCCGAAGAGGGCGAGGGCGATCGAGAGGCCGAGGTAGTTGTTGAAGCGGATGCTGCCCTGCACCACCGAGGTGAAGGCGGGTCCGTCGAGATCCAGCCATCGCTGCGCGACCGCGAGCCCGAGCGCCGTCAGGACGACCGGTCCGGCGAGGACCGGCGCCATCAGGGCGATCGGCAGACCCGCGAGATCCGCCGTCGCGGTGCCGCTGATGAACAGCGCCGGCAGGAGGAGGAAGTAGCAGAGCCGCTCGGCCGGGGGCCAGAAGGCCGGCGCCAGGAAGCTGCGCGCACGGAGGGCATGGCCGAGGGCGATCAGGCCGATCACCGGACCGAGCGCCACGAAGGTCTGCAGGATCACCGGGTCACGCCCGAGGGCTGGGCCGGACCGGTCACCAGCCCTGTGCCGTGAGCCAGTCGGCGGCCAGGCGGCTCCACTGCTCGGCGGCGCCGGCCCCGGTCGCCAGCCCTAGTCCGTGCTCGCCCTCGGCGAAGACGTGCAGGGCGTGCGGGACGGCGTGCGCTGCGAGCGCCTGGCCGAGCAGGTAGGCGTGCTCCACAGGGACGGCCTCGTCCTCGGCGGTGTGCCAGACGAAGAACGGCGGGGCATCGCCGGTCACCAGGCGGTCCAGCGATGTCTCCGCACGGAGGCGGCCACCGGCGTCGGGCCCGATCAGCTCGTCCTGCGAGCCCCGGTGGGTCGCGAGTTCCATCGAGACCACGGGATAGCAGAGGACGGCGGCGTCCACGCGCTCGCCGCCCTCGGCGGAGGCCGTGAGGGCCGCGTGTCCGGCGAGGTGCCCGCCGGCCGAGAACCCGAGGAGCGCGAGGCGCTCCACGCCGGCGGCGCGGGCGCGGCGGATCTCCTCGCGGACGGCGTCCAGCGGGCCGGGATGCCGGGTCTGGACGGGATAGTGGAAGACGCTCGCCGAGAAGCCCAGCGAGCGCAGCCGTTCGGCGATGACCTCGCTCTCGGTGTCGGACAGCATGCCGTAGCCGCCTCCGGGCAGGACGATGACGTGGGAAGACTCCATGCCCCCACCGTACTGGTCAGCACGCGGCGCCACTCCCGCCGACGGGCGTTGACGCCGCCCCTGCGGTCGGCGTCGGCATCCGGGAGCCACCGGCGGCATCCTCATGCACGAAGGGGCACGAACGATGAAAGCCCCTGGCCGGAGGGCCAGGGGCTTTCGGTACGTCCGGAGGTGCTGTCAGCCCTCGCACTCGGTGCAGTACTTGTCGCCGTTCTTCTCGCGCGCAAGCTGGCTGCGGTGGTGAACCAGGAAGCAGGACATGCAGGTGAACTCGTCCTCCTGCTGCGGGATGACCTGGATCAGAAGTTCCTCGTGGGAGAGGTCGGCCCCGGGAAGGTCGATGCCTTCGGCGGTTTCACCGTCCTCGACATCGATCAGCGCGGTCTGCGTGGTCGCGCTGCGCTGAGCCTGGATGGCCTCGAGGGACTCGTTGGCTGGCTGGTCTTCCGGACGGACGCGTGGTTCGTCGTAGTCGGTTGCCATGGGGGTAGATCTCCTTCTGTGGGCGGGAATACGCCCAGATGCCACTCTCAACCTCGGAAGAGGCGGAAGTATTCCATATACCGGGTGCACATTACCCGGTGCGGCTGGGACTTTTCTCCATGGATCGCGCTTCGAGATCCACGCCACATCAAGTGACGCCACAGCCTCGGCGTGATACACACATCCCGGACGTGCCGTCGTCGTAGGGTTGGACGCGACCCCCTCCCCTCCCGTCCCAGGAGCTTCCATGGCCATGGCACTCGATCTCAGCGGCAAGACGGCATTCGTCACCGGATCCACGCAGGGTATCGGCCTCGCGATCGCGGTGGGCCTCGCCCGCGCCGGCGCCCGCGTGGGGGTGAACGGGCGGAGCACCCGCAGCGTCGCGCGCGCCATCGAGACCATCCGCCGGGACGTGCCGGAGGCCGACCTCGTCGCGGTCGCCGCCGATGTCACCACCGATGACGGCGTCGCCGGGGCACTCGGCGTCCTGCCCGCCGTGGACATCCTCGTCAACAACCTCGGGATCTTCGGCGCGCAGCCGGCCCTCGAGATCGACGACGCCGAATGGCGCCGCTACTTCGAGGTCAACGTGCTCACCGCCATCCGCCTCACGCGTTCCTACCTGCCGGGCATGATCCGGGCCGGCTGGGGCCGCATCCAGTACATCGCGAGCGATTCCGCCGTCGCCATCCCCGCGGAGATGATCCACTACGGCGTCTCCAAGACGGCACTGCTCGGCGTCTCGCGCGGCTTCGCGAAGGAGGCCAAGGGCACCGGCGTCACCGTCAACTCGGTCATCGCGGGCCCCACCCACACGGGCGGCGTGGAGGACTTCGTGTACCAGCTCGTCGACAAGGACCTCGAGTGGGAGGACGCGCAGCGGCAGTTCATGAAGGACCACCGCCCGCAGTCGCTGCTGGAGCGCCTGATCGAGCCGCAGGAGATCGCCAACATGGTCACATACCTCGCCTCCCCGCTCGCCTCGGCGACCACGGGCGCGGCGGTACGCGTGGACGGCGGGTACGTGGACGCCATCCTCCCGTGACCCGCACCCGGACCCGAGCCCTCACCCCGAACGGTCCGCTCGAGGCGGGCCCGATGGCCGCGATCCTCGCGAACCATGCCATCCCGGGCTGCGAGGTCTCCGGCACGGGCTCGTCAGGCCGCTCGCACACGCGGATGCTGGCGACGCCGGGCGGTCCGCGCCGCATCACGGTCACCATCGGGCCCGACGACGTCGAACTCACGGCGGACACGGACGACGACGCCGCGTTCGCGCACCTTGTGCGCACCACGCGCGCCTGGCTGGACCTCGACACGGACGTGACCGCCGTCGCCCGCGCATTCGACGGCGACCCGCTCCTCGGCCCCCTCGTCCGCCGGCGCCCGGGCCTTCGCGCCGTCGGGTATCCGGACGCCTTCGAGGCCGCGATCATGACGGTCCTCGGACAGCAGGTGTCCGTGGCCGCGGGGGCCACCTTCGGCGGACGGCTCGCGGCGGCCTACGGCACGCCGTCGGACACCGGACTCACACTGTTCCCCACGCCGCAGGCCATTGCCGACGCTCCGCACGAGGAACTGCGGGCCGCCGTCGGCGTGACCCGCACACGTGCCGCGACGGTGCAGAACGTCGCGCGCGCCGTCGTCGACGGCCTGTCCCTCGACCCCGCCGGCGACCACGCCGCGGTGCGGAGGGACCTGCTCGCCCTCCCGGGGATCGGCCCGTGGTCCGCCGACTACCTCGCCGTCCGCGTGCTGCGCGACCCCGACGCCTTCACACCCGGCGACCTCGTGGCGCGGCGCGCGATGGGCAACCCGAGCATCCGGGACGCCGGTCGCCGTTCGGAGGCGTGGCGCCCCTACCGCGCGTACGCCCTGTTCCACCTCTGGACCGCGGCCACCTACACGGGGGCCTAGACCGGAGGGGTCAGGCCGGGATCTTCCGGTCGCTGCGCAGCGCGATCTCCAGTTCGAAGCGCACCTTCGGGTCCTTCAGGTCCTCGCCGAACAGCTCGCGCAGCTGCAGGACCCGGTAGCCGACCGTCTGCGCGTGGATGCCGAGCTCCTCGGCGATCGGGGCACGCTGGCCCCAGTGCCGCAGCCAGGCCAGCAGCGTCTCCTCGAGCTTCTCGCGCTGGCTGTCGGGCAGGTCTGCCAGCGGCGCGAGCCTCCGACGGGCCAGTTCCCCGACGGCCGAGGGTTCGGCCGCGAGGACCACCTCGGTCATGTGATCGTCCGCCCAGACCGGAGGGTCTCCCGCGCCCTCGCGCGGTGGCAGCATGGAGGCGGCCAGCACCGCGAGGCGCAGCGACTGGGCCACGTGTTCGATCCCGCCTGCCGGTCCGATGGCCGCGCCCCTGCCCGTGAGCACGCGGTCGAGGTCGGCCCGCTGCCGCGGCCCCCGCCCGGGCACGAGGGCGACGGCGTCGGTCTCGCGCTCGATGACGATCGCTCCCGGTCCGAGCTGCAGCCGGAGCCCCTGTGCGCGATCCAGCGGCAGGGTCACCACGGCCACCCGCGCGGGCACAGCCCAGTCCGCGAGCGACGCCGCCTGCCGCAGCGCCGTCTCGTCCGCCCGGCCGAGCAGCAGCAGCTCCAGCAATTCGGCGCGGCGCCGGTCCACGGCCCCGGCGCGTTCGGACTGCTCGAACGCGTACGCCTCGGCGCTCACGGCGGAGAGTTCGTCGATGTAGGCCATGATCGACTCCCCGAGGTCCACCACGACGGCGGGGCCGAGGCCCTCCTCCATGGAGCGGCGCGACATCTCCCGGAACGTGACCCGTGCGCCCATCCGGTAGGCGCCGAGCAGTGCATCCATGCTGCGTCCCTGCCGGACCTCGCCGCGGCCGAGACCCGCGACCAGCTGGCGGCTCTGCTCCGACAGCGCGGGCAGGCTGGTGCCCGGCAGTTCGAGGAACCGCTCGAGCGCGGCAGCCACTCCCCGGCGCAGGCCGCGCCCGAAGTTCCCCTCGATGGGCCGGGCGTACGCAGGGACCAGCTGCGGCACCGCCTCGATGATGGCTTCGACGAGGTCCGCGGTGAGGGGCCTCAGGCGGTCGCTGACCTCCGGGGGGAGTGCGAGCCACGGCGGTTCCGGCGGCGGCGCCGCCGGCATCTCGTCGGAACTCACGAAACCAACCCCAATCTATTTCGTCAAGATAATTCTTCTCCGTCAACTCTACGCCCCGAGCGCACTGTTTTATCAGGGGAGGCTATATCGTTGGTTCAATGATCCGGTTCTCGAAGTTGGCGCGCGTGACCGCGGCGCTGACCACCCCGCTGACGGCGGAAGACTTCATGGCGCTCTTCAATCCCGTCTATTCCTCGCGCCAGCTGCGCGGCGTCGTGACGCGCGTGGTGCACGAGACCGAGGATTCCGCCACCATCTATTTCCGCCCCGGGAACGGCTGGCACGCGCATCAGGCCGGCCAGTGGGCGCGGATCGGCGTCGAGCTCGACGGCGTCCGGCAGTGGCGCTCCTACTCCCTGAGCAACGCCGCAGGGCACGACCCCGCCATCACCGTCAAGGACGCAGGAGCCGTGTCCCACGTGCTGGTCCGCGACACGAAGCCCGGCGACGTCCTGTTCCTCGCCCCGCCCCAGGGTGACTTCGTGCTCCCCGAGCACCCGCGCTCCCTGCTCATGCTCACGGCCGGCAGCGGCATCACGCCGGTCATGTCCATGATCCGCACGCTCATCCCGCGCAGGCCGGACGCCGACGTGGTGCTCATCAACTCCAACAGCACGCCGGAGAAGAGCGTGTTCCGCGAGGAGCTGGACGAACTCGCCGACCAGTTCCCCAACCTCACCGTCCGCCACTGGTTCACGAGCACCCGCGGCCGGCTGGAATTCAAGGCCAAGGCCATCGCGGAACTCTGCCCCGACTGGCGCTCGCGGGCCGCCTACGCCTGCGGGCCCGAAGGGTTCCTCAACGACGCCGAGGACCTGTGGGAGCGCGAGGCCGCCCTCGAGCGCTCGCGCACCGTGCCGGACGTCACCGCAGGAGCCGGGGCTGAGGCCTCCCGCACGGGCACGCTCACGATCGAGCGGTTCAGCACCGACCTGACGGCAGGAGCCGGGCACGACGGCGGCCTCGTCACCTTCGAGCAGTCCGACCGCGAGGTGCAGGCCGACGGCGACACCCCGCTGCTGGACATCGGCGAGGACGCCGGCGTCCTCATGCCGAGCGGGTGCCGCATGGGCATCTGCCACAGCTGCCTCGTCCCGCTCCGTGCCGGCCAGGTCCGGGACCTTCGCAGCGGCGAACTGCACAACACCCCCGGACAGCTCATCCAGACCTGCGTCTCGGCGGCCGCCGGGCCCGTGAACCTCGACCTGTAGACCCCCCACAGAAGGAGCACCCTATGACCACCACGCTCACCCGCCCGGGCGCCCTTGCGGCGTCGGGCCACCCCCTGGTCCGCCCCGACGCCGCCAAGCACCTCACGGACGAGCAGGTCGAGGAACTCGGCCGCGAGCTCGACGCCGTCCGCGACGAGATCCTCGCCAAGCGAGGAGCCACGGACGCCGCCTACATCCGCCGTGTCATCAAGCTGCAGCGCTCCCTCGAGTTCGCCGGCCGCGGCACCCTGCTGTTCAGCAAGTACAAGCCCGCCTGGTTCGCCGGCACCGCCATGCTGAGCGTCGCGAAGATCCTCGAGAACATGGAGATCGGGCACAACGTGCTGCACGGCCAGTGGGACTGGATGCGCGACCCGGACATCCACTCCACCACCTGGGAGTGGGACTTCGTCACCCCGGCGCGCTCCTGGCAGCACACCCACAACGACCTGCACCACCGCTGGACCAACGTCATCGGCAAGGACCGGGACATCGGATACAACCTGCTCCGCATGGACCCCGACCAGCCGTGGAAGCCGTTCAACCTCGGCAACCCGCTGTACAACGCGATCCTGGCGCCGGTCTTCGAGTGGGGCATCGCGCTGTACGACCTCGAGATCCCCGAGTTCAAGGAGGGTCTGAAGTCCAAGGCGGACATGAGCCGCGACCTCAAGGCCGTGGGTGTCAAGGTGGTCAAGCAGTTCTCGAAGGACTACGCCGCAACCCCCGCCGTCGCCATGCTGACCGGTTCCGGAAAGCAGGCCCTCTACGGCACGCTCGCCGCCAACGCCATCCGCAACTTCTGGGCCCACGCCGTCATCTTCTGCGGCCACTTCCCCGACGGCACGGACACGTTCACGGAGGAGGAGGTGGACGGCGAGACCCGCGGGGACTGGTACGTCCGCCAGATGATCGGCTCGGCGAACATCTCGGGCTCGAAGCTCATGCACTTCATGACGGGCAACCTGTCCCACCAGATCGAGCACCACTGCTTCCCCGACCTGCCGTCCAACCGGTACGCCGAGGTGGCGGTCAAGGTCCGCGAGATCTGCACCCGCTACGGGCTGCCCTACACCACGGGCCCCCTGCCCAAGCAGGTCGGGTCCACCTGGGCGAAGATCTTCAAGCTCGCGCTGCCCAACCGCAAGCCGAAGGCAGCCACCGCGTAAGGCTCACCACGCACGAAGGCGCCGTCGTCCCTTTCGGGGCGGCGGCGCCTTCGCATTCCTCGGCCGGGAGGACAGGAACGACCGGTCGGACTTCTTGCGGCAGCAATCCCTGTCCTCTCGACCCGATGACGGGCGCAGGCCCGGTCAGACGGCGGCGTCCTGCTCCGCGAGGATGGCGTCCACCTGCCCGAGGGCGCCCTTCAGCCCCTCCTCCATACCCATCTCCACCATCTGGTTGAGCTGTTCGAGCGACTCGAACCCGGTGACCAGCGTCATGCGGGTCCGGCCACCGAGGTCCTCGAGCGTGACGACGGCGTGCGTCTCGCCGAGCTCGTCCATGGGTTCGCGGTCCTCGTTCGCGAAGCCGTCGTCGAACGTGAGGCGCGTGGGCGCGTCGATGTCGGTGATGCGCCACCAGCCGTGCGCCTTCTCGCCGTCGGGCCCCGTCATGTAGTACTCCGCACGTCCGCCGGCCACGAAGTCGTAGGTGTCGAACGTCGCGGGCCACGTGGGCGGGCCCCACCACCGCTCGAGCTGCCGCGGGTCCTCCCAGATCCGCCAGACGCGCTTCACATCGGCGTCGAACTCGGCGACGAGCCGGAAATTCAGCTCCTGAGTATTCTTCTGCGCACTGATGACCGCCATGATGCTGCCTTCCTAGTTGCGATCCTCGTCTTCGGCGAGGATGTCCTCGATCCGGGCGACCCGTTGCCGCCAGATCCTCTCGTAATCGTCGAGCAGGCGGCGCGCCCTCTGCACGCCCTCCACCTCTCCCCGCACGATCTGCTCCCGTCCGCGCTTCTCCTTCGTGACGAGCGAGGCCCGCTCGAGCACGGCGACATGCTTCTGCACGGCGGCGAAGCTCATGTCGTACTGCTCGGCGAGGCCGGATACCGAGTACTCGGCGACGAGGACCCGCGCCACGATGTCCCTCCGTGTCGCGTCGGCGAGCGCCTGGAAAAGGCGGTCCACCTCGTCCTCCTGCAGCTGATCTACAACCATGTGGTTGTACGTTACGCCCGGTACCGGGGTCCGTCAAGACCACGGACGAGGAGTGTCGGACGCCCGCGTCGCACGGGCAGGAACGACCACGGACAGCATGCGCGGGCGGTCCCCCTGCGCGCTCGACACCGCAGGACAGCAGGACGGCGGCGTGACACCCGATATGGCGGGTGCTCCGGGACCCTGCAAGACTGGGCGCATGACCCGCGGAATCTATGTGAGCGCCATGACCAACGGCTCCGGCAAGGCCCTAATCTCCCTGGGGCTGGCCGACATGCTGCACCGGCACGCCGACCGCGTGGGCTTCTTCCGGCCCATCGTCGAGGGCAGCGACCCCGCCGCCGATCCGATGGTGGGCCTCATGCGGCGCTCCTTCAACCTCCCCGAGAGCCGCGCCCGTGGGGGCCTCACCCGCGCCGAGGCCCGCGCGCTCCTCGTCACCGGCGACCGCGCCGAGATCGACGCCCGCTGCGTCGCCATCTACAGCGAGATCGCCGCGGAGTGCGACGTCGTGATCGTGGAGGGCACGGACCTCTCGGGCAACGACGCCGCCGTCGAGTTCGACCTCAACGCACGCCTCGCCAACAACCTCGGCGCCATGGTCCTCGCCGTCGTCAGCGCCAAGGGCATGTCCGTGGACGAGGCGGCGGACGCCGTGGACGTCGCCCGCCGCGAGCTCGACGCCGCCAAGGTGTCCCTCCTCGCCATGATGGTCAACCGGGCGGCCGACGACGCCGTCACCGCCATCAGCGAGCACGTGCGCCCCGGAAAGTCGGGCCGACCCGTGTATGTGATTCCCGAGCTCGCCGAGGTCTCCCAGCCCACCGTCTCGGAGGTGTCCGCTGAGCTCGGCGCACGGCAGATCGCCGGCAACTCCAACCTCGAGCGCGACGTCACGAGCATCCGGGTGGCCGCCATGAACGTGGGCAACTTCCTGCACCTGCTCACGGACGGCGCCCTCGTGATCGTGCCCGGCGACCGCGCCGACGTGCATGTGGCCACCCTCGCGTCGTCGTTCTCCCCCGAGTTCCCGGTGCCATCGGCCATGTTCCTCACCGGCGGGCTCGCCCCCGAACCGAGCATCCTCGCCCTCCTGGCACAGGCGCCGTTCCCCGTCTTCGCGCTCGACGACGACACCTACACCGCAGCCCGGCGCGTCAGCGAGGTGCGGGGTGAGATCGCGAGCGGGCTGCGCCGCAAGGCCGCCTCCGCCCTCGGCGCCTGGTCGCGGCGGGTGGACGAGAACGAGCTCCTGGAACGCCTCGAACTCCCGCGACCGGTCAGCATGACCCCGCTGCGCTTCCTGCACGAGCTGATCCAGCGCGCGCGGGCCGAGCGCCGGCACATCGTGCTCCCGGAGGGCGAGGACGTCCGGGTGCTGAAGGCCGCCGAGATCCTGCACCGCCGCGACGTCTGCGACCTGACGATCCTCGGGCCCGAGGCCCGGGTGCGTGAGCTCGCGTCGGGGCAGGGCATCGACCTCACGGGCATCACGCTGATCGACCCGGCCACCTCCGAGCTGCGCGACGAGTTCGCGGCCGAGTACGCCCGGCTCCGCGCGCACAAGAACGTCTCGCTCGATCAGGCCCGCGAGCGCATGCTCGAAGGGGCATACTTCGGGACGATGATGGTGCAGCTCGGGAGGGTGGACGGCATGGTCTCGGGCGCGGCGCACACCACCGCGAACACCATTCGGCCGGCGCTCGAATTCGTGAAGACGAAGGACGGCGCGAAGATCGTCTCCTCGGTGTTCCTCATGCTCCTGCAGGACCGCGTGCTGGTGTACGGGGACTGCGCGGTGAACCCGGACCCCGACGACGAGCAGCTCGCGGACATCGCCGTGGCCTCGGCGGAGACGGCCGCGCAGTTCGGGGTGGAACCACGCATCGCGATGCTGTCCTACTCCACGGGCGAGTCGGGCTCCGGTGGCGCAGTGGACGAGGTGCGCCGGGCCACGGAACTCGTGCGCAGGCAGCGACCGGACCTCGCGGTCGAGGGGCCCATCCAGTACGACGCCGCCGTCGACGCCTCGGTCGCCGCCTCCAAGCTCCCCGGCTCCACGGTGGCCGGTCAGGCGACGGTGTTCATCTTCCCGGACCTCAATACCGGCAACAACACCTACAAGGCGGTCCAGCAGTCCGCCGGGGCCGTCGCCGTCGGCCCCGTCCTCCAGGGGCTGCGCAAGCCCGTGAACGACCTCTCGCGCGGCTGCACCGTGGAGGACATCGTCAACACGGTGGCCATCACCGCGGTCCAGGCCCAGCAGCCCGCCTCCTGACCCAACCTCCCGCCCTACACGACAGGACCCCATGATCATCCTCGTCATCAATTCCGGCTCATCCTCGCTCAAGTACCAGGTCCGCGAGGGCGACGACGTCCTGGCCGAGGGGCTCGTGGAGCGCATCGGCGAGGCCGAGGTGCCCGACCACGCGGCCGCCCTCGACCGCGTGGACGGCGAGGTGGCCGCGGCGCTCGGCGACCGCGGGATCGACGCCGTCGGGCACCGCGTGGTGCACGGCGGCGAGCGGTTCAGCGAGCCCGTGCTGATCGACAACGAGATCACGCGGGCCATCGAGCGCCTGAACCCGCTCGCCCCCCTCCACAATCCCGCCGCCGTGACGGGCATCCGCGCCATCACGCACAAGTGGCCGGACCTGCCGCAGGTGGCCGTCTTCGACACCGCCTTCCACCGCACCCTGCCCGAGCACGCCTGGCGGTACGCCGTCCCCGACGAGCTCTACCGGAAGTTCGGGATCCGCCGCTACGGCTTCCACGGCACCTCGCACGCCTACGTGGCCCGTGGCGCCGCGGAACTCCTCGGCGCGGACACGTTCACGGGAGTGATCGCGCACCTCGGCAACGGCGCCTCGGTCACGGCCGTGCGCGACGGCGAGAGCGTCGACACGTCCATGGGCTTCACGCCCCTCGAGGGCCTGGTCATGGGGACGCGGTCGGGCGACATCGATCCGAGCATCCTGCTGTTCCTGCTGCGCGAGGGGTACACGGAGGAGGACCTCGACACGCTGCTGAACCGCAACAGCGGGCTGAAGGGCCTTACCGGCACGAACGACATGCGTTCCGTCGAGGAGGCCGCGGACGGCGGTGACCACCGGGCCGCACTCGCCCTCGACGTGGCCTCCTACCGGCTGGCGAAGTACGTGGGCGGCTACCACGTGGCCGTCGGCGGGGCGCAGGCCCTCGTCTTCACCGCGGGTATCGGCGAGAACGCCGCGGCCTTCCGCAGCGCCGTCGTCACCAGGCTCGGCGCCCTGGGCCTGGCGCTCGACGACGAGAAGAACGCGCAGCGCAGCAAGGAGGCCCGCGTCATCAGCACCGAGGCGTCCGCCTTCCCCGTCCTCGTGATACCGACCGACGAGGAGGCGGCGATCGCCGAGGCGACGGCCGCCGTCGTCGCCGGGTCCTAGCCGTGCCGGGAGACGCCCGCCTCGCCGGCATGCCTGCGTCCGGTGTCGTACCGTCGGGCGCACCGGCCGGTCACACCCGCTAGGAGAGATGTGCGGGAGGCTGGCCCTGGATCGTCTCCCAGGACCAGTTCGAGACGAGACCGGTCACCCCGAGCTCGCGCAGCCGCCGGTTCCCGAGCAGGCTGTCGTCGAAGCGCGCGCCGCCGCACCACGCACCCACGCGGGGCGGGCGACCCGCGAGGCGGGTGAGCCGATGCACGACGTCGGTCACTTCGGAGGTCACCGTGGCGGGCGTGATGTCCTCCGCCATGCGGTGGGTCAGCGTATGGAAACCCAGCGGGTGCTTCCGTGCCAGCCGGATCAGCTCGTCGTCGCTCAGGGTGCCGGCGCGGTCGTCCTCGACCTCGACGGCGATGGGCAGGATCACGACGCGGAGACCGAGCCGTTCGCAGATCGGCACGATCATCTCCGCCGCGTCCCTGTACCCGTCGAACAGGAGGACGACGACCCGCGGGGGGAGCTCCTCGTCCCGGTCGGGTTCGAGGAGCCCCCGAAGCCTCGCCAGCTTGTTCAGCCGTCCGTCCACGGCCTCGAGGTGGTCCGGTGCGACGTCGTGGAAGTTCAGGGTCACCAGCGGGATCGCCCGGAGCTCGTCCTGCGACCATCCGGCGCCCTCACTCTCGAGCAGGAGTTCCCCGAGGACGCTCTGCAGGACGTACGCCTCGTACGTGAACGGTGCGGGTCGCCGGAGCGCCTCCGGAAGCCCCTCGAGGATGCCCGGGATCAGTGCGGACGGGTCCGCTCCGGCCGCGACGGCGGCGTCGTCGAGCAGCACCACCGGCGCTCCCCCGGGTTGCTCACCCTGATCGAGGATGTAGCTCTCGAGCTCGTCGGCGCTCTGGTCCGTGGTCATCGCATCGTCGCAGTCGTCGCGGTCGTCGCGGTCACGGACACTCGCCGAGGACGAGCCGGGCGGTATGGCGGCCGGGCTCGCGGTACAGCGGCAGCAGCCCGGCAGCGACGGCGTCGACGGCGTCGCGGTCCAGCCACGCCGGCCCGCCGAGCCGCTCGACGGCGTCGGCCGTCAGGACCACTTCCCGCCACCCGTCCCCCTCGGGCCGCCGGCCTACACGGGCCAGATCGTCCCGGCCGCCGCCGGTCAGTCTCCCCACCCCCGCCTCGCCGATCCGGCCATAGGCCACCGTCTCCACCTCGGTCCCGGGCACCACGACCTTGACCGCCCGCGCCCCGCCCTCGCCGCCCTCGATCGATCCGGGGGGAGTCAGGTCGGCGACGAGCACCTCGAGACCGTGCTCGGCCATGATCGCCGACGGATCGGCCGTGGGGCTGGTCGGCAGATCGCCGAAACGGACGGTGGACCGGCGGGAGAACACCGTCGCGTCCAGGCGGGTCCATACCGCCGCCTGCTGCTCCGTACCGGCGGTCAGCCAGCCGACGGTCGCGTCGAGGACGCGCGCCTCCTCGGCGGCCGGGTCCACGACCGCCAGCGCGTCGTCCAGGTAGTCCTGCGGTGCGATGCCGCGGACGGCGGCCAGGGGGCCGTGCATGAACGCCTTGCGGGCCCGCGCCGACGCGAACTCGAGCACGGCCTTGCGCAGCGCCACGTCCCGGTCCGGGTGCGCGGCCTCGCCGCAGGCCGTGGCGACCACGAGATCGTCGCCGGGTGCGTGGCCGACGACGTACAGGTCGGGTACGCCGCGGTCGATCGACGCGATCTTGACCATCACGTCCACCCCGGCAGCGCGGAGGGCTCCGAGCGCCCGGCGGGTCTCGGCGTCCCCGTCGTCGGGGCCGAGTTCGACGACGGCACCGCGGTCGAGCGCCCGAAAGGTCAGACCGTTGCCGTCGCGCTGGAGGATCTCGAGGACACCGTGGACGACGGCCTGCCGCAGGCTCGTCCCCGCGCCCATCCCGTTGGCCACCGGCATCAGCAGTCGCTCACCCGTATCGCGCTCACCCAGCTCCGAGGGGCTGCTCGCGACGAGATCGACCGGCACGAGCACGGCCTGCCCGTCGAGCTCGAGGGTCGGCGCGCCGCGGGGGTCGCGGTCGTCCGTGCCACGGGTGGCGAGGGCGCGCCGCATCGGCACCCAGGTCAGCACCATGTCCTCCGAATAGGGGGAACCCGCCGGCAGTCCGAGTGTCCGCGGGTCGGCGACTCCCGCCGCACCGTGGCGACGCCGGAGCTCACTGTAGGACGCCGTCGTCCGCTCCAGCCGTCTGAACGCCAGGAGGGAGAAGGCACTCTCGACCGTCTCACCCAGAGCACCGACGCGCGCCTGTGCCGCCGACGGGCCGTACCCGACGCCGCCCAGAGCCGCCCCCGGACCCCGCCACCAGGTGGCCCACGTCGGGACGCCGGTCCGGTCGAGGCCGTCGATGGCGAACTGGGCGCGCAGCCCCGGCAGCGCTGCCTCATAGGCTTCCGCGGCTGCCGTCAGCGCTTCCCCCGCCGACGGCGACGTGCTGCTCCTGTGCATCATGCCCCCAGTAGAGCACACCACCGGCAGGCGCCCTCCGGGCAGGTGACATCATCCACCGCTGCCCTGCGTGGCCCCGCCGCAGGGCAGCGCTCGGGCAGACTGGGGCCATGACGACCCTGCGCATCACCCTCCTGTTCGTGCTGGCCGCCGGAGCGGAGATCGGCGGGGCGTGGCTGATCTGGCAGGCCGTCCGCGAGGGAAGGCCGTGGTGGTGGGCAGGGCTCGGCGTCATGGCGCTCGGTGCCTACGGTTTCGTGGCGACGCTGCAGCCGGATGCGAACTTCGGGCGGATCCTCGCCGCGTACGGCGGGGTCTTCGTGGCGGGATCGCTGGCGTGGGGGATGCTCGTGGACGGCTTCCGGCCCGACCGCTGGGACGTCATCGGCTCATCGGTCTGTCTGGTCGGTGTTGCGCTGATCATGTTCGTGCCGCGCCCGGCGGCGTAGCCGGCAGCGGCCTACGCCGCCCCCAGCAGCCGCGCGACCCCCGCCGCGAGCGCGCCGACCGCGACGACGACGAGGAACGGCGCCCGCAGCCACAGCGCGATCGCCGCGGCGGCCAGGGCGACGACGCGGGCATCGACGACGAGGGCCTGCCCCGTGGCGAACGTGTTGACGGCCGTCAGCGCGGCGAGCAGGCCGATGGTCAGCGACCCGGCGACGCGGAGCATCCTGGGGTTGTCGAGCAGCTTCGCGGGCACGAGGAAACCTGCGAACTTCGTGGCGACCGACACCGCGCACGCCAGCAGGATCCAGCCCCAGAGGCTCATGCGTCGCCCCGTACCGGGCCGGGGACCCCGGAGGGGTAGGGGTCGACGTCGGGCTCCAGGCCCTCGGTGGCCGGACCGAGGCCCGCGAGGCCCAGGGTCGCGGCCACCACCGCCGCGATGAGGATCGGGACGCCCGGCGGTACGAGCGGGACGGCGACGAGCGTCACGACGGCGCACACGACGGCGATCGCGGCGGGCTCCTTCGTCCGGATCCGCGGCCAGAGCAGCCCGAGGAAGGCGGCGACGGCGGCGCCGTCGAGCCCCCAGCGGGCCGGATCGCCCATGGCGTTGCCCGCGAGCGCGCCGACGAGCGTGAAGAGGTTCCAGAGCACGAACACGCCGAGCCCGGCGGCCCAGAACCCGCGGCGCTGCTCGTCCGGGTCGGTCTGGCCCGTCGCGGTCGCCACGGACTCGTCGATGGTGAGGTGCGCGGCCGGCAGCTTCCGCCAGCCGGACGGGCGCAGCAGCACGTTGATCTGCATCCCGTAGACGCCGTTGCGGATGCCGAGCAGGGCGGCTGCGGACATCGCGGAGATGCCGCTACCTCCTCCGGCGATCACACCGATGAACGCGAACTGGGATCCCCCGCTGAACAGCAGGAGGCTGAGGGCCATGGTCTGGAGGAGATCGAGCCCCGCGGTGACGGACAGGGCGCCGAAGGACAGCCCGTACAGTCCTGTGGCGATCGCGACGGAGAGGGCGATGCGCACCGCCGGAGACTGAAGAAGCGCCACATGTCAAGGGTAGGCGAGGCGGGCGCAGCTTCCCATCTGTGACGAACCGGTGAATAGTAGGAAAGGAAAGCCTACTTACTACCCGGAGGAGAACACCATGAAGGCAGTGACATGGCAGGGCAAGCGCAACGTCAGCGTGGAGAACGTCCCGGATCCCACGATCCAGGACCCCACGGACGCGATCGTCCGCATTACCTCGACCGCCATCTGCGGTTCGGACCTGCACCTGTACGAGGTCCTCGGCCCGTACATGCACAAGGGCGACATCCTCGGGCACGAGCCGATGGGCATCGTCGAGGAGGTCGGCGCCGGAGTGACCAACCTGAAGGTCGGTGACCGCGTCGTCATCCCCTTCAACATCTCCTGCGGTTTCTGCTTCATGTGCACCCGCGGCCTGCAGTCGCAGTGCGAGACCACGCAGGTCCACGCGAAGGGATCGGGAGCTTCGCTGTTCGGTTTCTCGGAGCTGTACGGGTCCGTCCCGGGTGGCCAGGCCGAGTACCTCCGCGTGCCGTACGCCGACTACGGTCCCGTGAAGGTGGGTCACGAACTTCCCGATGAGCGCTACCTCTACCTCTCGGACATCCTGCCCACGGCCTGGCAGGGCGTGGATTACGCGGACGTCCCCGAGGGCGGCGTCCTCGCGGTCTACGGCCTCGGACCGGTGGGCCAGTTCGCCGCGCGGATCGGCAAGTACCTCGGCCACCGCGTCATCGCCGTCGAACCCGTGCCGGAACGCCGTGACATGGCCAAGCGCCACGGCATCGAGACCATCGACTTCACGAAGGACACGGCCGAGGAACTCCGCAGCATGACGAACGGCCGCGGTCCGGACTCGATCGTCGACGCCGTCGGCATGGAGGCGCACGGCTCACCCGTCGGCGCCTTCGCGCAGAACGCCCTCGGCATCCTGCCGGACAAGGTCGCGCAGAAGGTCATGGAGACCGGCGGCAGCGACCGCGTGGCGGTCCTCCACTCGGCGATGGACGCCGTCCGTCGCGGCGGCACGGTCTCCCTCAGCGGCGTCTACGGGGGATCCGCAACGCCCATGCCGCTGATGAGCATGTTCGACAAGCAGGTCCAGTTCCGCATGGGCCAGTGCAATGTGCGCCGCTGGACCGACGAACTGCTGCCGATCGTCGAGGAGCCCTCGGACCCGCTGGGCGTCACGGACCTCATGACGCACGAGGTCTCGATCGACGAGGCTCCGGCCGCCTACAGGAACTTCCAGAAGAAGACGGACGGCACCATCAAGGTGGTACTGAAGCCGCAGGGCGTCACGGCCTAGCCGGCACCCCGGCTCCGACGACCGACCTCACCGGTGACCCGGGTTGCTCCCGGGTCACCGGTGATCAGGCGCCGTCCTCGCCTCGGGCCGACCGCAGCGCATCGGCGGAACGCACGAGCGCCAGGTGCGAGAAGGCCTGCGGGAAGTTGCCCGCCATCCGTCCGTTGGCGGCGTCGTACTCCTCGGACAGCAGCCCGAGCTCGTTGGCGTACCCCACCAGCTGGTCCATGAGCCGGATCGCCTCGTCCTGCCTGCCGCTGTGCGCGTACTGCTCCACGAGCCAGAAGGAGCACGCGAGGAACGGGTGCTCGCCGGGCTCGAGTCCGTCGTCGGAGTTGTCCGTGCGGTAGCGCAGCAGCAGTCCCTGCCCGTTCAGGAGGTCCCGCTCGATCTGCGCGACGGTGCCGAGCATCATGGGGTCGTCGTAGTCGAGGAACCCCACCTGCGGGAGCTGCAGCAGGGAGGCATCCACCTCGGTGCCGCCGTAGACCTGCGTGAACGCGTTCAACCCGTGATTGAAGCCGCGCTCCAGGATCTCCTCCCGGAGTCCGTCCCGCAGCGCCGTCCAGTGCTCCTCGGGCCCGCTGAGCCCGTGGTCCCGCACCGCCCGCACGGCGCAGTCGAAGGCCGCCCACATCATCACCCGGGAGTGCGTGAAGTACTGCGGCGTGCCGCGCATCTCCCAGATGCCGTTGTCGCGGTCCATGAGGTGGTTCTCCGCGAAGCCGAGCAGGGCCCTCTGCAGGGGCCAGGAGAAGCTGTCCTCCGTCACGCCGTGGCCTCGCATCTTCTCCAGGGCCACCATGACCTCCCCGACGACGTCGGCCTGGTACTGGTCCACCGCGCCGTTGCCGATGCGGACCGGCAGGGAATCGGCGTAGCCCGGCAGGTGATCCAGTTCCCGCTCGGGGAGGTGCCGCTCGCCGGCGACGCCGTACATGATCTGCAGGTCCTCGGGATCACCGGCGACCGCCCGCAGCAGCCAGTTGCGCCACCCCAGCGCCTCCTCGGCGAACCCGTGGGTCATCATGGCCTCGAGCGTCAGCGCCGCGTCGCGCAGCCAGCAGAACCGGTAGTCCCAGTTGCGGGCGCCGCCGAACTGCTCGGGCAGTGACGTCGTGGGGGCCGCGACGATGCCGTCCGTGTCCTCGTGGGTCAGCGCCCGCAGCACGAGCAGCGAGCGCTGCACGGCGCCTGAGTACTCGCCGTCCCCGACGATGCTGGAACCCCACGCCCGCCAGTAGCTGATCGTGGTGTCCAGTGCCTCGTCGATGTGCAGCGCGGGCGGCGTGTCGCGGTGCGAGGGGTACCAGACGAGCTCCAGGTCGACGACGGCGCCCTCCGCGACCTCGAAGGTGCCCTCGTGGCGGTGGTCGGTGGCCCGCAGCCGGGGTCCGCGCAGCAGCAGCGCATCCGGTCCCGCGATGGCGAGGAGCATCGGGACGCCGTCGTCGGCCCCCTGGGTGACCCACGGGACGACGTCGCCGTAGCCGAAGCGGATCTCGAGCTCCTGGTGGAGGGTGACCGTGCCGCGCAGGCCCTGGATGCGGCGCACCACGTTGGCCCTGCGGTCCGTGAGCGGCATGAAGTCGGTGACCAGCACCTCGCCGTCAGGCGTCCTCCAGTGGGTCTGAAGGACGAAGGTCGAGTCGATGTAGCTGCGGCTCACCACCTCGGCCGCCGGATCCTGGGGGGCTACCAGCCAGCGGCCGTGCTCCGGTGTGCCGAGCATGGCCGCGAAGACCGAGTCGGAGTCGAACCGCGGGAAGCAGAGCCAGTCCACGCTGCCGGTCCGGGAGACCAGGGCACCGGTGTGGAGGTCGGACAGGAGCGCGTAATCCTCGATCGGCGATTGCATCCCCCCACTCAACCACAGCGGGCCGATGGCGTTGTGCGGTTACTGACCGTTGCCCAGCGCCAGCAGGATCCGTGCCGGGTAGTCCGAGGTCATCTCCTGCACTCCGAGTCCCGCGAGGAACAGGGCATCCTCCACGGTGTTGACCGTCCAGACCCGCACCCGCATCCCCTCGCTGATCCATCGGCGCACCCGCTCAGGATGCTCCCTGACGTACTCCACGCCCGGCCCCGCGATACCGACCTCGTGCCGGTCGATCAGCTCCTCGCCCTCCTTCAGCGCCCTCTGCAGGATGGTGATGAGGGCACCCTCGGCGATCGACCCGAACCGCAGGGCGTCGCGGACGTCCTGGGGTTCCACGTCGGCGACCAGCTGGCACAGCATGTGGTGCGGTGCCGACTCCGCGAGCTGCCGCATGGAGTCCGGGTTGAAGCTCATGAAACTGATCTCGAGGTTGCCCAGCCTCGAGGACTCCGGGTCCCATCCCTCGTCCATGAGGAAGGCGATCAGCGCCTCCTCCAGGCGCAGTCCGAAGGGGCTCGGGTGCTTCAGCTCGATGGCGAGCCGGAGAGGTCGGCCGGACCGGCGCAGCAGGACCAGGAGGTCGGCGAGCGTGAGGAACTGGTCCTCGACAGTGCCGTAGTCCGACGGGATGCTCACACCCTTCCAGGCGGACACGTCGAGCGTGCGCAGCTCGGCCAGCGTGCGGTCGGCCACGTCCCCGGAGCCGCTGGTGGTGCGGTCGAGTGTCGTGTCGTGGATGCAGACCAGCTGTCCGTCACGGCTCAGGTGGACGTCGCACTCCAGACCGTCGACCCCGTCCGCGAGCGCCTGCAGGTAGGCGGCACGCGTGTGCTCGGCGTAGGTGCCGCTGCTGCCGCGGTGGGCGAAGATCACAGGGGGCACGGACAAGCCCTTTCGGTCGTCGGTGGTGTCGGTATCACGGTACGTGACGGCGCCGGAGGTGCACCATCGGGCCGCCGTCGCCCTCTTCCCCGTAGGACGGCCTCGATAGACTCGGGAGGTGAATGCTCAGATGACCGGTACCGATGCCGAGCGGGCCGAGGCCCTCCGCCGGATGAAACTGCTGGCAACAGGTCTGCTCGCGGTGATGGCCGCCATCTTCCTGGTGGCCTTCGCCCTGCAGGACACCTACCCCTGGCTCGAGTACGTCCGGGCCGCGGCCGAGGGCGGCATGGTGGGCGCCCTCGCCGACTGGTTCGCCGTCACGGCCCTCTTCAAGCACCCGATGGGGCTGAAGATCCCGCACACCGCGATCATCCCGCGCAAGAAGGACCAGATCGGCGAATCGCTCGGGCAGTTCGTCGAGGAGAACTTCCTGTCCGAGGACGTGGTGCGGGCCAAGCTCGACTCCGCGCGGATCGCCCAGAAGGCCGGTGCCTGGCTGGCGAAGCCGGAGAGCGCCGACCGCGTGGCTGCGGAGGGCGCCGCCCTGATCCGCGGCATGTTCAGGGTGCTGGACGACGACGCCGTGCAGGGCGTGATCGAGTCGATGGCCCGCAAGCACCTGCTCGATCCGCCCTGGGGTCCGCCGGTGGGCAGCATCGCCGAGCGTATCTTCGCGGAGGGCCACCACCACCGGCTCGTGGACCTGCTGGTGGACCGTGCCGGCGACTGGGTGGACGCGAACTACGCCGTGGTCACGCGCGTCGTCGCCCAGCGCTCCCCCACCTGGGTACCGCGCCTGGTCGACGGCGTGGTCGGCGACCGCGTGCACGCCGAGCTGTCGAAGTTCATCCGCGCCGTGCAGGACGACCCGCAGCACGACGTCCGCCTCTCCATCGACAAGTACCTTCGGGACCTCGCGCAGGACCTGCAGCACAAGCCCGAGACCATCGCGAAGGCGGAGGAGATCAAGGGACAGCTCCTGGACGACCCCCGCGTGCGTGATCTGACAGCCCGCACGTGGGCCACCATCAAGAAGGCCCTGCTCGAGGCCGTGAACGACCCGGAGAGCGAGCTGACATCGAAGTTCAAGGCCGCCGTGCGGGACTTCGGCTCCCGCCTGACGAGCGACCCCGAGCTGGCGGGGAAGGTCAACCGCTGGATCGCCGACGGCGCCTCCTACGCGGTGCGCACCTACCGCAGCGAGATCGCCGGCGTCATCTCCGAGACCGTGGGGCGCTGGGACGCCGAGGAGACCTCCCGCAAGATCGAGCTTCAGGTGGGCAAGGATCTGCAGTTCATCCGGATCAACGGCACGGTGGTGGGCGCGCTGGCCGGGCTGTTGATCTTCACCCTCGCGAACGCGATCTTCGGTTAGGCCCGCTTCTGCTTCGACCCCGGGTCGGGAAGCTGCAGCACGTCGGCCAGCTCGCCGGGGATGGTCTGCGGCAGCGGGCCGAACGCCTGCCGGGTGGTCTGGATGACGGCCTTGCCCATGAGGTGGTTGCCTGTCCCGCCGATCACGGCACCGACCCCGAACGGCATGGCGCGTCCGAGCATGAAGCCTCCCTGCTTGGCCAGGAACTTCTTCAGGAACCGCCGCTGGATGGTTCCCGTGAGGGTCTTCACGAGCGACGGGGGCGCCGACTTGTTGACCAGCTGGCCCCAGTACTGCGGGGCGCCCTGCCCCGCGGAGGCCCCGAGGATAGAGCGGATCAGGGCGGTGCCCTCCTCGCCCATGAGGATCGCCATCACCATGGTCCGCGAGCGTTCGGGATCCTGCGTACTCACGCCGTGCAGTTCGGCGATCGACTCGGCGTACAGGGCCGTGGCCTCGAGGAACCCGACCGTCGCGGCGGCGGAGAGTCCGAGGGACGCTATCGTGCCGACCGCGGGCACCGCGGCGGTGGCGCCGACGGCGGCCCCGGCGGCCGTCGTCGCCCGCAGGTAATCCCGCTCGAGCAGGCGCGCCAGTTCCGCGGGGGAGGCCTCCGGATGACGGCGCCGCAGACGGCTGAGATTGGAGAGGATCAACGGCCGCTGCACGTCCAGGGCCCGCTCGATCCCCCGGAGGATCCCGGGCTTCGGGTTGCCGTCCTTGTCGAACAGCGTCCCGTTGGCAGCCTTCACGGCTGGGTTCTCCTTGTTCCTGCCAAACATCGTGGTCCTTCCGCGGGTGGATCGGCGTGCTCGAGTCGAGTCTAGGTGGGGGTGACAGGGTCTTGGTCGGGGTTCCGCCGGTGGCGCAGGGTCCTGCTATCGGGCTCCTGCAACCGCAAAGGGCGCCACCGGTGTCCGGTAGCGCCCTTTCGTCAGCCGTCCCCCCGGGACAGCTGGTACCCGGAGCTAGACGCGCGAGCCGCGACGCTTGGTGATGGCGCCGTAGACGAGGAGCACGATCAGCGCGCCGATGACGGCGAAGAGGATGGACATCAGCGAGAAGGTGCCGCCGAGGTCGACACCCAGGATGCTGCCGCCGATGAAGCCGCCGAGGAAGGCGCCGACAACGCCGAGCAGCATGGTCATGAGGATTCCGCCGCCCTGCTTACCCGGGAGGATGAGCTTGGCCAGTGCGCCTGCAATGAGGCCGAGGATGAGAAAACCGATGAAACTCATAAGATGCTCCTTCGAGTGATTTTCAGCGGGCCCCACGAGGAGGCCCACTGCCTGATAGTCCGATGCACCGGAGTGCAACTCCGCCCTACTGTACTTCATCAGCCTGCTTAGGATGCAATGGTAGCACCACGCTAATCCGGCTTATCAAGACGCCCGCCCCGATTTTGTCCGAACCGTTGCACGGACGCCGACGCCGGGCAGCGGACGCCCCAATCCCCGCTATGACGCGCACCACGCCCTATGCTGTCCTCCAGCGGGGCCGCGGCGGGAGGAAGCGGCGCAGGACGTTAACCGCTGGGGAATTCTCCCGAAACACTCGACACCGCTATCCGAAGGAGTTCTTGTAATGAGAATCGGTTCATCTATTTTCCTTATTGCACTGGGTGCAATTCTGGCTTTCGCCATTCAGGCGGATGTCATCAGCATCGTGGACATCAACCTCGTGGGCTGGATCCTCATGGGGGTGGGCGTGATCGGTCTCATCGCGTCCCTGGTCCTGGCGGCGCCGCGCCGGCAGAACCGCATCTCGGAGTCGCGTTCACTGGTGGATCCGGCCACCGGCGAGACGATCACCCGCCGCGAGACCCGCGACACCGGTCTCTGACACCACCCTGAAGGACCGACGGGCCGGAGCTCTGCTCCGGCCCGTTTTTATCTGTGTTTGTCTTCGAAACCGCGAATAACGTGCTTGACGTCACATCATAACCGGGGGTAGAGTCACTCAAACAAAGATAAAGCCACATGCCGCGAGGGTCGAAGCTCGCGGAAGACGACGGGGTCCCCATGTTCGCGGAAGAGCGCTACCGGCAGATCAGCAGCCTCGTCTCGGCCGACGGCCGCGTCACGGTCGCAGGCCTCTCCTCCCGTTTCGGGATCACCAAGGAGACCGTGC
This sequence comes from Arthrobacter sp. MDT2-16, assembly GCF_054510925.1. Taxonomy (NCBI): domain Bacteria; kingdom Bacillati; phylum Actinomycetota; class Actinomycetes; order Micrococcales; family Micrococcaceae; genus Arthrobacter; species Arthrobacter sp. MDT2-16. The sequence continues at coordinate 378,829 of NZ_JBTNDP010000003.1, forward strand.
GCCGGGACCTCGCGCTGCTCGAGAGCGACGGCGTCCTGCGCCGCGTACACGGCGGAGCCATCGCCGGCAGCGGTGCAACGACCAACGAGCCCAGCCTCGTCAGCCGCTCCGAACAGCACTCCCCCGAGAAGAAGCGCATCGCCCAGGCCGCGCTCGCCCTCACCCCCGAGACCGGTGCGGTGGTGCTCGATGCAGGCAGCACCACCGAAGGCCTCGCCGAACTGCTCGTGGACGAGGCCCGCGCCGGACTGTCGGTCATCACGCACTCGGTCCCCATCGCGGCGCTCGTCTCCGGCGCCGGGCTGAGCGTCGAACTCGTGGGCGGCCGGGTACGGGCCCTGACCAGCGCGGCGGTGGGCAGCAGCACCGTGACCCATTTCGCCCGCCTCCGCGCCGATATCGCCTTCATCGGCACCAACGGCATCGGTGCGGACTTCGGCCTCAGCACCCCCGACGTCGACGAGGCGGCCGTGAAGACCGCCATCGTCGCCTCCGCCCGGCGCGTGGTGCTCCTGGCGGACTCGTCGAAGTTCGACGAGGAGACCCTGATCAGCTTCGCCACCCTGGAGGAAATCGATGCACTCATCACCGACCGCGCCCCCCGCGGCCCCCTCGCCGATGCTCTCGCAGACACCGATGTGGAGGTGATCGTGGCGTGATCCTGACCCTCACCGCGAACCCCAGCATCGACCGCACCGTCGCCATCGGCGCGCCCCTCGCACGCGGCGCCGTCCAGCGCGCCACCCACGTGGTGCAGGAGGCGGGCGGGAAGGGCGTGAACGTCAGCCGGGCCCTGACCATGTCCGGCACCCGGACGCTCGCCGTCCTGCCCGGCGACGACGACGACCCCGTGCTCGCGGGTCTGCGCTCGGTCTCCGTGCCCTTCCGCAACGTCGCCATCGGCGCAGCCCTCCGCACCAATACGGCCATCACCGAACCCGACGGCACGACGACGAAGATCAACGAACCCGGCCCCGAACTCTCCGTCGCGCAGCTCGAGGACCTCCTCGCTGTCGTCGTCGCCGAGAGCGACGGAGCGGACTGGCTGGTCCTCGCCGGATCCCTCCCTCCGGGCGTCCCGCCCACCTTCTACACGCGCGTCACCGCAGCGGTCCGCGAGACCTACGGGGCCTCAGCCCCCCGCGTGGCGATCGACTCCTCGGGCGAGCCGCTCATCGAGGCTGCCGCCGGTGTGCCCGCACCGGACCTGCTCAAGCCCAACGCCGAGGAACTCAGCGAGCTCACGGGTATCGGCACCGGCGACGAGCTGGAGCTGGACCATGACCTGGCCGCCAAGGCCTGCGCGGTGCTCATCACCGCGGGGGTAGGGGCGGTCCTGGCGACCCTGGGATCCAGGGGCGCCCTGCTCGTGACGGACGCGGGGGCCTGGCACGCCGTGCACCCGCCCGTCACGGCACGATCCACGGTCGGTGCGGGAGACTCCGCACTGGCCGGCTACCTGCTGGCGCACAGCGCAGGCGAACTCCCGGAGAACTGCCTGCGCCAGGCCGTTGCCCACGGATCGGCGGCCGCCTCCCTACCGGGCTCCACCGTTCCCTCCCTCGACCAGACGACACCCGGCGTCGTCGTGGTCACGCCCCTCACGGTCACGCTGCCCGTGATCGAACCAAGCGCTACCGGGCCCACCGCTGGGTCCGCCGCACAGGAGGAAAACTGATGCCCGATCTCATCACTCCGGAGCTTGTCACTCTGGACACGGACCTGGGGACCGAGCGGTCCTCGGTGATCCGCTACCTCGCGGAGCAGGTCGCCGCGCAGGGCCGCTCCACGGAGGTCGACGGCCTGTACGCCGACGCCCTCGCCCGCGAGGAGAAGACCTCCACCGGTGTCCCCGGTGGAATCGCCATCCCGCACTGCCGGTCGAAGGCGGTCTCGGACGCCACGCTCGCCATGGCACGCCTGTCCCCCGCCGTGGACTTCGGCGCCAAGGACGGCCCCGCTGACCTCGTCTTCTTCATCGCGGCACCCGACGGCGCGGACCAGGAGCACCTGAAGCTGCTGTCCAAGCTCGCCCGGTCCCTGATCAAGAAGGACTTCACGGCCTCCCTGCGCGCCGCACGGACACCCGCCGACGTCGTCGCGCTCGTCAACGGCGCCCTCGGCCTCGGTGAGGTTCCAACGACGGCGCCGGCAGCGGGGGCGGGTGCCCACGCCGCCGGTACCGGCACCGCAGCCCAGCCCGGCGCCGCGCAGGCCCGTGAGGCCGCTGCGACGCTCGGCACATCGCCGGGCGGGACCGACACCACGGGACCCGCCGTCGAGCAGGGCCGGTCCACGGACACGGAGGTGCGGCGCCTCGTCGCCGTCACCGCCTGCCCCACCGGCATCGCCCACACGTACATGGCGGCCGATTCCCTGGTCGCCGCGGCGAAGGAGCGCGGAATCGACCTCCAGGTCGAGACGCAGGGCTCCTCCGGCGCCACGCCGCTGGACCCCGCGGTGATCGCCGCGGCCGACGCCGTGATCTTCGCGGTCGACGTCGACGTGCGCGACAAGCAGCGTTTCGCCGGCCTCCCGGTGATCAGCGCCCCTGTCAAACGCGGCATCGACGAGCCGGGCGAGATGGTCGAGGAGGCCGTCGCGGCCGCCCGGAACCCGAACGCCCGCAGGGTCGCCGGCACCGCCGGCGGCGAGCAGACGGACGACGACGGCGGCAGCCGCGACGGCATCGGAAGCACCCTGAAGCGCGCCCTGCTCACCGGCGTCAGCTACATGATCCCGTTCGTCGCCGGTGGCGGTCTCCTGATCGCCCTCGGCTTCCTGCTCGGCGGGTACCTCATCACCGAGACCGCCGACGCCGTGGTTCTCGAGAACAGCCTCACGAACCTCCCGGCCGGCGGACTCGGCGAGTACCTCGGGGCGGTTGCCTTCAAGATCGGCCAGCTGTCGCTCGGATTCCTGGTCCCCGCCCTCGCCGGCTACATCGCCTACGCGCTGGCCGACCGGCCGGGCATCGCCCCCGGCTTCGTCGCCGGTGCCGTCGCCGTCTTCATGAATGCGGGATTCCTCGGCGGTATCGTCGGCGGCCTGCTCGCCGGATACGTGGCCCTGATGATCGGCCGCCTCTCGGTGCCGCGCTGGCTGCGGAGCCTGATGCCCGTGGTCATCATCCCGCTCGTGGCATCCATCGTCGCCTCGGGCCTGATGTTCCTGGTGCTCGGCGGACCGATCGCCGCCCTGACGGCGGGCCTGAATAATTGGCTGTCCGGCCTGACCGGTACAGCGGCCCTGGGACTCGGCGTCATCCTCGGCCTCATGATGGCCATCGACCTCGGCGGGCCCGTGAACAAGGTCGCCTACTCCTTCGCCGTCGCCGGCCTCGGAGCCGGGTCGCTCGACAACCCCGCACCCCTGCAGATCATGGCTGCCGTGATGGCCGCGGGCATGGTGCCGCCGCTCGCCATGGCCCTGGCCACCCTGATCGACCGCAACCGCTTCACGGAGCCCGAGCGCGAGAACGGCAAGGCCGCCTGGCTGCTGGGGGCCGCCTTCATCTCCGAAGGCGCCATCCCGTTCGCGGCAGCGGATCCCCTGCGCGTCATCCCGGCATCCCTCGTGGGTTCGGCGGTCACCGGCGCGATCATCATGGGGACCGGCGTCACCTCGCAGGCCCCCCACGGCGGGCTCTTCGTGTTCTTCGCGATCGGTAACTTCGCGATGTTCCTCATCGCGGTCCTGGTGGGCACGGTGATCTCCGCACTGGCCGTGATCGCCCTGAAGCGTTATGCCAGGAGCAAGAAGAACACGCCCATCGCCGAGCCGGTTGCAGCCTGACCTCACGTCCGGTTGGCTGTACTGGAACACGCATTCATACGAAGGAGCACAACATGGCAGAACGCAAGGCAACCGTGGCCAGTCGCGTAGGACTCCACGCCCGTCCGGCCTCCATCTTCGCGGAGGCCGCCGGCGAACTCCCCCTCGAGGTGACCATCGCGATGGACGGTGAGCCCGCCGAGGAGGCGATGGACGCCTCGAGCATCCTGTCCCTCATGAGCCTCGGCGCCTCGCACGGCGACGTCGTGGTCCTGCGCGCCGAGGGCGACGGCGCGGAGGGGGCACTGGAGGGTCTCGCACGCATCATCGAGACGGACCACGACGCCGAGTAGGACGCGGGTCGGGCCGGCGTAGCAGGCCGCACCAGGAAGGGCACCATCTGCCGTGGATACGTGGCGGATGGTGCCCTTCGGCGTCCCCAGCGCTTAAGGACAAATAGGTGGGTCCACCCGTTCTAATGGACACACCTACCTGCCGGGTAACGATCCGCTGGCCCCCCACGGAAAGCGGCAGTTACATAATCATTATTCTCACACGCCATGATGAAACGGTGAATACCGGCAGGACACAATTGCGTCACTTTTATTGCAGCGGGCAAGCACCCCGACGCCGCGCCGACCGACGGTCCTAATCGAGCCTCTTCGCCCTGGCGTTGCGCCGCCGGGCCAGGGTGTGACTCACCCAGATCAGGCCCAGGCCCAGCACGGTCAGCAGGATGGCCGAGAACGGCAGCAGGATGTCCCACGCCATCAGCTCGATCGCCGTCAGCCGCAGCAGGACGAAGACCACCACCAGCGAGAAGGAGAGGGCCAACAGGGCGCATGCCACCCGGTGGATGGTGCGCGAGTGCCGGTCGGCCGCCGAGGCCACCGCGGGGACCACCAGGCACGCAGCCACGTACCCGGGGTAGAGACGTCCCACGGCGGCATACTGCTGCACGGTGTGCTGGTCCCCGAAGGCACGCAGGGCGGTGGAGCTGCCGGGCAGTTCGCTCGCCACGAAGAAGTACAGCGTCGCAGCGACGGTCACGCCGAGGGCTGCCAGACCGAAGGGGCCCACGATGAGTCGGCGGGCCGAGGACGACCCGAAGGCCGCGGCCATGCGGACCCCGAGCAGCACGAACACCGTGTACACGAGCAGCCGCAGGAGCAGGTTCGCGATGTTGACCTCCCCCAGGAGGGCGTCCACGGTCTCGTAGATCGGCGCGATGGAGAGCCCCACGGCGATCGTCAGGAGCACGAGGGCCACGAAGACCGTCCGCCCGCGCCCCTTCCGCACGCCCGGTATGCGGACCGCGGCCCCTGCGGCACACAGTCCCAGCGCCGCCCACTGGATGGTCGTGGGGGTCATCCGAGGTTCTCCCACATCGCGCGGTCCTTGCCGTCGTCGAGCTCCGCCCGGCGGAGCTGCTTGCCGAGCACGTCGAGCCGGTCGCGGGCGAGGAAGACCAGATCCAGGTCGCTCAGGGCACACAGCGCCCGGGCCCGGCCGTCCTCGGGCCACCCGCCCTCCGCGGGGGTGAGCAGCCCTGTCACCACGAGGCCGCTGGTCAGCGACACCCCGGCGATACGTGCGGCCTGCACCGCGATCTCGGGCGCGAGCCGCCCAGCGGTGAGCTGGGCGGAGAGGTTCTGCCGGGCCACGCCGGTGCTCGCGGCGAGCTGCTGGCGGATGTCCCCGGGATCGATCGCCTCGATCCAGGCACGCACGGAGTTGCGGTGCGGGAACGGCGCGAGGTGCAGCTGCACGTCCGTGCAGGTGCTGTCCCTGTCCTCGCTGCGGGCTACGAGCAGGCGGAGGATGTCGATGTGCGAGACCTGGCTGACGAGTTCGGCGTCGGTCGGCGGTGCGATCCCGGCCTCGAGGTCCTCGTACCCCTCGAAGACGGAAAGTGCCTCCACGGGAGCGATCCCGTAGCCGCGGGCGATCGCGACGAGGGTGGGCGCGGACACCCTGCCCCGTACGAGCTGCTGGGCGAGCGTCGAACGCTTGACGCCGGCCTTGCGGCACGCGTCCGTGACCGTGTCCTGCGGGGCAATGCGGGAACGCCACAGCTGGAATGCCTTGGCTGTGACGGCCATCATCACCTTTCGATTGGACTTTTCGGGCTCGCGTAGAAGTATACTGAGATTGCTGGCTCCGATTTCTGCGATTCCCCCATACGCAGAACTCGGAGCCAGCTCCAATTAAGGCGACTTCCACACGGCGTCCGCTCCGGCTTCCACCCGGGCTCTCACCGCCCGGTGAATGTCCGGCGCGGCCGCGCCTACCAGCGGACCTTCTTCTCCGCCTTCCCCTGCTTGCTGCTCTCGTGCGCAGCCTTGACATGTGCCGCACCGGAGGCCGCGGTCGGATTTGCGCCGTGATTCTTCTTCGCGAGCGCGAGTTGCGCACGCGGATCGTCCTGCAGTCTGCGCGAACCGCCGTTCTTCGCCGCCGTCTCGTTCTCCGGACTCGACTGCCGGTCGGTATCGGGCTGCTCGTTCTGGGGCGTGCTGGTCATGGTGTTCCTTTCTGGTGCGTGCGCCCACGGAACGCCTCGGACCGGACGGCACGGCGCACGGAGAGACCTGCGCGACGGGTGCTGGAGGATCCGACAGATTCAGTGGGCGCCCTCGGAGGGGTGTCATCGACAAGTGGCGCTAGGGGTGGCTGGAGCCGGCCCCGCTACTGAAAAAGAATCGTCCTCATGCATCCGACCGTACACCCGGTCGTCCCGGGGCGACAAGGGTCTACTCCACCCTGGTGTGCAGGGACGCCGCTCAGCGCTGCCGGCCGCCGTGCACGGTCACGTCGGCGTAGACCAGCCGGTGATCGCTCGTGCGGAACGGGAAGATGCCGGTCAGTTCCGACCCCGGCGTGCCTGCCTGCGGCCAGAAGACACCCGATCCCGACACCCGCAGGGTGCGTGACGGGAGGACGTAGTCCACGCGGACGTTCCCTGCGGACCTGTCCTCGAAGTCGGCCGTGTCGTAGCGGGGGTCGCTGCGGTGCTCGGCATTCGCGCCGCCCTGCAGCGCCGAGGCCTCCGTTGCACCCTTCGAGACCGGCATCGGGTCCTGGACGAGCTTGTTCCCGAGCAGCCGGCCGATCGAGCCCGGGAGGGAGTCGCCGTCGAGTGGGTCGCTGTTCTGATCGCCCATGACCACGAAGCGTTCACCGCGCTTGAGCCCACCCGTCACACCGGCGTCGTCGTAAATGTACGAGGCATCGGCCCCGCCCGTCACGTAGTCCGACCAGAGACGGATCTCGTCGCTGTTCCGCCTGCCGTTGCGGTCCTCCTCCCCGTCGAAGACGGGAGGGGTGGGATGGCTTGCGAGCACGTGGACCGTCCTGCCCGCGATGCTGACGGGAACGTCCCAGTGCGACTTGCTGGACAGCGGCAGGACCGCCAGTTCGTTGGTGGAGTACCAGTCACCCTGCGCACCGGTCGCCGGATTGTCGGGCAGGAGCGCGCCCGGCATGTCCTTCCACAGGAAGTGCTGGAACGTCCGCACCGACTCCGTCTCGATGGGGTACTTCGAGTAGATCACCATGCCGTACTGGCCCTCGAACGCACCGAAGCCGAGGGCGTCGTCGGGCCCGCCCACACTGCCGTCGTTGTTCAGGTCGAAGCCGCTCGGCACGCCCGTGTTGGACGGGGCCGTGTAGACGTACGGGTAGTCGAGCGGTGTCCTGCCGTTCTGGCCGACGCGGAGGTAGTTCTGGTTGAACAGGTCGGCGGCCCGGTTGCCGGGGACGTAGTCGAACTCGTTGAGGAGCACGACGTCGGGTCGGTTGATCTGCACCACTTCGGCGATCGCCTGCGCCTGGCTGTTGCCCCCGGTCCCGAGGTCGCGGAGCAGGTCGCCCGGCGCCGTCCGGTTCAGGCTCGCGTTGTACGTCGCGAAGCGGACGTCCTGCCGGTCCCTGGATCCGGTGGCGGAGTCCACGCTGAGGGTGTCGTCCGGCGGGGTCGCGGGCGCGGCGGGCGCGGTTGCGATGAGCAGGGATGCAGCCAGCACGGCGGCCGTGCAGTGCGCCATGACGCGCATGATCCCTCCCCCCATTCCCGACCCGTCGCGACTGGACGGGTAGCACCCAAACTCGTTCGCTCCGGTAACTTGAATCCTAGTCGGGCAAGGCGCTCCGGAGCCGTCGTGCAGGTAACGATTCAGGGTCATAAGGGAAGAGCGCGATGCCGCGCCGCGCGTCCTGTCCCAGAGGCTGCGAGACGGGATTCGGCGGTCTCGAACGCCTGCTCCAGGCGGTCCACCGCCGCCGCATACCGCTCCACGTCGGGTGCGTCATCGCCGCCGTGCGCGGCATCGGCCGCCCTCAGGGCGCGGATCACGGGCTGCCCCACGGGGTGGCGGGGATCGTGCATGCCCGGGTGGTGGATCGCCTTCGCGGGGTCGAGATCGTAGTCCGCCCACCGGCGGAGCACCTCACCGTGACGCGCACGCAGCTCCGCCCACGCGGCCGTGCGCTCTGCCCTCACGGACGCCCTGTTCCGCCGATCATGGCGTCGCACCGACCAGACCACCATGGCCGTTGTCGCCGCCACTCCGACCACCCCCACCAGCACCGCGCCCGGGCCTCCGGCCGATCCTCCGGCGACGCCCACTCCCGTGATCACGACGACGCCACCGAAGCCCACCCAGAAGTAGTCGTCGGACCCTCCGCCGCGCTGCGAGACGGCATCGAGCCGCCATCCCGTGAGAGCCGCGACACCGGCCATCACGACGCAGGCAATCAGACTCCCGATCAGGGCAACCACGTCCACGGCCACTCCTCTGCTCGACACCGCTCGATCCCGCCCGGCCCGGCACCGCGTCGGCGCCCGCCGACACTGTGCTCCTCCTACCAGTGCAAACGAGCGGGAGCAGCGAGTCAATCCCCGGATCGGTGGCGATCCCGCCTGCTGCCATCCATCGATCCGTGACAGGCTGGGCCAGGTTTTTCGTCGTCGCGCCGTGCGACGCGGCCGCGATCCCGGTGCGGGAGAAGGAGGCACCCGGTGCCACTGGAGGTGCAGGCCTTCGCCTGGGGCGCGATCGCCGGAGCCGCGCTGCTCATCGGGGCGGCCATCGCCTGGAAGTGGAAGGTGCCCCCGCGCACCGTGTCCTTCGTGATGGCGTTCGGCGCCGGAGTGCTCATCTCCGCCCTCGCGTTCGAACTGGTCGCCGAGGCGCAGGAGGCCGGGGGGCTCGTCCCCACGGGGCTCGGCTTCCTCGTAGGAGCGGTGGCCTACGTGGGTGCCAATGCCGTCCTCGCACGGAAGGGCGCCCAGCACCGCAAGCGCTCGGGCGGCCAGCAGCCCAGGGAGACCGAGGACGCGGGCAGCGGTAACGCGATCGCGCTCGGTGCGCTGCTGGACGGCATCCCGGAATCGGTGGTCCTCGGGCTCGGGCTCGTGGCGAGCGGTACCGTGAATCCCGCCGTCCTCGTCGCGATCTTCATCTCGAACGTCCCCGAGGGTCTCTCGAGCAGCGCGGGGATGCGGAACGCCGGACGCGGCCCGCGCTACGTCTTCGGTCTCTGGGGCGGGATCGCCCTGGTCTCCGGGCTCTCCGCGCTCGCGGGCTACTCGCTGCTGGCCGGCGCCTCGGGCGTCACGATCGCGTTCATCACGGCGATCGCCGCCGGCGCGATCCTGGCGATGGTGGCCGACACCATGATCCCCGAGGCCTTCGAGAAGCAGCACATGCTGACCGGGCTCATCGCGGCCCTCGGTTTCCTCACGGCCTTCGTGGTCCACGAGGTGTCCGGATAGGCCGCTTGCACGAAGGAAGGGCCCCGGGAGACCCGGGACCCTTCCTCCGTACGACAGGTAGGCCCTGTGGGGCTCGAACCCACGACCCACGGATTAAAAGTCCGTTGCTCTAGCCAACTGAGCTAAGGGCCCGCCACACCGCCGCAACCGGCGGTGACCCGCTAACTTTATCGCAATCACTCCTGGTCCGAGGACTGCACCGCACCCGCCTTCCGGCGCGAAATTCCGCAGGAGTATCCTCGTTCCATGGACGGCGAATACACGAACAACAGCCCACGGCCGCACAAGCCGAAGCCCTTCGCTCCGGCTGACTTCGAGGTCTTCGCGGGCGGCGTGGATCCCTCGAGGGTCTCGGAGGCGGCCCATATGGCCGCCCATGCGCTCGTGCACCACGGCCGCGACGCCGAGGACCCGGACGTGACACGCCGCCTCGTCGAACTCGCCGACCAACAGGGCCTCGAGGCCATCGCGGAGATGTGGGCCGAGAGCCCGGCGCGGTCCCTGCCCGGTGCCCTGTGGCGCCTGTATGCCCTGCGTGCCGCCACGCAGCAGAACCCCGAGCGCATCGCCGCCTACTTCGCCTCGGGCAAGGAGGTGGCCCAGGTGTCCAAGGTCGTGGCCGGCGTCGCCGAGCCGCCCGGCGCCACCGAGATGACCACCATGGCCAACACCATCCTCTCCGGGGCGTTCGAGGGCGACTTCGATGTAGCACTCGAACGCTTCGCCGCGTTCTGTCGCGTCGTCGCACTCGGCCAGGCCAACCACGCCGACGATGCCGAGGTCGCCAACGGACCCCACGCCGCGAGGCTGACCCGCAATTCGCACCAGCTGATCAAGACCGCCGAGGACCTCGAGCATGCCGCGGCATCCTGGCGGCGCGGGGAACTGGACTGACCCGCCCCGCGGCCCCGTGTTGACAGCGGCTCCGGGGACGGCAAGACTTAAAGCGGCGTCGGACCGTGGAACCCCCGGGCTTCAACACTCAGCCGCTTCGAGCGGCCTTCCGCCGAGAGGCGCTCCCGGTTCGGCGCCACTACTCTGCCACCGGGCCTGCCTGGTGAAACGTCCATATCCTGCGAGGAAGACTCCGTGAAACTACGCCTCTTCCCGCAGGAGAACGCTGGGCTGGAACTGCTCTCCCGGATGGCCCAGCAGCTGGTCCTCGGTGTGCGGACCATGTCCGCCATCCTGGGCGCGTCCACACAGGAGTACGACCGCCTCTCCGAGGAACTGCACCAGCACGAATCTGCGTCCACGGACCTGCACTTCGCCCTGCTGACGTCCATGCGCACCTCCTTCATCAACCCGCTGCCGCGCGAGGACCTCTACGTGCTGTCGAGGCTGCTCAACGAGGCGATCGAGAAGCTCGACGGCGCGGGCGAGCTCATCGCGCTGTACAAGCTGAACAAGCTGAGCCAGCGGGCCGCCGACCAGCTCGAGGTCATCAACCGGCAGGCCGAGCTGACCGCCGCCGCCATGCAGCGGCTGAACTCGATGGAGGACCTCGAGGAGTACTGGATCGAGATCCTGCGCCTGGCCCGGCGGGCGGAACGGACCCACCGCAGCTGGTGCGCCGAACTCCTGAACGACCACAAGCCCCTCGTGTACGCACGGCACCGTGACGTCGCGAACCAGCTGGTCGACGTCACGAAGGACATCCGGCGGGTCGCCACCCAGGTGGGCAGCATCCTCGTCAAGGAATCGTAGGTGGAGCCTCTCCTCCTCGGGACGGTGGTCCTCGCCGCGGGCGGCTTCGCCTTCCTCAACGGCTTCCACGACGTCTCGAACTCCGTGGCCACCGCGGTACGGACCCGGGCGCTCACACCGACCATCGCCGTCCTGCTCGCGGCCTTCTTCAATCTCGTCGGCGCGCTGCTCAGCACCTCGCTGGCACTCTTCTTCACCGACGCCGGACTCGGGCTGCCCTCCGGGACCACCGGGCTCGGAATACTTTTGGCGGCGCTCCTGGCGGCCGGCATCTGGGGGGTCCTGACCTGGTATCGCGGCAAGCCGTCGTCGTCGACCCACGCGCTGCTTGGCGGCATCATCGGCGCGGGCGGGGCGTCGCAGCTCACCGACGGTCCGTCCATGGACGGCGCCGGGGAGGCGCTGCTGCTGCAGATCGCGCTGCCCCTCGTGCTATCCCCGGTCGTCGCCTACCTCCTGGCCTATGCGGCGGTGTTCCCCGCGACGTGGCTGCTGCGCCACGGGTCGCCCGGGAGCGTGAACCGGGGCAACAGGATGGCGCAGTCGGTCCTGGCCGGGGCCTTCGCCCTCGGGCACGGGCTGCAGGACGGCCAGCGGACCATGGCGGTCATCCTGCTGGCCCTGGTGGGTTCGGGCTTCGCGACGGGGTCCGACATGCCCCTCTGGGTGCAGGTGTTCGCCGCCGTGCTGCTGGCCAGCGGGTCGGTCTTCGGTGGGTGGCGCATCACGCACACCCTCGGCGATCGCCTGGTCCACATCGATCCGCTGCGGGGGATGACGGCGCAGGGGGTGAGTTCGGCGATGCTGTTCATCGGCGCCATCTCGCTGCACTTCCCGCTCTCGAGCACCCACACGATGGCCTCCGCGATCGTCGGGGCCGGCGCCAACCAGCGCTTCGCGTCCGTCCAGCGGCCGCGGGTGGTGCGCATCCTGCTGGTGTGGCTCGCGACGGCCCCGGTCACCGCACTGCTGGGCGCGGTCTTCTTCCTCGCGCTGAGCCCGCTGCTGTAGGACATCCGCTCCCCGAGCGGGGCCGCGCTACGCCGGCAAGGACGCGGGAACGACGACGGCGGCCCCCTCGGGAGCCGCCGTCGTCATGCTGTCGATGTGCCTATCCGAAACGACCGGAGACGTAGTCCTCCGTCGCCTTGATCGAGGGCTTGTTGAAGATGGTCGTGGTGTCGTCGTACTCGATGAGCCTGCCCGGCTTGCCGGTGCCGGCGATGTTGAAGAACGCCGTCTTGTCCGACACGCGCGCGGCCTGCTGCATGTTGTGGGTCACGATCACCACTGTGTACTCGGCCTTGAGCTCGTTGATGAGGTCCTCGATGGCCAGCGTGGAGATGGGGTCCAGGGCGGAGCAGGGCTCGTCCATCAGGATCACCTGGGGTGATACCGCGATGGCGCGGGCGATGCACAGGCGCTGCTGCTGGCCGCCGGACAGGCCGGACCCCGGGCGGGCGAGGCGGTCCTTGACCTCGTTCCACAGGTTCGCGCCGCTCAGCGACTTCTCCACGAGGTCGTCGGCGTCCGACTTGCTCATGCGCTTGTTGTTGAGCTTCACGCCGGCCAGCACGTTGTCGCGGATGGACATGGTGGGGAACGGGTTGGGCCGCTGGAAGACCATGCCGATCTGGCCGCGCACGGTCACGGGGTCCACGGCGGTGTCGTACAGGTTGTCGCCGTCGAGCAGCACCTCGCCCTCGACGCGCGCGCCGGGGATGACCTCGTGCATGCGGTTGAGGGTGCGGAGGAACGTGGACTTGCCGCAGCCCGAGGGGCCGATGAACGCCGTCACCGAACGGGCTTCGATGTTGATGTTGACGTCCTCCACGGCAAGGAACTTGCTGTAGTAGACGTTGAGGTCCTTGACGTCGATTCGCTTGGACATTGCTTCCTTATCGGTAATTGCAGCGAGCGGTCAGCGGCTGGTCTTGGGGGCGAACATGCGGGCGATGAACCGGGCGACCAGGTTCAGCAGCATCACCATGAGGATCAGCAGGAGCGCCGCGGCCCATGCGCGCTGTGTACTCGGATCGGGCGCCGTGGGAGAGGTCGGCGTGAGGATCTGGTAGTAGATGAAGGTGGGGAGCGTACTCATCCAGCCGCTGAAGACGTTCCAGTTGATGGAGCTCGCGAACCCTGCCGTCACAAGGATAGGCGCGGTCTCGCCGATGACGCGGGCGATCGAGAGGGTTACGCCAGAGGCGATACCGGAGATCGCCGTGGGGATGACCACGTTGGTGATCGTGCGCCATTTGCGCACTCCCAGGGCGTAGGAGGCCTCGCGGAGTTCGTTGGGCACGATCTTCAGCATCTCCTCGGTGGAGCGGACCACCACGGGGATCATGAGGACGGAGAGGGCGACGGCGGCCACGAACCCCGTCCGGGTGCCCGGACCGAACAGGAGCGCGAACAGGGCTGCTGCGAACAGGCCCGCCACGATCGAGGGGATGCCGGTCATGACGTCCACGAAGAAGGTGATCGCCTTGGTGAGGTTCTTGCCCGCCCCGTACTCGACGAGGTAGACGGCGGTGAGCAGGCCGATCGGCACCGAGATCAGGGTGGCCCAGAGGGTGATCTGCAGGGTGCCGAGCACGGCGTGGTAGGCGCCGCCCAGCACGGGTGTGCCGTTCTCCAGCGCCTGGTTATCCGTCGCGCCGGTCACTCCGTTCATCGAGGTGAACAGGAAGTTGTAGCTGAGCCCCGGCACGCCCCGCTGCAGCACGGTCCACAGGACCGAGACGAGGGGCAGCAGCGCGATCAGGAAGGCGCCGTACACGAGGTAGGTGACGAGCCGGTCCTTGGCCTTGCGCTCACCCTCGGCCACCGCGGTGACGAGGGTGGCTGCGATCACGAAGACGACGGCGGAGATGACCGCCCAGCCGACCACGCTGAACCCGATGAGTGAGGCGAGCGCCGCCCCGAGGATGACGGAGGCGCCGAGCACCACCCATACGGCGTACGAGGGGAGGTGGCCGCGCGTGAGCTGGGACTGGCGACGCTGGAGTGTCTGGTTCGCTGCCATTAGTTAGCTCCCGAGAATTCTTTGTGCCGCGTGATGATGAAGCGGGCGATCATGTTGACGATCAGCGTGATGACGAACAGCACGAGGCCCGCCGCGATCAGTTCGTTGAGCCGCAGGCCGAATGCCTCCGGGAAGTTCAGCGCGATCTCCGCCGCGATGGTCTGATTGCCCGTCCTGATGAGGCTGGCCCCGAGCGCGCCCGGCGAGAGGACCAGGGCCACGGCCATGGTCTCGCCCAGTGCGCGGCCGAGACCGAGCATGGTCGCGCTGATGATGCCGGGGCGTGCGAAGGGGAGCACCGCCATGCGGACCATCTCCCAGCGCGTGGCGCCCATCGCGAGCGCGGCCTCCTCGTGCAGGGTGGGGGTCTGCAGGAAGATCTCCCTGCTGAGCGAGGTGATGATCGGGATGACCATGACCGCGAGGACGATCCCGGCGGTGAGCATGGTCTTGCCGGTCTGGCTCGCGGGCCCGGTGAAGAAGGGGATCCAGCCGAGGTTCTCGGCGAGCCAGGTGTAGCCCTTGGCCAGCTGCGGTGCGAGGACGATGTAGCCCCAGGCGCCGTAAATCACCGAGGGGATGGCCGCGAGCAGGTCGATCACGTACCCGAAGGCCCGTGCCAGGCGGCGCGGGGCGTAGTGCGAGATGAACAGGGCGACGGCGATACCGATGGGCGTGGCGATCACGAGCGCGATGATCGCGGCGATGACGGTGCCGATGACGATCGGCAGGATGTAGGAGGTGAAGCCGTTCCCGCCGGTGATCTCCGTGGGGTCGGCGGTGAAGGTCGGTGCGGCCTGCACGAGCAGGAACACGGCGACGCTGAAGAGCACTGCCAGGATCAGGATGCCGGCGGTGAGGGAGATTCCGGAGAAGATCTTGTCGCCTGCGCGGCCTCGATCTGTCGACGCTTTCAGCGTATGGGTTGACACGTCTCTGCCTTCCAGGCGGTCGATTTCGGATGCAGTGACGGCCCGGTGGCGGGCCGAGGAGGGAAGGTCACTGCTGATTCCAGCCGTGAACGGCGGACGGTCCCGCCCGGTCATCATTAGACCAGACGGGACCGGATGCCTTCGCTAGGAAGCGACCTTGATGGAGTCGATGGCCGTCTTGGCCTTCTCGCTGAGGGTCGCGGACAGCGGGGCGTTGCCCGCGGAGGCCTCGGCCTCGGCCTGGCCCTCCTCGCTGATGACGTAGGTGCCGAACGCCTTCACGAGGTCGACCGTCTCCTGGGAGTCGTAGGAGGTGCAGTACACGTGGTAGCTGACGAGGACGACGGGGTAGGCGCCGGACTCGGTGGTGTCGCGCTCGAGCTCGAGGGACATGTCGGTCGCGGGGCGGCCCTCGACCGGCGTGGCGACCTCGACGGCCTTCGCGGCGGCGTCCGAGCTGAGCTCGGTGTACTCCTCGCCCACCTTGACCTTGGCCTTGCCGAGGTCACCGACGGCGGAGGCGTCGGCGTAGGTGATGGCGCCGTCGGTCGAGGTGACCGTCTGCACCACGCCCGAGGTGCCCTTGGCGTTCTCGGACTGCAGTTCCGCCGGCCAGGCACCGCTGACCTCGTAGGTCCAGTCCTGGGGCGCCGCGGCGGCGAGGTAGTCGACGAAGTTCTCGGTGGTGCCGGACTCGTCGGAGCGGTGCACCACGGTGATGGGGGTGTCGGGGAGCTCGACGCCCTCGTTCTGGGCGGCGATCGCGGGGTCGTTCCAGGTGCTGATCTTCTTGCCGAAGATCTGCGCGATGGTCGGGGCGTCGAGGTTCAGCTCGGTGACACCTTCGAGGTTGAAGGCGATCGCGATCGGGGAGATGTACGCGGGGATGTTGATCGCACCGTCGGGGCCGCAGACCTCGGTGGCCTGGGTCATCTCTTCGTCCTTGAGGTAGGCGTCCGAGCCGGCGAACTGCGCGCCACCGCTCAGGAAGGCCTTGCGCCCGGCACCCGATCCGTCCGGCGAGTACTGCACCATGGCGCCCTCGTTGGCGGACTCGAAGCCGGTCTTCCAGGCCTCCATCGCAGAGTTCTGCGAGGAGGCGCCGATGCCGGTCAGGGTTCCTGACACTGCAGTGCCTGCGGCGGCGGAGGAGGCTCCACCCTCCGCGGCGGGCTCGCCGGTGGCGTTGTCGGAACCACAAGCGGTCAGCGCCAGCGCGGCTACGGAGATAACTGCCGCAGCGCGGCCAAAGCGAAGAGCCTTCACTAGATATTGCCCCTTCCAGGGAGGTATTCATCGGTGCACGAATGGCACTCGGTAGAGATGTACGCGTTCTTGTACATCCTCAAGCTAGGCAGTGCAGGTAAAGAGACTGACCAAGGGACGTTAACGGAAGGTGAACAGCACGGGGCCATTGCCCCGCCCAGCCGGTTCGCAGTGGCGGATGAGACGAAGGTCTCGTCCCGGTGCACCTCCTAGACTGGGAGCATGCCGCCGCGCCAGGGACTCTCCGCAACCCTCGCCTTTCTGCGGAAGCGCTCGCGGATAGGGTTCAGGCGCAGTTCCAACTCCGTCATCCCGGCACTCCAGATGACCGTCTGCGCGGTGGGCGCCTACGCCTTCGCGGAGCAGATCCTGGGGCACAACGGGCCGCTGTTCGCGGCGACGTCGTCGATGATCTCCCTGGGCTTCTCCCGGGATCCCCGTCTACGGCGCGTCCTCGAGGTGGCGATCGGCTGCACCCTCGGCATCTCCGTGGGGGATCTGCTGCTCACCTTCTTCGGCACCGGCCTGTGGCAGGCCGCCGCCGTGCTGTTCATCTCGATCCTCCTGGCCCGGTTCCTGGACAGCGGGACCATCTTCACCACGCAGCTCGGGCTGCAGTCCCTGCTGGTGGTGCTGCTCCCGGCCCCGGAGGGCGGGCCGTTCACGCGGAGCGTCGACGCGATCGTGGGCGGCCTGTTCGCGCTCGTGATCACCGTCCTCCTGCCCCGCGACCCGCGCCGCGAGCCGAGGACGAACGTGCGCGGCCTCCTGGGTGAGTTGTCGGGTGTGATCCGCGACAGCGCCTCGGCGCTCCGGCAGAGCGATTCGACGCTGGCCTGGCACGCGCTGGTCCGGGCGCGGAACTGCCAGTCCCAGCTCGACACCCTGACGGGCAGCATGAAGGCCGCGCGGGAGGTCGCCCGCATCTCCCCCGCGTACCGGCGCCACCGCGACGAGATCGGATCCCTGGGGAGCGCCATCGAGTCGATCGACCTCGCCATCCGCAACAGCCGCGTGTTCTCCCGCCGCCTGACCTCGGCCATCAACCACGCCGCCCTGACCGACGAGGCGATAGAGAGCCTCAGCCAGTCGCTCGAGGACACGGCCGACGCCGTCGACGCACTGAGCCGCGGCCTGTCGGCGCGGGATCCCGCCGAGAGGCGCCTCAACCTGCGCCGGGCACGCGAGGAACTGGCGGCCGTCGCCACCGATCTCCATCCGGACAGCCTGAACATCAGCCGGCTCGAGGGCGAGGGGCTCGTGCTCCTCCTCCGCCCGCTCGTGGTGGACCTGCTCGAGGCCACGGGCCTCACCCACGAGGACGCCGCGGACTACCTGCCCCGGCTCTGAGGCAGCACCAACGGCAGGCGGTCACGGCGACTCTGTCGGTGCGCGCCGGTAGCCTGAAAGCATGCCCACGAAGACCTCCCCCGCCGCACGCGCGAGCCGCAGCAACGCGCCGAACTACCGCTGCGCCGAGTGCGGATGGACCACGGCGAAATGGGTGGGGCGCTGCGGCGAATGCCAGGCCTGGGGCACGGTCGAGGAGACGGGCCAGGTGGTCGCCCGCACCACGGCCGCGGCCGCGGTCACGACGCCCGCCCGGCGCATCGCCGACGTCGACGCCACACTGTCAGGGTTCCAGCCGACGAAGATCGACGAGCTCGACCGCGTGCTCGGCGGCGGACTGGTGCCGGGGGCCGTCATCCTGCTCGCCGGCGAGCCCGGCGTGGGCAAGTCCACGCTCCTGCTCGACGTCGCCGCGCGGGTGGCACGGCTGGGCAAGGACGTCCTCTACGTCACCGGCGAGGAGTCGGCGGCCCAGGTGAAGCTGCGGGCGGACCGCATCGACGCGGTGGCCGACTCGCTCTACCTGAGCGCTGAGACCGACCTCGGCCAGGCGCTCGGGCAGGTGGAGAAGATCGACCCGGCGCTGCTCATCGTGGACTCCGTGCAGACCCTCAGCAGTGCGGCCGTGGACGGCAGCGCCGGCGGCGTCACGCAGGTCCGCGAGGTGGCCGCGTCCCTCATCGGCGCGGCCAAGGCCCGCGGCATGACCACCCTGCTCGTGGGGCACGTCACGAAGGACGGGTCGATCGCCGGGCCCCGGCTCCTCGAGCACCTCGTCGACGTGGTCTGCCAGTTCGAGGGCGAACGCCATTCGCGCCTGCGCCTGCTGCGCGCGGTGAAGAACCGGTACGGCCCCACGGACGAGGTGGGGTGCTTCGACCTGACCGACGGCGGCATCGAGGGACTGGCCGATCCCAGCGGCCTCTTCGTCTCCCGTACCAAGGACCCCGTCTCGGGGACGTGCATCACGGTGACGCTCGAGGGGCGGCGGCCCCTGCTCGCCGAGGTGCAGGCGCTGCTGGCCGAATCGCCGAACTCCCAGCCGCGCCGGGCGACGAGCGGGCTCGACAGCTCGCGTGTCGCCATGCTGCTGGCGGTGCTGCAGAGCCGCGCGTCCGTCAGCCTGCACAAGGACGACAGCTACGTGGCGACGGTGGGCGGGGTCCGCCTGACCGAACCGGCCACCGATCTCGCCGTCGCCCTGGCCATCGCGTCCGCCAAGACCGACCACCCCCTGCCCGCGCGGCTCATCGCGTTCGGCGAGGTGGGTCTGGCCGGCGAGGTGCGTCCTGTGCCCGGGATCGGCCGGCGCATCCAGGAGGCGGAGCGCCTCGGGTTCACCCACGCGATCGTCCCGGCCTCCCCCGGCGGTACCGGCCCCGTCCCCCAGGGCTTCTCCGTACGGGAGGTCTCGACCCTCGCGGAAGCGCTCGCCCTCCTGTTCTAGGACGGTGGCGGGCCTGCCCGTGAGGATGCGGCACCCGCCCCGAGGGCTCCGCGCCCGGAGTGTTACAGCGCTGCCACCAGGGCCGGTACTGAGGATTTCCTGAGCGCCAGTAGTATTATGTTCGGCTGCGCGGGTACTCCCGTGGCCTCTGCCTGCCGTCCGAGGTTCGATGGCGGCTGCCCGACTGCGCCGGGCCTTCGACAGCGCGGGCGGTGAAAGGATAGGCCATGGTTCGTAGTCCGGAGGACTCGCTGAAAGCCACCCTCGCCAGAGTAGCCCCGGGAACGCACCTGCGCGACGGTCTTGAGCGAATCCTGAGGGGCCGCACGGGTGCGCTGATCGTGCTGGGCTTCGACCGCACGGTGGACTCGATCTGTTCGGGCGGCTTCGACATCGGTATCGAGTTCTCGCCCACACGCCTGCGCGAACTGGCGAAGATGGACGGCGCCATCGTGTGCGACAAGGACGCGAGCCGGATCCTGCGCGCCGCGGTGCAGCTCGTCCCCGACCACACCATCGAGACGCAGGAATCCGGGACGCGGCACCGCACCGCTGAGCGCGTGGCGAAGCAGACCAACCTCCCGGTGATCAGCGTCAGCCAGTCGATGCAGATCATCGCCCTCTACATCGACGGTCTCCGCCACGTCCTCGAGGGGTCCGAGCCCGTGCTGGCACGCGCCAATCAGGCCCTGGCCACGCTGGAGCGGTACCGCGCCCGGCTCGACCAGGTCACCAACTCCCTGTCCGCCCTGGAGATCGAGGCGATGGTCACCGTACGGGATGTCGCCGTCACACTGCAGCGGCAGGAGATGGTGCGCAGGATCTCCGAGGAGATCTCCCAGTACGTCCTCGAACTGGGCGTGGACGGCCGCCTGCTGTCGCTGCAGGTCGAGGAACTGACCACCGGGCTCGGCCCCGGTCCCGAGATGGTGCTGCGCGACTACATGGACCTCGGCAACAGCACGGTGCCGCTCGACGAGCGCGTCGCGACGCTGCAGGGCCTCAGTTCCACGGACCTCATCGACCTCGGGACCATCGCGAGCGTCCTAGGCTTCAACCCGTCGGTCGACTCGCTGGAGGCCGTCATCCAGCCGAAGGGCTTCCGCCTGCTCTCCGGGATCAAGGCGGTGCCACCCGCCGTCGCGAACCGCCTCGTGGAGCACTTCGACGGGCTGCAGAACCTCATGGCAGCGAACATCGACAATCTCATGGCCGTGGACGGCATCGGCGAGCAGCGGGCGCGGACGGTCCGCGAGGGCCTGTCCAGGATCGCCGAGACGAGCCTCCTCGACCGCTTCATGTAGCGCTCGCCCGCGCTACCGCAGCGTGAACTCCACGGGGCTGCTGTCGCGGACCCCGAGCTTGGTGGTGAGCGTGTACCCGCCTGCCCCGGGCGTCTCGTCCGCCGGGGTGCAGCCCGGCATGCTGCGGTTGCGCGACCACTCGAACCGCGCCCGCTCGTCGGCGCCCGCTTCGATGGTGTGCTCGAGGTCCTGCGAGGCCTGCTGGCAGTCGATGGAGGAGAACACGCGCTCGTCGCCGCTGGTCACCAGGAACTCCATCTGCGACGTGCCGACGTTCACGCTGCAGGCCGTGTCCCCCGTGTTGCGGACCACGAGGGTCAGGACCACCGTGTCATCCGGCCCGTACTCCTGCCGGTCGGTCTCGGCCTCGACCACCACCGTGCCGGGGTCGCATGCGTCGGCGGCGGACGACGACGTGGCCGAGGCGCTGGGTGACGGCGTCGCACCGGGTGTCGGGGTCCTGCCGGGTGTCGGTGTCGCCGTCAGTCCGGCCGGAGCCGTCGTCGCCGATGCGGTGGGGCCGGCCGACGGAGTCGGATCCGCGGAGGGGGTTCCGACCGGCGCCGGAGGGTCGCCCGCAGCTGTGTCCTGGCCACGGCCGAGCGCTCCGGCGAGCGCCGCGCCACCGACGGCGAGGGCCGCGACGACGAGGAGCGCGAGGAGGATCACGACCAGGCGCCGTCGGCGATAGATCGCTGGGCTCGGCCTCCGACTGCTGCCGGTCCGTCCGCCCCTGCCGTGGTCGCCGCCGTGCCCCGTTGATGCCATCCATCAAGGCTAGGGAGGGTCCCGCGCATTCTTCAGGCCACCACGCCGGTGGATAGAGTATTGACCGAAATGACCCAGGAGCACCCATGACCCCCGGCAGCGCGACGAGTCCCGGTCCGGCGCGCCCGGCCGGTCGCACTTCCTCGCTCCCGCAGGATCGTCTCGCGCGGGACCTCCAGGTACGGGACCTCCATCTGCGGGTGACCGACTGGTTCGCGGAAGCCGCCCGGGATCTGCCGTGGCGGGACCCGGGGTGCTCCCCGTGGGGCATCCTCGTCAGCGAGGTCATGCTGCAGCAGACCCCCGTGGTCCGGGTCCTCCCGGTGTGGCGCGAGTGGCTGGACCGCTGGCCGAGCCCGGCGTCCCTCGCGGCCGAGCCCTCAGGAGCCGCGGTGCGCCACTGGGGCCGGCTCGGCTATCCCCGCCGCGCCCTCCGCCTGCACGCCGCGGCTGCGGCCATCGTGGCGCAGCACGGGGGCGCGGTGCCGTCCACCTACGACGAGCTGCTCTCCCTTCCCGGGATCGGCACCTACACGGCCGCCGCGGTGGCATCCTTCGCGTTCGGCCGCCGGGAGACCGTCGTGGACACCAACATCCGGCGCGTCCACGCCCGGCTCTTCGGTGGTGCAGCCCTTCCCGCCCCGGCGCTGACGGCCGCCGAGACGAAGCGGGCCGTCGAGCTGCTGCCCGACGACACCGCCCTCTCGGTGCGCTGGAACGCGGGCGTGATGGAGCTGGGCGCCGTCGTCTGCACGGCCAGGAACCCTCTGTGCGATGCCTGCCCGGTCCGGGACGCATGCGCCTGGGTGGCGGCGGGACGGCCGGCACCCGAGTACGTACCGAAGGGCCAGGCCTGGGCCGGGACGGACCGGCAGGTGCGTGGCGCCATCGTCGCCGTCCTGCGGGACACCGACGCCCCCGTTCCGCGGTCGATGCTCCTGGAGGCTCCGGTGGATCTCGCCATGGGCGCCGACGTCTCCCTGCAGCCTCCCGACCGCGGGCCGGGCGCGTTCGCCGCACTGCACGGGCTGCGCGCGCCCGCGGAGCAGCTCGAGCGCGCGCTCACCGGCCTCCTGGCCGATGGTCTCGCAGAGGAGGTCGACGGCGGGGTCCGCCTGCCGGCCTGAGGCGGACCCGCCGCACGGGAAGCAGGGCCCGGCGCCGCTCAGGCGGGTTCGCCGAAGCCGGACTCGACAGCCTGCCCGATGAAATCGACGGCCGCCTGCGCGTCCGGACCCCTGGCCTCCACCGTCACCGTCTTCCCCTGACCGAGTCCGAGGCTCATCAGCAGCATCACCGACTTGCCGTCCACCCCGTTGACCGTCACCTCCGCATCGAGGTCCGCGAGGCCCGTGGCGAGCGTGGCAGCGGGCCGGGCGTGCAGACCCATCTGGTTCGGCAGGGTCCACGAGCCGCCGGCCGTCGGTCCTGCGGACGCCTCCGCTGCAGCCGACGACGCGCCGTCGGAAGCCCCGCCCTGCCCCGGGGACGCCGCGGCGTGACTGACGAAGGGCTCGAACTCCTCGGGGCGGACGGACACCACGGCACCCTCCGCCGCCCTGACCACCTCGTCGAGGGAAGCCCCGCCCTGGGCGTGCACGGCAGCCGCGATCGCTCCCTCCACCAGGGCCGCCTGGGCGAGCCGGACCGACTCCCGCGCCTCGGGCTCGAGGAACTCGAGCACCATCTCCGCCGTCATCACCGCGGAGCCGAGGTCGGTCAGGACCACCACGCCGTCGCCGCCCGAGGCCTGCTCGATCCCGGCCTGCACCCGCTCGAAGCTCGTGCCGATACGGGCGGGGCCCGATCCGTCCTCCGCTCCTCCGGCGGCGACCAGGACGACGTCGGGCGCCATCTGCGCGGCCAGCTCGACGACGCCCTCGGCGATCTTCTCGCTGTGCGAGACGATGACGAGTGCGACGCTCACGCGACCTCGCCCCCGGCCACCGCTGCGGCCGCCGTCAGGATCAGGGCCGACGACACCGCGCCCGGGTCCTGGTGCCCGGCACTGCGCTCACCGAGGTAGCTCGCCCTGCCCTTGCGTGCGATCAGGGGTTCGGTGGCCACCGCTCCCGCATGGGCGGCGTTGGCGGCGGCCGCGAGCACCTCCGGGGCGGTCGCTCCGGCCTGGGCGGCGGTCTCGGCGGACTCGGTGGCGGGTGTCCAGGCGTCGACCATGGTCTTGTCCCCCACCTCGGCCTTCCCACGGGCCACGATGCCGTCCCGCGCCGCCCTGATCATGCCGGCGGCCGCGTCCGCATCGATCTCCCCCGCCTCCCCGAGGGACGTGGCGGCGCGGAGGAAGGCCGTCCCGTACAGCGGTCCCGCGGCTCCGCCGACGGTGGACATGAGCGTCATGGCGACCAGCTTGAGGACCGCCGCCGGCGTGGCGGGCGGCTCACCGGCGTCGAGTTTGGCGATGACGGCGCTGAACCCCCGGTCCAGGTTCTCCCCGTGGTCCGCGTCGCCGATCACCCTGTCGAGGTCGATCAGCAGGGCGCGGTTCTCCGCGACCACGCGCGCGGTCTCCTGGATCCACCGCACGGCCCACCGGGTGTCGAGGGATTCGGCCATCCTCATGCCCCCCAGCGCAGCGCGGCGGTGTGCACCGGGGTGTCCCAGAGCTCGAGCATCTCGTCGTCGGCCCGGAGGATGGTCAGGGATGCTCCCTGCATCTCGAGCGCGGTGATGTAGTTGCCGACGAGGGACCGCTCGATGCTGACACCGAGGTCCCCGAGAAGCTGTGCGACCTTCCGGTACATGATGTACAGCTCGCTCGCGGGCGTGCCGCCCATCCCGTTGACCATCACGATCGTGCGGTCTCCGGAGGTCAGTTTGAGGTCGGCCACGATCGGGTCGAGGAGCCGCTGCGTGATGCCGTCGACCTCCTCCATGGCGATCCGGTGCCGGCCCGGTTCCCCGTGGATGCCGATCCCGATCTCGATCTCGTCCTCGGCGAGCTCGAAGCTGGGCACGCCCGCGTGCGGGACGGTGCACGCCGCGAGCGCGACCCCCATGGAGCGGACGCCGTCCACGACGCGCTGGGCCACGGCGGTGACACCGTCGAGGTCGTCGCCGCGCTCGGCGGCCGCACCGGCGATGCGCTCCACGAGGACGGTCCCTCCGACGCCGCGGCGGCCCGCCGTGTACAGCGAGTCCTCGACGGCCACGTCGTCGTTCACGAGGACGGAGCGCACCGACACGCCGTCGGCCTCGGCCATCTCGGCGGCCGTCTCGAAGTTGAGGACATCGCCCGTGTAGTTCTTGACGATGTGGAGGACGCCCGCGCCGCCGTCGACGGCCGCGGTGGCGGGGATGATCTGGTCGGGTGTGGGGGACGTGAAGACCGCGCCCGGGACCGCGGCGTCGAGCATCCCTCGTCCCACGAAGCCCGCATGAAGTGGTTCGTGGCCGCTTCCGCCTCCGGACACGAGACCCACCTTGCCCTGCACGGGGGCGTCCCTACGGGTGATGAAGAGCGGTTCCGGATGGACGGTCACGAGGTCGGCATGCGCGATGCCGAATCCTTCGACCGATTCGTCGACCACGGCTCTGGGGTCGTTGATGAGCTTCTTCACGACGGCTGCTCCTTGACTGCGAAGGGACGTTCTGACGGCCCTGCAGCCCGCCTTCCATGGACCACCCCGGCCACTGGTGACATTACCGTCCGTTCCTGCCCCTGCCTATAGCCCCGCCGTGGGGCGGAGAACGCCTGAGGGAGGGACCCGCAACGGGTTCCCTCCCTCAGGAGACCGAGCCGCTCGCTCAGGCGTGCGGCCGGGATGGATCAGTGGCCCTTGAAGGCGTCCTTGATGTTCTCTCCGGCGTCCTTGAGCTTGGAGGTCGCCTGGTCCTTGTGGCCCTCGGCCTCCAGGTTCTCGTCGCCGCTGGCCTTGCCGAGGCCTTCCTTGACCTTGCCGCCCAGGCCTTCGCTCTTGTTCCCGATCTTGTCATCCAGTCCCATGATTCGGACCTCCTTCAGCTCGGTGTACGGCCACCGGTTCCGGTGGCCTGCCCGCATCCCGTTCAGGAATGCTAAGCACTCTTACCTTATCCTCCGGGATCCGGGGAAAGCCAGCCGCCCCGCTCAGAGTTCCCTGATCATCCGCGTGTTCCCGAGTGTGTTGGGCTTGACGCGGGCCAGGTCGAGGAACTCCGCGACACCCTCGTCATGGGAACGCAGGAGCTCGGAGTAGATGCGCGGATCGATGGCGGACTGGTCCGCCATGACCTCGAAACCGTGGCGGCGGAAGAACCCCACCTCGAAGGTCAGGCAGAAGACGCGGCTCACCCCGAACCCGCGGGCCTCGTCCAGTAGCTCCTCGACGAGCGCGTGGCCCACACCGCGTCCCCTGGCCGCCGGGGCCGTGGCGAGGGTGCGCACCTCGGCGAGATCCTCCCACATGATGTGCAGTGCCCCGCAGCCGAGCACCTCGCCGTCGTCGGACTCGGCGATGCGGAACTCGGGCAGGCCCTCGTAATACGCCACCGTCTCCTTGGCCATCAGGACGCGGTCCTGGGCGAGCGGCTCGACGAGCGCCTTGATGGCAGGGACGTCCGAGGTGCGCGCGCGGCGGATGGTGAAGGGGGTCACCCGCTCCACTCTACCGAGCCCACCCCGCCACGCCGGGGCTGCGATGCGCCTCCGCCTCCCTGCAGGACGGCGTCCCTGCAGGAACAGCGGAACCCGCCCTGGTGACCAGGGCGGGTTCCGCTGTTGCCGTTCCGAACGGGCAGTGCTACTCGGGGACGGTCGCCTCCAGGGCGGCCGGTGCATCCTCGAGCTCCTTGGGAGCTCCGTGGCCCACGAAGGTGAAGTGCGCATCGACGCCCTCGCCCTCGACGTCCACGTCGACGCGCTCCCCCGACTTCAGGTCCCCGAAGAGGATCTTCTCGGAGAGCTGGTCCTCGATCTCGCGCTGGATGGTGCGGCGCAGGGGCCGTGCACCCATCGCGGGGTCGTAGCCGCGGGTGGCAAGGAGGACCTTGGCCGCGGGGGTGAGCTCGATCGTCATGCCCTTGTCCGCCATGCGGCGGCTCAGGCGCTCGAGGAACAGGTCCACGATCTGGACGATCTCGTCCTGGGTGAGCTGCGGGAACACCACGGTGTCATCGACGCGGTTCAGGAACTCGGGGCGGAAGTGCTGCTTGAGCTCCTCCGTGACCTTGGCCTTCATCCGGTTGTAGCTCGTGGTGGTGTCGGACCCGGACTGGAAGCCCGTCATGACACCCTTCGAGATGTCGCGCGTCCCGAGGTTGGTGGTCATGATGATCACGGTGTTCTTGAAGTCCACCATGCGCCCCTGGCTGTCCGTCAGGCGGCCGTCCTCGAGGATCTGCAGGAGCGAGTTGAAGAGATCGGCGTGCGCCTTCTCCACCTCGTCGAAGAGCACCACGGAGAACGGCTTGCGGCGGACCTTCTCGGTCAGCTGGCCGCCCTCCTCGTAGCCCACGTAGCCCGGAGGGGCACCGAAGAGCCGCGAGACGGTGTGCTTCTCGGAGTACTCGGACATGTCCAGCGTGATGAGGGCGTCCTCCTCGCCGAACAGGAACTCCGCAAGAGCCTTGGCGAGCTCGGTCTTGCCGACGCCGGTAGGGCCGGCGAAGATGAACGAGCCACCCGGGCGCTTCGGATCCTTGAGGCCGGCACGCGTACGGCGGATGGCCTGCGAGATGGCCTTGATGGCCTCGTTCTGCCCGATGACCCGCTTGTGCAGCTCGGCCTCCATGTTGAGCAGTCGCGAGGACTCGGCCTCGGTCAGCTTGAACACGGGGATGCCCGTGGAGTTCGCCAGCACCTCAGCGATGAGTTCCTCGTCCACCTCGGCGATGTCGTCGAGTCCGCCGGACTTCCAGCGGCGCTCCTTGTCGCTGCGCTCGTCGTGGAGCTTCTGCTCCTTGTCACGCAGCGACGCGGCACCCTCGAAGTCCTGGGAGTCGATGGCCGACTCCTTCTCGCGCTTGACGTCGGCGATGCGCTCGTCGATCTCCTTAAGCTCCGGCGGGGCCGTCATCCGGCGGATGCGCAGGCGCGCCCCCGCCTCGTCGATGAGGTCGATCGCCTTGTCCGGCAGGAAGCGGTCCGAGATGTAGCGCTCGGCCAGCGTCGCAGCGCTGGACAGGGCGCCGTCGGTGATGGAGACGCGGTGGTGCGCCTCGTAGCGGTCGCGCAGGCCCTTGAGGATCTCGATCGCGTGCGCCACGGAGGGCTCGGCGACCTGGATGGGCTGGAAGCGGCGCTCAAGGGCGGCGTCCTTCTCGATGTGCTTGCGGTACTCGTCCAGCGTGGTGGCGCCGATGGTCTGGAGCTCACCGCGTGCGAGCATGGGCTTCAGGATCGACGCGG
Source organism: Arthrobacter sp. MDT2-16 (assembly GCF_054510925.1). Taxonomy (NCBI): domain Bacteria; kingdom Bacillati; phylum Actinomycetota; class Actinomycetes; order Micrococcales; family Micrococcaceae; genus Arthrobacter; species Arthrobacter sp. MDT2-16. Next base: position 406,527 of record NZ_JBTNDP010000003.1, read on the forward strand.
CGTCGATGGCACCCTCGGCGGCACCCGCACCCACGAGGGTGTGGATCTCGTCGATGAACAGGATGATGTCGCCACGGGTGCGGATCTCCTTGAGGACCTTCTTGAGCCGCTCCTCGAAATCACCGCGGTAGCGTGAGCCGGCCACGAGGGACCCGAGGTCCAGCGTGTACAGCTGCTTGTCCTTGATGGTCTCCGGGACGTCGCCGCGCACGATCGCCTGGGCGAGGCCCTCGACGACGGCGGTCTTGCCGACGCCCGGCTCACCGATCAGCACGGGGTTGTTCTTGGTACGGCGGGAGAGGACCTGCATGACGCGTTCCATCTCCTGCTCGCGCCCGATGACGGGGTCGAGCTTGGACTCGCGCGCGGCCTGCGTGAGGTTGCGCCCGAACTGGTCCAGCACCACCGAACCGGCCGGGGTCCCCTCCTGCTGGGGGCCGCCGGCCGCTGCCGGCTCCTTGCCCTGGTAGCCGGACAGCAGCTGGATGACCTGCTGGCGGACCCGGTTGAGGTCGGCCCCGAGCTTCACGAGGACCTGCGCGGCGACGCCCTCACCCTCGCGGATGAGACCGAGCAGGATGTGCTCGGTACCGATGTAGTTATGGCCGAGCTGAAGAGCCTCCCGCAGGGAGAGCTCCAGCACCTTCTTGGCCCGGGGGGTGAAGGGGATGTGACCGGACGGGGCCTGCTGGCCCTGACCGATGATCTCCTGAACCTGCTCCCGTACGGCGCCCAGCGAGATGCTGAGCGACTCCAGGGCCTTGGCGGCTACACCCTCGCCCTCGTGGATGAGGCCAAGCAGGATGTGCTCGGTGCCGATGTAATTGTGGTTGAGCATGCGGGCCTCTTCCTGGGCCAGCACAACAACTCGACGGGCACGATCTGTAAATCTCTCGAACATCAGACACACACTCCTAGCTAACGCGTAATTCGATGCTACGGGCACGGGGTGTGCTTTGGGCGCGTGTTCGCCACAGGCGAGATACCGCCGGAGGGCTTCCCCTCCGGCGCCCGGAGGGGGTGGTCAGCGCTGGGCGGCGCGGTACGCCTCCACGATCTCGCTGTTGACGCGTCCGCGGGAAGAGACGTCGTAGCCGTTCTCGCGGGCCCACTCGCGGATCTGGGCGGCCTCCTGGTTGCGGGCCGGGGCCGGCGCGGCCGGGGTGTTGGACCGCTGCTTCGAGGAGTTGCTGCGGCGGGCGGCGGCCACGTAGTCGCCGAGGGCTGCGCGGAGCTCCGAGGCGTGTGCCTCCGAGAGGTCGATCTCGTACTGCACGCCGTCCAGGCCGAAGCGCACGGTCTCGTCGGCCTCGCCGCCGTCGATGTCATCGATGAGAATGATCTTTACCTTCTGCGCCACAATGCTCTCCTGATTTTCCTCGAAATGAAATGACCCCTGGATGATTATGGGCCACTATTCAATCGAGGTCAAAGAAGGGCATTCACCTGGGATCTATTTCCGGATTGTCTTTCTTCTCGTCCGCCGCCGCACGGCCACGCGCGTCCTCGGCGTCCTGCAATTCCTCGGCCTTCGCCATGGCCTCGCGTTCCGCGCGGTCCGCGTTGAATATGGCCTTGATCACGAAGTAGAAAAGGACGGCCAGGCACACGGACGGCAGCAGGACGGCGACATATTCCATGATTACTGTCCCGCCTCGGGCTTGAGAATGGGGAAGAGGATCGACTCGCGAATTCCGGCGTTCGTGAAAAGCATCACGAGCCGGTCGATTCCGAGGCCTATGCCGCCCATCGGGGGGGCGCCGTATTCGAGGGCGCGCAGGAAGTCCTCGTCCAGCTGCATCGCCTCGTCGTCACCGGCGGCGGCCTGGCGCGACTGCTCGGTCAGGCGGTCGCGCTGGATGACGGGGTCGATGAGCTCGGAGAACGCCGTGCCGCGTTCCATGCCGCCGATGATGAGGTCCCACGCCTCGATGAGGCGCGGGTCCTCCCGGTGCGGCCGTGCCAGGGGCTGCGCCGAGGGCGGGTAGTCGTAGACGAACGTCGGCTGGATGAGGGTGGGCTCGACGATCTCGGAGAACAGTTCGAGGACCATCTTCTCGGCACCCCAGGCCGGGTCCAGCGGGACCTCGTGCCGTTCCGCGACGGCCAGCAGCTCCTCCGCCGCCGTGTCCGGCGTGATCTCCTGGCCCACGGCCGAGGACAGGCCCGGGTACACACCGAGCCAGGACCACTCGCCGTCGAGGTCGATCGTGCCCTTCGCCGTCTCGATGGTGCGCGATCCCAGCAGGTCGGCGCAGGCGAGGATCATCTCCTTCATCCGCTCGGCCATCACGAACTGGTCCGCGTACGCCTCGTAGCACTCGAGCATCGTGAATTCGGGGCTGTGCGTCGAGTCGACGCCCTCGTTGCGGAAGATCCGGCCGATCTCGTACACGCGGTCGATCCCCCCGACCACGGCGCGCTTGAGGTACAGCTCCAGCGCGATTCGGAGCGTCATCTTCTGGTCGAACGCATTCAGGTGCGTCTCGAAGGGGCGGGCCGTGGCGCCGCCGTGGACGAGCTGCAGGACGGGCGTCTCCACCTCGATGTAGTCGCGGCTGTTGAGCGTCTCGCGCAGGGTCCGGGTGATGGCCGCGCGGGTGCGCACCATCTGGCGGGCCTCCTCGCGCACCATGAGGTCCACGTAGCGCTGGCGGACCCGCGTCTCCTCGTTCACCCCGGCGTGCAGGGTGGGCAGCGGCCGCAGGGCCTTGGAGGCCATGGTCCAGGAACCCGCCATGACGGAGAGCTCGCCGCGCCGCGAACTGATGACCTCACCCGAGACCTGGACGTGGTCGCCGAGGTCCACGAGCGCCTTCCACTGCGCCAGGCTGTCCGCACCGATCTCGGCGAGGCTGAGCATGGCCTGCAGCCGCGTGCCGTCGCCCTCCTGCAGCGTGGCGAAGCACAGCTTGCCGGAGTTGCGGATGAACACCACGCGCCCGACGACGGCGACCTGCCGGCCGCTGGACTCCCCCGTCCCGAGCTCGGCGAACTGCTCGCGGACCTCGGCGAGGGAATACGTACGCTCGGGCCGGACCGGGTACGGCTCCAGGCCGGCATCGAGCAGGGCCGCCCGCTTCTGCAGCCGGAAGCGCATCTGCTCGTTGAGGTCGTCCGGGGTCAGGGTTTCGTCAAGGGTCACGGAACACAAGTTTACGGCTCCCTGCGGGAGGTGCGGCGGGGAGGGGGTGTGCGTCAGCCCACAGCCGGCAGGACGGCGTTGTCGATGAGCCGCACGGCGCCCACCCTCGCGGCGACCACCGCGAGTGCGGGGCCCACCGCGGCGTCGTCCCCCGGTGCAGGGTGCGCGCGCGGGGTGAAGGTGGACGCGTCGACGACCTCGAGGTAGTCGAGGTCCACGCCCTCACGGGCGTCGATCTCCGCGCGGGCGCCCGCGAGGTCGAGGGGCTCGCCCCGCTCGGCGCGGGCACGGAGGGATCCCAGCACACGGGAGAGGACGAGGGCGGCGCTGCGCTCCTCGGAGTCCAGGAAGCGGTTGCGGCTGGAGAGGGCCAGGCCGTCGGTGTCGCGCACGATCGGCACGCCCTCGATCCGGACGGGGACGTCGAGGTCGAGCACCATGCGGCGGATGAGCGCGAGCTGCTGGGCGTCCTTCTCGCCGAAGTACGCGCTGTAGTCCGCATCGGTCCCCGGCAGCCCGAGGTTGAGCAGCTTCGCGACGACCGTGAGCATGCCGTCGAAGTGGCCGGGCCGCGACGCCCCCTCGAGCACCTCCCCCGCACGGCCGGCGCTCACGCGGACCAGCGGCTCGCCGCCCGGGTACATGTCCTCGACGGAGGGGGCGAAGACGACGTCCACGCCGCAGGCGCCGAGGAGCCCCAGGTCGGCGTCGAGGGTGCGCGGGTAGCGGTCGAGGTCCGCCTGGTCGCCGAACTGCAGGGGGTTCACGAAGATGGACACCACGACGACGTCGCTGGCGTGGCGCGCGGTCCGCGCCAGGGTGGCGTGGCCCTCGTGCAGGCCGCCCATAGTGGGGACGAGTCCGAGCGTCGGCCGGCCGGCAGCGCCGCGGCGCGACCGTGCGCCGTCGAGCAGGGCGGTGGTCGCCGCGCGCAGGTCGGCGGGAGTGGAGACGAGGAGCGGGATGGCCGGGCGCGGGGTGCCGGTCGGTGTCACGGAGGGTCCTTCCAGGACGGGGTCGGGGTGCCGGTGGCCGGCGGGGATCGGGGACGCGCGGCGGGACGTCACGGACGCGGACCGGGAGCGCCGCCCGGCGTCGCGCCCGGTGACCCGTCCGCGGGGGTGTCGGCGAGCGCCGCGAGGATGGCCTCGCCCTGCGCGGGCGAGAGGACCCCGCGTTCGAGGGCCCGCAGGGCCGTCGCGCGTGCCATGCCGAGGTAGGCCTGCCGGGTGTCGGGGGCGTCGTGCTGCTCGAGGGCGGCGCGGTGGATGCGGACCGTCCCGGCGTCGCCGCGGGCCACGGGGCCGGTCAGGGCGCCCTCACCGGCGGACAGTGCGTTCTCGAGCGAGGCCTTCATCAGCGGGCCGAGCATGCGGTCGGGGTGCTGCACCCCGAGGTCGGCGAGGAGCTGCGCCGACTGGGCCGCGATCGTGACGAGGTGGTTCGAGGCGTGGGCGAGGGCCGCGTGGTACAGCGCGCGGGACTCCTCCTCGATGACCACGGGCTCGGCTCCCATCTCGACCACGAGCGCCTGAGCAATCGGCAGCACCGCGGCGGGGGCCGTGATGCCGAACATGCTGTCCGGCAGCCGCCCGAGGTCCAGGCTCAGCCCGGTGAACGTCATGGCCGGGTGGATGGCCAGCGGGATGGCGCCGGCCGCACGTGCGGGCCCGAGCACGGAGGTGCCGTACCGCCCGGAGGTGTGCACCACGAGTTGGCCGGCCTGCCAGGCCCCGAGCCGGGCGAGGCCCTCGACGAGGGTGGGCAGGGTGTCGTCGGGTACGGCGAGCAGGACCAGCTCGGCGCGTTCGACCACGTCCCTGACCTCCAGCACGGGCACCCCGGGCAGCAGGTTCTCCGCGCGCTCGCGGCTGGCTTCGGACACCGCGGAGACGCCGACGACGGCGTGGCCCGCCGAGCGCAGGGCCGCACCCAGGACGGAACCGACCCTGCCGGCTCCGACCACGCCGACGCCGAGCCGGCCGGGGCGCCTCGAGGCGTCAGCGCCGGCCATCGGCGTCCACCCCGCTCCCGCTCGGTGCCGGGACGTAGCGCGGCACGTCCGGCATGACCTCGAGCACGGCCTGGGGCTCGATGGTGCCGGTCCCGCCGTCACCAGGTGCCGCGCCGCCCGGGGCATCCTCGGGATGATCGCCCGGAGCATCGTCGGGACCGGCGGCGGGGCCCGCTGCCGGAGGTGCGCCTACCGGGACGGGTTTCATCCACTGCTCCGGCCCGCTGCGGCGGCGTGCTTCAGCGGCCCGCGCCGCCTGCCCGTGGAAGAGGTCCCACGCCGTGCCGGAGTCGGCCAGCGCAACGCGTGCGCTGACCGGACCCGGCGTGGTCTGCAGCTGGAGGTCGGACACCCCGAAGCGCCTGGCCAGGGGCCCCTGGTGGAGGGAGAGCGACTGCGTGCGCTCGTGCGGCACGACGACGAGCCGGCGCCACAGCACACCGGAGCGCAGCAGCAGGGCCGTCCCCGTGGCCGCGAACCCGTTGCGGCGCCACGCGAAGGGGGCGAGCCAGCGGGCGCGGCGGGGCGTGGTGGCGAACCCCTCGTCGTCGTCGCGGCCCACCAGTCCGGCGGTGAAGACCTCGACGGGGCGCGGCGTCCCGGGCTCGGGGAGCACCAGCGCCAGGGTCTGCAGCACCTCGCCCCAGGTCCCGACGGGCAGCAGCGTGGCACGCGCCTGGCCCTCGGTGGAGGCCGAGAGGCCGTACCCGGCCACGTTCACGGTGACGCGGTACCACCCCTTGGGGCGCCACAGCGGCGGCTGCACGATGCTGAGCGCCTGGACCCGGCCGGGCGGGACGGTCTGCGACCTCGTGTCGAGCAGGCCGTAGCGCATCCGGATGCCGTCCGGCGATGTGGCGGCACGGAAGTTGTAGCCCGTGTTCAGGGCGGACCAGTAGGCGCCGGCCACGCCGATGAGGATGGGGATGAAGGACGTCGCGATGATCGGGGTGTCCAGGGTGATGCCGAGGGTGATGATCACGGCGGCTGCCAGTACCAGGGCCACGGTGGTTCCCGACAGGGCGACCGCGCCGATCACCCGACCCGGCGGGATCGCCACCACCTCGCGCTCGGGCGCCTCGACGATCGTCCCGGGGTGCTCCGGATCCTCGGTCACGCCCGCAGCCCGCGCGAGGATCGTGGCGCGCAGCCTCCTGGCGTCGTCGAGCTTCAGAAAGGCGAGCCGGACGGCGGATTCCCCGGCGTCGGCCACCTCGAACTTCAGTTCGGCCAGGCCGAAGATCCGGGCGAGGAACGGTTGGACGATGTCGATCGCCTGCACGCGGTCCAGCCTCGCCTGCCGCTGCTGCCGGAAGACGACCCCGGAGTGCACGCGCACGTGCTCGGCCGTCACCTGGTAGCGCGTGAAGTACCAGGAGACGAGGAAGACGGCGGCGACCACCAGGACGACGGCGAGCAGAACCCCGGCGGCGAGCAGGACGCCGACGCCCTCGGGCAGGGGTCCACGGCCCCTCGTCCCGCCCGAGAACATGCCCTCGAACCAGTCCCTGCCGACGAAGTAGAGGATGGCCACCAGGACGATCCAGCCGCGCACCAGCGGCGAGATGACGTGGACGCGGTGCCAGGCGTCACCGCCCTGACCGCCCGCGTCCGGTTCCTCGGGCCCTGCGGGCGCCGGCAGCGCGTCGGAGGGGTTGTTCATGGAGGTCACAGCCCGGCCAGCCTGGCTTCTCCCCGCGCGGACAGCTGCTCGCGCAGGCGTGCACCCTCCTCGGCCGGGAGTCCCGGGATCAGGGCGTTGGTGGCGGGGGACGCGGTGTGCAGCTTCAGCGTGCAGATCCCGTAGGCGCGCTCTAGGGGTCCGACGGCGACGTCGACGTACTGCATGCGGCCGTAGGGCACCACCAGGGTCCGCTGGAAGAAGACGCCCTGGCGGACGAGGAGGTCGTCGTCGCGCTCCGCGTAGCCGATGGCCGCCACCTGCCGCGGGAGCAGGAGGCCGCGCCAGACGGCGATGACCAGCACGAGGGCCGGGAGCCCCCAGGCCATCCAGTCGGGCGGGAAGGAGTCCCAGACGCCGGTGAGCCGCAGCACCAGCGGGACCGCGGCGAGGACGAGCCAGACCAGGGACCCGATGAGCCACCCGATCAGCCTGACGCGCAGGTACTTCGGCGACACCCTGGACCACTCGAGTCCCGACGGATCGATCGGTTCCCTACGCATATTCCCCCTCGCTGGAGCCCGGAGCGCCCGTGCCGCCGTCGTCGGGCGGGAGCCGGCAGAAGTCCTCGACCACCAGTCCCACCATGATCATGATGATCCCACCCGCCATCAGCGCAGCCGATCCCCAGAGGGGCCCGGTGGTCGAGCGCACCGAGAGCAGTGCCACCTGGTCCACGAAGATCCCCGCGTGCCAGCCCAGGCTCAGCGCACCCGCGTAGGCGCAGGCCTGCGCGAGGACGAGGGTGCGGGTCGCCAGGATGGGATCGAGCGGGCGGTCGTGGTCGCCGTTGCGCCAGCGCAGTACACGCCGGCCGAACACGAGCGTGATCCCGATGATGACCGCCGTCGTCACGAGCGACGTCAGGGGCAGGGTCGGCGTGCCGTAGCCGTTGCGGGTGGCGAGCCAGTTGACCAGCCACCCGACGACTCCGGCCACCACGCCCACCACGGCCAGCCATCGGAACCGAAGGGTGCTCACAGCGTCCTAGACTCCCTCGAAGGGCACCAGGCCCGCAAGGTCCTCGGCGTCGGCCGCGAGCTCCGCGACGGACCGGCCGTCCAGGCGTGCCCCCGCGTCCATCCACGCCCAGGGCTGCAGGACGAAGGCACGGGACGCCGCGCGGGGGTGCGGGATGGTGAGCTTCTCGTCGTCGGACGTCCAGGCACCGTAGGTGATGATGTCGACGTCGAGCGTCCGGGGGCCCCAGCGGACGGTGCGCCTGCGGAGGTGGCTGTCCTCGACGGCCTGGCAGTGCGCGAGGAGCTCGTACGGACCGAGGTCCGTCTCCACCTCGATCACCATGTTGAGGTAGTCGGGCTGCTCCGGGCCGCCCACCGGCTTGGTCCGCACCACGGGTGAGACCGCGTGCAGGCGCACGTGGTCGGACTCCACGAGGTCGGCGACGGCCAGCGCCAGGGTGTCGTTGCTGGCGCCGAGGTTGCTGCCGAGGGCGAGCACCGACCGGACGGTGCTGCTCATGCCCGGCTCCGGCGCAGGGTCACGGCCACGTCGCCGAACAGCACCTCGATCGGCGCCTGCGGCTTGTGGACGGTGACGTCCACGGCCGCCACCGGGAAGGACGCGAGGACCGACGCCGCGATGGTCTCGGCGAGGGCCTCGATGAGGCTGAACGGCTCGCCCTCGATGATCCGGTGCACCATGAGGGCGAGCTCGCCGTAGTGGGCGGTCCGGGTGAGGTCGTCGCTGGTACCGGCCGGCCGCAGGTCGAGGTGGAGGACGACGTCGACGACGAACGGCTGCCCGTCGCGGCGCTCGTGGTCGAAGACACCGTGGTACCCGGTGGCGGTGATGCCTTTCAGCACCACGGCGTCGAGGTCCCCCGACGGGGAGCCGGGGCGGACGGGGGCGGCCTGGACGGTCACGGCCGAGGACCGGCGGCCGCGGCGACCTTGACGGCGTCGAGGGTAGCGGCGGGGTCGTGGACGCGCACGCCCCAGGCGCCGGCGGCGGCGGCCAGGGTCGCGACGGCGAGCGACGCGTAACCGCGCTCGCCGGGCGCGGCGACCTTCCCGGCGGAGGTCAGCAGGGTTCCCAGGAACCTCTTCCGCGAGGCGCCGACGAGCACGCGGTGGCCCATCCCCGTGAAGGCGTCGAGGTTGCGGAGGAGCTCCCAGTTGTGCTCGTCGGTCTTCGCGAAGCCCAGTCCCGGATCGAGGATGATCCGGTCCGCCGCGACGCCGGCCTCGACGAAGCGGTCCCGCAGGGCGGCGAGCTCGGCCGCCACCTCGGCGACGACGTCGTCGTAGTCGGCCAGCGCGTCCATGGTGGCCGCGGTCCCGCGGCGGTGGGTGAGGATGTACGGGACGCCGCGTTCGGCGACGAGGGCCGGCATGGCGGGGTCGAACTCGGCGCCCGAGATGTCGTTGACGATCGCGGCCCCGGCGTCGAGTGCCTGCCGCGCCGTCTCGGCGTGCATCGTGTCGATGCTCACAAGGGCACCGGCCTTCACGAGCGCCGCGACCACGGGGAGCACGCGGGTGAGCTCCTCCTCCACGGGGACCTGCCGGGCGTTGGGACGGGTGGACTCGCCGCCGACGTCGATGACGTCGGCGCCGCCGTAGTGCATCCGCAGGCCGTGGCCGATGGCGTCGTCGGTGGTCGCGTATCTGCCGCCGTCACTGAAGGAATCGGGCGTGACGTTCAGGATGCCCAGGACGACGGCGCGGTCCGCGGGAAGGTCATGGACGGTCCTGGGTGTACGGACGGGCCGGATGACGGGGAGTGGCGAGGTTGCCGGCCCTGTCCCGGGCGCTGCTGCGAGAGAATCCATCAGGGTGGTCCTACCTTCCGAGTATGAGGCTCATGGCCTCGGCGCGCGTAGCCGTCTCGCGGATCTGTCCGCGCACGGCGGACGTGACGGTCTTCGCGCCGGGCTTCCGCACCCCGCGCATCGACATGCACATGTGCTCGCACTCGATGACGACGATCGCGCCCTTGGGCTTCAGGTGTTCCATCATCGCATCGACGATCTGCGTCGTCAGCCGCTCCTGGACCTGGGGGCGGCGGGCGTACACCTCCACGAGCCGTGCCAGCTTGCTCAGGCCCGTCACGCGACCGTCCACCGAGGGGATGTACCCGACATGGGCGGCTCCGTGGAACGGGACCAGGTGGTGCTCGCAGGTGGAGTAGAACGGGATGTCCTTGACCAGGACCAGTTCCTGGTGGTCCAGGTCGAAGGAGGTGGAGAGCACCTCCCCGGCGTCCTGGTGGAGACCGGCGAACATCTCCGCGTACGCCTTCGCGACCCGCTTCGGGGTCTCCAGCAGGCCGTCACGGTCGGGATCCTCACCGATCGCCGCGAGGATCTCCCGGACCGCCCGCCGGATGCGGGGCTGGTCCACGGGGGATCCTGTGGCGACCAGGGCGGCATCCACCACTTCGTCGTCGAAATCTGTCACGGGTCGTCTCCCCCTTCATCGGCACTGGCCGCCAGCCCTCTGGCCGGCGGTGGACACTGCGGGACTAGCTGTCCCCGGCCTCCCGGTGGCCTTCGCCCGATGCGGGTGAGGGGAGCTCCGAGCCGTGCACGTCGAAGTCACCGGGCAGGTTCGCGTCCGCGATCTGGTCCTGCGGGGCCACGGACTCGGGCGCGGGCCTGCCGCTCTCGAGCGCCTCGGCGCGTTCCTTCGGTGACGTGACCGGAGGCAGCGAGTGCACGGGGCGGGTCTGCTTGGACAGCCACACCTCGCGCAGCTCGCGCTGCCGGATCGCCGAGAAGACCTCGGCGATCTCGGCCTGGTTGAGCGTCTCGCGCTCCAGCAGTTCCAGGGCGATGCGGTCGAGCACGTCGCGGTTCTCCGTGAGGATCTGGTAGGCCTCGTCGTGCGCGTTGTCGATGAGGCGGCGCACCTCCTCATCGACCACGAGGGCGATCTGGTCGGAGTAGTCGCGGTCGCTGCCCATGTCACGTCCGAGGAACGGCTCGCCGGCGCCCTGTCCGAGCTTCACGGCGCCGATGCGCTCGCTCATGCCGTACTGCGTGACCATCTTGCGCGCGGTCCCGGTGGCCTTCTCGATGTCGTTCGAGGCGCCGGTGGACGGGTCGTGGAAGACGATCTCCTCGGCCACCCGTCCTCCCATGGCGTAGGCCAGCTGGTCGAGCAGCTCGTTCCTCGTCACCGAGTACTTGTCGTCGCTCGGCATGACCATGGTGTAGCCCAGGGCGCGTCCGCGCGGAAGGATCGTGATCTTCGTGACGGGGTCCGTGTTGCGCAGCGCCGCCGCCACCAGGGCGTGGCCGCCCTCGTGGTACGCCGTGATCTTCCGCTCGAGTTCCTTCATCACGCGGCTGCGCTTCTGCGGGCCCGCGATGACGCGGTCGATGGCCTCGTCCAGTGCGCGGTCGTCGATCAGCTGAGCATTGGAGCGGGCGGTGAGGAGTGCGGCCTCGTTGAGGACGTTCGCGAGGTCGGCGCCCGTGAAGCCGGGGGTCTTCTTCGCCACGGCCTTGAGGTCCACGCCGGACGCCATGGGCTTGCCCTTGGAGTGCACGGAGAGGATGTGTTCGCGCCCCTTCATGTCCGGGGCCTCGACGCCGATCTGGCGGTCGAAACGGCCAGGGCGCAGGAGGGCGGGATCGAGGACGTCGGGGCGGTTGGTCGCCGCGATGAGGATCACGTTGGTGGTGGCGTCGAAGCCGTCCATCTCGACCAGGAGCTGGTTGAGGGTCTGCTCGCGCTCGTCGTTGCCGCCGCCCACGCCGGCACCGCGGTGGCGTCCGACGGCGTCGATCTCGTCGACGAAGATGATGGCGGGAGAGTTGTTCTTGGCCTGCTCGAAGAGGTCACGGACGCGGGACGCACCGACGCCGACGAACATCTCCACGAAGTCGGAGCCCGAGATGGAGTAGAAGGGGACCCCGGCCTCACCGGCGACCGCGCGGGCGAGGAGGGTCTTGCCGGTCCCGGGAGGGCCGTAGAGGAGGACGCCCTTGGGGATCTTGGCGCCAAGCGCCTGGAACTTCGCGGGTTCCTGCAGGAACTCCTTTATCTCGAGCAGTTCCTCGACGGCCTCGTCCGCACCGGCGACGTCGTTGAAGGTCACCTGCGGCATGTCCTTGGAGATCAGCTTGGCCTTGGACTTGCCGAACTGCATGACCTTGGACCCGCCGCCCTGCATGCGGCTGAGGAGGAACCAGAAGATGACGCCGAGGATCAGGATCGGGAAGATGAGGCCGGCGAGGCTGAGCAGCCAGTTGCTCTCGGCGGGCTGGTCGGTGAAGCCGTCGACGTCCGACGCGTTGATGGCGTCGACGATGCCCTCGGCGCGCGCGGTGCTGTAGTAGAACTGGACGCTGCGGCCCTTGTCCTCGTAGTCCTCGCTCAGGGTGAGGTCGACACGCTGCTCGCCATCGTAGATCTTCGCCTGCTCGACCCTGTCCTCCTGCAGGAGCCTCAGACCCTCGTCGGTGTCGATCCGGGTGCTGGTGCCGAAGAGACTCGGGAGGACCAGGAGGAGTGCCACGACCGCCAGCACGATCCAGAAGACGGGACCCTTGAAGATGTTCTTGAATGTCATTCGTCTCAGGGCGGCAAGCCCTGTCCCTCCTGCTGATGCAAGTAAAAGTATGCGGGCGCACTGCCACGCGGGTGCCCCGGGGGCACCTCAACATATACACCGTCCGAGATGGAGCACGCGCGGATCGGACCGATAGTTCCCTCTAGGCGTACTGCCCGGCCGTCGCCGGGTGCGTCCTATTCGTAGACGTGCGGTGCGAGCGTGCCGATGAAATCGAGGTTGCGGTACTTCTCCGCGAAGTCGAGGCCGTAACCCACGACGAACTCGTTGGGGATGTCGTAACCCACGTACTTAACGTCGATCTCCACCTTTGCGGCGTCCGGCTTCCGCAGGAGCGTGCAGATCTCGACGGAGGCAGGGCCCCGGGACAGGAGGTTCGCCTTGAGCCACGACAGGGTCAGGCCGGAGTCGATGATGTCCTCGGCGATCAGCACGTGCTTGCCCATGAGGTCCGTCTCGAGGTCCTTGAGGATCCGCACGACACCCGAGGACTGCGTGCCCGAGCCGTAGGAGGAGACGGCCATCCAGTCCATCGTGATGTGCGAGTGCAGGGCGCGGGCGAGGTCCGCCATGACCATCACGGCGCCCTTCAGGACACCCACCAGGAGGATGTCGCGGCCCTGGTAGTCGGCGTCGATCTGCTGTGCCAGCTCGTTGATCCGCTGCTGGATCTCCTCCTTGGTGTAGAGGACGTGCTTGAGGTCTGACCGGACGTCGTTGGAATCCACCGATTACTCCTGGGTAGGTCGGCGTGAGCGCGTCACACCGGGGCCATCGTTGCTGCCATTGTTACTAAGGACAAGATTGCCATAGCTTGCTTCCCCCCGGAGAACCGCGCGGCCCCGCACCTGGCGGTGGACGCTGACCTTCCCGCCCAGCTGCACCGGGCCGGCGGATCCCCTGCGCTGCAGCAGCGACTCCGCGGCTCGGAGCCGCTCGGAACTCGGCTGGAACGCCCCGAGCTCGAGGGCGGCGAGGGCGAGGACGCGCTGCCTCAGGGCCGCGGGCAGTCCCCGCAGTCCGTCCTCCGGGAGGAGCACCGCGCCGTCCTCGCCCGGGATCCGCAGCGAGGCGTACGCCTCGGCGCTCAGCTCCTCCAGGAGGTCCGCGTCCTGCCCGAGGATGCGGGCCGTCCGCGCCAGGGCCTGGGCGATCCCCGGGCCCAGCCGGTCCTCGAGGAAGGGCAGCACCTCGCCCCGCACGCGGGAGCGGGCGAAGGCGGGATCGAGGTTGGACGGGTCGTGCCAGGGGTCGAGGTGGTAGAAGTCGCAGATGGCCTCGGTGTCCGCGCGGCGCAGCTCCAGGAACGGCCGGAGGTAGAGGCCGCGGCGCGCCGGCATCCCCGCGAGGGAACGCGTACCGGATCCGCGGGCGAGGCCCAGCAGCACCTGTTCCGCCTGGTCGTCGAGCGTGTGGCCGAGCAACACCGCCGCCGCCCCGAGGCGCCCGGCGGCGGCGTCGAGTGCGGCGTAGCGGGCGCTCCGGGCGGCCGCCTCCGGGCCCATCCCGTCGCCGTCCACGACGACGCGGTGCACCTCGACGGGGTCGAGGCCGAGGCCGCGGGCGGCATCCGCGGCCCGCTCCGCCGTCGCGGCACTGCCGGGCTGGAGCCCGTGGTCGACGACGACGGCGCCGACACGGCAGCGCCCGGTCTGTGCGAGGTGCGCGGCCACGGCTGCGAGCGCGAGCGAGTCCGGGCCGCCGCTGCAGGCCACCAGCACGAGAGGAAGCCCCTTGGACGGGAGGGTGGCCTCGGAGGGCGCGGCGCCCGCCGCATCACGGGCCGGTCCTTCCGGGGCGACCGACGTGGCGGTGTCGCCGGATGGTGCGTCCGGCCCGCCGGAGCCGCGTCCGTTCCGGGGCGCGGGTTCGGCGAGGATCCCCTCGAGGCTCGCCACCAGGAGGTTCCGTGCGGTGCCGACGGCGGGAAGCAGCCGCGGGCGCCTACCCATGGCGGTGCAGGCTCATCCTGTCGATCCATTCGTCGGGAGCGTGGATCTCGCGCTCGGTGGGCAGGTGCGATGCCGACTCCCACACCGCGTTGAAGCCGTCCATGCCGGTCTGGCTGACGACCCTCCGCACGAACTTCGAGCCGTCGCTGTACTGGCGCATCTTCGCGTCCAGGCCCATGAGCTGCCGGATGACCTTCTCGAGCGGACCGCGGGACTTGCCGCGGGCGTTGAAGCGGCGGCGGATGGTTTTGACGGACGGGACGATGCTCCCGTCCACGCCGTCCATCACGACGTTCGCGTGGCCCTCGAGCAGGCTCATGACGGCGGTGAGGTGGGACAGGCGGGCCTTGTCGTCCGGGTCCTGGAGGATCGACAGGACGCCCAGGTTCTGGGGCGGGGCGCCCTCCACCGTCGTGCCCTCGCCGCGTGCACGGGCCTTGCCCGCGGTGATGTTCCTGACGACGGCGCCGAGCCGGTCGGAGAGCGTGTCGGCCTTGTCGATCAGCCCGGATGTCAGCTGTCCGATATGCCCGGTCATGTGGTCCTTCAACCACGGCGCGGCCGCGAACTGCACGCGGTGCGTCTGCTCGTGCAGGCAGACCCAGAGCCGGAAGTCGGAGGGGTCGACGTTCAGTTCGCGCTCCACCGAGATGATGTTCGGTGCCACGAGCATGAGCCGCCCGCCCTGCCCGTTGCGCGAGGGCACGAACGGGTCGTACTGTCCGAGCACCTTGCTGGAGAGGAATGCGAGGATGGCGCCGAGCTGGGCGCCCGTGACGGTGCCGCCGAGGACCAGCGACGCGGACTGCAGGACCTCGGGGCGCGAGGCCGCGAGCTGGTCCAGTGCGGGGTCCATGAGGGTCCGGAAGCTCTGCGAGTTCGCCTTCGCCCAGGAGGCGCGGTCGACGACCAGCAGCTCGGAATCGCGGAGGTCGCGGGCGGCGTCGAGGCGGGAGATGGCATGGACGTGCCCCACCGACGCATCGGCGAGCTCGCGCATGTTCTGGACGGCACGGGCGATCTCCGCCGGTTTCATGGTGGGACCGGCGGGAGTCAGGGACGCGGCGGTGGAGGCCGCGATGTCCCAGTTGACCAGCTGCGGGCGGGGTACTGCGGACTCGTTCCTGGACATGGGCCTATTCGATCACATCCCGCTGACGAGGGCTCCCAGGGATGGGCAGGGCGGCGACGGCGGAGGATGTGCCCCGTGCGGTCCGCCACCGGGGCTCGCCGGACGGGAGCGACCGGCACGGGTCCGGAGGGCCGTGCCGGGCGCAGGGAGCACGGAGGCGCAGCGCCGGGACGGCTACCGGCAGCCGCAGCCCGCGAGCACGGCGGCTGCAGCGTCCGCGGCAGCTCGCGCCTCGGCGGTGTTGCCCTCCAGCCCGAGGGCGAGGAAGGAGAACACGAGGAGGCGTCCGTCGGCCGTGACCACGTGCCCCGAGAGCCCGGTGACGGCGTTGAGCGTCCCGGTCTTCGCCCGCACGAGTCCCGCGCCGGCCCCGGCCGGTCCGGCGTCGGGCGTGAAGCGTGCGGCCAGCGTGCCGGTCAGACCGGCGATCGGCAGGGACCGGGCGACGGCGGCGAGCCCCTCCTCCCCCGAGGTGGTGGTCCCGCGGACCAGCGTGGCGAGCTGGTCCGGCGAGACGGCGTTCCGGACGGACAATCCCGCCGCATCCCCGACGAGAAGCCCCTCCTGAGGGACGCCGAGGCGGGCGGCCGCGGCGGTGAGTGCCTCGGTGGCCCCTCCGAAGGACGCCGGGCGCCCGCTGTCGAGGGCGGCGATCCGCGCCAGTGCCTCGGCCAGGTAGTTGTCGGAGATCTCCAGCATGCGGCGCACCTGATCCTCCAGCGGTGCCGACTCGACGGCAGCCAGCGCCTCGGCGTCGTCGGGCGCCGTCGAGCGCTGCACCTCGGGCAGCACGGTGATGCCTCGCTCCGCCGCGGCGGGGACGAGGGCCGCCGTGAAGAGACGCGCCGCGTCGAGGGCTGCATCCTGGGAGCGTGGCCCGGCGGTGCGTCCCTCCTCGACCCAGGCGGAATTGACCGCGAGCGGATGCAGCGGGGCGATCTCCCCGGCCTCGATGTCCCCCTGCGCCCAGGTGGGGTTCAGGGTCGCGCCGGCGAACAGGGTGTCGTCCAGGTACACGGAGTACGGCCCGGAACCGTCGGCGAGGGCTGCAGCGGCGTCGGCCGCGAGCGTCCCCAGCCCCGCCCGCCCGACGACGGCGGCAGGATCGGAGGTGCCCGAGCCGAGGAGGACGTCGCCGCCCCCGCGCAGGTAGAGATCTCCCGCCTCGGCCTCGGACGCCAGGACCGACGTCGTCAGCGTGTCCCCGGGCTGCCCGAAGGTCAGGGCGGCGACGGCGGTGAACAGCTTGATGTTCGACGCCGGGGGCTGCACGCGCCCGGCGTCCCGCGTGTACAGGACGCTGCCGTCCGAGGAGTCGACGACGGTGCCCGCGAAGCTGCCCGGACCCGCCAGCTGCAGGGCCGCGTCGAGCTCCGCACCGAGGACCGCCGGGGCGGGTGCGGGGGCCGACGGTGAGAGCGCGGGGACGACGTCGGGCACGGCCACGGCCGTGGGCGGGACCTGCAGCGCCGGGGTGACGGGCGGTTCCACCGGAGGCGGCGGGTTCACGGCCGCCAGGACGTGCGGCATGACGTGGGTGGTGACGGGCACTGCGACGGCCGCCATGACCAGGACCAGGAGGAGACCGGTCAGCAGGCGGAGCGGGCGCACGGGAGGTCCTTTCTCGAGGTTTCGCGGGGCAGCACCGAAACCGGGCGGAAATGCCCGGGTACCGGCGGCCGACCGATATGTTAGGGCTGACGATTAAACAGTAGACCGGCGCGGCTCCCCTCCCCGGAGGGCGCGGCCGCAGCCGGTCCCCCATAGACCCACCCCCAGGAGTTGCCATGAAGATCGACGTCACCATCGAGATCCCGAAGGGCTCGCGCGTCAAGTACGAGATCGACCACGACACCCACCGGCTGCGCCTCGACCGTGTCCTGTTCACGTCCATGCAGTACCCCACGCACTACGGCTACTTCGAGAACACGCTGGGCGAGGACGGCGACCCGCTGGACGCGCTCGTGCTGCTCCAGGACTTCGACCTGATCCCGGGCGTCCTGGTCGAGTCCCGGCCCATCGGCGTCTTCAACATGACCGACGACGGCGGCGGAGACGCGAAGGTCCTCTGCGTGCCCGTCGACGCCCGCTTCGAGCACATCAAGGACCTGTCGGACGTCTCCGACTTCCTGCTCGATGAGATCAAGCACTTCTTCACGAAGTACAAGGACCTGGAGCCGGGCAAGTGGGTGGAAGCCGCCGAGTGGGCCGGCCGTGAGGAGGCCGAGGCCGAGGTCGAGGCGTCGCTCAAGCGCTTCAAGGAGGTCGGCGAGGGCAGCGCACAGGACGAGCCGCAGGGCCGTTCCGTGGACGTCGAGGCGAAGAACGCCACCGAGACGCCCGAGGGCCGCTAGTACCCGAGGCGCTGCAAGCAGCTCAGCACCGGGCTCCCGCACATCACGGATGGGCGGGAGCCCCCGTGCATCCGGGGGCAGACGGCGCTCCGGGTCAGGGAACGGACAGCCGGGCGCGCGGAATATCAACGCAAATGAGTTGAGAAGCAGTGCGCGGCGTCCATACTGATGCCATGCACTACGTCCTGACCATCAACCAGCGCGACTCGCGCGAGGTGGGCGACCTCGTGGAGGACCTGCTCAAGGCACTGCGCCACCTGCCCACCGTGATCCCGTTCCAGCGCTCGGTGGGCGACGAGGTGCAGGCCGTGGTCGGCTCGGCGACCACGGCCGTCGACGCCGCGCTGCGCGCCGTCCGCTACCGGCGCTGGCACGTGGGGATCGGCGTCGGCGGGCTCACGCCCCCGGTGCCCCAGCGGATCGTCGACGCCCAGGGTTACGGGCTGGTCTACGCGCGCAGGGCGGTGGACCGGGCACGCAAGACCGGTGAGCGGATCCCGCTGGCGGTCGAGGGGCCTGACGGCGGGATCGCCGCGGAGGCGGAGGCGGTCCTCCGGCTGCTCGGGCAGATCGTCTCCACACGCACCGACGCGGAGTGGGCCGTGCTCGACCTCATGACGCCGGGCGCGCGGGGGCAGCAGAAGTACGTGGCCCAGGAACTCGGCATCACCACGCAGGCCGTGAGCCGCGCCGTCGTCCGGTCGCACTGGATGGAGGAGTGGGCCACGCGGCCCGCCGCCGCCCGCCTGCTGGATCTGGCCTACGGACCGGCGTCGCTCCCCGAGGCGAGCCTCGCGTACTGAACCACCACCCCTGCCGGCGGCCGGCGGCCGGCCGCGGCCTGGAAGGGCCGGATGTCAGACCAGCGAGCGCAGCACCTTCGCCGCGCCGTCGTCGAGCACGCTGCCCGTGACCTCGGAGGCGATGGAACGGACCTCCTCCGGAGCCTGCCCCATCGCGACCCCGCGGCCGGCCCACTGGAGCATCTCGACGTCGTTGCGGCCGTCGCCGACCGCCACGGTGAGGCCGGGATCCGTCCCGAGGCTCCGGCGGAGGGACTCCAGGGCCGTGGCCTTCGTGACGCCTGCGGCCGCGATGTCGAGCCAGGCGGTCCAGCCCACCGAGTAGGTCACCCCGTGCAGCCCGATGGCCGCGACGGCGTGGCCGAACTCCTCGGCCGAGGAGTCGGTGCTGAAGACGACCACGCGCACGGCGCGGCTCTCGAGCATCTCCTCGAAGTCCACGTTCTGCGCCTCGGAGCCGAAGCTCGCGTCCTGGAAGCTCTCGGTGGACAGGAACCTGCCGCGGTCGTCCTCGAGGGCGTACTTGGCGGAGGGGAGCCGTTCGCGCAGCGCGGTCAGGGCGGGCCTCGGGTCGAAGGTGACGCGCTCGAGGACCTCGAAGCCTCCGGGCAGGTCCGCATCGATCCTGAGCGTCACCCCGCCGTTGGAGCACACCGCGTGCCCCCGGGTGATGCCGAGGAGTCCGATGACGGGCAGCGTGGCCCCGAGGGACCGCCCGGTGGCGATGATGACGTCGTGGCCGGCCTCGATGACCGCCCGCACGGAATCACGGACCTCCTCCGTCATGGACCCCTCGTGGTCCACGAGGGTGCCGTCGACGTCGAGGGCGATGAGGTGGTGCTTGCGGTTCTCCGGCCGGTCGTCGGTGCCGACGTTGCTCAAGGTACTCATACCTCAGTGAACCAGACGCCGCCGACGCCCTGCTAGCGCGGCACCGATACCGGGAAGGTTTCCATCCCGTTGAGATAAGGACGCAGCGCCGCCGGCACCGTGACCGAGCCGTCGGCGTTCTGGTGGTGCTCGAGGATCGCCACGATCCAGCGCGTGGTCGCGAGCGTGCCGTTGAGGGTGGCGACGGCGCGTGTCCCCTTCTGCCCCTCGCCCTCCTGGCGCTCGCGGATGTTCAGGCGCCGTGCCTGGAAGGTGGTGCAGTTGGAGGTCGAGGTCAGCTCGCGGTAGTCGCCCTGCGTGGGGACCCAGGCCTCGCAGTCGAACTTGCGGGCCGCGGACATCCCGAGGTCGCCCGCCGCCGTGTCGATCACGCGGTAGGGCAGTTCGACCTTCGCGAGCATCTCCTCCTCCCAGGCGAGGAGGCGCTCGTGCTCGGCGGCGGCGTCCTCGACGGTGGTGTACGTGAACATCTCCACCTTGTTGAACTGGTGCACGCGGATGATGCCGCGGGTGTCCTTGCCGTGCGAGCCCGCTTCCCGGCGGTAGCAGGAGGACCAGCCCGCGTAGCGGACAGGGCCGGCGGTGAGGTCGATGATCTCGTCGGAGTGGTATCCGGCGAGGGCCACCTCGGAGGTACCCACGAGGTAGAGGTCGTCCGCCTCGAGCCGGTAGATCTCGGCGTCGTGGGCGATGTCGAAGCCGGTGCCCTGCATGGTCTCGGGACGCACGAGCGTGGGGGTGATCATGGGGGTGAAGCCGGCCGTGACCGCCTGGTCCATGGCCATCTGCAGCAGCGCGATCTCGAGCCGGGCACCGACGCCCTTGAGGAAGTAGAAGCGGGATCCTGAGACCTTCGCGCCGCGCTCCATGTCGATGGCGCCGATCAGCTCGCCGATCTCGAGGTGGTCGCGGGGCTCGAAGCCCTCGGCGGCGAAGTCCCGTGGGGTGCCGACGGTCTTGACGACCACGTAGTCGTCCTCGCCGCCCTCGGGCGCGCCGTCCTGCACGAGGTTCGGCAGCTTGCGCAGCAGCGCCTCCTGCTCGGCCTTGGCCTCCTCGGACCCGGCGGAGGCGGCCTTGACGGCCGCGGCGAGCTCCTTCACCTCGGCCAGGAGGGCCTGCTTCTCCTCGCCCCGGGCCTGCGCCACCCTCTTGCCGAAGGCGTTCTGCTCGGCGCGGAGCGTCTCGTAGGAGGTGACCGACTCGCGGCGCCGGGTGTCCGCCGCGAGGACGGCGTCCACGAGGGACTCGTCCGCCCTGCGGGCGCGCTGCGATGCTCGGAACTGCTCGGGATTCAGGCGGAGGTCGTTTACGTCGATCACACGCCCAAGACTACCCAAGCCCGCGGGCCCGCCTGCCCGGCCGGGCGGTCCCGCTATTGTGGATGACCATGCGCCGCAAACTGCTCGCCGGTACCGCCGCGGCGTCCGCCGCCGCCGCGTCCCTCCAGAGCTACTGGTCGGTCCGGCGGCTCCAGCAGACCCGCACCCCCACCGCCTCAGTCCACGAGCCGACGCCGGTGCCCGAGGGCCCGCAGCGGGTCGCCTTGGTGCTGAATCCCTCGAAGCTGCAGGCCGCCGCCACGCGGGCGCTCGTGGAACAGGCCTGCTCGGACGCAGGCTGGGATCCTCCCCTGGTCCTGGAGACCACCATCGAGGACCCGGGGACGGGCCAGGCCGCCCGGGCGCTCGAGGCCGGGGCCGACGTCGTCCTCGCGGCGGGCGGCGACGGCACGGTGCGCGCCGTGGCGCAGGTCCTCGCGCACAGCCCGACGGCGCTGGGGCTGCTGCCCCTCGGCACCGGGAACCTGCTGGTGCGCAACCTCGGCCTGCCCTACAACGATGTGGCCGGCTGCCTCCGCCTCGCGCTGCATGGCCACGAACGCCGGATCGACATGGCGCGGATCAGCCTGCGCAACGACCGCACGCAGGTCACCGCCGAGCACCCGTTCCTGGTGATGGGCGGCGTGGGCTTCGACGCCAGCGTGATGACCGACGCGAAACAGGACCTCAAGGAGAAGTTCGGGTGGCTCGCCTACAGCGAGGCGGGCGTCCGGCACCTGCCCGGCCGCCGGCGCCGGATCTCCATCAGCCTGGACGGCCAGCCGCCCCAGAGCCGCAAGGTCCGCAGCCTGCTCGTGGCGAACTGCGGGAAACTGCCGGCGGGCGTGGACTTCGTGCCGGATGCGGTGATCGACGACGGCTACCTCGACGTCGTGGTGCTCAGCCCGCGCAGTCTCCTCGGCTGGACGTGGATGGCCGCGAAGATCCTCCTGCGGCACCGCGGGGGTATCCCCGTCATCAGCTACTACCGTGCCCGGGAGGTCACCATGTGGTCCGGTGACCCGATCGCCACGCAGCTCGACGGGGACCCCTCGGGGTCCGTCACCACGATGACGGCCCGCGTGGACCCCCACGCGCTGACGGTGCGGGTGCCGGCGGCGGCGCCGGGACCGTCCGCGTCTCCTTCGGAGGCGGCAGTGCCCCGCCTGCAGGCACTCCGGACCTGGCAGCGGGGGGGGGGGGGGGGGGGGGGGGGGGGGGGGGGGGGGGGGGGGGGGGGGGGGGGGGGGGGGGGGGGGGGGGGGGGGGGGGGGGGGGGGGGGGGGGG
>NZ_JBTNDP010000004.1:0-309140 GCF_054510925.1 Arthrobacter sp. MDT2-16
CCACAAGAAACACCACAGAACCACAACTGAATACTGTTACATCCAGCACGATTGATGTAACCCACCAGACTTACCACCCACCCCCACCAGGGACACCAGGGACACTCCACACGAGCACCCCGGCACACCCACAGGAGAACCCGGTACACCCGGGAACACCCAGGGGGTCGAGGAACGGTAGCAAGGGTTACGGCGGTCATAGCGTGGGGGAAACGCCCGGTCCCATTCCGAACCCGGAAGCTAAGACCCACAGCGCCGATGGTACTGCACCCGAGAGAGTGTGGGAGAGTAGGACACCGCCGGACAACCATTACAGGCAAGAGGCCCCACCACGGTGGGGCCTCTTCCCCGTTAACCACCAAACCCACCCCCACAGGCACAGGCACAGGCACACAGCACCGTCGGCCGCCGACCCGCCGGCACCATCCCCAAGAGGGCCGACACCACCCGGAACCGTACTCCCGGCAACCGACCACACCACCACCACCGACGGAGCCGACACCCATCAAGCACCGGTCGGCAGCCACAGCACCCCCCACCGAACCCGCCAGAACCGACCAGCCCGCGCAAAGCACTGCACACCCGACGGTAGGGTCGGTACATGAGTGGTCTGTTCTCGCATTCTTCCGCCGCCGGCGACCTCCCGGCTCCTCGACCGCCTCTACAGGCTGTCGTGACGGTACCCGCGCCTGCGGATCACGCCTGGGCGGGGCTCACGGAGCATCTGCATCTCTGGTGGCCTGCGGATGAGCTGAGCCGCTGGGGGGACGACAGTTTCTTCGACCTGGAGGACAACGCCCTCGTGGAGACCTCGGCGGAGGACGAGGAGAACGTGTGGGGGGAGGTGATCGAGGGTCGGCCCGGGCAGTGGCTCGAGTTGAGATGGAAGCATCCCGGCTCTGCCTCGACCACCCAGGTCCGTCTCGAACTGGTTCTGGGAGACGGTGGCGCGGCGGATACGGCGGAGCCGACGCTGGTGAACCGGCCAGGTGAGAGCACCTCTACCGTGCTCACTCTCGGTCATGACGGGTGGACGACTGCCGATCCGCAGGACACCTACGACTTCTACCGCTTGTTCTGGCCCGGAGCCCTGGCGCGCTACCGGCGATTCATGGGGGGATCATGACAGACGCAACCACCATCGCAGAGCTGGAGGCCTCGCTGCCCGGACGGGTATCGACGTCGGACGAGGATCTCGCGCGGTACTCCCGGGACCAGGGCCCCATCGAGCAGGTGATCCTTCCGCTGGCAGTCGTGCTGACACGTTCGGTCGACGATGTCCGGACGCTCCTGAGATGGGCGACCCGCCACTCGGTTCCGATCGTGTGCCGGGGCGCAGGGTCCGGCGTTTCCGGCGGTGCCCACGCCACGACCGGCAGCGTGGTCCTGTCCCTCGAACTCATGACCCGGATCGTCGAGATCAATCCCGACGACGAAACGGCCGTCGTCGAGCCCGGCGTGATCAACGCAGACCTGAATGCTGCTGCGGCTCCGTACGGGCTGATGTACGCACCCGATCCGGCCAGCTATCGATGGTCCACCATCGGCGGCAATGTGGCCACGAACGCGGGTGGACTCCGATGCGCCAAGTACGGTGTCACCCGGGATTCCGTGCTGGCACTCGAGGTAGTACTGGCGGACGGGTCGCTCGTCTCGACCGGTCACCGGACCTTCAAGGGGGTGGCCGGCTACGACCTGACGGCCCTCATGACCGGGTCGGAAGGTACTCTCGGCGTCATCGTCGGCATCACCGTGCGTCTTCGCTACCTGCCTCAGGCAGTGCATACGCTTGCCGCCTTCTTCGACGACTTCACCCAGGCGGCGGCGGGCGTTCTCGCCATCGGCCGGGCCCGGGTGCAACCGGCCATCCTCGAGCTCCTCGACGGACGGACGCTCGAGGCGCTCGACGGCGCCCACGGCTCGGACCTCCGTAACCGCGGGGGTTCACTCCTCCTGGTGCAGACCGACGGGTACGGTGCTGCCGTGGAAGCCGAGGTCATCCGGCGCGTTCTCCTCGACCTGGGTGCCGGCGTGAGCGAGGAAGGATCGGGGGAGGCCGACCGGCTCATAGACCTCAGACGCCACAGCCGCGGCGACGAGGTGGACGACCTGTATCGGGTGGGGGAGGACGTCGCCGTCCCGAAGTCCCAGCTCGTGCGGTATGTCGCCGCTCTCGAGGCCATGGCCCTCCGTCATGAGGTCCGGCTGAAGGTCGTGGCGCATGCTGGGGACGGCAATCTCCACCCCACTTTCTGGGTGGAACGGAGTGAGGGGGAGCGGGCGCAGGAGCGACTGGAAGAGGCGCTCGACGAATCGGTCCGGTGTGCGCTGGACCTCGGCGGCACCATCACGGGTGAGCACGGCGTGGGTCAGTACAAGCGTCGCTGGCTCGCCTGGGAGCAGTCGCCCGCGGTCCTCGAGCTGCAGAGCCGCATCAAGCAGGTATTCGACCCGCTGAACATCCTCAATCCGGGGAAGGCGATCATCTCCTGATGGTTGCGTCGCTGCTCCTGCTGCGGGCAGGCGCCCGATGATACCGTTTAGGAAACTGCCGGGAGTTCCCGTCACTTACCATTTTTCCCCTGGGGGCAGCATGTCTGACAACAATCCGGATCAGCAGGGCAACTCGCCCTACGGTCAGCAGAACCAGCCGCAGTACGGCCAGAACCAGCCGCAGTACGGTCAGAACCGGCCGCAGTACGGCGAGCAGAGCACGTCGCCGTACGGTCAGCAGGGGCAGTCACCGTACGGTCAGCAGGGACAGTACGGCTCCGCGATGGGCAACTACCCGGGACAGCAGGGCTATCAGGGCCAGCCGGCGGAGAACCCGGGCAGGACGCTCGGGATCGTCGGATTCATCCTCGCCATCCTGATCGCCCCCGTGGGACTGGTGATCAGCATCATCGCCTTCGTGAAGTCCCGGAAAGCGAGGATGGGCAACGGCTTCGCCCTCGCCGGCATCATCATCGGCGTCGTGTTCACGATCCTCGGCGCGATCCTCATCGCCGTCATCGCCAGCTTCGCTGCAGAGCTGGCAGGGCAGATCCTGGAAGCGTGCGAAGGCTTGCCCACCGGCACGCCCGTCACCGTTCAGGGCCAGCCCACACAGTGCCCGTAGGCTCCTGAGCAGGAAGGACCGGCAGCCATCGGCTGCCGGTCCTTTCCTTTGACACCTAGTTGTCGCCGTACTCCGAGTCCTCGTCGATGCCGATCGTCCCGGCATCGGCTGTCAGCATGATCGCCGCCTCGTCGCGTCGGTGGCGCAGTTCGTCGTCCAGGTAGGACTGCACGGCCTCCGCCAGCGGGACGTTCCGGTCCTCACGCTCGGACATGTACCACCGGTGTTCGAGTACTTCGTGGACCACCTGCGCGGGTTCGAGCTTGCCGCCGAGTTCCCGGGGCACGGCCCGGACGATCGGCTCGAACACCTCGTTCACCCAGAGGTGTGCGCTGAATTCCTCGTCGAGTGCCGGGTCGCTGTCGGCACGGTAGGCATCGAGGTCGTTCAGGAGCCGGCGGGCCTGGTTCTCCTGGGCGTCGAGGCCCGTGAGCCGCAGGAGGCGGCGGCTGTGGTGTCCGGCGTCGACCACCTTGGGTTGCAGCTGGATCTGGGTGCCGTTGGCGGCGGACCTGATGGCGTACTCCTCGACGTCGAAGCCGAGTTCGTTGAGTCGGCGGATGCGGGCCCCCACCCGCCAGCGCTCGCCCAGCTCGAAGGATTCCTTCTCCGTCAGTTCCGTCCAGAGGCGGCGGTAGCTGTCCATGATGAGTTCACTCGTCGCGAGCGGGTCCACCTTCTCCTCGATGAGCCCGCCCTCGGCGAGGTCCATCAGCTCCCCTGCGATGTTCACCCGGGCGATCTCGAGGTCGTACTCCCGCTGGCCGGTCGAGAGCTCCGGGTACAGCTCGCCGGTCTCGGCGTCGACGAGGTAGGCGGCGAACGCTCCCGCATCCCTGCGGAAGAGGGTGTTGGAGAGGGAGACGTCGCCCCAGTAGAACCCGATGAGGTGCAGGCGGACCAGGAGCAGCGCCTGGGCGTCGATGAGCCGCGTCAGGGTGTCCCGGCGGAGCGTCTGCGAGAACAACGCACGGTAGGGCAGCGAGAACTTGAGATGCCGTGTGACGAGCACGGGATCGAGCTCCTCGCCCGTGGGGCTGGTCCGTCCGGAGATCACGGCCACGGGCTCGACGCACGGCACGTCCAGTCGCTGCAGCTTGCGCAGCATGTGGTACTCGTGACGGGCGATGTGCTCGCTGGTCTCCTTCACGGCGATCACGGAACCGCCGAGGTGGGCGAACCGCACGATATGCCGGGAGATACCGCGGGGGAGCGCCGCGAGTGCACTGGCCGGCCATTCCTCGAGGGCCACGTGCCAGGGGAGGTCGAGCAGCTCCGGGTCGGTGGCGGCGGCGGTGATGTTCAGGGATCCCAGCGAGCTCGGGCCCTCGGCGGACGCCGGCCGTAGTCGCGGCAGTTTACCGGTCTGGTCGTAGTCGGTCGGCTCGTCATGCCACTGGGCGTTGGAAGTCTCGGTCATGATCTTGCTTTCGCGATAGGGCGGGGGTGGTCCTGGTCCAAGCGTAGTTGCCGTTAAACGAAGCGGTGGCGTCCACCGGGCCTCCCGAGGGATACCCGGCGGAGCCACCGCCGTCGTCGTTCGTGGTGCTGTGTCCGCGGAGGGACTTAGACCGTCTCTGCCAGGCGGAGACCGCTGCTGGTGTCGAACAGGTGCACGTGACCCTGCTCGGGGCGGACGTAGACCGTGTCGCCCTTCATCGGCGGGCGGCGGCCGTCGACGCGGGCCACCATGTCGTGGTCCTTGCCGTCCAGCGTGGTGTGGCCGTAGATGTAGGCGTCGGCGCCGAGTTCCTCGACGACGTCGACCTCGACCTGCAGGCCCTCGCCGACGCTGCTGAGGACGAGGTCCTCGGGGCGGACACCGAGCGTGACGGTGTTGCCGGCTGCAGCGTCCAGAACATTACCCGGCACGGGGTAGACGATGCCGCCGAAGAGGACGCCCCCGTCGGTGACGGGCAGTTCGAGCAGGTTCATGGCGGGGGAGCCGATGAACCCGGCGACGAAGACGTTCTTCGGACGCTCGTACAGGTTGCGGGGGGTGTCGACCTGCTGGAGGAGACCGTCCTTGAGCACGGCGACACGGTCACCCATGGTCATGGCCTCGACCTGGTCGTGCGTGACGTAGACGGTGGTGACACCGAGACGCCGGGTCAGCGAGGCGATCTGGGTGCGGGTCTGCACGCGCAGCTTCGCATCCAGGTTGGAGAGGGGCTCGTCCATGAGGAAGACCTGCGGGTTGCGCACGATCGCGCGGCCCATGGCGACACGCTGGCGCTGGCCTCCGGAGAGTGCCTTCGGCTTGCGGTCCAGGTAGTCCTCGAGGTCGAGGAGCTTCGCGGCCTCGCGGACGCGCTCGGCGCGCTCCTCCTTGGAGACACCCGCGATCTTGAGGGCGAAGCCCATGTTGTCGGCGACCGACATGTGCGGGTAGAGCGCGTAGTTCTGGAAGACCATCGCGATGTCGCGGTCCTTCGGGGGGACGTCCGTGACGTCGCGGTCGCCGATGAGGATGCGTCCGGAGTTGACGTCCTCGAGGCCGGCGAGCATGCGCAGGGAGGTGGACTTTCCGCAACCGGAGGGTCCCACGAGGACGAGGAATTCGCCGTCGGCGATGTCGATGTCGAGCTTGTCGACGGCGGGCTTCTCGGTGCCCGGGTACAGGCGCGTGGCCTGGTCAAACGTTACCGTTGCCATGGTGTTGGTTCCTTTTCACGGGCAGGTACGTGCCCGACGATCCGTAGTGAATGGAAGATATTCAGTTGGGGTGCGCGGCCGGCCACCAGTACCGGTGACAGGAGCCGCGTCCCCGTAGTATGACACGTTCCTCTAGCGGCGCGCACCAGGGGCCCGCAGGGACACGAGTTCCTGCAGCACCTCCGAGAAATCCTCGGGCGTGGGCACGGTGAAGGCGGCCGCCGTCGTTCCGGGGCCGATCCGTATTCCGACGTCGTCGGGGCCGAGGGTGCGCTGCGCGTGCTCGTCAGTCACGTCGTCGCCCGCGAAGAGGACCGCGGTGGCGCCGGTGGTCTCCCGGAGCAGTGCCAGCCCCTGCCCCTTGTCCGCGGCCACCACCGAGATCTCGAGGACACGCTTCCCGTCCGTGACGCGGACCCCCTCGAGCTGGGCCAGGCCGGCCCTGGCTGCCTCGACCGCGGCATCGGCGACGTCGTCGGCCGCGGTCCTCGTGTGAAGGACGACACCGGCCGGCTTCAGCTCGATGCGCGTCCCCTCGTGTGCGGAGACCGTGCGTTCGACGACGTCGACGGCGCGGGTGCGCAGGTCCTCCTGCTCGGGCGTCAGCGCGAGCGGTGCGGCGTCGGGGCCGGTCCAGGTCTCGGCGCCATGGCTGCCGATCAGCAGGGTGTCCCCGGGAGGATCGGCAGCGGCGCGGAGGCTCGCGAGGGCGCGCCCCGAGATCAGGGCTGTGGTCGTGTGGGGGAGGTCGGCCAGCGCGCGGACCGCCGAAGCCGACGCGGGCAACGCCCGGGCGTCCTCGGCCCGCTCGACGAGCGGGGCGAGCGTGCCGTCGAAATCCAGTGCCACGAGCAGTCGCGGGGTGGAGGCAAGGCGCCCCAGGGCGGCGTGCAGGGCCGGTTCAAGCGTCATGATCGGGACCCTCGGACTGGAGGGCGTTGAGGAAGGCCCGGGACCACCGCTCGACGTCGTTCTGGACCACCTGCCGGCGCATGAGCCGCATGCGCCGCATGGCCTCCGCCTTCGGCATGGTGATGGCCGAGACGATGGCACTCTTCAGTCCGTCGATGTCGTGCGGGTTCACCAGGATCGCCTGCCGGAGGGTGTCCGCCGCGCCCGCGAACTCGCTGAGCACGAGCATGCCCGTGTTCGCGGTGCGGGCCGCGACGTACTCCTTGGCCACGAGGTTCATGCCGTCACGCAGCGCCGTCACGAGCATGACGTCCGCGGCGAGGTACAGCGCCACCATCTCCTCCACCGGGTAGCTGTGGTGGAGGTACCGGATGGCCGTGTTCTTCATGGTGTCGTGGGTGCCGTTGATCCGGCCGACCGCGCCCTCGATGTCCTCGCGCAGGATGCGGTACTGCTCCACGCGCTCGCGGCTCGGGCTGGCCACCTGGATGAGGGCGGCGTCCTCGACCGTGATGGCGCCGTCCTCGAGCAGCTCGCCGTAGGCCTTCAGGCGATGGCCGATGCCCTTCGTGTAGTCGAGGCGGTCGACGCCGAGCAGGATGTGCTGCGGATCGCCCAGCTCGCGCCGGATCTCCCTGGACCGCTCGATCACGTCGGGGCGGTGCGCCAGTTCCGTGATCGACGCCGTGTCGATGGAGATGGGGAACGCCTCGGCGCGGGAGACGTAGGCCGGCGTGCCGTCGTCCGCGGGCACGTGCACCTGCTGCGCCTTGATGGTGTAGCCCTTGAAGCGGCGCACGCAGCGCAGGAAGTTGCTCGCGTCGCTCGGCCGCTGGAAGCCGATGAGGTCGGCGCCCAGCAGCCCCTCGATCACCTGGCGCCGCCAGGGCAGTTGCGCGTAGATCTCCAGGGGCGGGAAGGGGATGTGGTTGAAGAAGCCGATCTTCAGGTCGGGGCGCGCCTGCCGCAGCATCTTCGGCACGAGCTGCAGCTGGTAGTCCTGCACCCACACCGTGGCGCCCTCGGCGGCGACGGACGCCGTCGCCTCCGCGAACCGCTCGTTCACCTTCCGGTAGGAGTCCCACCAGGTCCTGTGGAACTCGGGGGACGCGATGACGTCGTGGTACAGGGGCCACAGGGTGGCGTTGGAGAAGCCCTCGTAATAGAGCTCCACCTCCTCGGCGCTGAGCGGCACGGGGACCAGGTGCATGGTGTCCTCGTCGAAGGGCTCGAGCGTCTCGTCGGGCGCTCCGTGCCAGCCGACCCAGGCGCCGTCGGCCTTCGCCATCACGGGGGCGAGGGCCGTCACGAGGCCGCCGGGGGAGCGTCGCCATGAGCTCTCGCCGTGCTCGTCGACGACGCGGTCCACAGCGAGCCGGTTCGAGACGACGATGAAGTCGAAATCACCGAACTCCCCCTCGGTCGCGGAGGGCGGCGTGATGCCCGGGGTGGTCGAAGGCTGTGCACTCAAAACGGGCTCCATCGCAGTAGTTCGGTCTCGTCGTCGACTCTATCGGTTCACGCCGTCCGGGGTCCGGTGCCGCTGCCCCGGGAAGAGGTTCCACCGTGCCGGAGGCCGTCGCCTCGGCTTCCCATGGCCTGATTTCCCGCGGTGCGGGTGCTGGGCTACCCTTAACGAGCGCTCGGCGTCCCCTCCTCCCGTAGGTCGAAGGGACCACCGCGCTCGCCGGCTCCGGCCGGCACGCCTCCTTAGCTCAGTTGGCCAGAGCACCGCTCTTGTAAAGCGGGGGTCGTCGGTTCGAATCCGACAGGGGGCTCCATGCCTCCTCGTGCGCCCCATCCGGTCCGGACCGTGTCCCCGGATCCAGCGTCCGACCTACAGGCCCTCCCTGAAGCGGTTCCTGTAGTCCTTCGCCAGCGCGGCATCCTTCACCGTCCGATGCGACTCCTTCCCGAGGCGCCGCTGCTCCGCGACGTCCTGTCTGCGGCGCAAGCTCGCGAGTTCGCGCTCCATCTTCCGGTAGCTCAGCCAGCGCCGTTCCTCCAGATCCCCCGACGTGATGGCTGCCTGCACGGCGCATCCGGGCTCGCGGTCATGCACGCAGTCGCGGAAACGGCAGTTCCCGAACAGCTCCTCGACGTCACCGAACACCTCGGACAGACCGTTCTCGGCGTCCCAGAGGGCGAAGCCGCGCAACCCGGGGGTATCCATCACGACGGCGCCGTCGCCGAGCGGCACGAGCTCACGCGCCGTCGTGGTGTGCCTGCCCCTGCCGTCCCCGGCCCGGACCTCGCCGGTGTCCTGTCGGGGATCGCCCACGAGGGCATTGATGAGGCTCGACTTCCCCGCACCCGAGGGACCGAGCAGGGCCAGGGTCTGCCCGGCCCCGATCCTCCACCGGAGATCCTCGAGGCCGTCACGCTGCTCGGCGGACGTCGTGAACACCTCCACACCGCGCGCCCGCTGGATGGTCTCGGCGACGACGTCGTCGAACCGGGTGCTGAGGTCGGCCTTCGTCAGGATGATGACGGGCACCGCGCCCGAGTCCCAGGCCGCGACGAGGGTCCGTTCGAGCCGGTTGGTCGACAGCGGCCGGTCGAGCGGGATGACCACGCCCAGCACATCGATGTTCGCGCCGAGGATCTGTGCCTCGGACAGCGGATCGTAGGCCCGTTTCCGCTGCAGCAGGGAGAAGCGCGGCAGGTGGCCGATCACGGTGCCGCCGTCGGGCCCGATCGCGGCCCAGTCGCCGGTGACGAGGGACGTCCCGCCGTCGAGGTGCACGATGCCGTGCCGCGCGGCGACGAGCACCCGGCCGCGGTCCGCACGGATGACGCGCGCCGGTTGGGCAGTTCCCGGGTCGGGGAAGTGGAAGGAGAAAAGACCGCCGATGCGGTCGGTGAAGCCGTACTGCACAAGAGTGTCCAACGCTGTTCCTCTGCGGGGAGGCCTCCCCGCAGGGCGCGGCTAGTGCGCGGATGCAGGGGAGGCGGGGTTCATGGGGATGGCGGCGCACAGCGCAACGACAAGGACCTTCGTCATGACTCCACCTCCTCGCAGGACTCCCTCAGGGCTTCGACAGCCGGGATCCACATCCTATGCGTGCCGTGTCGGCGTGACCAGACCCGGATCCCCGTCATTGCTCCTGCCAGGAGGGTCGGGAAGCAGATCCCTCTATCGGTGTCCTCAGCTGATCCTTCACCTCGCGCAGTCCGCGGCGCAGTTCGTCGGCTGCATGGGAAACTGGCTCCACGACGTCCTCCCCGGACCGCTCCGCGCCGGCCGGGGCACCGGTTCGGCCAGAAAGGTAGACATGGATCCCCAGTTTCGCGCCGCAGCACCCGATGGGCCCGTCCCTGCACGGGACCGGACCGCCCACCTGCGCCGCAGTTCCGGAGTGGCCATCGGCGTGACGGCCCTCCTCGCGAGTGCGCTGCTGACCGGGTGCTCACCCGACGGGGAGGTGATCGACGCCGACTACGCCAAGGTGTGCCAGGACCGGACCACGCAGGAGCGGGCCGAGGATGACCGCTGCAGCGACCAGGGCGTGTCCTCGGGGCTGTACGGCTGGTACTTCCTGGCGATGGGATCGGGCAGGCGCAGCATCCCCGCCGTCGGGTCCGGGCTCTCCGGCGGCACGACGTCCGTCCCGTCCGGTGCCACCTCCAGGTCGGGAGTCGCACCGGACGGGGCGTCGTCGGTGTCGCGGGGCGGCTTCGGCGGCAGCAACAGCGGGACGGGCGGCTGACATGAGGCGACGGACATCGACCCGCCGGCCCGACTGGCGGGAGAAGATCGAGAGCGTGGGCCTGATCTACTCCACGACCATCAAGCCCGACGGCGGGGCCATCGAGTACTGGCACGAGGACGCCTACTACGAGTTCGAGATGAGCGAGGTCGAGACGCTCGAGGCGGTCACCGAGGAGCTGCACCGCATGTCGATCGAGGCGGCCCGCTACCTCGCCACGGGCGCCATGGGCACCATCGGCATCAGCGCCGCGGCCATGAAGCTCGCCGCCGGGTCCCTGGCCCGCAGCGAGCCCGCCGTCTACGGCCGCTTCGACTTCGCCTACGACGGCGTGAACCCGCCGAAGATGCTCGAGTACAACGCGGACACCCCGACGGGCCTCATCGAGGCGTCCATCGCCCAGTGGTACTGGCTGCAGGACGTCAAGCCCGAGAACGACCAGTGGAACGGCATCCACGAGGCCCTCGTCGCGGCATGGGACAAGCAGCGAGGCGGTCTCGAAGGTCCCCGGCTGCATGTCGCCCACACCGAGGCCGAATCATCCGGCGAGGACTGGATGACGGCCGCCTACATGCGCGACGTCGCCTCGCAGGCCGGCTGGGAGACCGTCGGCATCAACATGGGCGACATCGGCTGGGACGCCCGTCAGCACCGCTTCGTGGACCTCGACAACAAGGCCATCAGCACCATCTTCAAGCTCTACCCGTGGGAGCTGATGATGAAGGAGGAGTTCGGGCAGAAGATCCTCGACTGGCCCGTGATGACCCGGTGGATCGAGCCCGCCTGGAAGATGTTCCTGTCGAACAAGGCGCTCCTGGCCGCCCTCTGGCACCTGTACCCGAACCACCCGAACCTGCTGCCCGCCTACCTCGATTCACCGCGGGAACTGTCCGAGTGGGTCGCGAAGCCGCTGCACGGGCGCGAGGGCGACAACATCCGCGTCCACGCCCACGGCGTCGAGATCGAACAGCCGGGTGACTACGGAGCGGAAGGCTGGTGCTACCAGGCGTGGCATCCGTTGCCGTCCATGGACGGCAACCACCCCGTCGTCGGAGCCTGGGTGGTCGACGGCGAGAGCGTGGGCGTGGGTATCCGCGAGTCGGACGGCTACATCACCGACTACTTCTGCCGGTTCGTCCCCAACGTCATCAACGCCCCGGCCCCCGTCGAGGCGGCACCGTGACCGCGGACGCGCAGCCCTCACCGCTCGTCCGGGACAAGGGTCTCTCCCGCGACGACATGGGCCTCGCCGGCAGCGTCTCGATCGGCTTGTCCTCCACGGCGCCTGTCTACTCCCTGGCTGCGGCGCTCGGCTTCGTGGTCCTCGCGGTGGGCGTGCACGCGCCGGCGGCCTTCCTGCTCGCGTTCGTCCCGATGCTGTTCATCGCCGTCGCCTACCGCGAACTGAACAGCGCGCTGCCCGACTGCGGGACCACCTTCACCTGGGCGTCCGCGGCCTTCGGCCGCTTCACCGGCTGGCTGGGCGGATGGGGCCTGGCACTCTCGGGGGTCGTGGTCCTCGCGAACCTCGCCCAGGTCGCCGGGACCTACCTGTGGCTGCTGGTGGCCGAGGATCTCGCCTCGAACACCCTCCTGGTGACGGCGACCGGGGTGGCCTTCATCGCCGCCATGACCTGGACCAACTATCGCGGCATCGACCTCGGCGAGAAGATGCAGCGGGTCACCATCATCGTCCAGTACGCGGCACTCGCCGTGGTGGTGGCCTTCCTGGTCTGGCGCCTGGGAACCGGCGACGCCGTCGGCGCCGCTTCCTTCAGCGCGGACTGGTTCAACCCGCTCGCGCTGGGCGGCCCCGAGGCCGCCGTCCAGGGAGCCCTGATCGCCCTGTTCGCCTACTGGGGCTGGGACACGTGCCTGGCACTGAACGAGGAGACACGCCGTCCCCGGACCACGCCGGGCAGGGCGGCCATCATCTCGTCGGTGATCCTCGTCATCACCTACACCGGGGTGAGCACCCTGGCGATCCTCTTCGCGGGTGTCGGCAGCGAGGGGATCGGCCTCGGCAACCAGGCCAACGCCGGCGACGTCTTCTACGCCATCAGCGACGCCGCTCTCGGGCCGTGGGCGTGGGTGGCCGTGCTGGCCGTGCTGGTCTCCGCCATCGCCGCGACGCAGACGACGATCCTGCCCACAGCCCGCGGGACGCTCGCCATGGCCGTCCACGGCGCGCTCCCGCGCCGCTTCGCGACCGTGCATGCGACCTACATGACACCGACCTTCTCGACGGTCCTGCTGGGCGCGACGGCGGCGACCTACTACGTGGTCCTGACGCTCGTCAGTGACGACGTCCTGGCCGATTCGATCGCCTCGCTCGGCCTGTTCATCGCGTTCTACTACGGGCTCACGGGCTTCGCATGCGCCTGGTACTTCCGGCACACGCTGCGCTCGAGTGCCCGCCACCTCGTCCTCCGGGGTGTCCTGCCACTGATCGGGGCGCTCCTGATGACCGCGGCGTTCGTCGTGTCCGCGGCCTCGATGTTCGATCCCGCATACGGGGCGACGGTGGTCGCAGGAATCGGCGGCACGTTCGTGGTGGGGGTGGGCGCACTCCTGCTCGGGGTGGTGCTGACGGCGCTGTACTACAGCAGCCGACGGCGGCGCGAAAGCGCGGACCGGGCCATCGCCGGACTACGGCGGGCTGCGTCCGCGGAACCGCACGGACGGCGCGCGACGGGCGGATGAGCGTCAGGGAGCCCATCCCCGTCCGGGTGGTACGCGGTGCTGCTGCCCTACGGGCCGTTCGGCCCTATCGCCGGACGAGCGGACCGGCCACCATGGAGGGAGGACGCCATCCGAGACCCGGGAGCAACTGTCATGAACGTCAGCACTCCGACCCCTGGAACCCCCGACCGTCCGGCCGGGCGGAGCAGCGCGATGACCGACGGCATCGCAGGGACCGCTCCGCGCAGGCCCGTCCTCGTCGGCTACGACGGGTCCGACGGCGCGAAGCGCGCCGTCCTCTGGGCCTCCCGATACGCGTGCGCCGCGCAGCTTCCCCTCGTCGTCGTCCACTGCTGGCCGTGGCCGTTCTTCACCCATGATCTGGGACCTGCGGCGGGCGTCCAGGACAGCGGTCTGCGGAGGGAAGCAGAGAAGCTCCTCGCCGAGGGGCAGGACCTCGCCGGCCGGGCCGAACCGGATCTGCTCGTCAGCTCACGCCTGGTCGTCGGGTTCCCCTCCGAGGCCCTGACCCGACTCTCCGCGGAAGCCTCGCTCCTGGTGACCGGCACCAGGGGGCTGGGCGGCTTCGGCGAACTCCTGATCGGATCGGTCAGCCTCCGACTCGCCTCGAGCGCATCGTGCCCCGTCATGGTGGTCCGGGAAGCACGACCGATCTGCGACACCGTCATCGCCGCCGTCGACGGGTCCCCCGCGAGCGACAGGGCCACGGCGACGGCCGCCGATCTCGCACGGACACTGCACAAGCGCCTGGAGTTGCTCCATGTACGCGTCCAGCGCCGGCGCAAGGCGGCCGATGCGCCGTTGGAGGGCCGGGATCCTGTCCTGGAACGGGCTGCCGCCCTGCTGGCCGGGACCGGAGAGCTGTCCGTGACGGAGGATTCAGCCGCAGGACACTCGGCTGCCGGGGAGATCGTGCAGCGGACCGCGACCGCATGCAGCGTCATCCTCGGAGCCCGGGGGGCCGACGCCGCGGGGGCCCGCCTCGGCTCCACCGTCCACGCGGTCCTCCACCATGCCAGGGGGAACATCGGAATCGTCCCGTGAGGTCCCTGTCAGCACACCGGCGGTCTCAACTCCGCTGGTCGGGCCCCTGAACCTCCACCTGCTCCGCCTCGCGTTCCTCGGTCTCCGACGCCGTCGCCGTCGGCCCCGGATCCATGCCGTCCCGTTCGCGCCACCCGCCCTTCCG
Organism: Arthrobacter sp. MDT2-16; assembly: GCF_054510925.1. NCBI lineage: Bacteria > Bacillati > Actinomycetota > Actinomycetes > Micrococcales > Micrococcaceae > Arthrobacter > Arthrobacter sp. MDT2-16. Next base: position 14,288 of record NZ_JBTNDP010000004.1, read on the forward strand.
GTAGGCGGGCGTGCCCGCTGCCAGGACCACGAGCGTGAGGACGACGACGGTGAGCATCACGCACACCATCGCCAGCGAGTCCCCACCGAGGAGGCCCACGAACGGACTCACCACCCCCGCCACGCCCGACTGCAGGGCGCCGATGACGGCCGCGGCCGTACCTGCCATGTGTCCGTAGTTGTGCAGGGCGAGCACGGAGGCGTTGGCAGGGATCATCCCCTGCGTCCCGAGGACGAGCCACAGGCCCGCGACGAGTCCCACGATGCCCCCGAAACCGGTGAGCACGATTCCGAGGAGCACGAGTGCGCACAGGAGCTGCACGATCACCGCGACCCGGAGCACCCGGATGGGCGCCGCACGGCGTACCAGGGCGGCGTTGAGCTGTGCGGACCCGACGATCGCGGCGCCGTTGACCGCGAAGACGGCGGCGAACTGGCCCTGGCTGAGGCCGTACTCGTCCTGGAACACGAAGGGCGAGCCCACGACGTAGCTCATGATCACGGCGAGGCCGAGGCCCGGTATCACCGCCAGTGCCATGAAGTGCCTGTCGCGCAGCAGTGCGAGGTAGCCTCCGGCGACCTGCCGCGGGGCGCCCGAGCGCCGCTGCTCACGGGGGAGCGACTCCGGCATGAAGCGCCACACGATGAGGACGAGGGCCAGCCCGATGAGCGCGAGCGCGTAGAACACCGCACGCCACTGCCATGCGCCGGCGATGGCCTGTCCGATGGTGGGCGCGAACAGCGGCGCCACGCCGATCACGAGCATCAGGCGCGACAGCAGCCGGGCGGCGTCCGAACCGACGAAGCGGTCGCGGATGACGGCGATGGCCACCACCGACGCGGCAGCATTGAAGAAGCCCTGGCAGACCCGCAGCCCGATCAGCGACGCGATGTCCGGTGTGACCGAGCAGAGGATCGAGGTCACCACGTGCAGGGAGATGCCGATGAGGAGCGGCAGGCGCCGCCCGAACCGGTCCGAGAAGGGCCCGATGACGAGCTGGCCGACCCCGGCTCCGATGAGCATGCCGGACATCGTGAACTGCGCCGCCGCCTGCGTCGCCTCGAGGTCCTGCGCGACCGCCGGGAGGGAGGGCAGGTACATGTCGGTGGTGATGGCGGGCAGGGCGGCGAGGGCGCCGAGCATCAGGATCCACTTGATGCTGGAGCGTCTGCCGGATGCGGCCGTGGCGGTCGTCGCGGTGTTCACCCTGGAAAGCCTAGCCATATCGTTGACCGGGCGAACAGATGCATGGCATGTTCCGTCGTCGTGCGCAGGCACTGGACGCGCGGCGCGGTGCGGGCTACCGCGGGGGAAGCCGGTGCGTGACGACGTCGAGCCGGCCCGCCGTGACCACCGCGGTCATGTAGGTGCAGTAGGGCTGGCGACGGCGGTCGGTGGGGGAGCCTGGATTCAGGAGCCGCAGCCCGGTGTCCGCGCGGGTGTCCCACGGGATGTGGCTGTGCCCGAAGACCAGGACGTCGGTGTCGGGGTACAGCGCGGCCATGCGCGCCTCACGGCCCTGCTTCTGCCCGGTCTCGTGCACGACGGCGAGCCGCACGCCCTCGAGCTCCGCCCGAGCGATCAGCGGCAGGCGGGCCCTGAGCCCGGCGCCGTCATTGTTGCCGTAGCAGGCGATCAGGCGGTTCGCGCGGGACTCCAGGTCCTCCAACAATGGCAGCTCCGTCCAGTCGCCGGCGTGTACGACGACGTCCGAGGACTCCACCGCGGCCCACACCTCGCCGGGCAGCTCCTTCGCACGCCGGGGCAGATGGGTGTCGGCGAGGAGCGTCAGGGTGAGGGCCATGCCGTCCATTCTCCGGCGCGTCGGGCGTGTCCGGGTGCCCGTGACAAGTGGAAGGGCCTGTGCCATGCTCTTCCTCAGCACGCTTACTAATGGGAACCGGTACGACGAGGAGCAGGAAATGCAGATTGACAAGTCGCAGATCATCGAGCTGCTGAAGAGCCAGGGCAAGCAGGATCACGCGGATCAGGCACAGTCCGAGCTCCCGGACCAGGTGGACCCGGAGCAGCACTCGGACCTCCTCGCCAAGTTCGGCATCAACCCCAAGGACCTGCTGGGCAAGATCCCCGGACTGGGTGGCTTCGGAGGCTAGCGGGTTCCGGCGGCGCCCCGCCGCTGTCGACGAGTGAGGGAGCAAGCAGTGGATACAGGCCAAGTGGTATGGATCATCGTCGGGATCGTGGTCCTGCTCGCCATCGTCGCCGTGATCGCGGTCCTGGCGCGCAAGCGGGGGGCGGCGCAGCGCAAGCACCAGGAGGAGAAGGACCGGCAGCGGGCCGCGGAGATGCGTGAGCAGGCGAGAGCCACGGAGCTCGAGGCGCGGGAACGCGAAGCCAAGGCCTCCATGGCGGAGGCCGAGGCGCAGAGGGCCGAGGTAGAGGCCGAGCGGCTGCGGCAGCAGGCCGAGCAGCGGCAGGCCGACGCCCAGGGACTGCGCGAGAAGGTGATGCACCACCATCAGGAGGCCGATTCGCTGGACCCGGACGTCACCAACGATCAGGATCGGCGCCGCTGACAGGTACTGGCACCCGTGAAGGGGGTCCTCCGTGAGGGCTCCCTTCACACGTTCGCAGGGCGCATCGCGCATGCGGAAGTGCGTGACAATTCGCGGTCGGCCCCGAAGACTCGAAAGGTGACGCGGAGGAGTACACGGTCCGGCAGAGCGGGAGGTAGGCGGATGGACGAAGCGGTGATCGTGGTGATCACGGGAGCGTCGAGCGGCATCGGACGGGCGACGGCTCGCCTGTTCGCCGACGACGGCGCCCGGCTCGTCCTCGCCGGGCGGGACGCGGACACGCTCGAGGTCGTCGCGGCGGAGTGCCGGGACCGGGGAGCGCAGGTCATCACCGTGCCCACGGATGTCTCCTCGGAAGCCGACGTCGAGGGTCTGGCCGATGCCGCGGTGCAGCGCTTCGGCGGCATCGACGTGTGGGTCGGCAACGCCTCGCTCTACAGCTTCGGAACCTTCGAGCAGACGCCGTCGGAGGTCTTCGACCGGCTCGTCGAGGTGAACCTGCTCGGTCAGGTCTACGGTGCACGTGCTGCGCTGCGGGTCTTCCGGCGCCAGGACAGGGGTGTCCTGGTGTCCGTGGCGTCCGTCTACTCACGGATCACCTCGCCCCTGGTGAGCCCTTACATCACGAGCAAGTTCGGGCTCCTCGGCTTCCTCGAGGTGCTGCGCATGGAGTTGCGCGGGGCGCCGGGAATTCACGTCTGCGCGGTCCTCCCGGCGACCATCGACACCCCGATCCACCAGCACGCCGCGAACTACACGGGCAGGCCCGTGCGTCCGCCGCCCCCGGTCACGGATCCCGTCCGGGTGGCCCGCGCCATCGTCCGCGTCTCCCGCCGTCCCCGCAGGCTGACGCAGGTCGGTCGCATCCAGTCGCTGTTCGTCCACGCGCGGGCGCTCGCCCCCGCCGTCTACGAGTCTGTCGTCGCGCGCGTGTACCCGATCATCGCTCTGAAGCGCGGGTCGGTGCAGGACAGTCCGGGCAACGTGTTCCAGCCCGAGCGGGACGCCACGGGCGTCACGGGAGGATGGCGGATCCTGCCCGGGTTGCGGCACGTCCCGCGGCGCCGAGGAGACAGCACCCCTCCTGCACCATGAGCCCCTATGGCCCCTCCTGCACCACTTGGGGGCCGCTGTCAATGTGACGGACACGATACCGGGGACGGGCAGAGCTTCCCGATGGCCCAGCGATAGTTGAGGCATGAATCAATGGCAGGGTCTGCTCGCACAATGCGCCCGGAGCATGGGCTTCGACCGCGGGCACCGTCGCGCGGCCTACGCGCTCCTGGGCGTGGGAGTCTTCTGGGCCGTCGGGCTGCTGGGCGGGCTGCGCATCCTGCATTCGGCCTCGTCACCCATGACCACCCTGGTGTTCCTGTACGTGATGCTGGCCGTCATCGCGCTCTCGTTCGTCGTCGCGGCGGCAGCCGTGGCAGAGCTCGGCCGGCAAGCCGTTCAGCGACGCCGACGTTAACCTCCCGTCAGCGACAGCCGCGGTGGTGTGACGCCGGATCGCCGGTTCCCGCTCGACCGGCTGCGAAGGCCCGCCGCCGGGCATGCTCTTCGTTCCCGAGGGGCTCCAGCCCGCTGGAGGGCACCACCCAGTGCCTGAACGCATGAGCGCCGGCCCTGGGGCCGGCGCTCATGGCTGTCATGCTGCGGTGCGGGGCTGCTACGAGCCGCCGTCCTTGTCGTCGGAATCCGCGCCCTCTGCGGGCTCGTCGGGGCGCGCGCGGACCGTTTCCGGGTACGCGTCCGAGTCGCTATCTGCTGACGCCGGGTCGCGGGTGCCGTCCTGGCCGCCTGGGTTCTCTGACATGCGCTCATCCTTTCGGTTGCGGGGAAGGTAAGCCCCCTTATGGTGAGTCTACGGACAGGGCGCCGCGAGCATAACCCGCACGTTGCGCGTGACGGGGAGTCGTCAGCATGCTTACGATCAGGACATGGAAGCTCCCGGGGACGCCGTGTCCCAGCCCGTCGACCGCGCACGGATGATCTCGCGGTCCGCCGGTGTGGGGTTGCTGTCGCTCGGATTCGGTCTGGCGGCCCATGCCCTCTCGGGAGGTGTGCTGCCGAGCCTGCCGATCCTCGGCGGACTGGCGGCACTCGCCGTTCTCGCGGCGACGCTCGTGGCACAGGCCCGCCCGCCCGGATGGGTGGTCCTGCTGCTGCTCGGGGTGGCGCAGCAGATGCTCCACTGGCTGCTCGGCGGGTTGGGGGCGGGGGCGTCATCGACTGTCGCCCCGACCGGCGTGCACCACGATGGGGTGCCCGTGGTCTCAGGGGCAGGCCAGGGGCACTCGCCGGAGATCATGCTCATGCTCCACACCCACCTGGCAGCCGCGCTCGTGATCGCCTGGGCGGTGGCGCAGTACCCCCGGCTGAGGAACGGGGTGCTCCGCCGGAGTGCGAGCGGAGGAGCGGGCGGGCGTACGACCGTGAGCCGGGGCACCCTGCCCACTGAAGAAGGCGCCCCCGTCACATGACGGGAGCGCCTTCCGCGCGGATCGGTTCAGGCGATCAGTTGGCGTTGGCCGAACCGTCGTAGAACGGGTAGTCCGTGTACCCTTCCGGGCCGGTCGAGTAGAACGTCGCGGAGTTCGGCTCGTTCTCCGGCAGGTTCTCCCGCCAGCGGCGCGCGAGGTCGGGGTTGGCGATGGCGGGACGGCCGACGACGACGGCGTCTCCCACGCCGTCCTCGAGGATCGCGATGGCCTCCTCGCGGTTGGTGATCACGCCGAAGCCGCTGTTGATCAGGACGGGCCCGCCGAAGCGCGTCCGCAGGTCCTGGATCAGGTTCCCGGTGGGCTCGGCGTGCAGCACGCTGAGGTAGGCGAGCCCCAGCGGCGCGAGGGCGTCCACGAGCGTGCCGTAGGTGGCATGGACCTCGGAGGCCTCGGTCTCGAGGGCGTCCTGGATGTTGTGGGCGGGTGAGATGCGCAGTCCCACCTTCTCGGCGCCCACCTCCGCGACGACGGCGGTGACGAGCTCGATGACGAACCGCGCACGCTTCTCGGGGGTTCCGCCGTACGCATCGGTCCGCTGGTTCGATTCCGGCGAGAGGAACTCGTGCAGCAGGTAGCCGTTGGCACCGTGGAGTTCGACGCCGTCGAATCCGGCGTGGTCGATCGCGCGGCGCGAGGCAGTGACGAACTCCTCGATGATGCCGGGGAGTTCGTCCGTGGTGAGGGCGTGCGGTACCGGATAGGGCTGCTTCCCGGTGCTGGTGCGCGTGGTGCCGTCGATCGCGATCGCGCTCGGGGCCACCACCTCGTACCCGCCGTTGGTGTCCGGGTGGGTCACGCGTCCGGCGTGCATGACCTGGGCCACGATGCGTCCGCCGTCGGCGTGCACCGCGTCCGTTACCCGCTTCCAGCCGGCCAGCTGCTCGTCCTCGACCAGGCCCGGCTGGCCCGGGAAGCCCTGCCCGGCGTGGCTGGGGTAGGTCCCCTCGCTGACGATCAGACCGAGGGAGGCGCGCTGGCGGTAGTGCTCCACGACCATGTCGCCGGGGATGCCGGCCTCGCCCGAGCGCACCCGGGTGAGGGGCGCCATGACGACGCGGTTGGGGAGCTCGAGGGTGCCGAGGGTCAGGGGGGAGAAGAGCTTCACGAGGCCTGCTTTCCGGTAGGTTTCCTACCGGGCGGTAACCGGCCTCGACCGGGGGCTATTCCGGATGTGGGACGGGTCACGCCGTCGTCGTCGGTGGTCCTGGTCCACGGCCTCGGTGTCCCGGGTCGGGGAGGCGACACCGGGACGATACCGGACGGTCGGGCACATGACGAAGCCCCGGGCGCGTGCCCGGGGCCTCGTCCTTCAGGAGCCGTCCGCTACGTGACGTCCTGCTCGTCCATGGCGCTGAGCGGAGAGCCGCCGCGGTTGGCGGGATCGTCGCTCGCGTCCACCTCGTCGTCCTCCATCATGCCGAAGTCCACGTCCGCGGCGGCCTCGCCCATCATGGGCTCGCCCGGCGGGACCTGCTCATCACCGTGAGCGAAGCGCACCTCGGCCGTCTCGTCGCGGAGGGTCTGGTCGCTGAGGTACCCCTCCTCGCCGATCGCGGAGACACCGTTCTCGTCGAAGTCGTTCTCGTCGTCGCCGGTCACGGCAGCGCCGGGCTCGTCCTGCAGGAGTGGGTCCTCCTGCCATCGGTCGGGGTTGATCTCCGCCGCACCCTCGTAATCGTCGGGCCGACCCTCGAGCACGGGGTCGAAGGCTTCGGGTGCGAGCGCATCGTTCGGCGTCTCGGGCTCCTCGCCCACGATGGTCAGTTCCTCATCGGGAAGGTTCTCGGTCATCTTCTCTGCCTTTCATCGGTGCTGCGCATCCTTCGATCATCAGCCTACTGATCTTCCTGCCCGGACGACAGTTCGCATTGCCGCCCGGGCGCAGGAGCTAGACGTGGTCGCGCCAGCTGTGCCGGGGCTCGTACCCCAGCACGGTGCGTGCCCTGGTGATCGAGAGGAGCGTCTCGGTGCCCTCCACGGCCCGCGTCAGGGCGACGCCGGAGAACACCTCCGCCGCGAGCTCCGCGCTCGCGCGCGTCATGACGGTGTCCGCCGCGGCGATGATGAAGCGGTCGAAGCCCGGTGCGGCGTTCTCCAAGGCCTTCGCCACGGCCTGGGCGCCGTCGCGCCCGTCGATGTAGCCCCACAGGTTCCACTTGCGGGCCGTGGCATCGGCGTCGAAGGACGGGAACTCCGCATAGTCCTCGGGGTCCATGACGTTCGAGAACCGCAGCGCCGTGATGCTCAGCTGCGGATCCCAGCGCGTCAACTCGATGGCCAGCTGCTCCTCCAGGTGCTTCACCAGCGAGTAGGTGCTCTCGGGCCGGGCCGGGTAGTCCTCGTCGACGGGGATGTACGGGGGAGGCGTGTCGAAGGGCAGCCCGAGGACCGTCTCGCTGGACGCGTAGACGATCCGCCTGATGCCGGCCCGACGGCACGCCTGGAAGACGTTGTAGGTGGCCGCCATGTTGTTGTGGAACGTCGCCACGTCCGCCTGCAGCCCCGGGGCAGGGATGGCCCCGAGGTGCACGACGGCGTCGAAGCCGCTGTGCCGGTCGTCCACGCCGAGGAGCGCATCGACCACCTGTCCGTAGTCCCGCAGATCGATGCGCAGGAACTCCGGGCTGCGCTCGCCGTGCTGGTCGAGCTCGAGCACGGTGTGCCCGGCCTCGCGCAGGCCGCGCACCACGCTGCGGCCGAGCTTGCCGTTCGATCCCGTGACCGCGACGTTCAGGGGGGTGGGGTCCCCCATCAGGCCGGCCGGTCCGCGGGGGAGACGGTCTTCTCGACGTCGGTCTCGGCGAGGCCGCCGATGGCGTCGTCGATCGCCTTCATGACGTCGTCGTCCAGCTTCACGCCCGCGGCGGCCGCGTTCGACTCCACCTGCTCGGGGCGCGAGGCGCCGATGATCGCCGAGGCGACGTTGCTGTTCTGCAGCACCCACGCGATCGCGAGCTGCGCCATGGTGAGGCCCACGCCGTCGGCGATGGGCGCGAGCTTCTGGACGCCGGTGAGGACCTCGTCGCCCATCCAGCGCTTGATCATGTCGGCGCCGCCCTTCTCGTCCGAGGCCCGCGTCCCCTGCTCGGGCTGCTGCCCCGGCTTGTACTTGCCGGTCAGCACGCCCTGCGCGACGGGCGACCAGACGATCTGGGACAGGCCGAGCTCCTCCGACGTCGGGACGACCTCGCCCTCGATGACCCGCCACAGCATCGAGTACTGCGGCTGGTTGGAGATCAGCTGGAAGCCGAGCTCCTTGGACAGGGCGTGCCCGTCGCGGATCTGCTGCGCTGTCCACTCGCTGACACCGATGTAGAGCGCCTTGCCCTGGCGCACGATGTCGGCGAACGCCTGCATCGTCTCCTCGAGCGGGGTCGCGTAGTCGTAGCGGTGGGCCTGGTACAGGTCCACGTAGTCCGTCTGCAGGCGCTGCAGGGAGCCGTCGATCGACTCCATGATGTGCTTGCGGGACAGCCCGACGTCGTTGTGGCCCTTCGGCCCCGTGGGCCCCCAGACCTTCGTGAAGATCTCGAGCGACTGCCGGCGCTCACCCTTCAGCGCCTCGCCGAGGACGGTCTCCGCCGCCGTGTTCGCGTACACGTCCGCGGTGTCGAACGTGGTGATGCCGACGTCGAGTGCTGCGCGCACGCAACGGGTCGCGACGTCGTTCTCCACCTGCGATCCGTGGGTGAGCCAGTTGCCGTAGGTGATCTCCGAGATCTTGAATCCGCTGTTGCCGAGGTGTCTGAAGTCCATAGGGCGATGCTAGCCGCGTCGGCTCGCCGAGCGATAGGTTCCGCAGGCAACCACCGTGCGGGGGAGTGATGCTACGGAGTGGTGCTTTGGAGGGGATTCGGGCCCTGCCGTAGACTCGATCATCATGACTACCCGCTTTGCAACGCCCGACGAGGTTGCCCGTTGGAACAGCATCATCAGCGAGAATCCGGACGGCGGGAACGTGATGCAGGGGCGGGAATTCGCCGAGCAGAAGCGCGCCACGGGCTGGACGCCGGTGTATCTGCGCCTGGACGGCGTGGCCCTCACGGTGCTGCAGAAAACCGTCCTTCCGCTGGGGCGCTACTGGTACGTCCCGAAGGGGCCGGGCGTGGAGGACGCGGCGTCCCTCGCCGCACTGCTGCCCGAACTGAAGGCCTTCGCGGCCGGCCGTGGGGTGTTCGGCATCAAGATCGACCCCGAGCTCCCCTCCGACCCCGAGGTGGCGGAAGCGCTGGAGGCGGCAGGGCTGGTGCGCACCACCAACGTGCAGCCGAACGTGTCCACGGTGGTCCTCGACATCTCGGGTGACCTCGAGAGCATCGAGGCCTCGTTCGGATCGAAGACCAGGTACAACATCCGCGCGGCCCGCAAGGCCGGTGTCGAGACCCGCGTGGTCGAGGTCGACGACGAGAACTGTAGGATCTTCTACCGCCTGCTGGACGAGACGGCCGAGGGCAGCTTCTCCATCCGCAGCGAGGAGTACTACACCTCCTTCTGGCAGCGGCACGCCCGAGCGCAGGCGGGAGCGTTCCTGTTCGCCTACGTCGAGGGTGAGGTGGTGTCCGCCGACTTCATCATGGTCCTGGGGGCGAAGGCGAGCCGCAAGGACGCCGCGAGCACGCGCAAGCGCACCGTCCGCGGAGCCAGTGCCCTGCTCGAGGTGGCGGCGATCGAATGGCTGAAGATCCGGGGCGTCACGCAGTACGACCTCTGCGGTGCACCGCCGTCGAGCGAGGCGAAGAACAAGGACCACGAGCACTACGGGATCGGGATGTTCAAGACCGGGTTCAACTCCACCATCACCGATTTCGTGGGGACCTTCGACCTCCCCGTCAAAGCACTGCGGCACCGGGCCTGGACACGGATCGGCGAGCGCGCGACCTTGAAGCTGCATCGCATGCGCCACCACGAGAGCTGGTACTGAGCATGACGAAGTTCACCGCACGCGCCGCCACGGCGGCCGAGGTGGAGCGCTGGGACGAGCTCGTGCCGGCCAACCCGCTGGGCGGCAACGTCCTCCAGTCGGGGCCGTTCAGCCGCGTCAAGCAGCGCCAGGGCTGGACGCCGATCCATCTCGCCGTCGAGTCCGACGCCTACACGAGCTATGTCATCGCCTACCAGCGCAGCATCCCCGCGCTCGGCGCCCTGTGGTACCTCATCAAGGGCCCCGACACCGCCGTGCCGGAGGACGTCCCGCCTTTCACCGACGCGGTCGTCGCCTACGCCCGGCGTCAGCCGGGGCGGGTCTTCGCGGTGAAGATCGAGCCCGACGTCCCCGATTCCGACGAGGTGAGGGCACTGTTCACCGGGGCGGGGCTGGTGAAGTCGTTCAACATCCAGGCCAATGACAGCACCGCCCTCCTGGACCTCACCCCCGACGAGAACCAGCTCCTGCGGAACCTCTCGTCCCGCGGACGCAACGCCGTGCGTCGCGCCCTCCGGGACGGCGTCCAGGCGCAGCGCGTGGAGCCCTCCGAGGAGACGTACCGGACCATGTATGCGCTGATCGGCCAGGCCCAGCAGGGCCGCCTGTCCGCCGTGCCGAGGCCGTACGAGTACTACCGGGGCTTCTGGCAGGAGTTCGTCGACGCAGGCATGGGCCGCTTCTACTTCGTCTTCGAGGACGGGAGGCCCTCGGTCGGTGCGTTCGTCATCCTGTACGGGGAGAAGGCCACCTACAAGGACGGCGGCTCCCTGCCCAAGCGCAGCCAGTACGGGGACTCCCATCTCGTCCAGTGGGAGGCGATCCTCGACATGAAGCGCCTCGGGGCCCGCGAATACGACTTCTGCGGCACCCCTCCGGCTGACCGGCTCAAGGACAAGGACCACCCGCAGTACGGCCTGGGCATGTTCAAGACGAGCTTCACCAAGACGGTGACCGACTTCGCAGGATGCTACGACGCCGTGGTGCGGCCGCGCACCTACCGTGTCTGGCAGGCGATGGGTGAGCGCGTCGCACGCCAGATCCACTGGCGTCGTCACCGGCAGCCTTTCTACTAGGCCTTCCCAGACCCCCCGAACCACCCAGAGGGACGATCAAGAGGTGCTCCCATGACCGAGGGTCAGCATGACGAACCGGTGGATGGCCGCTCGCCGACCACCAACCCGTCACCCGTCGCCCAGGCGCTCCCGGTGATCCAGCGTCCCTTCGACCCGAGCGACGACGAGAAGAACCGGCTCGCCGCGGGCAGGGGGAGCGGTGGCCGGAAGCCGCCGAAGACCGGCGCGCCGTCCCGGCGTCCTGCAGCCGCGCCGAAGCCGCAACGGCAGAGCCGGCAGCGGCAGGCCGTCACGAAGCCGGCCGATGCGCTGCCCACCACACCGCAGAGCGTGCCGTCGTCGAGCCGTCCCAACGCGGCGGCACGCAGCGTGCTCCGCCGCCTGGTGCAGGGAGAGGCCCCGCCCACCCAGGCCATGAGCATCGTGGAGCGGCTTGCCGGCAGCCCGTACGCGAATCCCACGATCCACGTCGGGGGCCCCGACGCCAGCGCCCGCAAGGCCCTGGACTTCGCCCTCAACCTCGCCGAGACGATGTTCCGCTACGGCGCCGGGGCCCTCGAGGTCGAGACGAGCATCATCGCGGTCACGGCGGCCTTCGGGCTCGAGCACATCGAGGTGGACATCACCAACCAGTCGGTGGTGATCAACTACTCGGCCAGGGACCAGACGCCGACGACCGTCCTGCGGGTGGTGCGCTCCTGGACGAACAACTATGCCGGTCTCACCGCCATCCACCGGCTGGTGTCCGACATCGCCGACGGCGGCGTCTCCCGTACGGAGGCGACCCAGCGGCTGGACGAGATCATCCACCGGCCCAAGCCGTTCCCACGCTGGATGGTGACGGCGGCCTTCGGGATCTTCGCGGCGGCGATCGTCGCGTTCGTCGGCGGGACACCGCTGGGCTCACTCGTCGGGTTCGTCAGCTGCATCCTCGTGGACCTCGTCAGCCGCAAGCTCGGAGAATGGCGTGTCCCCGAGTTCTTCTCCGTCGCGACGTCGTCAGCGCTCGTCACCCTGATCGCGCTGCTGTTCTGGTGGCTGCAGGTCCCGATCGCCCCGGCCCTCGTGGTGGTGGGAGGCATCCTCCTGCTCCTGCCCACAGGTCGACTCGTCTCGGCGACCCAGGATGCCATCAACGGCTTCCCGGTCACCGCCGCGGGGAGGTTCCTCTCGGCGATCCTCGTCTTCGCGGCGCTGGTGGCCGGGATCGCCGTCGCGCTGGTGGCCGGTACGGCCCTCGGGATCCCCGAACTGGAGGTGCTGGAGTCCTCCGGCAGCCAGTATCCCTGGCCCGTGGTCGCCGTGCTCACCTTCGTCGCAGTGGCGATGATCTGCATCGCGGAGCAGACGGACGTGAAGCTCGTGATCCCGACGTCGCTCGTGGCGGTCGCCGGATACCTCCTGCTGATCAGCGCCACGGCGGCGGGCGTGGGCTACCGGCTCGCGCCGGCGCTCGCGGCCATCCTGATCGGTGCCCTCTCGCGCGTCGTCGCGCTCCGTTTCGGCGCTCCGCAGCTGGTCGTCGCCGTCCCTGCGGTCCTGTTCCTCTACCCGGGACTGACCGTCTTCCGGTCCATGTACATGCTCACCATCGACTCGGGGGTGGCGAGCGACGGCGCGTTCGGCCTCTTCAACGCGCTCACGATCGTGCTGGCGATCGCCGCGGGGGTGGTCCTCGGAGACAACCTGGCGCGGCCCTTCACCCGGAAGCTGAGCTCGAACGAGCGGCAGCGGAACCGACGGCGGTAGGCCCCTTCGCCGCCGGTGAGGCCGCCGGCGTCGATCGCGTCGGGTCCCCGCTTGCCGGCACCGACGTTGCTACCTGTCGTCATCCGGGTCCCGACTGTCTGCTGACGTCGCCGCCTAGGACCCCGTGCGGTTCGTCGAGGTGCGCGACCAGTCGATGGGGTCGGCGCCCTGCTGCATCAGGAGGTCGTTCACCCGCGTGAAGGGCCGCGAGCCGAAGAACCCCCGCGAGGCGGAGAGCGGACTCGGGTGGACGGATTCGACGGTGGGCGTGGAGCCGAGCAGGGGCTTCAGGCGCAGGGCGTCCTTGCCCCAGAGAATGGCCACGAGTGGCCCGCCCCGCGCCACGAGCGCCCGGATCGCGGCATCGGTCACGAGCTCCCAGCCGAGCCCCCGATGGGACGCCGTCTCTCCGGCGCGGACCGTCAGTACCCGGTTGAGCAGGAGCACTCCCTGCTCGGCCCAGCCCGACAGGTCTCCGGTCGCGGGCGGGGCTGTCCCCGTGTCCGAGGCCAACTCCCGGTAGATGTTCGCCAGGCTGCGGGGTATCGGTCGTGTCGCCGGATCGACGGCGAAGCTCAGACCGACTGCATGACCGACGGTCGGGTAGGGATCCTGTCCCACGATGACCACCCGGACGCGGTCCAGCGGTGTGGTGAAGGCCCTCAGGATGTGGCGCGCGTCGGGCAGTACCCGCCGTCCGTCGTCGAGATCGGCCGCGAGGGACGTGGCGAGCTGGTGGAGGACGGGCTCCACAGGTTCCAGCGCTGCCGCCCAGTCGGCGGGGACCAGATCGCCGATGGAAGCCGGTGCCGCGAACGGGAACACCGATTCGTTGGGTGACGGGATCGTTGTACCTGCCGCCTTACGGGCTGCGCGGACGCGTGGATCGCCTGCTGCACTGCTCGCGGGAGGGGTCTCGGGAAGATCGAAGAGGGTGCCGTCGTCGGAGGTCATGAGCCCATTCTTGCGCGCGACTCCTGTGGGCACCGCCGGAATGACATGCCTGTAATTCCCCTCTACGATTGGATGACAGATGTGCCAGTCGGAGGGAAGGCGGTAGCGCGATGGCCGAGCCACAGGGGCACTCGGACACTACTGCTTCCGCACAGGACGCGAAACTGGCCGTGGGTGACCGTGAACAGCGCATGCTCGCTCTCGAACGCGAGTGGTGGAAGTATTCCGGCGCCAAGGAGCAGGCGATCCGGGACCTGTTCAACATGTCAGCCACGCACTACTACCAGGTGCTCAACGCATTGATCGACACCGAGGCAGCCCTCGCGCACGACCCCATGCTCGTGAAGCGACTGAGGCGCCTGCGATCAACCCGTCAGAGGGCCCGATCCGCCCGCCGACTCGGTGCGGACATCTAGTCCAGCCCTCTTCACGAACGAAGGACCACCCTGACCCATGACTGATCACCCACGGGACGAGTTCGACAAGGTCCCGGAGTCTTCCGCGCGGCAGGGCGTCCATCGGCAGCGGCTCATCCCGGCAGGGTCGAACGGACTGGCGCTCAAGATCACGGTGGGAGTGCTCGCGCTCCTGATCGGGGTGGGTGCCTACTTCATCCTTCCCCGGCTGGGCTTCGTCGTCGGCGGTGACGGCTCCGCTGCCGCGTTGTCCGGTACGGCCTCCAGCACGGCCGAGGCCCAGGACGCGTCGGCCGAGCCGTCCACCTCGGCTGGGTCGACCTCGGACGCCGAGGACGAAGCGGGCGCGGAAGCCACGTCCACGCGCGACGCCGACGACGAGACGGACCGTGCGCAAACGGTCAATGTCCTCAACGCCACCGGCGCTCCCGGTCAGGCCTCCGTTGCGGCCGCACGTCTGGCCGCCGAAGGCTGGACATCGGCCCTGCCCGGCAACTGGACCGGCGCACCTCAGGGGGTGTCCGTGATCTTCTACAACGGGGAGGCGCAGCGGGCCGCAGCGGAGGCCGTGGCGGCAGACCTCGGCATCACGGACCTCGTGGACAGTCCCGAGATCTCCCCGGACATCTCGGTGGTGCTCGGGCCGGAATTCCGGTGACCGTCACGACGCCGTCCGAGGGATGGCTCCTCGACGCGAGGAACCGGTGCTGGAGGGCCTACCTGTCCATCGTGACCGGCCGTGGCCGCAACCTGGACCGGCGAGATCCCCACACCGTGCGCCCCTCGCTGTCCACCCTGGCAATGGCGTCTGAGGCTCCCGTACAGGTTGCACTCGCGGGGTGGGAGTGCTAATTATTGAGTTGGCACTCGCGCGCACAGACTGCTAAATCTGGGCGCGGCGAGTGAAGCAGACAAACCTCTGTGGTGGGGGCGATGCACCGGGCGTGAAAGAGATCGTCCGGGCAGCGCCCGGCCGTCGCGGGCACCGCACACAGGCAGAGCATTCACGTGCTTCAGATGTAACCGTCCCCGAAAGGACCTAAGCCGCTATGGCCAAGATCATTTCTTTTGATGAAGAAGCCCGCCGCGGCCTCGAGCGAGGCCTCAACATCCTCGCCGATGCCGTCAAGGTAACGCTCGGCCCCCGTGGCCGCAACGTCGTGCTCGAGAAGAAGTGGGGTGCCCCCACCATCACGAACGACGGTGTGTCCATCGCCAAGGAGATCGAGCTCGACGATCCGTTCGAGAAGATCGGCGCCGAACTCGTCAAGGAGGTCGCCAAGAAGACCGACGACGTCGCAGGCGACGGAACCACCACCGCCACCGTGCTCGCCCAGGCGCTCGTCAAGGAAGGCCTGCGCAACGTCGCGGCCGGAGCCGACCCCCTGAGCCTGAAGCGCGGCATCGAGAAGGCCGTCAAGGCCGTGACCGACGAGCTGCTCGCGTCGGCCAAGGAGATCGAGACCAAGGAGCAGATCGCTGCCACGGCCTCCATCTCCGCCGGCGACACGCAGATCGGTGATCTGATCGCCGAAGCCCTCGACAAGGTGGGCAAGGAAGGCGTCATCACCGTCGAGGAGTCGAACACCTTCGGCCTCGAGCTCGAACTCACCGAGGGCATGCGCTTCGACAAGGGCTACATCTCGGGCTACTTCGTCACCGACGCCGAGCGCCAGGAGACGGTGCTCGAGGATCCCTACATCCTGATCGTCAACTCGAAGATCAGCAACGTGAAGGATCTCGTCGCCGTCCTCGAGAAGGTCATGCAGTCCGGCAAGCCGCTGCTGATCATCGCCGAGGACATCGAAGGTGAAGCACTGGCGACCCTCGTGGTCAACAAGATCCGCGGTACCTTCAAGTCCGTCGCCGTGAAGGCTCCGGGCTTCGGTGACCGTCGTAAGGCGCAGCTCGCCGACATCGCCATCCTGACGGGTGGCCAGGTCATCGCCGAGGAGGTGGGCCTCAAGCTCGAGACCGCCACCATCGACCTGCTCGGTACCGCGCGCAAGGTCGTCGTGACCAAGGACGAGACCACCATCGTCGAAGGAGCCGGCGACGCCGACGCCATCGCCGGTCGTGTGGCCCAGATCCGCGCCGAGATCGAGAACTCCGACTCCGACTACGACCGCGAGAAGCTGCAGGAGCGCCTGGCCAAGCTGGCCGGTGGCGTTGCAGTCATCAAGGCCGGCGCAGCGACGGAGGTCGAACTCAAGGAGCGCAAGCACCGCATCGAGGACGCCGTCCGCAACGCGAAGGCCGCCGTCGAGGAAGGCATCGTCGCCGGTGGTGGCGTAGCCCTCATCCAGGCCGGCGCCAAGGCGTTCGCCAACCTGGAGCTCTCGGGCGACGAAGCGACGGGTGCGAACATCGTCCGCGTCGCCATCGACGCCCCGCTGAAGCAGATCGCGTTCAACGCGGGCCTCGAGCCCGGCGTCGTCGTCGACAAGGTCCGCGGCCTGCCCGCAGGCCACGGCCTCAACGCGGCCACCGGTGAGTACGAGGACCTCCTCGCCGCCGGCGTCAACGACCCCGTGAAGGTCACTCGTTCGGCCCTGCAGAACGCAGCGTCGATCGCGGGCCTGTTCCTCACCACCGAGGCCGTCGTGGCCGACAAGCCGGAGAAGGCAGCCCCTGCCGGCGGTGGCGACGACATGGGTGGCATGGGCGGTATGGGCGGCTTCTAGCCCGTACGGCGCTACCCGCCGACGCAGCTCGAGAAGGGCGGCACTCCCACGGGGGTGCCGCCCTTTCGGCATCTACGGCACGGACGGGAGCGGTCAGTGTCCCGTCAGGCACGTCCGTAACCGCGACCGCGACGGTGACAACGACCGCGACGGCTCCCATGGCCGGACGGCTCCCGGGACAGTGACTGCTTCCGCGGCCGTGACAGCGACCGCGACCGCAACCCCTCCGGGGATCGCGCCCGGGTCCGTGGAAGCGTCCGTGACCGCGAGGGCGACCGCGTGGGGCCGAGCCCCCGACATCCTGTCCGGGTCGTGCCCGGCGTGGCGGGAGACGACCCGCAAGTGTGCGGGAGTCCCTGGGCGCCGCGGTCCGCGGAGGACGGCGGCCGACGTTGGTCCGGCTGCTGTCCTCCGTCCTCGCACCAGCCGGGTCAGCCCATGAACATGCGGGCATTGCTCTGCTCAGCGTCGGCGTACTGCTGCGTGGCGATGGTGAGCGCCTCG
Organism: Arthrobacter sp. MDT2-16; assembly: GCF_054510925.1. Classification (NCBI taxonomy): domain Bacteria; kingdom Bacillati; phylum Actinomycetota; class Actinomycetes; order Micrococcales; family Micrococcaceae; genus Arthrobacter; species Arthrobacter sp. MDT2-16. Next base: position 31,633 of record NZ_JBTNDP010000004.1, read on the forward strand.
TTGATGCCGACGAGGGACTCCTCGACCTGCTGCTGGGTGGCCCGCCACTGCAGGATCAGGTTCTGGAAATTGGTGGCGGCCTGGCCGGTCCAGAGGCCCTCGAGTTCACGGAGCCCGGCCTGCATGGAGTCGACCTCCGCCTGCAGCCTCACGATGGTCCCCTGCACCTGGCTGCTCCTAGCGGCCAGGCTGTCGGTGTCTACGTTGAAGAATGCCATTGCGTTGCTCCCGTGTCCTCGCGCTTCCTCTGACGAGAGCGACGCTAGGGCAGAGCGGAGGCCGGTCAGCGCTCGTCGTGCTGTTTGTGGACAACCGGCGACGTCGTGGGGGCGCGCGGGGGAGTGATGCCGTCCGAGTAGGCATGCGTCCGAGCGCCGCCGGCCGGCTCGGCGCTGCCGCCGTCGTCGTCGTCGTGTGCCTGATCGCCGCCGTCGGACTGATCATGGTCCTGATCGTCGGCGTCGTCGGCCTGATCCTCGGTGGGCATGTGCGGCAACCGGATCGACAGGGTGGCGCCCCCGCCCGGTGTCTCCTCCAGCCGGACCGAGCCGTCGTGTTGGGCCACGAGCGCGGCCACGATCGCCAGGCCGAGCCCGGTGCCGCCCGTCTCCCGGTGCCGGGAGCTGTCGGCGCGGTAGAACCGCTCGAAGACCTTGGCGGCGTCGTCCTCGGAGATGCCGGGGCCGTGATCCCGAACCTCCAGGACGGCGTCACTGTGACCGTGCAGGACGGGCGCGGTGCCGACGGCGATCTCGATGGGGGAGCCCTCGGGCGTGTAGCGCAGGGCATTGGTCAGCAGGTTGGCCACCACCTGGCGCAGGCGGGCCTCATCACCCCGTGTGGGCGCGGAGCGCGGGTTGCCGCCGTCGAGCCCGATGACGGTGATCTGCCGGCCGGGTGCGGTGGCCCGGGCGTCGAAGGCCGCATCGTGACCGAGCACCATGAGATCCACGGGCTTCACTTCGAGGGGGCGCTGTTCGTCGATCCTCGCGAGCGTCAGGAGGTCCTCGACCAGCTGCCCCATCCGGATGGCCTCGCTCTCGATCCTGCCCATGGCGGCGGCGACGTCCTCCTCCTTCTGCAGGGCGCCGTGGCGGTAGAGCTCGGAGTAGCCGCGGATGGTGACGAGCGGCGTCCTCAGCTCGTGCGAGGCGTCCGCGACGAAACGCCGCATCTTCGTCTCCGATGTGGTCCGGGCGGCGAATGCACGTTCGATGTGCGCGAGCATCGCGTTGAGGGACCTCGACAGCCGGCCGATCTCGGTGGAGGGACGTTCGACGGCGACGCGGCGTGACAGGTCACCGGCGGCGATGGCGGCGGCCGTACGCTCCACGCGGGCGAGGGGGGCGAACTGCCGCGTCACGGTCACGAACGCGATGAGCGAGGCCAGCGCCGTGGTGACAAGACCCGACGTGAAGATGATCTCACCGGCCTCCTGCAGCGACTCGTTGACCGTGTTCAGCCGGGAGGCGATCGCGAGGTAGCCCTCGGTGTTGGCGAACCGGAAGATCCGCACGCGCCAGCCCTCGCTGCCGGCGTCCGTGCTGGCCACGTCGAAGCCGTCGCTGTTCAGCTCGATGATTCGTTCCGCGGTGATGCCCGCGAGGTCGGGGATGTCCTCGGCGTCGTCGGACTGGTTGGCCACGAGCTTGGTGCCGTTCCGGTCCAGCACGGCTGCGTAGTACCGCAGGACGGCGCCGTCGGCCTGCGGCTCGGCAGAGTAGATCTCGGCCGCCACGGCCCGTGCGTTGCTCTGGAGATCGGCGTCCACCCGGTCGATCAGCCCGTCACGCAGGAGCGAGACGGTGGCGAGCCCCGTGATGCCCACCGTGACGATCATGAGGAGCATGATGATCGCGACGAGCTGCGAGCGGAGCGACGCCGCGTTCCAGCGCTTGATCAAGGGGTCGCGCTACCGCTTGTCGGCGGTGCGGAGCAGGTATCCCACGCCGCGCTTGGTCTGGATGAGGGCGACGGCGTCGGGATTCCTGTCGATCTTCCGGCGCAGGTAGGAGATGTAGGACTCCACGATCGAGGCATCGCCGTTGAAGTCGTACTCCCAGACGTGGTCCAGGATCTGGGCCTTCGACAGCACCCGGTTCGGGTTCATCATGAGGTATCGCAGGAGCTTGAACTCGGTGGGAGAGAGATCGATCGTCTCGCCGCCGCGCCGCACCTCGTGGGCGTCGTCGTCGAGCTCGAGATCGTCGACGCGGATTACGGCGTCGTCGTCCTCGAGGGGATGAGTGCGTCGCAGCACGGCCCGGATGCGGGCCACCACCTCGTCGAGGCTGAACGGCTTGGTGACGTAGTCGTCGCCGCCGACCGTCAGTCCGGTGACCTTGTCATCGGTGTCGTCCCGGGCGGTGAGGAACACGACCGGGAAGTGGCGGCCGGCCGCCCGTAGCCGACGCGTGACGGTGAAGCCGTCCATGTCCGGCAGCATGACGTCGAGCACCGCGAGGTCCGGATTGTGGGTCTCGGCCGCAGCGAGGGCGTCGCGCCCGTTGGCAGCAGCGACCACGTCGAAGCCGGCGAACCTCAGGGAGGTCGAGAGGAGTTCGCGGATGTTCGGTTCGTCATCGACGACCAGCAGTTTCGCTTCGGGGGCTGTTTTCTTCACCCCATCAGTATCCGCGTTTTGCCTGTGAACTGGCTGGAGCGTTGCTGTGCGCTTCCTTGTCAGTCTCTGGGTTCCTTGTCGCCGATCGATGAAGCGTCGAGGATCCGGTAGGCGTAGCCCTGCTCGGCCAGGAAGCGCTGGCGTTTCGCCGCGAAATCCTGGTCCAGCGTGTCCCGCGCGACGACGGTGTAGAACCGGGCGGCACGGCCGTCGGCCTTAGGGCGGAGCAGGCGGCCCAGGCGCTGGGCCTCCTCCTGCCGGGACCCGAAGGAGCCGGACACCTGGATCGCCACCGACGCCTCGGGCAGGTCGATGGAGAAGTTCGCGACCTTCGACACCACGAGCACATCGACCTCGCCCGCACGGAAGGCGTCGAAGAGCCGCTGCCGCTCCTTCACCGTCGTCTCGCCCTTGATCACCGGTGCGTCGAGCCGCGCCGCGAGGTCGTCGAGCTGGTCGATGTACTGGCCGATGACGAGCAGCTGCTCGCCCCTGTGGGCCTCGACGAGCTTCTCCACCACGTCCGACTTCGTGTCCGACGTCGAGCACAGGCGGTACTTATCGGCGTCCTCGGCCATGGCGTAGGCGACGCGCTCGTCCCGTGGCAGGTCCACCCGGACCTCGACGCAGTCGGCGGGTGCGATGTACCCCTGCGCCTCGATGTCCTTCCACGGGGCGTCGTACCGCTTGGGGCCGATCAGCGAGAACACCTCGCCCTCGCGGCCGTCCTCGCGCACGAGGGTCGCCGTGAGGCCGAGCCTGCGCCGTGCCTGGAGGTCGGCGGTCATCTTGAAGATGGGAGCCGGCAGCAGGTGGACCTCGTCGTACACGATCAGGCCCCAGTCGTTGGCGTCGAGCAGTTCCAGGTGCGGGTACAGGCCACCGCGCTTGGTCGTGAGCACCTGGTACGTCGCGATCGTCACGGGGCGTACCTGCTTCACCGCGCCGGAGTATTCACCGATCTCGTCCTCCGTGAGCGAGGTGCGCTTCAGCAGCTCGTCCTTCCACTGGCGGGCCGACACCGTGTTGGTGACGAGGATCAGCGTGGTGGTCTGGCTCGTGGCCATCGCCGCGGCCCCAACGAGCGTCTTCCCCGCCCCACAGGGCAGGACGACGACGCCCGAGCCGCCTGCCCAGAAGTTCTCCACGGCGAGCTGCTGGTAGGGCCGGAGCTCCCAGCCGTCCTCGTCGAGCAGGATGGGGTGTGGTGTCCCGTCCACATAGCCCGCGAGGTCCTCGGCCGGCCAGCCGAGCTTGAGCAGCAGCTGCTTGAGCTGGCCGCGCTGGGAGGAGTGCACGACGACGGTCTCGCCGTCGATCCTTGGCCCCAGCAGCGGCTGGATCTTCTTGGCGTGCAGGACCTCCTCGAGGACGGGGTAGTCGCTGGTCCGCAGCACGAGACCGTGCTGCGGGTCCTTCTCGAGACGGAGGCGGCCGTACCGCGACATGGTGTCCTCGATGTCGATCAGCAGGGCGTGCGGCACCGGGAAGCGTGAGTACTTCAGGAGGGTGTCGAGGACGCGCTCGGCGTCGAGCCCGGCCGCACGCGCGTTCCACAGGCCCAGCGGGGTGAGGCGGTAGCTGTGCACGTGCTCCGGTGCGCGTTCGAGCTCGGCGAAGGCTGCGATCGCGTGGCGCGCCTCGGTGGCCTGCTCGTGGTCCACCTCGAGCAGGATAGTCTTGTCACTCTGGACGATCAGCGGCCCGTCAGCCATCTGCTGGGCTCCCTTCGAGGATCTCCACGTCCATGACGCGGTGCACGGACACGACTTTCTCCACCTGCGTCTCGGGATCGACCACGCGCAGGCGACCTCCCGACACCGAGAGTGGAACAAGGACCTGGCGCACGTGATTCCCCTCGCTGTCGGCGGTGCCGAGGCGGATACGGCTGCGTGACCGGATCGCGGCCCGCAGCGTCTCGAGGCCGAGGAGTGTCTCGCTGTCCGATCCGACTGCGGGATCCGCCGGCCGCGGTGTCGCCGAGCGGAGGGCGGCGAGCTGTGCGGAGATCTCCTCCTCAGCCACCGACCAGGGGTTGAGGCGTGACCTCAGCTGGTCCGGCGGCACACGGGTCGGCGCTGAAGGCTCGACCTGCAGAGGGGAGAAGCCGACGGTGGCGACGGCGTCCGAGGCCGGCGAGAACCCGAGGTCCCGCAGCAGTGCGGTCAGCTCCGGTGCCGATGCCGGCGAGACGAGGACGGTCGGTGCGATCTGTACGACGCTGAGCACGGCTGCCCGCGGATCGGCCATCACCGCCGCGGTCACGGCGTCGTCCTTCGTGCGCAGGTAGCTCCCGGCCCGGCCGATGCGCAGGCTGCCGTACCGGGAGGCCGTGTCCTCGACGAGGTAGGCCAGGGCCTGGGGAACTTCGGTGGCCGAGTGGGTGCGCAGAAAGGAGAGGATCGACGGCGCGTCCTCGCCGGCGTCGAGCGCCGAACGGATGGAGTCGGCCGAGAAGCGGTAGGTGGTAGCAGGGCCCTGCCCCTCCGGCGTGGCCAGGCGCAGGAGTCCGCGCGCCACCTCCGGCTGGAGGTATCCGGGGGCGACGGCGGTGAGGTCGGCCTGCAGCACGACGTGCGAGACCGCCTCCGGCAGGGCCTCGCGGACGGCGAGTGCGGCGTCCTCGAAGCGACCTTCGGCGACCAGCCGCCCGGCGTCGGTGAGAGCTCCGCCGCCGGTCAGCCCGAGCGAGGCCGCTTCGGTCAGCATGCCGGGAAGGAGGCGGGCGAACCGTCGGTGCAGGCGTGGCTGATGCCAGGTGGCGAGGTCGACGACGGACTGTTCGGTGAGGACGGGCAGCGTCGTCGGGCTTCCGGCGGCGCGGCTGGTGGCGCTTCCAGCGGCGCTGGAAGAGTTGCCGACGACGGCGCTGTCGGCCGCTTTGGCATCGACTCGATCAGCGTGCGCTCCGGGGCGGTCCGGGCTTCCGGGAAGCTTTACCGCCTCGACGCTGCCGGCGGCTCGATCGGCGTTCGCGGCACCGTGGTCCGTGCCGCTGGAGAGCTCCACAGCGACAGCGAGGAGTCTCTGGCGCACCATCGGAGCATCGGGGCGGGAGGCCTCCGCGGCGAGAGCATTGATCGCTGTTCCGTCCGGCAGCCGGGAGCCGACGAGTGCGGGTGCCCGGTCGACGGCCAGCCAGCCCTCCACGAGAAGGAGCCACTGCTCATCACGATCCAGGGCCTCCCAGGAGTCCAGTCGTGACGTCTTCCACCGCGAGTCGTCGGGGTCGAGGGTCAGGAGCCCCACGGCGGCTGCTAGCTCCAGCAGCCAGGCCGTCCCGCCGTCGTCGCTCCGCAAGGCCTCGCGAACGCGCCGCAGCTCCCGCACGCCGACACCGCCGGATCGCAGGGTCACTACGGGCGTGGAGGAGACGGAATTGAGGAGGGCGGTCATCAGCCGGAGGGTCTCGGCGATGGCGCCGAAGGCCGCGTTGTCCCGCAGGCCGGCGCGGGTGGTCCGGTCCGTGGTCGCGGGTGGTGCCACCTCGAGAGACGGAAAGACGGCATGACCGCGAAGCGCCACCCCGACACTGCGCGGCAGTTCGACGTGCAGGGCGTCCAGGGGCGCGAGCAGGCACCTGTCCTGCAGCCAGCGGACGGCAGGCGTGGCACCCTCGCCTCCCGTGGCTGTCGAGCCGACCGGGGCATCACGCAGTCGGGAGAGCAGTGTCACGGCGGCTGCCGGCGCATCGGCCAGGACGCGATCCCATGCGGACGGATCGGAGGTGAGGGAGGTGAGGGCCAGCGCGGCGGACGCGGAGGTCATGGCGTCGTCGTCGCGGGCCTCGGGATCTACCAGCGGGACCGCCCGGATCAGGGCGGGCCCATAGCGTGGGATGGACCGGGCGAGCGTGCGGAAGGGGCGGCCCAGACCTGCCGGGTAGGGTCCCAGTGCGTCGGCCAGGGCTCCGACGGGCAGCAGGCCCTCGGAGGTGGAGCCGGCCACCAGTGCCCGTTGCAGCAGTTCAGCCACGATCTCTTCGAGCGCCTCGCCGTCGACATCGAGGAAGCCTGCCGTGAGTTGCACGAACGTGACGGGGCCGCCGCCGTCGTCGTCGCTCAGGACGACGATCGCCTCGAGGACCTGCTGGTGGGGGCGTGAGATGTTGTCGAGGGCGCGCTGCAGACTCGCGCGCGTGGAGGCGCGGGCTGCGAGCGCGGCGAAATCGGGCACCGGGGGAAGGATGAGATCGGGCCGGACGGCGAGGAGGCTGCGCAGGTCGTCGTCGCTCCTGAGTGCAAGGCGTTCGGCCAGTGCTCGGATGGCAGACATTCCTTCAAGGTTACCTGCCGCCTCTGACACGGCGCGGGTCGTGCGTGTGCAGGGTCCGGCCTGACAAATGGCCCAGGGGCTGGTCAGGAGTCCCGACGCGAGATGGCCGACCAGACGACCAGGGAGACCATGAGCAGGAAGGCGATCGGCAGGCAGAAGTAGGTGGCGAGGACGAAGCCGGGCCATACGGTGCCCTGGACGAAGGCTGTGGCCAGGATCGCAGCCAGTGAGAGCAGGCCGATGGCTGCGAGGGCTACAGCGAGGCCCAGAATGACTCGTCGGACTCCGGACGAGCGCTCCGTGCCGCCGTCGTCGGGGTGCTGCGGGGGCTTGTGGGGCATGGGCGCCGGAGCCGGCTCATCGGGGATCATAGCCGTTCCAGACTACAAGAACTCCCGCGCCGGTGGTCGTGGGAGAACCTATATCCTAGGAGATACAGACTTCCCCGACCGTTCCATGCGGCAGTGCGCCCGGGCGCCAGGCGCTCAGGAATCGGGGCCCGGACCGCAGGCGCATGCCATCCGGTACAGCTAAGAAGAGGTAGACGACGTGCCCATCGGCAAAGTGAAGTGGTTCGACGCGGACAAGGGCTTCGGGTTCCTGTCCACGGACGACGGCAAGGAAGTGTTCCTGCACGCCTCGGCGCTCCCCGCCGGCGTCAGCGAGGTGAAGGTCGGCACGAAGCTGGAATTCGGTGTCGCTGATGGTCGGCGCGGGCCGCAGGCGCTGTCGGCGCGCATCCTCGAACAGGCGCCCTCCGTGGTCAAAGCTACCCGCAAGAGTGCGGACGACATGGCCGTCATCACCGAGGACCTCATCAAGCTCCTCGATGCGGTGTCCAACGGCCTCCGCAAGGGCCGCTACCCGGAGAAGGCGCACGCTTCGAAGGTCGCAGCGGTCCTCCGAGCGGTTGCCGACGACCTCGACGCGTAGGCTTCCCTCATGACCTCGAGCAACCTGGAGACCACCGACGGCACCGCTCCGATCGATGCCTCGACGAAGCCCGCCGGGGCCGATGCGGTGCCCGGTGATGCCGAGACCGCACCCGCGGTGACGGTGCGGAAGCCCCGGGCATCACGCCGTATCCCCAAGTCCGACGTCGTTCTCGAAGCCGCCGTGGAGCGTGCCCGCCAGGGTGTGCTCGAGGTCGCCCCCGAGGCGCAGGTCGGTCGCCACGTGTCCGCCGTCGTGGAGGGCGAGCGCCTCGTCACCCACCGTTTTGAGGCTTTCCTGCCCGGCTACGGAGGGTGGCAGTGGTACGCCAGCGTGGCTCGCGTGTCGCGCAGCAAGGAAGTGACGGTGTGTGAGGTCGGTCTGCTGCCCTCGGCGGCATCACTCATCGCGCCCGAGTGGCTGCCCTGGTCCGAGCGGGTACGCCCGGAGGATTCCGAGCCGGATGGTCCCGTTGCCGATGCGTCCCTAGGTGACGACACGTCCCCGGCCGCCACGTCCCTGGCCGATGATGCAGCCGGGTCCGGTACCGACGCATCAGTGGTGATTGACGAGCAAGAGGGTGGGGCCGTCGTGGAGAGTGCGACCGAGGTCTCAGATCGCGGAGACGAGGTCGCGGTATCCGCTGATACCGCCGACGCCTCGGCCGGCGATGAACCGAGCGATGACGAGTCGGCTGATGACGAGCCAGCTGATGAAGAAGTAACCGACGGCAAGATGGCCTATGACGAGTTGGCTGGGGACGAGCCAGCCGAGGACGAGCTGGCCGACGGCGAGTTGGTTGAGGGCGATTTGACGGAGGACGAGCCAGCCGGCGACGAGCTGAGCGACGACGAGCCGACTGACGACGGCGTGGCCGACAGCTTGGCCAAGGAGGAGCCGACCGACGAGCCAGTCGATGAGGAGCCAACCAGCAGCCGTTCGGCCGACAGCCTCTCGACCGACAGCCTCTCGACCGACGATGCGGAACGGCCCGACGCCGGGTGATGGGCGTGTGGCACCGGAGCGGGGAAGGGATGTCTTGAGCACCTTCCGATCCCTCGGTATCCACAACTACAGGCTCTGGTTCATCGGGGCCCTGATCTCCAACATCGGTACCTGGATGCAGCGCACCGCCCAGGACTGGCTGGTCTACGACATCCTCACGCCTCAGAACGCATCGGCCCTCGGTATCGTGATGGCGCTGCAGCTGGGGCCGCAGCTCGTCATCGCGCCGTGGGCAGGCCTGATCGCGGACACCGTGGATCGCCGCCGGCTGCTCGCCGTCACGCAGGTGGCGATGGCGCTCCTGGGCGTGGGCCTCGGCCTGATGGTCCTCCTCGATGTCGCTGTCCTCTGGCACGTCTATGCGTTCGCCCTGGCACTCGGCATCGTCTCGGCCTTCGACGCCCCCGCGCGGCAGGCCTTCGTGTCCGAGCTCGTGCGCGACGACTACCTGCCCAACGCCGTGGCTCTGAACAGCGCGTCCTTCAACGGTGCCCGCCTCATCGGCCCCGCGATCGCAGGGCTGCTGACGGCCGGTGTGGGCCCGGGCTGGGTGTTCATGATCAACGCCCTGACGTTCGGCGCCATGGTCTACGTGCTGCTCGCCATGCGCACGTCCGAGCTGAACCAGCAGCCCCGCCAGACCCCGGGCAAGGGCCGGATCCGCGCAGGGTTCCGCTATGTACGCCACAGGCCGGACCTCATGGTGGTACTGCTGGCGATCTTCATCGTCGGCACCTTCGGGCTCAACTTCGCCGTCTTCATCGCGTCGATGGCACGCACGGAGTTCGGGCAGGATGCCGGGGTGTTCGGTGTCCTGTCCTCGGTCATGGCCATCGGGTCCGTGGCAGGGGCACTGCTCTCGGCACGGCGGGACCGCCCGCGCCTGCGCTTCGTGTTCGGTGCATCGGCGGCCTTCGGATTCGCGTGCATCCTCGCCGCCCTCGCGCCGAACCTCTGGCTCTTCGGACTCAGCCTCGTGCCGGTGGGCCTGTTCGCGCTGACGCTGATGACGAGCGCCAACGCCTATGTCCAGACCACGACCGACCCTGTGATGCGAGGTCGTGTCATGGCGCTGTACTTCGCCATCTTCCTCGGTGGGACGCCGCTGGGAGCGCCGGTGGTGGGATGGGTGTCCGACGCCTTCGGCCCGCGATGGAGTCTCGGGGTCGCAGCGGCGTCGGGTCTTCTCGCGGCTGCTGTCGGGATCTTCTGGGCATGGCGCTACCACGACGTGCGGTTGCGCTACGACCGGTCGGCGCCTCGTCGCCTGCGTCTCGACCACGAGGCCGGTGCGGCGGACGGCGCTCCCTAGCCACGTCATGTCGGCGGAACCGTCTGCCGCGCGAGCTCGATATCGACAGCCTGCCCCGCCTGCCAGTTCAGGTTCCTGCGCGGGCCGGCCGTGCCTCGTCGGTGGACGGGTGGGAGGAACCAGGGCACGCCGCTGCGCGATTCGATGCTCCACGTGCCCTGATGGATGGCGTGGTGGTGGCGCGAACACAGCAGGACCCCGTTGTCGATGCTGGTCCGGCCGCCGGACGACCAAGGCCGAAGGTGGTGGGCCTCGCACCAGCTGGCGGGGATGGAACAGTCGGGGAAGGCGCACCCTCTGTCCCGAGCCACCAAAGCACGGCGGAGGTGTGGAGGGAAGAGCCGTTGAGCCCGTCCGACGTCCAGTACCTGCCCTCTGCTGCCCAGGACAACCGGGATGATCTCGGCCTCACACGCGAGCTTCCTGATGGTCCTGGCACTGATCTGTTGCGAGAACACCGCTGAACCAGCCCGTTGCATCTGCTCCAGCAGGTCCCGGTAGTCGATGGTCACCATGACCTGCGGACGGTGCCCACCCGTTGCGGGGAGCCCATCGCCGGACAGGGCGATCCTGCAGGCGGCGACAAGGCCTTCGAGCATGTCCTGGGCTCTCGTGGTAGGAGCGGCATCCACGGCCGTGGCCACCGGACCGCCGCCATCGTCGGCCGGACCGGCCGGAGAGGCGGGATCCTTCACGGCCCTGCGCGGGTTGGTGGCCGAGTTCATCACGGTGACGAGGTGCTCGAACTGTTCGTCCGTTGCGCCGATCTCCAGAAGATGCAGCCCGTGGCGGCGGCCCTTGAGGAAGACGCCCTGCCGGGCGCGCAGGATCTTCTCGGTGGGTTCCTGCCCGTCCTGGTCGAGCACCGATTCCCAGCGGCGAGCCAGGACCCGCAGGAGGTCCTCGTCGGACTGGGCTGCCTGCAGGGTGAGGTGGTGCTCCATGGACATGAGCTGTTCCGGCGCCGCGACGGCGTGTACCCGCTTGAGTGCCCGGACGATAATGGTCGCGGCGCGGCTACTGATCACGCAGGAACCCACGGCGTCGCCGAGCGCCTCCAGCGGGGCAGGGGTCGGCGCGCCCGTGGGTGACAGCCCAGGCAGGACGACCTCGGCCAGGTTCAGCCGCCGCCTCGCTTCCGCCTCGCCGATTCCCAGCGTGGTCCGCAGGAACTCCGCGCAGTCCCGCAGCCTGGCAGCGGGCCTGTCCGGCCGGTCCGGCGGGGATGCTGCTCCTGGCTGTGCCTGCACGGATGCCGGGACGAGAGTGGGACCGCGCAGTTGGTGATCAGCGAGATCGTGTTCATCGGCCAGACGGGCGACGAGGATCTGCAAATGGTCGACGACCCTCGACACCTGCTCGACGTCGACGACGAGGCGGAGGGCGTCTGCTCTGGAGAGAACGCTGTGCTGCCGCGTCAGGTCGCGGGCGCAATCGGCCAGGGTGGCGCGCGCCGATTCGAGCGGGCTCCCTGCTCGGGTGACACTCTCGATCGGTGCTGTAGCCATGCCTCGATTTTATAGAACACACGTTCTACTCCGAGATCAAGGGTGCCTATGTGGATAAGAACGCGGGGCCCTGTCCAGGGACCAGGGACCAGGGACCAGGGACCAGGGACCCTGACCAGCGACCCTGACCAAAGGCCCGGGACCCGGGGCCTGAGACCAGCGGGTGCCGCTCGCCCGTGCGGAGTCCGGTGTGGGCGAGCGGCCCCGGAGACCTAGAGGAGGTTCTCGACCACGAAGTCGATGCAGGCGATCAGGGCCGAGACGTCGTCGGGCTCGATCGACACGAAGGTGGCGATGCGGAGCTGGTTGCGGCCCAGCTTGCGATAGGGCTCGACGTCGACGATCCCGTTGGCCCGCAGGATGGCGGCGATGCGTGCAGCGTCCACGGCGTCGTCGAAGTCCACGGTCACGATCACGTTGGAGCGGTCCTCGGCGCGGGCGACGTACGGGTTCGCGACGGCGGATGCCTCGGCCCAGCGGTAGAGCTTCCCGGCGGAATCGGCGGTGCGGCCGGCGGCGAAGGGCAGCCCGCCCTGCTCGTTGAGCCACTGCACCTGCGCTTCGAGTGTGACGAGCGTGGACAGCGAGGGCGTGTTGTAGGTCTGGTTCAGGCGCGAGTTGTCGATGGCCGTCTGCAGGTCGAGGAAATCGGGGATCCACCGGTCTCCGGCGGCGATGCGCGCCGCGCGCTCGAGCGCGGCGGGGGAGAAGAGCCCGAGCCACAGTCCGCCGTCGGACGCGAAGTTCTTCTGCGGGGCGAAGTAGTAGACGTCGGCCTGTGACACGTCCACGTCCAGGCCTCCGGCTGCGGACGTCGCATCGACGACGACGAGCGCTCCGTCATCGGCGCCCGCGACCCGCCGGACGGGAGCGGCGACGCCGGTGGAGGTCTCGTTCTGCGGCCAGGCATACGTGTCCACCCCGGTCTCCGCCGCGGGGTCCGGACGCGTACCCGGCTCGGAGGTGATGATGCTCGACCCCTCCAGGAACGGCGCCTTGTCGGTCGCGGCGGCGAACTTGGACCCGAACTCGCCGAAGGAGAGGTGCTGCGCCTTCCGCTCCACCAGACCGAAGGTTGCGACGTCCCAGAACGCCGTGGATCCGCCGACGCCCAACACCACCTCGTACCCTTCGGGGGCGCCGAAGAAGGTGCTGAGGCCGGTGCGCACGCGTCCGACGAGATCGCGGACCGGCGCCTGGCGGTGGGACGTCCCGAGCAGTGAGGGTCCGGCGGCCACGAGTGCGTCGATCTGCCCCCTCCGCACCTTGGAGGGGCCGGCGCCGAAGCGGCCGTCCGAGGGCAGCAGGTGTCCGGGGAGGCGGGGCAGGTCATTCATGGGTGCTCCAGCTGTTGGGCGGCGGGTACGGCCCTCATTCTGCCCCAGCTGTCACGGGCCCCTCCATTTGTGAACTCCTGCCTGCGGGAAGGGGCCAACGGCGCCGTCGGCGTCTTCCGGCGGGCGGAGGGGGTCGATTGCCGGGCGCGTTGCGGCATGGGTTAACCTTGGGGAGCGTGGGGCGGATCAGGCCGCGGCGGCGGCGCCTTGCCTCACCGGCGTGAGGCACACCAGCCGCGCACCCGCACCGCACCAAGGAGCTGAACCGCATGACGGACCTCATCGACACCACCGAGATGTACCTGCGGACCATCCTTGAGCTCGAGGAAGAGAACATCGTCGCCCTCCGTGCGCGCATCGCCGAGCGACTCCGCCACTCGGGGCCGACCGTCTCCCAGACCATCGGACGCATGGAACGCGACGGCCTCGTTGTGGTCTCCGGCGACCGGCACCTGGAGCTCACCGGGCTGGGACGGCGTCGGGCCACCGAGGTCATGAGGAAGCACCGCCTCGCGGAGCGCCTGCTGAGCGACGTCATCGGGCTCGACTGGGCCTATGTGCACGAGGAGGCCTGCCGCTGGGAGCACGTGATGAGCGAGCGTGTGGAGCGCAGGCTCTACGAACTCCTCGGCAAGCCCTCGGAGTCGCCGTACGGGAATCCCATCCCGGGACTCGAGGCGATCGGGGGAGTGGAGTCCGAGCTGTTCACCGACGGCGTGGTGACCCTGCTGTCCGCCATGGGCACCTACTCTCCTGACAAGCAGGTCACGCTCGTGCGACTGGCGGAACCGATCCAGGTGGATCCGGAGCTTCTCACGCAGCTCGACGAGGGCGGCCTGCGTCCCGGAGCGCAGCTGAACCTGGAATCCGTGGGCGGATATGTCTCCGTCCGCGTGCCCGGTGTCGAGGGCGCCCTGGAGCTGCCGCCCGTGGTCGCCTCCCACGTGTTCGTCGCCGTCGCACCCTGATCCCCGACCCGCGGGGCAGGGTGCGCCTCATCGCCGCCGATATCAAGAACACACCGGTCCGTGACCGTAATGTGACATATCGGTGTTTCTGATGTAGCTTTCATCTCGTGCCAAATTCGCTCTAGATCCGGCACCCTCCTGCAAATCGCCTAGCTCTGCCATTGCTCGAGGTCCGTCCGCACCATCGCATGGCAGAGGCGGGGGAACCAATTTCCGGGTTTCTTCACAGAAATCCTTGGGGTTAAGTCGCTGTTTCATGCAGCGGCCGGGTGACTCCCATCCGAATCCGACAGCTCACCTCGCAGGCGTTGGGAGAGGCAATCCAACGTGTCCAAAAGCTCTTCGCCGGGCCGCCATCGTGCGGCCCGGAACGTCAGTGCGCTGACGAACCTGTCCACAGCAGTCACCTCCAACGCCGGATCCGTCGGCCGCCAGGCAGCCGTCATCGTCGCCGCGTCAGGCCTGGTGCTGACCGCCGGGCTGCCGGCCCACGGTGCAGCCACCGCCGAGCGTGAGGTGCAGTCCTCCGCAGCGTTGACCGTGAACCGGGTCGTCCCGGCCGAGGTCACAGTCCCGGCCACCGCAACGGTCTCCTTCGACCGCGTGGCCGTCGAGGTCACCGCCGCTCCCGAGCCCGTCGTCGAATCACCTGCTCCCGAGCCCGTCGTCGAGGCGCCCGTCGTCGAGGCCGCGCCCGCCATCGCCATGCCGGCTCCTGTCGCACCGGCTCCTGTCACGGCTGCCCCTGCCGCGGCTGCACCTGCCGCCCCGGTGACGGTCGTCGCCGCACCTGCCCCCGCACCGGCCACAGTGGTTGTCCCCGCTGCCCCGGCCCCTGTAGCCGCGCAGCCCGCACCCGCACCTGCCCCGGCCGCACCTGCCCCCGCCGCTCCTGCCCAGTCCTCCGGCGTCGCTGCAGGCCTGGTCGGTTCGGCCTACGCCCAGATCGGCACCCCGCAGGACTGCACCGCCATGGTCGAGAAGGCGCTGCGCTCGGTCGGCAAGTCCGTGGGAGACCTCGCCCCGGGCCAGTTCTTCCAGTTCGGTGACGTGGTGGGGAGCCCCGCACCGGGCGACCTCGTGATCACCGGTGGCCACGTCGCCATCTACGTCGGCAACGGCCAGGTCATCAGCGGTGGCCTCAACGGCATGAACACCGGCCTCCACGGCCTGTCGGACCTCCCCGGCGCCAGCTTCGTCCGCGTTCGCTAACCCCCCACTTTTCGGAGAAACCCCATGTCTTCACGCGCCACAATCGCACGCCACCGGGGAGAAGCGCGGAACACCGCAAGCTTCTCCGCCCTCGCCAGCGCCGTCACGTCCAACGCGAGCGGGATGGGCCGTCAGGCCGCCGTCATCGCGGCGGCGTCCGGCCTCGTCCTGACCAGCGGTGTCGCGGCCAACGCCGCCGACCTGCAGCCGCAGCGCGACGTCGCTGCCTCCAGCATCTCCCTGTCGTCGGTCCGCGCCGCCGTCGTGGCGTCCACCGAGACCGTCGTGTCCTTCAACCGGACGCCGGTCAAGGTCAACGCCAAGCCGGTCGTCGCACCCGCGGCTCCTGTCGTCGAGGCCCCTGTCGCCGAGGCCCCTGTCGCCGAGGCCCCTGTCGTCGAGGCCCCTGTCGTCGAGGCGCCGCCCGCTCCCGCTCCGGTGGCAGCAGTCCAGGCGCCGGCCGCTCCCGCTCCGGTCGCAGCAGTCCAGGCGCCGGTCGTCCAGGCCCCCGTGGCGCAGGCGCCGGCTCCCGTTGCGGCAGTCAAGGCACCCGTCGCTGCGCCTGCCGCAGTGGCGCCGGCTCCTGCCCCGGCACCCGCTCCCGCGCCGGCCCCCGCTCCCGCGCCCGCCCCTCGGGCGTCGTCGGGCGTTGCCGCGACCATCGCCGCAGCAGCCAAGGGCCAGCTCGGTGTCATGCAGGACTGCACACGCCTGGCCAGCAACTCCCTCGCCGCAGCGGGCATCAACTTCCACGGCTGGCCGGCAGGCTACCTCTCGCTGGGTCGGACCGTCAGTGCCGGCGAGGCCATCCCGGGCGACCTCATCTACTACGCCAACGGCGGCATGGGCATGGCTCACATCGCCGTCTACATCGGCGGTGGCCAGGCCGTGCACGGCGGGTTCAACGGCAACACGACCGTGATCGCACCCGCCGAGCTCGGCTCCGGCGGCGTGTACATCCGCGTCGGCGGCTGACCGACGGACGAACGACCAAACGGAAGGACCGGCACCATGTGCTGGTCCTTCCGTTCGTGTATAGATGACGAATCCGGCCTCGCACCACAATTCCGCTGAGGAATGCTGCCCATTAGTGACCTTCATGTGTTGTGCTTACCCTTGCAGTGTCAATCAGAAGCACCTCTCCCGATCCCCGGGATGGCACCCGGTTGCGGGAACACGTCGGTATCGAGGCTTTGTTCATGCGCACTCTCGTTCTGAATGCAGGGTATGAACCACTGGCGGTCGTGACCTTCCGCCGGGCGCTGGTCCTTGTGCTCACGGGGAAGGCGAGCGTGGTCGCGGAGGACGACGACCCGGTGGTGGGTCCCACGGAAGTGCTCGGCCGGCCGTCGGTGATCCTCCTCCACCGGTACGTGAAGATCCCGTACCGGCACGACGTCACCGCGACCCGGCGCGGGGTCCTGCGCCGCGACAACCACCTGTGCGCCTACTGCGGGAAGACCGCCTCGACCATCGACCACGTGATGCCCCGGTCCAGGGGTGGCGGTGACACCTGGGAGAACCTGGTGGCGTGCTGCCTGAAGTGCAACAACGCCAAGGGGGACAAGACGCTCAGCAGCCTCGGTTGGAAACTGCGGATCGTCCCGCTTCCACCGCGCGGCCCGCAGTGGCAGATCCGCGAACTCGAGAAGCCGGCACCGCAGTGGAGCGAGTTCCTCGCCGAGAACGCCGCGTGACCGGCACCCCGCGGTTCGACGCCATCGTCCTGGCCGGCGGCCGGTCCTCGCGGCTCGGCGGCGTGTCCAAGGCCGGTCTGGTCCTCGACGGGCAGACCCTGCTCGAGCGCACCTGCGCCGCCCTCTCCGACGCGGGGCGCCTCACCGTCGTCGGTCCCCGGCCCGACGGCGCGTGGCGCGCCGAGGCTGTCGCGCCGTCGTTCGTCCGGGAGGAACCCGCCTTCGCCGGGCCGGCAGCGGCCGTGGTCGCCGGGTTCCGGGCGTCACCGGGACCGAGGGCGCCCTGGTGCGCCGTGGTGGCGTGTGACATGCCGCGTGTCGGTGAACTCCTCGAAGCCCTGCTGGCCGAGGCCGCGGCAGGGGACGCCACCTCCCTGATCGCGGTCGACGGCGGGCGTGACCAGCTGCTGGCAGCGCTGTACCGGAGCGAGGACCTCGCAGCCGCCATCGACGCCGTCCTGGCCCGCGGTCCGGCGGACAACCTCTCGATGCGAAGCCTCCTTGCTAGTGTGAGCACCAGACCCGTCCCGGTTCCGCCGGGCACCACACACGACGTCGACACCTGGAACGATGCGCGAATGCTGGGAGTCGACGTCCCCTAGCACCACCCGGAGGGCCCATGGACGACCGCCAGAAACTGCTGCACGACTGGACCGAGAAACTGCTCGCCGCCTTCGAGATCGACGGGACGGACGTGGACATCGACGCCGTCCTCGGGCTGGCCGGTCGCGCAGCCCACGGTGTGGTGAGGCCCGCGGCGCCCCTGACGACGTTCGTGGTCGGGTATGCGGCAGGCCTCGCGGTGGGCAGCGGACAGGCGGACGAGCAGGTGGCCATGGAATCCGCGATGGCGGTGGCCGACGCGCTCTGCGCTGAGGCCGCGGCGGGTGGAGGTCCCGCATGAGCGAGTCGGTACCCGCCCGCAACGTCGACTGGGCGATGGCCCGCACCCTCGCGCACGGCGCGGGGCGGCCGCTGCCCTTCCAGACCGTCACCCTCGCGGACGCCCTCGGGCAGACGCTCGCCGAACCCGTCCACGCGCTGCAGGCCATCCCGCACTACGCGTCCTCGGCGATGGACGGGTGGGCGGTGAACGGTGAGCCACCCTGGACGCTCGTGAGCCACGCGCAGCCGGACGAGCACCCCCGCGGCAGGCCTGCGCCGCACGCCGACTCCGGCGAGGTATCGCTCGCGCCCGGTGAGGCGACGTTCATCCTGACCGGGGGAGTGGTTCCCCAGAACGCCGTCGGCATCCTGCGGACCGAGCACGGCGCGGTCCGCGGGGACGTGCTGGACCGCAACGAGTCGGCCCGGCCCGACGAGCCGTCGCCCCACGAACACGTGCGGCCCGCGGGGGAGGAGGCCGAGGAGGGCTCCGAGGCCATCCCCGCCGGCGTCGTCCTGAATCCCGCACAGATCGCCCTGGCAGCGGTGTGCGGACACGACACCCTCGCCGTCCTGCGGGCTCCTCGGGTGTCCCTCCTGATGACCGGTGACGAGGTGATCGACCACGGACTCCCGCACCCCGGCCAGGTCCGCGACACCTTCGGCCCCCAGCTGCCCGCCTTCGTGGCGATGCTCGGAGGCCACGTCGACGTCGCCGGGCGTGCGAAGGACGACCTCGACGACGTCGTGGCCGCCATCAGTGCGGAACCGACCGACGAGTTCTCCCTGGCCAGGGCATCCGGTGACGTCCTCATCACGACCGGCGGCACGGGCAGTTCCTCCGCGGACCACATCCGCCGGGCACTCACCGAACTCGGGGCCGAGCTGATCATCGACGGCATCGCCATGCGGCCGGGCCACCCGACGCTGCTGGCGCGCCTGCCGGACGGACGCTTCCTCGTGGGGCTCCCGGGCAACCCCCTCGCCGCGATGATGGCCATGCTCACGGTGGCCGGTCCGCTACTGGCGGGACTGCGCGGGGCCGTACTGGAGGAGCCGCGGACGGTGACGAGCGCCGACGCCTTCGAGCCGCTGCCCGGCAGGAGCCGCCTCGTCCCGTACCGCGCCGAGGCCGGGCGGGCCGTCCCCAGCACCCACCAGCGCTCCGGGATGCTGCGCGGTCTCGCCTCCGCCGAGGGCGTCCTGGTGATCCCGTCCGAGGGCTGTGCTGCGGGCGACCCCGTGCCGGCCCTGTCGCTGCCGTGGGTGGTCGGCTGACGCGACGCCGACGCCGGGGACGCTGTCCACACCCCCGGACGGCGGCCCCGACGGTCCGGACGCCGACCTGGGTCAACTAACCTCGAGACAGGACCGAGGCAAGGAGCACAGCATGAACCGGGTCACCCAGCGACGTCGTATCACCAAGTTCCGTATCGGGGCGCAGACCGGGCGCCGCGAGGACGTGCTGGCGGGGGAGGAACCGCTCGAGATCCGCCTCGGCGGCAGCGCCTTCACGGTCACCATGCGTACACCGGGGGACGACTTCGACCTCGTGGCCGGGTTCCTCGTCTCGGAGGGCGTGGTCTGGGAGCCGGGCCAGCTGCCGAGCCTGCGGTACTGCGCCGGCGTGGACGAGAACGGCCAGCAGACGTTCAACGTGGTGGAGGCCCAGCTCCGGCCGGGCGTGGAGCTCCCTGACACCGCGATGGAACGCCATGTGTACACCTCGAGCTCGTGCGGCATCTGCGGCACGGCGTCGATCGACGCGGTACGGAAGTCCTCGCGGTTCGACCTGCATGACGACACCGCCCCGGTGGACCTCGGCGTCCTGGCGTCGCTGCCCGACCGCCTGCGCGAGAGCCAGAAGCTCTTCGACCGCACCGGTGGCGTCCACGCCGCCGGCCTGTTCACCGCGGAGGGGGAGCTCCTGTGCCTCCGGGAGGACGTGGGGCGCCACAACGCAGTGGACAAGGTGGTGGGCTGGGCGCTCCGGGAGGGCATGCTGCCCCTGCGCGGGACTATCCTCCAGGTGTCGGGCCGGGCATCCTTCGAGCTCGTGCAGAAGGCGCAGCTCGCGGGCATCCCCGTCCTCGCCGCCGTGAGTGCGCCGTCGTCCCTGGCAGCGGACCTCGCCGATGACGCCGGCCTCACGCTCGTGGGTTTCAGCCGCGGGACGTCCCTGAACTGCTACTCGCACCCGGACCGGATCGCGGCCTGATCCGTCGCGCGGGCGGGTGCCCCATCGTCGTACACGCCCTCCCCTGGCAGGAGCGCGTCGGCCCGCGATACGCAGCAGGGACCCGCGACACTCCGCGGGCCTCGGGACGCGCGGCGGGGACCGGACCCCGCCGCGCACGCCGTGCCCGGCGTCAGAAGGGATTGAGCAGGCGCTGGACGAACCGGCGCGTCCGCTCCTCGCGCGGATCGCGCAGCACCTGGTCGGGGTGGCCGTGCTCCACGACCACGCCCCCGTCCATGAAGACCACCTCGTCGGCGACCTCGCGGGCGAAGGCCAGCTCGTGGGTCACGATCGCCATGGTCCACTTCTCCTCGGCGAGCTCCTTGATGACGGTGAGCACCTCGCCGACGAGCTCGGGGTCCAGGGCCGACGTCGGCTCGTCGAACAGCAGCAGGTCCGGCTGCAGTGCCAGCGCGCGGACGATCCCGACGCGCTGCTGCTGCCCGCCGGAGAGGTTGAACGGGTGGTCGTCCCGCTTCGCGGCGAGCCCCACGCGCGCGAGGAGCCGTTCGGCGTTCTCGACGGCGTCCTTCCGGGACTTCCTCTGCACCCGGACGGGGCCCTCGATGATGTTCTCGAGCACCGTCATATGGGGGAAGAGGTTGTAGTTCTGGAAGACCATGGCGCTGCGGTCCCGCAGGGACAACGCCTCCTTCTTGCCCACCTTGCCGCCGAACTCCACGCTCGGTCCGCCGCGGAAGGCCACGGTGCCGCCGTCGGGCGTCTCGAGGCCGTTGAGGCAGCGCAGCACCGTGGTCTTCCCTGAACCGGACGGGCCGACGAGCGCGACCACCTGCCCGGCGTCGATGCGCAGGTCGATGGACTTCAACACCTCGTTGTCGCCGAAGGACTTCCGCAACGAGGTGGCGGTCAGGAGGGGATCAGTGGGCGACATAGCGGTCCAATCTCTTCTCGAGGGCGGACTGGCCGCTGGACAGGACGAGGCAGATCACCCAGTAGATGGCGGCGGCCTCGAGGTAGACCAGCATGAACTGCTGCGAGAAGGCGGCGATCTGCTGGGCCTCGCGGAACAGCTCCGTCACCAGGATCACCGACGCCAGCGAGGTGTCTTTCACGAGGCTGATGAAGGTGTTGGACAGCGGCGGGACCGAGACGCGCGCCGCCTGCGGGAGGATGACGCGACGCAGGGTGACGGTGCGGGACATGCCGATGGTGTGACCCGCCTCCCACTGTCCCTTCGGCACGGAGAGGATGGCCGAGCGGAGGATCTCCGCCGCGTACCCCGCGACGTTGAGCGAGAACGCGATGATGGCACTGGGCCACGGGTCGATGGTCAACCCGATCGAGGGGAGCCCGTAGAAGATGACGAACAGCTGCACCAGCAGGGGCGTGCCG
Source organism: Arthrobacter sp. MDT2-16 (assembly GCF_054510925.1). Taxonomy (NCBI): domain Bacteria; kingdom Bacillati; phylum Actinomycetota; class Actinomycetes; order Micrococcales; family Micrococcaceae; genus Arthrobacter; species Arthrobacter sp. MDT2-16. The sequence continues at coordinate 52,983 of NZ_JBTNDP010000004.1, forward strand.
CGGATCACCGAGACGTAGAACCTCGCGATGCCCGAGAGGACGGGCTGCCCGCTGATGCGCATGAGCGCGACGACGAGCGCCAGAGCCAGGCCGAACAGGAAGGAGACGATGGAGAGCGGGATGGTGCCCGTCACAGCGCCGGAGACCATGGGCCAGAAGGAGGCGCGCAGCAGTTCCCAGTCCATCAGTCAGGCCTTCCGGCCCTTCTCGCCGGTATCACTCGCTGACGTCAGTGCCGAAGTACTTTTCGGAGATCTCGGCGAGCGTGCCCTCCGCGCGGAGCTCGTCGAGGGCCGTGTTGATGGCGTCCACGAGTTCGGTGCTGCCCTTACGGACCGCGACGGCGCTCCGGGAGGACTCCTCCGTGGTCGCCGCGATCTTGATGCCCTCGTTGTCGTTGGTCTTCTGGTAGTCGAGGTAGGTCAGCTCGTCGTTGATGGTGGCGTCCACGCGACCCTGCTCGAGGAGCGTGATCGACTGCGCCCAGCCTTCGACCGCCTCGACGTTCGCGCCGCTCGCCTTCGCGAGCTCGTTCCAGTTGCTGGTCAGGGACTGCGCCGTCGTCTTGCCGGAGAGGTCCTCGAAGGAGGTGATGTCGGTGTTGTCCGCCGTCGTGACGATCACGCCCGAGCTGACGGTGTACGGCTCGGAGAAGTCGTAGGTGGCCTTGCGCTCGTCCGTGATGGAGACCTGGTTGGCGATCACGTCGAACCGGCCGGCCTCGAGGCCCGCGAAGATCGCGTCCCACTGCGTCTCCTCGAACTCCGCCTCGACGCCCATCTTCTCCGCGACGGCGGTGATGACCTCGACGTCGTACCCGGTGAGTTCGCCACTGCCGCCCTCGTGGAAGCTGAAGGGCTGGTAGGTGCCCTCGGTGCCCACCGTCAGGACGCCCGCGTCCTGGATCTCCTGCAGCGACGACGCCGCCGCGGACTCCCCGGATCCCCCGCTCCCGCCGGCCGGGGTCGACGAGGAGCAGCCCGCGAGCGCGAGGGTGAGGGCTGCGGCGGTGCCGAGGATGGACAGGCGGTGCTTCATGGGGGCTTCCTTCGGTTGCGTGGGGCGGATACGGCGGGTGGGGAAATAGAAGGGGCCGGGAACGGCTTGAACCCTACGTACCTCAGTTGCACCCGGCCGCGGCCGGAGTCGAACACTACTGAGGTGAACACCGGAACATCCACTTATTGTTCCGAAGTATTGCGGCGACGGTCCAGACACCGGGGATCGCAGCCGGAACTGGCATCCCCGGGAGGGACCGTTATGAGCATGGAAGGCGCGGCCTGGAGCTCGCTGTACAGGATTTCGACGGCGAAGGACGCGAAACACGGATTCTCCCGGGAGTCGGTACGCCGCATCCTGACCTTCGCCGTGCCGTACCGCTCGAAGCTGGTGCTGTTCATCCTCCTGTCCGTGGCCGGGGCCTTCCTCGCCGTCGCGACGCCGGTCCTGGCCGGCCAGGTGGTGGACGTGATCGTCGCCCGCGGCGAGGTGGGCACGGTCATCCGGCTCGCCGTCGTGATCGCGCTCGTGGCGGTCGCCGACGCCGCGGTGTCCCTCGTGACGCGCTGGTACTCGGCGCGCATCGGCGAGGGCGTGATCCTGGACCTGCGCACCGCGGTGTTCGACCACGTCCAGAAGATGCCGATCGCCTTCTTCACCCGCACCCGCACGGGTGCGCTGGTGAGCCGGCTCAACAACGACGTCATCGGCGCCCAGCAGGCGTTCAGCGGCACCCTCTCGGGGGTCGTCACGAACTCCGTGGCGCTGGTCCTCACGCTCGCGGTCATGCTGAGCACGTCCTGGCTCGTCACGGTGCTCGCCGTGGTCATGCTGCCCGTCTTCCTCGTGCCCGCGCGCCGCATGGGCAGCCGCCTCGCTGCCCTGCGCCGTGAGGCGGCCGACCACAACTCGGCCATGAGTACGCAGATGACCGAGCGTTTCTCGGCCCCCGGTGCCACGCTCGTGAAGCTCTTCGGCCGGCCCGACGAGGAGTCCGAGGAGTTCCGCGTCCGCGCCGCGCGCGTGCGGGACATCGGGGTACGCACCGCGATGCTGCAGTTCGTGTTCTTCACGGCCCTGATGCTCGTCTCCGCGCTCGCGCTGGCCCTCGTCTACGGGCTCGGAGGCTTCCTGGCGCTCGCAGGCCAGCTCGACACCGGCGAGGTGGTCACCCTCGCCCTCCTGCTGACGCGGCTCTATGCGCCGCTGACGAGCCTGGCGAACGCCCGCGTGGAGATCATGAGCGCCATCGTCAGCTTCGAACGCGTCTTCGAGGTGCTCGACCTCCAGCCGCTCATCCAGGAGAAGCCCGACGCCGGAAGCGTGCCTGCCGGCCCTGTCGCGGTGGAGTTCGACGACGTCCGCTTCGCCTACCCGTCGGCGGACAAGGTCTCCCTCGCCTCCCTGGAGGAGGTCTCGACGCTGGACACGCGGGGCGGCGAGGAGGTGCTGCACGGGGTGTCCTTCCGGATCGAGCCCGGGCAGACGGTGGCCCTCGTGGGTACCTCGGGTGCCGGGAAGTCCACCATCGCCCAGCTTCTGGCGCGCCTGTATGACGTCGACAGCGGTGCTGTGCGCCTGTCCGGTGCCGATGTACGGGACGTGACGTTCGCCTCGATGCGGCAGACCCTGGGGATGGTGACGCAGGACGGCCACCTGTTCCACGAGACGATCCTCTCCAACCTCCGGCTCGCCCGGCCGGACGCCACCGAGGACGAGGTGTGGGACGCCGTCCGGCGTGCCCGGCTGGAACCGCTCGTCCGGTCCCTCCCGGACCAGCTCGACACCATGGTGGGCGAACGCGGCTACCGGCTCTCCGGCGGTGAACGCCAGCGCATGACCATCGCGCGGCTCCTGCTGGCCCATCCGCGCGTGGTCATCCTCGACGAGGCGACAGCGGCGCTGGACTCGACCTCGGAAGCGGCCGTGCAGGCGGCACTGAGCGAGGCGCTCGAGGGCCGGACCGCCATGGTGATCGCGCACCGGCTCTCCACCATCCGCAGCGCGGACATGATCCTCGTGGTCGAGGACGGCCGGATCGTCGAACGCGGCTCGCACGAGGAGCTGCTGGCCCTCGGCGGCCGGTACGAGGAGCTGCACCGCACGCAGTTCGCGGTGCAGAAGAACGTGGCCGTGGACGAGGAGCCCGAGGCGCTCAGCGGCGTCTAGGGAATGCTGTCCCCGACCGCGACCAGGTGGGGGATCACGAAGTCGGTCAGCAGGGGAGCGAGGTCCTCCCGATCACCGGCCGCCCCGAGGTCGAGCCATGCGAGCTCCTCGATCTCCGCGGCCGGGAGCGGCTCTGCCGTCAGGGGACACCGGAAGACGGTGGCGACGAGGAGCGTGTCCGCCTCGTTGGCCGCCGGTCCCCGCCAGGTGCCCAGCAGCGTGAGGTCCTCCGGCGCGACGGCGAGGCCCAGTTCCTCGGACAGCTCCCGTGCTCCGGTCTCCGCCGGCGTCTCGCCGGGCTCCGGCTTGCCTCCGGGCTGCATGAACATGCTCGTGCCGCGTTTGCGTACGAGCAGCAGGTGCCCGCGGGCGTCCAGGAGGCACAGGGCGGTGACGGTGATGACCGGCGCCCCTGATGCCTCCCACATGCCGTCCAACCTACCCCGCACATGACGAGGGCGATGACGGGCGGAACCGCCCGTCATCGCCCTCGTCGTATGCCGTGTGCCCCTGGCCGGAATCGAACCGACGACCTTCCCTTTAGGAGAGGGACGCTCTATCCTACTGAGCTACAGAGGCCTGGATGGCGGGTTCACCGATCCGGCGGTCCCAGCTTACCCGGTTCCCGTGCCGGTTCCGTGCCCCGCCGACCCCCGCGGGTGCGCCGGCAGGAAGACCGACACCGCACCGGCCACCAGGCTCAGGGCGAGCAGCACCCAGCGCAGCACCGTCAGCGTCGATGCGAGCGACACAGCGGCAGGATCGGCGGTCGCGGAGGCCATCACGGTGTCGATCGCCACGTTCTCCCACAGGTCGACGACGACGAACAGGATCACGGGGGACCACAGGACCCAGCGCAGCCAGCGCCGTCCTGCGGTGAGCTGGACCAGCAGGAGCCAGGCGAACGCGAAGATCAGGGGGAAGAGCGTGCCCGCCGTACGGTGCAGGTAGCTCAGCTGCCCGCGGGCGTCGTCGTCCATCTCCTCCCCGAGGCGGTGGATGTAGCCGGCGTCGTACCCGCCGATCATCATGTCCGGCATCGTGAGGCCGCCCGAGAGCTGCGTCATCTGCCCCAGCGTGAGCAGGTGGAAGTACCAGAAGAGGAACAGGGATGCGACGGCGGCGGCGATGAGGATGAGCGACCCGTTGCTCTTCCTGCCCGGTACGCCCGGCACGACCGTCGTGGGCGGTACCGCCGACGGCGGCGCGGACATGCTGTGCTTGCGTGCGATCTGTGCGCGGGTCCTTGCCACTCCTCCAGTATGGGCGAGGCAGCCCCTCCTCCGCGCGACCGGGTGACTGTCGGGGGCACGGCCTAGACTTGGAGGACCATGGACATGCTCTTCGATCCCTACGTCTCCCCGCCCACGACCGCCGAGAAGAAGCGTGCGCGCGAGGCGGCGATGGCGACGACGGGTGATCCCGCGACGGAGCACGTGCCGTTACGGGTCGGCGTCGACGAGCACCGCGCGCAGGAGCTGCTGGCGGGCCTGAACCCCCAGCAGGAGGAGGCGGTGAAGCACGGCGGGACGCCCCTGCTGATCGTCGCGGGAGCCGGATCCGGCAAGACCCGCGTCCTGAGCCACCGCATCGCGTACCTGCTGGCCACAGGACGCTCGCACCCCGGGCAGATCCTGGCCATCACGTTCACCAACAAGGCCGCAGCCGAGATGCGAGAGCGCATCGAGGGCCTGATCGGCGACGTCGCGAAGCGCATGTGGATCTCCACGTTCCACTCCTCCTGTGTGAGGATCCTCCGCCGCGAGGCGGCGTCGGTAGGGCTGAACTCGAATTTCTCCATCTACGACTCGGCGGACACCCTTCGCCTGATCACGCTCGTGGCCAAGGGCCTGGACCTCGACCCGAAGAAGTTCGCCCCGAAGGCCATCCAGCACAAGATCTCCGCGCTCAAGAACGAACTGATCGACGAGGAGGCGTTCGCCTCCGACATCGACCCCTCCGATCCCTTCGAGCAGGCCGTCGCCGAGGTCTACTCGGGCTACGCCCAGCGCATGCGCCAGGCCAACGCCATGGACTTCGACGACCTGATCGCGCAGACGGTCTTCATGTTCCGGGCCTTCCCCGGCGTGGCGGACTACTACCGGCGGCGCTTCCGCCACGTCCTCGTGGACGAGTACCAGGACACCAACCACGCGCAGTACGCGCTGGTGCGGGAGATCGTGGGCGTGCCGGGGGAGTCCTCCGAGGACCCTGCGGAGCTGACCGTGGTGGGCGATTCGGACCAGTCCATCTACGCCTTCCGAGGCGCGGATGTGCGCAACATCGTCGAGTTCGAGAACGACTACCCGAGCGCCCGCACCATCCTGCTCGAGCAGAACTACCGCTCCACCCAGAACATCCTCAGCGCGGCCAACGCCGTGATCTCCCGCAACCCCGACCGACCCGAGAAGCGGCTGTGGACCGCCGAGGGCAGCGGCGAGAAGATCGTCGGCTACGTGGGCGAGAACGAGCACGAGGAGGCCCGCTTCATCGCGGAGGAGATCGACCGCCTCCAGGACGAGGAGGACATCCGTCCCGGCGACGTCGCCATCTTCTACCGCACCAACGCGCAGTCGCGGTCCATCGAGGAGATCCTGCTGCGCGTGGGACTGCCGTACAAGGTGGTGGGAGGTACGCGCTTCTACGAGCGCAAGGAGATCAAGGACGCGCTGGCCTACCTGCGCGTCCTGGTGAACCAGGACGACGTCGTCAACCTGCGCCGTGTCCTCAACGAGCCCAAGCGCGGCATCGGTGACCGCGCCGAGTACGCCATCGCCGCCCTGAGCGAGCGCGAGCGGGTCAGCTTCATGGAGGCGCTGCGGCGCGCCGACCAGGCGCCCGGCATGGCCACGCGCTCGGTCAACGCAGTGACGGGCTTCGTCAAGCTGATCGACGACCTCGCCGAGGTGGCGAGCGGCTCCGGTGCGTCGGCCGCCCTCGAGGCGGTGCTCGAGCAGACCGGCTACCTCGAGCAGCTTCGGACGAGCAACGATCCGCAGGACGAGTCCCGCGTCGAGAACCTGGCCGAACTCGTGGCCGTCGTCCGCGAGTTCGAGCGGGACAACCCCGAGGGCACACTGGGCGACTTTCTGGAGCAGGTGTCCCTCGTCGCGGACGCCGACCAGATCCCCGACGCCCCCGACGGCTCCGCCGCGGACGTCCAGCGCGCCGTCGAGGAGGCCCGCCGGCAGGGCGTGGTCACGCTCATGACGCTGCACACCGCCAAGGGCCTCGAGTTCCCCGTGGTGTTCCTCACCGGCATGGAGCAGGGCATCTTCCCGCATCAGCGTTCCGCGACCGACCCCAAGGAACTCGCCGAGGAGCGGCGCCTGGCCTACGTGGGCCTGACGCGCGCGCGGCAGCGGCTCTACGTCACGCGCTCCGAGGTGCGCAGCATGTGGGGCCAGAGCCAGTACAACCCGGCGAGCCAGTTCGTCAGCGAGATCCCCGAGGACCTCATCCTCTGGAAGCGCGAGGGGGCCGCGAAACCCGCCTGGACCACGGGCGGCAGCATCAGCGGGCCGAAGTTCAGCGGTTCCTACTGGGGTGCGAGCGGCGGCGGCTTCAACGGCGCCCCGGCATCGTCGAAGGCCGTGGGCCGCGTGCAGCCCCAGAAGGAAGTGGTCTCGGTGGCCGTCGGAGACCGCGTCAACCATGCGAGTTTCGGCAACGGCACCGTACTGTCCGTCGAGGGCGCCGGCGACAAGACCGTCGCCAAGGTCCGGTTCGACGTCGGCGAGAAGCGGCTGCTGCTGCGCTACGCACCGCTCACCAAGGTGGCCTGACCGCACTCGGACCGCAAGCGGGGGAAACGCAGGGGTACGGGACGGTCCCATTGCGCGCCTGCCGCTGCTCGAGCGGGGGCAGCCGTCGAGCCGCGGATGCCGGTGCGGTTCCGGCCGCGACGGCGTGGTCTGCGGCACCACCGGGGATGGCAGGGCCTCGTCGCCAACCGCGATGCCGTGACCGGATCCGGGTGAAAAGCCCCAACGAACGGCAGCCTCTTTTCTACTGACGATAGAACTGTGGCCTTACTCACTAAACCGGTACTCTGGGGAGGGCCTCGGGCCCGAGGGTCTACAGTTCCCTCTTGTAAACCTACTTCGACGCAGAAGGACTTCAACTCAGTGGACCTGTTCGAATATCAGGCGCGCGATCTGTTCGAGGCACACGGGGTTCCCGTGCTCGCCGGCATCGTGGCGCACACCCCGGAAGAAGCCAGAGCAGCGGCCGAGAAGATCGGCGGCGTCGTCGTCGTCAAGGCCCAGGTCAAGGTAGGCGGTCGCGGCAAGGCCGGCGGCGTCAAGGTCGCCAAGACCCCCGACGAGGCCTTCTCCTACGCCTCGGACATCCTCGGGATGGACATCAAGGGCCACACGGTCCACCAGGTGATGATCGCGCAGGGCGCCGACATCGCGGAGGAGTACTACTTCTCCGTCCTGCTCGACCGGTCCAACCGCAACTACCTGGCCATGTGCTCGGTGGAGGGCGGCATGGAGATCGAGCAGCTCGCCGTCGAACGCCCCGAGGCCCTGGCGCGCATCGCCGTGGACCCGGGCACCGGGATCGACCAGGCCAAGGCCGAGGAGATCGTCGACGCGGCAGGCTTCGCCCCCGAACTCCGGACCGGCGTCGTGAACACCATCCTCAAGCTGTGGGACGTCTTCGTGAAGGAGGACGCCACGCTCGTGGAGGTCAACCCGCTCGTGAAGACCGGCAGTGGCGACATCCTCGCCCTGGACGGCAAGGTCACCATCGACGAGAACGCCGAGTTCCGCCACGCGGACCACGCCGCACTCGAGGACAAGGACGCAGCCGATCCGCTCGAGGCCAAGGCCAAGGAGCACGACCTCAACTACGTCAAGCTCGACGGCGAGGTCGGCATCATCGGCAACGGTGCCGGACTGGTCATGTCCACCCTCGACGTCGTCGCGTACGCGGGTGAGGCGCACGGCAACGTGAAGCCCGCCAACTTCCTCGACATCGGCGGTGGGGCCTCCGCGGAGGTCATGGCCGCCGGCCTCGACGTCATCCTCGGCGACAGCCAGGTGAAGAGCGTGTTCGTGAACGTCTTCGGCGGCATCACCGCGTGCGACGCCGTCGCCAACGGCATCGTCAAGGCCCTCGAGATCCTCGGTGACGAGGCCAACAAGCCCCTCGTGGTGCGCCTGGACGGCAACAACGTCGAAGAGGGCCGCCGCATCCTCGCCGAGGCGAACCACCCGCTGGTCACCATCGCCGACACCATGGACGAAGGCGCCGACAAGGCCGCCGCGCTGGCCTACGGAAAGTAAGGGATCTCCCGCATGTCTATCTACCTCACCAAGGACTCCAAGGTCATCGTCCAGGGCATCACGGGCGGTGAGGGCACCAAGCACACCGCCCTCATGCTCAAGGCCGGCACCCAGGTGGTCGGCGGAGTCAACGCCCGCAAGGCCGGCACGACCGTCACCCACGGAGACGTCACACTCCCCGTCTACGGCACCGTCGAGGAAGCCATCAAGGAGACCGGCGCCGACGTGTCGATCGTCTTCGTCCCGCCGGCCTTCACCAAGGACGCCGTCGTCGAGGCCATCGAGGCCGGTATCGGTCTCGTGGTGGTCATCACCGAAGGCGTACCCGTGCAGGACTCGGCCGCGTTCTGGGCCCTCGCCCAGTCGAAGGTCGACGCCGAAGGCAAGCAGATCACCCGCATCATCGGGCCGAACTGCCCGGGCATCATCACGCCGGGCGAGGCGCTCGTGGGCATCACCCCGGCCAACATCACGGGCAAGGGCGGCGTGGGCCTCGTCTCGAAGTCGGGCACCCTGACCTACCAGATGATGTACGAGCTGCGCGACCTCGGCTTCTCCACCGCCATCGGCATCGGCGGGGACCCGGTCATCGGCACCACGCACATCGACGCCCTCGCGGCGTTCGAGGCGGACCCGGAGACCAAGGCCATCGTGATGATCGGTGAGATCGGCGGAGACGCCGAGGAGCGCGCCGCCGACTTCATCAAGGCGAACGTCACCAAGCCCGTCGTCGGCTACGTGGCGGGCTTCACGGCTCCCGAGGGCAAGACCATGGGCCACGCAGGCGCCATCGTCTCCGGCTCCGCGGGCACCGCGCAGGCCAAGAAGGAGGCCCTCGAGGCCGCGGGCGTCAAGGTCGGCAAGACGCCGTCCGAGACCGCCACGCTGCTCCGCGAGGTCTACGCCACGCTCTGATCCGCACTCCCGTGAACAGCCTCCTCCGCCTCCGCGGGGGAGGCTGTTCCGTTTCCCGGAACCCTGCAGGCCCGGACGATCGGGACGTGTCAACCCGTGCAGTGCCGTCGCCGTCCGGCGAGAGTCCCCGTGGTGGGACGTAGCGTGAGGAGAGTGCACCGGGCCTCTGCGGGCCGGCGATGCGGAACGGCGATGTGGACCGACTTTGCGGACCGGCTTTGCGGATGGATGAAGCGGACCGGCTCTGCGGACTAACGGGGCGGTAGGAATGAGACGACGATGAGCAGCGCGACGAGCCATGGGGCGGCGGAGGCGGATGCCGATGGTTCCCGGCAGCGCCGGTTCCTGCGGCGAGTCACCTGGGTGGCTACCCTCGGCGGTCTGCTGTTCGGCTTCGACACCGGGGTGATCAACGGCGCCCTGCCGTTCATGGTGGACGACCTGGGGCTCACGGCCGTCACGGAAGGACTCGTGGCGAGCTCACTCGTGTTCGGTGCGGCCTTCGGTGCGCTCGCAGGAGGCAGGCTGGCCGACGCCTACGGGCGCCGGAGGATGATCATCGTGCTCGCCGTCGTGTTCCTCGTTGGGACGCTCGGCACCGCCCTGGCTCCCGACGTTCCCGTCATGGTGACCTCGCGGCTCGTCCTCGGGCTGGCGGTCGGCGGTGCCTCCGTGATGGTGCCGATCCTCCTCGCGGAACTGTCCCCGGCTGCACGGCGCGGCCAGATGGTCACACGCAACGAGCTGATGATCGTGACGGGACAGCTGCTCGCCTTCAGCACCAGCGCCTTCCTCGGGAACGTGTTCGGTGACAGCCAGGGTGTGTGGCGCTGGATGCTCGTGCTGGCGACGCTGCCGGCCATCGGCCTGTGGATCGGCATGTACTTCGTGCCGGAGAGTCCCCGCTGGCTCGCGGGCCAGGGCGCCTTCGGGGTCGCGCTGCGCGTGCTGCAGCGGCTGCGCCCGGCGACGGTCGCCCGGCAGGAGTACGAGGAGATCAGGGCGATGGCCGCCGAGGACCGTGGACGCGAGAAGGTGGGCTTCCGCGACCTGCGCGAGCCCTGGCTCCGCCGCATCCTCGTGGTGGGCCTCGGCCTGGCCGTGATCCAGCAGATCACCGGCGTGAACTCGATCATGTACTACGGGACGCAGATCCTCGTGGTCGCCGGATTCGGGACGCAGGCCGCCCTGACCGCGAACATCGCCAACGGCGTCATCTCGGTGGCGGCCACGTTCGTCGGGATCTGGCTGCTGGGCAGGGTGGGGCGGCGTCCCATGCTGCTGGTGGGCCAGATCGGGACGACGTCGGCCCTGTTCGCGATCGGTCTGGTCTCCCTGGTGGTCCCGGAGGGAACGACCCGCGGGTTCCTCGTCCTGGCGCTGACGGTGACATTCCTGGCCTTCCAGCAGGGCGCCATCTCGCCCGTGACGTGGCTGATGCTCTCCGAGATCTTCCCGATGCGCCTGCGCGGACTCGGGATGGGCGCGGCGGTCTTCGTGCTGTGGATGGTCAACTTCGCCGTGAGCCTCGGCTTCCCGATCCTCATGGCCGCGATCACCATCTCCAACACGTTCTTCGTCTTCGTGGTCCTGGGCGTCGCGGCGATCGTGTTCGCGCGCCGCTACATCCCGGAGACCCGCGACAGGACGCTCGAGGAACTCGAGCGCGAGTTCAAGTCCGTGACGGGAACGCCCCGGCGGTAGGGCCGGGCGCCGCGCTGCTTGTAAGGTGACCACAGGGGAACAACCACTTGCGTCAGGCAACCTTCTAGGAGATCACATGCGCGCCACCATCATCCACGGGCCCGGCGACATCCGCGTCGAGGACCGTGACTACCCCAGCATCATCCGCCCTACCGACGCCGTCGTCCGCGTCACGGCCTCGTGCGTCTGCGGTTCGGACCTCTGGCCCTACCGCGGGGTCCGCCCCACCAAGGAGCCCAAGGCCATCGGACACGAGTTCGTGGGCGTCGTGGAGTCCGTCGGCGACGACGTCACCGGCCTGGTGGTGGGCGACTTCGTCATCGCGCCCTTCGTGGACAGCTGCGGGAAGTGCCCGCAGTGCCTCAACGGCGTCACGGTCGCGTGCGACCACCTCGCGGGCTGGGGCAGCACCGACGAACACGGCGACTTCCTCCAGGGCGGGCAGGGCGAAGCGGTTCGCGTCCCGCAGGCCGACGGCACGCTGCGCAAGGTCGAGGGTGTCTCGGAGCCCGACGCAGCACTGACCGCGAGTCTGCTCACACTCTCCGACGTCATGTCCACCGGCCACCACGCCGCCGTGTCCGCGAACGTCGGCCCGGGCAGCACCGTGGTCGTCGTGGGCGACGGCGCCGTGGGCCTGTGCGGCGTCCTCGCCGCCAAGCGCCTCGGCGCGACACGCATCATCGCGATGTCCCGCCACGAGGACCGCCAGGCGCTCGCCCGGGAGTTCGGGGCCACCGACATCGTGGCCGAGCGCGGCGACGAGGGCGTGGCGAAGGTCCGCGAGCTGCTCGGCGGCGTCCTCGCCGACTCCGTCCTGGAGTGCGTGGGTACCAAGGAGTCCATGGACCAGGCCCTCCGCAGCACGCGCCCCGGCGGCCACCTCGGCTTCGTCGGCGTGCCCGCGGGCGGTCCGGAGCTGCCGATCGGCGTCCTGTTCGCCAAGAACATCACGGTGGGCGGGGGCATGGCCCCGGCGCACACCTACATCCCGGAGCTGCTCAGGGACGTGCTCGACGGGACCATCAACCCGGGCCGGGTGTTCGACGTGGAGATGCCCCTCGAGGACGCCGCCGAGGCCTACAGGGCGATGGACGAGCGACGTGCCATCAAGGTGCTGCTCAAGCCCTGATCGATGCAGCACGGCCGAGGGGCCCTTCCGCACGGAGGGGCCCCTCGTCGTCGGACCGGACCGACGCGACCGGGCACAATGAGGGCATGACACCACCTGCTGACGACTCCTACCTCATCTCGCGCGAGCGGCTCATCCACGCCCCCGCCGAGCACATCTTCGAGGTCCTCGCGACCCCCGCCCTCCACAGTGTGATTGACGGCTCCGGGACGGTGCGCGGCGAGCAGCCCAACGGCCCGGCACGCCTGTCGCAGGGCGCGAGGTTCGGCATGGACATGAGGATCGGCGCACCCTACAAGATCCTCAACCGCGTGGTGGAGTTCGAGGAGGGCCGCCGCATCGCCTGGCGCCACTTCTCGGCGCACGTCTGGCGCTACACGCTCGAACCCCGCGGCGAATCCACCCTGGTGCGCGAGGAGTGGGACGGCCGGGCCGTGCCGTGGCGGATCGTGTTCCGGCTCACGGGCTTCACGCGCCGCCACCCGGCGAGCATCGAGGCGACGCTCGGCAAGCTCGAGGACTACGTGCTGCAGCACCGCGACGCCGCCTAGGCGTCCGCGCGCTCGACCTCGGAGCGGGACGAGGCGACCGTCACGGGACGCACACCGCTTCGGTTCCCGTGGGGACCGTTCGCGCAGGACGCACATGGCCACATCGCTGTAGGCGGAGGCGAGGCCCGGTCAGCCCAGCGAGGTGCCGAAGAGCAGGCCGAGCAGGTAGGTGGCCGCCGCGGCGCCGAGCCCGATGCCGAGCTGGCGCAGCGCGAGGCGCAACGGTGACGCACCGGAGAGCAGCGCCACCACGGCGCCGGTGGCGAGCAGGGCCAGTCCCACGAGCACGCAGGCGACGACGACGGCAGTGATCCCGCTGAGTCCCGCCAGGTACGGCAGCACGGGCACGATGGCGCCGGAGGCGAAGAAGCAGAAGCTCGAGGCTGCGGCCCCCAGCCCGGTGCCGACGGCCTCGTGCTCGTCGACGTCGTCGTCCTTCTCGGGCTGGAGGGAGAAGCTCGGGTCGCAGTCGCAGCCGTAGAGGCCCAACCGTTCCGCCGCCCGGTGCTCGGCGGCAGCGGGCGTCATGCCGCGCGCCCGGTAGACGAGCACGAGCTCGTTGGCGTCGATGTCGAGTTCCTTCGCCGCTTCGAGGGTGATCTGCGTGGGGCGCGTGGCCGAGAGGAGTTCGCGCTGGGACCGGACCGAGACGTACTCGCCGGCACCCATGGAGAGGGCTCCCGCGAGCAGCCCGGCCAGACCGCTGAAGAGGATGAACGCGGTCGGTACGCCCGTGGCACCGATGCCCATGACCAGGGCCAGGTTGCTGACCAGGCCGTCGTTCGCGCCGAACACGGCCGCCCTGAAGTTGCCGGAGAGCCGGTTGCGGCCGCGGGTGGCGAGTCCGCGCACCACTTCCTCGTGGATCTGCTCGTCGGCCACCATCGCGCTCGTGGCGGACGGGTCCGATCCGTAGGGGGAGCGGCCCTCGGCGCGCTGGGCGAGGGCCAGGACGAAGACCGATCCGAAGCGCCGTGCGAGCAGGCCGAGGATCCGGTTGCGGACGGAGGGCTGCAGGGGGCGCCCGACGTCGTCACCGAGGAGCGCGAGCCAGTGTGCCTCGTGGCGCCCCTCGGCCTCGGCGAGGCCGAGGAGGATCTCCCGCTCCTCGCCGCTCCTGCGGCGCGCGAGGTCACGGTAGGTGGCGGCTTCCGCGCGTTCGTCGGCGAGGTACTGGCGCCAGCGCCGGACGTCGTCGCGGGAGGGGGACTGCTCGGGGGATGTCACGGGATGCTCCGGTGGCTCGGGTGCGTGCACCCCGTCCGAAGCGGGGGGGCTCCGGCCGGGTGCACGGGTGCAGGGATCGGCCGAAGGTCTCGCTCGCCGGTTCCACCGGTGGACTGCCGGGCGCCGTCAGCGCCAGTATGTCGACAGGCCGCGCATCCAGCGGACGCGGAGCTACTCCCCTTCGACCCACCAGTCTACCGGAACACCCCGCCGGGCCGGGCGGGGACAGGATGAAGGCGTCCGGGTACCGGTCACCGGACAACGCGCGATACAGTCGGACGGATAACAGAAAGCAGGCTTATGGATCTGGCAGCCCGACCCTGGGTGGAGAGTTACGCCCCCGGCGTGCCCCGATCGTTCGACGTGCCCGAGGGCACCCTGTCGGACCTCCTCGACGCATCGGTCCGCACCTACCGCAGGGCGACGGCCCTCGAGTTCTTCGGGGCCCCGACGACGTACGGGGACCTGGGCGACGCCGTCGACCGCGCCGCTGCCGGCCTCCGGTCGCTCGGGGTGACCGCCGGCAGCCGCGTGGCCCTGGTCCTGCCGAACTGCCCGCAGCACATCATCGCCTTCTACGCCGTCCTGCGGCTCGGGGCGATCGTCGTCGAGCACAACCCGCTCTACACCGACCGCGAGCTGCGCCACCAGTTCGAGGACCACGGGGCCACGGTCGCGATCGTCTGGGACCGCGTGGCCCCGCGCGTGCAGAGCCTGCCGGCCGACATCCCGGTCACCGCGGTGGTGGCGGTTGACCTGGTCGCCGCGATGCCGGCGTCGCGCCGGCTCGCCCTGAAGCTCCCGGTCCGCCGGGCGCGCGAGGCACGGGAAGCACTCACGACGACGGAGAAGCTCACCGGCCCCCGCAGGCTCGTGGCGTGGCGCGACCTGCTCCGCCACCGGCCGCTGCCCTCCGGGCACCCCCGCCCGACCGCCGGGGACACTGCCGTCCTGCAGTACACCAGCGGGACCACCGGCACCCCGAAGGGGGCCATCCTCACGCACCGGAACCTGCTCGCGAACGCGGCCCAGGGACGCGCGTGGGTGCCGGGCCTCGAAGCCGGGCGTGAGACGGTCTACGCCGTCCTGCCCATGTTCCACGCCTACGGCCTGACGCTGTGCCTGACCTTCGCGATGAGCATCGGCGCGAAGCTCGTCCTCTTCCCCCGCTTCGACGTCGGGCTCGTGCTCGACGCGGCGGTCAAGAGCCCGCCCACCTTCCTGCCCGCGGTCCCGCCCATCTACGAGCGGCTCGCGGCCGGAGCGGCCGAGCGCGGCGCGGACCTGCGCAGCATCCGGTTCGCGATCTCGGGCGCGATGAACCTTCCTCCGTCGACGGTCGAGACCTGGGAGGCGGCCACGGGCGGCTACCTCATCGAGGGCTACGGGCTGACGGAGACCTCCCCGGTCGCGGCGGGCAACCCGATCGGCCCCACGCGGCGCCCCGGGACGGTCGGGGTGCCGTTCCCCGGCACGGACGTCCGGATCGTCGACCCGGAGGACCCCACCCGGGATCGCCCACCGGGCGAGGCGGGGGA
The DNA here is from genome assembly GCF_054510925.1 of Arthrobacter sp. MDT2-16. Lineage (NCBI taxonomy): Bacteria > Bacillati > Actinomycetota > Actinomycetes > Micrococcales > Micrococcaceae > Arthrobacter > Arthrobacter sp. MDT2-16. Next base: position 68,512 of record NZ_JBTNDP010000004.1, read on the forward strand.
GTTGCTCATCCGCGGGCCCCAGGTGTTCCAGGGCTACTGGCGCCGCCCCGACGAGACGCGCGCCGCGCTGCTCGACGGCGGCTGGTTCCGCACCGGGGACATCGTCAGCATGGACACCCAGGGCTTCCTGACGATCGTCGACCGCATCAAGGAGCTCATCATCACCGGTGGCTTCAACGTGGCGCCCTCCGAGGTGGAGGACGCCCTGACGGCGCATCCCGGCGTCGTCGACGCGGCCGTGGTCGGACTCCCGCGGGCAGCAGGTGGCGAGGACGTCGCCGCCGTCGTCGTGCTGGCCGACGGCGCGACGCTCGACGTCGACTCCCTGCGCTCCCACTGCCGCGACGCGCTCGCGGCCTACAAGGTCCCACGCACCATCGTGCAGGCGGAGGATCTGCCCCGATCCCTGATCGGCAAAATCCTCCGGCGCGAGGTACGCACGCAACTACTCAACGAGGGCTCTCGGGCCGAAGGAACAGGTGACAGTCGATGACCCACTCCCCAGCAGTGCGGGCGGGAGCGCCGGCCCCGAAGGGGCCGTGGCGCGACAGCCTCGGTAATGCCAGCATCCGCTCGGCGCAGGTCCTCATCGTCCTGGTGCTGGCGGTGGTGGCCGTCTACGCGCTGATCCAGGTGCGGCTCGTGGTGATCCCGATGCTCCTGGCGCTCATCCTGGCGGCCGCGATCGGACCGTTCGTGCTCTGGCTGCGGCGGAAGGGCTGGAGTCCCTCGCTCGCCACGGGCGTGTCCTTCCTGCTGCTCCTGGTCCTCTTCGGCGGGCTCATCACGGGCATCGTGTTCGCAGTCATCGGACAGGCGGATGAGCTGGCAGCCAGTGCGACCGAGGGCTTCGACCAGCTGTACGCGTTCGCCCAGAACGGTCCCATCCCCATCGACGACGCGCAGATCCAGCAGGCCCGGGACGCGGCGGTCGACTTCGCGACCAGCAGTACCGCCGGCGCAGGTGCCATCTCCGGGCTCAGCGCGGCCGGCAACTTCATCGCCGGGGCCCTGCTCATGGTGGTCATCCTCTTCTTCTTCCTGAAGGACGGCGAGAAGATCTGGGCGTTCATGCTCCGCGCGTTCAAGGGCAAGCGCCTCGTGAAGGCCCGCCGGGTCGGCTACAGCAGCATGGCCGTCCTCGGTGGTTACGTGCGCGGTACGGCCATCGTGGCCCTCGTCGACTCCGTGTTCATCGGCATCGCGCTCGTGGTCCTCGGAGTGCCGCTCGCGTTGCCCCTGGCCGCGATCGTGTTCGTCGGCGCCTTCATCCCGCTGGTCGGTGCGACGCTGGCCGGTGTTCTCGCGGCCCTGATCGCGCTCGTGGCCAACGGCCCGTTCGTGGCGCTGATGGTCATCATCGTGGTGATCGTGGTGAACCAGCTCGAGGGCAACTTCCTGCAGCCCGTGGTCATGGGCCGTACCCTGCAGGTGCACGCGCTCGTCATCCTGCTCGCCCTGACCGCCGGCACCATCCTCGCCGGCATCATCGGCGCCATCCTCTCCGTCCCCGTGGCGGCCGTCGGGTGGGCCGCCATCAAGGCCTGGAACCAGGAGAAGGACGAAGAGATCACCGAGGCCGAGATCGACAAGGCCGAGGTGCTGACGGCACTCGACGAGACCGGGCACGGCCTGAGCTCCACCCCCAAGGAGGAGCAGGCCGCCAAGGTCGAGCAGGCTCTCTCGGCATCGGACGAGGCGGAGGACCGCCCCGGCACACAGAACCGCAGGATCGACGGGCACGACGACGACGACCGCGCCGCCGATACCTTCGACGGTGCCCGTACCCTCGACGATTCCCGCACGCGCGGCACCACGGGCCGTTCCGGAGGATCGTCACCCGCCTGACGGAAGCCGCATTGCGGTCCGTGCAGTGGTCGGCGGACCTGCGCCGCCGGCTGTGGTCGGCCCAGGAATGCAGGAGGGCTCCCGGCACTTGCCGGGAGCCCTCCTGCATTCCTGCGTTCAAGGGTTCATGGCTCCGTGAGTCCGTGAGTCCGTGAGTCCGTGAGTCCGTGAGTCCGCGCTCAGCGTGCGGCGTCGACGGGGACGTCGTCGGGGACCTCCCCTGCCACCCGCCGGTCCCAGGCCGCCATCACCCGGGAGTCCGTGGGCCGGGTGGCGAGCGAGACCACGACGTAGACGAACGCGGACACCGCGAGACCGTAGTAGATCGGCTCATTGGCGTAGATGCCGTCGTACCGGGCCTCCGCCGTGACCTCGAGGTAGGTCATGACGCCGAGGGTCACGAGGGTGCCGGCCGCCATGGACGCCCCGGCCCCAATGCCGTTGCCCCGGCGCCAGACGAGGCCGCCGAGGATCGCCACGAGGAGGCCGCCCACCAGGATGTCGTAGGCGATGGTCAGGGCCGCCACGACGTCCTGCACGATCACGGCGAGCGCGATCGTGACGACTCCGAGGCCGAGGACCCACCAGCGGCTCGAGGAGACGTCGTGCTCGGACGTGGCACGCTCCGTGCCTCCCTTGCCGCCCGTGCCACGCCCGCCGAACCAGCCGGCCACGAAGGGCACCACGTCGGTCCGTGCCACCGTGGCGGCGGCGATCAGGGCACCCGACGCCGTGGACATCATGGCCGCGACGGCCGCGGCGAGGACGAGCCCGCCGATGCCGACCGGCAGCACGTTGAGGGCCACGTCGGCGTAGACGTCGTCCCTGGACTCGATGGCGGGCAGGATCACGCTGGCGCTCATGCCGATGATGGCGCCGGCCACCCCGTAGAGGATGCAGTAGATCCCGGCCGCCGAACCGCCCCAGCGCGCGATCTCCGGCGTGCGCGAGGTGAAGACGCGCTGCCAGATGTCCTGGCCGATGAGCAGCCCGAGCGTGTAGACCACGAAGTAGGTGATGATGCTCTGCGCGCCGATGCCGGTGATGCTGAAGAACTCGTCCCCCGCGCGCTCGGCGATACCGGCGAATCCGCCCGCCGCCGCCAGGGAGAAGGGCAGCATGAGGGCGAAGACGCCGATGGTCTTGATGATGAACTGGGCCATGTCCGCCAGGGTGATCGACCACATCCCGCCGATCGTCGAGTAGACCAGGACGATCGCCCCGCCGACGAAAATGGACAGTGCGCGGTCCCAACCGAAGAGGACCACGAAGATCGTGGCGTAGGCGCCCGTGGACGTGGCGCAGAGCATGAGGGTGTAGGCGAGCATGACGATGCCCGAGACGCGCGTGGCGCGGTGCCCGTAGCGCAGGGTGAGCATCTGCGAGACGGTGTAGATCTTCAGCCTCTGGATGGTGGGGGCGAACAGCAGGCTGAGCAGCAGGACGCCGGTCCCGATGGCCACCACGAGCCACATGCCGGAGATGCCGTACTGGTAGCCGAGGCCCACCCCGCCCACCGTGGAGGCTCCGCCGAGGACGACGGCGGCCATGGTGCCCGTGTAGAGCAGGGGCCCGAGGCGCCGCCCCGCCACGAGGTAGTCGCTGGCGTTGCGGGTGCGCGACTTGCCCCACCAGCCGAAGCCCAGCATGGCGACGAGGTAGGCCACCACGATGGCGATATTGAGTGCCTGCATGGACGAGTCCTTCAGTCGGTGTCCTTGGGATGCCCTAGGGGCAACTATTGTTGCCCCGTAAGCTACTCGTGACGCGGCTCACGCGTCAACCGGGTCGGCCCCTGTTACAGCGGGAGCGCTGTAGGCTTCCCGGAGCGTCGAAGGAGAGGACACGCATGAAGGCCCTGCCCGTCGAACCCACCAATGCTCCTGTTGCCATCGGGTCGCGGATCCGCGCCGCGCGGCAGGCCCAGCGCATGACGATCGAGCAGGTCGCCGAGTCGACCGGCCTGACGAAGGGCTTCCTCAGCAGGGTGGAGCGCGACCTCACATCGCCGTCCGTCGCCTCGCTCGTGACGCTGTGCCAGGTGCTGTCCATCTCGATCGGCGACCTCTTCCAGGTGCCCGAGACGCACCTGACGCGTGCGGCGGAAGCCCCGCGCATCAGCCTGGGCGGCCAGGGCATCAACGAGCGCCTCATGACGGCCCGCTCCGAGCGGCGGCTCCAGATGATCCGCGCCGTCGTGGAGCCCTACGGCCGGGGCGAGGACGAGCTCTACTCGGTGGACTGCGAGGTGGAGACCCTGCACGTCGTCGAGGGTCGGTTCGTGCTGATCTTCCCGAACAGCAGGTACGAGCTCGACGCGGGGGACACCGTGACCTTCCCGGGCCGGGAACCCCATACCTGGCTCAACCCCGACGACCGCGAGGCCGTGGTGCTGTGGACGCTCGTGCCGGCGGCGTCGGGATAGACCCGGGGGCTCAGCCCACATGCACCCAGGGGCGCTTGGTGACGTCCGGCTCCGCGGCCCGCAGCACCTCGCGCGTCACCGGTGCGATCTCGCCCTCGCCGGTGAAGAGGAACTTGAAGAGGTTCGCCACCGGGTCGCCCTCCGTCCAGCGGAAGTAGACGTGCGGCATGAGGCCGGTGGTGTCGCGGATGTGCAGCATGACGGCGGCGATGGTGTTCGGGACATTGGAGCTGTGGACCTCGAGGATGCGGTAACCGTGCCGCACGACGCCACGGACGCGCAGTTCCGTCTCGAACTCGGACGAATCGTCCACGGTCACCTCGATGAACAGCGGCCTGGCCGTGTTCGGGATGTGCGACACGGCGCAGGCGTGCTGGTGCTTGTGGCGGTAGGCCGAGCTGCTCAGGCGCTTGGGTTCGTGCGCGATCAGCAGGATGTCGCCGTCGTCCTGGGAGCTGACGAAGGACAGGGCCGTCTCGTCCATCCTGATGCTCGTGGCCCTCAGCTCGAAGGCGCGGCGCGAGCGGGAGATGATCGAGATGACGATGATGCCGAGGATGAAGAAGGCAGCGATCCTCAGCCCGTCGGGGCGCTCGATCATGTTGACCGCCGTCGTCAGGACGAAGACGACCGTCGCGATGCCGAAGCCGATGGTCAGTCCCCGCTGGTGCTTGCGGCGCGCCGACAGCGTGACCGCGACCGACGCGGAGGTGATGAGGGCGAGGACGCCGGTGGCGTACGCACCGCCCTGGGCCTCGACGTCGGCCTTGAAGAGGAACGTGACCAGGACGGCGATGAGGGTGATGACGAGCACGAGCGGGCGGACGGCCTTGGCCCAGGCCGGGGCCATGCCGTAGCGGGGGAGGTAGCGCGGCACGAGGTTCAGGAGTCCGGTCATGGCCGAGGCGCCCGCGAACCAGAGGATGCTGATGGTCGAGATGTCGTAGACGGTGCCGAACGCGTCACCGAGGTAGAGGTGCGCAAGATAGGCCAGGGCACGGCCGTTCGCCGGGCCGCCCTCCCCGAAGGCCTCGGCCGGGATGAGCAGCGTGGTGACGAAGCTCGAGGCGATGAGGAGCCCGCTCATGATGAGCGCGGCCGAGGTGAGCAGCTTGTGGGCGCCCTCGATCCGGCCGGCCGGGTCCTCCTCGGTGTCGCCGGGCTTGCCGTCGATCTGCGGCATCACGACGACGCCGGTCTCGAAGCCGGACAGCCCCAGCGCGAGCCGCGGGAAGATCAGGACGGCGAGGCCGACCATGAGCAGGGGATTGCCGTGCTGGGTGTTCAGGGCCGTCCACCAGTCGGAGACGACGCCGTCCTGCGCGATGATCTGGGCCACGGAGACGACGACCACCACGAGGTTGAGCAGCAGGAACACGGCGACGATGGCCACGGCGATGCCGATGGCCTCCCGGAAGCCGCGGAGGAAGACGGCCGACAGCAGCGCGATGAACAGCACCGTGATGAGGACCTCCTGGCCGTGCAGCCAGGTGGGGGCGAAGGGGTTCTCGATGAGGTGCGCGCTGGCGTCGGCCGCGGACAGCGTCATCGTGATGAGGAAGCTCGTGGCCGCGAAGCCCAGGAGCACGAGGACGAAGATCTTGCCGCGCCACTTGGGCAGGAGCTTCTCCAGCATGGCGATGGAGCCTTCGCCGCGCGGGCTCTCCGACGCCACGCGCTTGTACACCGGCAGTGCGCCGAACAGGGTGACGGACACCAGGATGAGGGTGGCGATCGGGGAGAGCACGCCCGCTGCCGCAGCCGCGATGGCGGGCTGGTAGCCGAGGGTGGAGAAGTAGTCGACGCCGGTCAGGCACATGACCCTCCACCACGACTGCGTGCGCTCGGGCTCGGGCTGGTGCGCGGTGGGCTGGCTGGACTCGTTGAGCAGCCAGCGCCCGAGGCGCCTCCTGCCCTGGGCCCGCGTGTGCGCGGGTGACTGGGTACGTACGGAAGAACTCACCCGATCACAGTAGGACCGCCCCGCCCGCCATCCGGGCGTCTTAACGCTTCCTTGATGGGGCTCCTTCCGCGCCCTCCAGGAACCGCGACACAGGTGTGTGGTTCCGCCGGGATGGCTTCGCGCGCCCGGCCCACCCGTTCCGCAGGACGCCGATCCTTGACCGCACCTGCGGCCCGGAATAGCCTTGTGCAAAACCTTTGATGCATATTGGGCAACTTCGCACGGGCGAGGACAGCCCGGACAGGACGGAAGCTGTGGAAGAACTGCGCGTCACCGGAGGCGGGCACCTCGGCCCCATCGATTCCTCCCGGATCCCCCGCTACGCAGGGGCCGCCACCTTCGCGCGCCTGCCCCGCCTCGACCAGGTGGAGCGCGCGGACATCGTTGTCGTCGGCATCCCCTTCGACTCCGGCGTCTCCTACCGCCCCGGCGCGCGGTTCGGTGGCAACCACGTCCGCGAGGCGTCGCGCCTGCTGCGCCCCTACAACCCCGCCCTCGACGTCTCGCCGTTCGAGCGCGTGCAGGTGGCCGACGCCGGGGACATGGCGGTGAACCCGTTCAACATCAACGAGGCCATCGAGACCATCCAGCAGGACGCCCTGGACCTCACGGCCGACGGCGCCCGCCTGGTCACGCTCGGCGGTGACCACACCATCGCCCTGCCGCTGCTGCGTGCGGCGGCGGAGCGCGCGGGACAGCCTGTGGCCATGCTGCACTTCGACGCCCACCTGGACACCTGGGACACCTACTTCGGCGCTGAGTACACGCACGGCACCCCCTTCCGACGGGCCGTGGAGGAGGGGATCCTCGATACCGAGGCCATCTCCCACGTGGGCACGCGCGGCCCGCTGTACGGCGTGCGTGACCTCGAGGACGACCGCCGCTTCGGGTTCGGCATCGTGACCTCCTCCGATGTGTACCGCCAGGGCGTGGACGAGGTGGTCGACAGGCTGCGCTCGCGCATCGGGAACCGCCCGCTCTACGTCTCGGTGGACATCGACGTCCTCGATCCCGCGCACGCCCCCGGCACCGGCACCCCCGAGGCAGGTGGCATCACGAGCCGTGAACTGCTCGAGATCCTGCGCGGACTGCGCGGCCTGAACCTCGTCGGCGCCGACGTCGTCGAGGTGGCCCCCGCCTACGACCACGCCGAACTCACCGGCGTCGCCGCCTCCCACGTGGCCTACGACCTCGTGACGCTGATGGCCGACACGCTCACCCCCGAAGCGCCCGCCGCGGCTCCGACAACGAAGGACCGGTAATGGACATCACCGACGGCGCCGCCTCCGCGCCCCCCGCCCCCGTCACCGGCCAGCGCAACGGCGGGGACCTCGTGGTCGAGACCCTGTCCGCCCTGGGTGCGACGACGGTCTTCGGCATCCCCGGGCAGCACGCGCTCGGGCTCTTCGACGCGCTGTCGCGCTCCGAGCTGCGCTTCGTCTCCTCGCGCGTGGAGAACAACTCGGCCTTCGCCGCTGACGGCTTCTCCCGCGCCACGGGCGACGTCGGCGTGCTGTTCCTCTCCACCGGTCCGGGTGCGCTGACCTCGCTCGCCGGCCTGCAGGAGGCGTACGCGACGGGTGTCCCGATGGTGGTCGTCGCGAGCCAGATCCCGCTCGAGGGCCTGGGCGCGCGGCGCAAGGGCATGCTGCACCAGCTCGACGACCAGAAGGCCTCGGCGGCGAACGTCACCAAGAGCCAGCGCCTGATCCAGCACGCCTCCGGCATCCCGTCGGCCATCCAGGACGCCTGGACCGAGGCGGTGTCCTCGCCGCAGGGCCCCGTCTGGGTCGAGGTGCCGCAGAACGTCCTGCTGGATCCCGTGATGGTGCCGGAGGTCGAGGACGCGCTCGCCGAGCCGTTCGACAACCCGCCGCGCATCGAACTGGTCCGCGAGGCCGTGGCCTGGCTCAAGGACTCGAAGCGGCCGGCGATCGTCGCCGGTGGCGGCACGCGGCGCGGCAGGGCCGAGAAGTGGCTGCTCTCGCTCGCCGAGAAGCTCGGCGCCCCGGTGGTCTGCTCGCCGGGTGGCAACGGGGCCTTCCCCTGGACGCACGAGCTGTCCCTGCAGTCGTGGGTCGAGGACCGCCACGTGACGGAGGTCCTCGAGGACGCGGACGTCCTCCTCGTCGTCGGGTCGTCGCTGGGCGAGGTCACCTCCAACTACTTCACGCTGGAACCCCGCGGCCGCATCATCCAGATCGACGCCGAACCGCGCGTCCTGGAGTCCAACCGGCCCGCCCTCGGCATCCGCGCCGACGCCGGCCAGGCCCTCGCGGCGCTCGACGGGGCGCTCGAGCCGCTGCCCCGCGACCGCCAGCCCGGGTACGACGCCGCCGCCCTGGTCGCCGAGACCCTCCGACGCGTCGGTGCGCGCCTCGACGCGCAGGACCTCGGCAAGGAGCGCGCCTTCCTGCAGGACATCCGCGAGGCCGTCCCGGCCGGGATGCAGACGTTCTGGGACATGACCATCTCCGCCTACTGGGCGTGGAGCTGCTGGGACGCCCGCGAGGGCCAGTTCCACTCAGCCCAAGGTGCCGGCGGCCTCGGTTTCGGCTTCCCCGGCGCCATCGGCGGGTCCGTGGGCCTGGCGTCGCGCGGCCTGCCCGCACGGGTGCTCGCGGTCTCCGGGGACGGGTCCGCGATGTACTCGATCGCCGAACTCGCCACCGCGCGCCAGCACGACATCCCGGTCACCTGGCTGATCGTCGACGACGGCGGCTACGGCATTCTCCGCGAGTACATGGAGGGCGCCTTCGGTAAGGCGACGGCCACCGAGCTGGCACGGCCGGACTTCGTGGCGCTCGCCGAGTCCTTCGGCGTCCCGGCACGCCGGGTGGCCCCGGAGGACGTCGGCCAGGCCCTGCGGGAGAGCCTCGCGGCGGAGGGCCCGAACGTCGTCGTGGTGGAGACGCTCATCCGGCTCTTCGCGCCCACGCACCTCGAGGCCTAGCGCCGGAGCGGATCGGCCACATCGACGGACCGCATCGGGTCCCGGCCGGCGTCGGACTCGTCGACCAGGATCCGTCGCAGCACCTGTCGCGGACTTGCGTCGGGCGAACCTGCCGGTCGAAGCTTGAGGGGCACGACCAGCACAGCCCCGATCCCACAGATGAGGTATGCCCCGTGACGGTAGTCGGCTTCCATTGCTCGCACGAACAACTCGGCCCCCGCGCCCTTTTGAATGTGGTGAAGGAGGCCGAGGTGGCGGGATTCGGAGCTGCCATGTGTTCGGACCACCTCACGCCGTGGAGCGAACGGCAGGGCGAATCCGGGTTCGCGTGGTCCTGGCTGGGCTCGGCGCTCGAGGCGACCGACCTGTCGTTCGGCGTGGTGACGGCCCCCGGGCAGCGCTACCACCCGGTCATCACGGCCCAGGCCATCGCGACCCTCGAACTCCTGTACCCGGGCAGGTTCTGGGCCGCCCTCGGCAGCGGACAGGCGATGAACGAACACATCACCGGAGACCGATGGCCCGCGAAACCCGAACGGAAGGCACGGCTCAGGGAATCCGTCAGCGTGATCCGGGCACTGCTGGCGGGGGAGGAAGTCACCCACCAGGGTCTGATCACAGTGGACCGGGCGAAGGTCTGGTCCGTTCCGGACACCCCTCCGCCGTTGATCGGGGCTGCGGTCACGCGGGAGACCGCAGCATGGGTGGCGTCCTGGGCCGACGGGCTCATCACCATCCTGCAGCCCCTCGACGAGGTGAGCGCGGTCATCGGCGCGTACCGGGATGCCGGCGGTATCGGTGATGTCATCATCCAGGCGCAGGTCAGCGTCGCTCCCACCCGCGACGAGGCATTGCGGGTGGCACACGATCAGTGGCGGACGAACGTCTTCCCGCCCCCACTGTCCTGGGACCTCCCGACGGTGCAGCATTACGACCAGGCCGCCGAGCACGTCTCCCCGGACGCCGTCGCCGAGTCCGTGTTCATCACCGACGACCACGCCGCACTCACCGGACTGCTCCACGACATCGGCGAACGGGGTGCGGACCGCATCTACCTGCACAACGTCGGGAAGGACCAGCGCCACTTCCTGTCCGTGATGGCCGAGCATGTCCTCCCCCAACTGACTGCGACCCGATGAGGATCACCGACACCAGTGACCTGTGGTGGAAGACCGCCGTCTTCTACAACCTCAACGTCGAGACGTTCATGGACTGGGACGACGACGGGGTGGGTGACCTCGAGGGGCTGGGCCAGCGGCTGGACTACCTCGAGGAACTCGGGGTGACCTGCATCTGGCTGGCCCCGTTCTACCCCTCGCCCCGCCAGGACAACGGCTACGACATCTCCGACTACTTCGGGGTCGACGAACGCAACGGTCACCTCGGTGACCTCGTGGAGATGGTCCGCACCGCCCACGACCGCGGGATGCGTGTCATCGTCGACCTCGTCGTGAATCACACATCGATCGAGCATCCCTGGTTCCAGAAGGCCCGCTCGAGCCGCGACAACCGCTACCGCGCCTACTACACGTGGCGCGACGACAAGCCCGAGGACGGGCGGGCGAACATGTTCCCTGACAGGGAGGACGGCGTCTGGTCCTATGACGAGGAGGCAGGCCAGTACTACGAGCACTCCTTCTACCACCACCAGCCCGACCTCGACACCACCAACCCCGAGGTGCGCGAGGAGATCGCCAAAGTCATCGGCTTCTGGTTGCAGCTCGGCATCGACGGGTTCAGGGTCGACGCCGTCCCGTTCCTCATTCAGGCCGACGGCCACAACGAGCACGACTACCTGCGGGCCCTGAGGAGCTACGTCGGGCGGCGCAGCGGGACGGGCATGCTGCTCGGTGAGGTGAACCTGCCCTATGACGAGCAGGAAGCGTACTTCGGAGACCACGGGAACGAACTGACCATGCAGTTCGACTTCGTCGCCAACCAGCAGCTCTACCTCGCCCTCGCACGACAGGACGCGACCCCGCTGGCCCGGGCGCTGGCGGCTCGGCCCGACCTCGCGAACGTGACCCAGTGGGCGAACTTCGTGCGCAACCACGACGAGCTCACGCTCGACCAGCTCACGGACGACGAACGCGGCGAGGTCTTCGACGCGTTCGCGCCGGAGTCGTCGATGCGGATCCACGGCCGAGGCATCATCCGCCGGCTTCCTCCGATGCTCGGCAACGACCCGCGGAGCATCAGGATGGTCTACAGCCTGCTGTTCTCCCTGCCCGGCGCGCCGGTGCTGTACTACGGGGAGGAGATCGGGATGGCGGAACACCCGACCCTGGCGGGACGTTCCGCTGTCCGCACCCCGATGCAATGGTCGGGCGAGGTCAACGGCGGGTTCTCCCACGCGGACGCGGACAAGCTGCCGTTGCCTGTCGTGGAGGGCGGCGGGTCCCCGACCCATGTGAGTGTCTCGGCGCAGCAGCACGACCCGGACTCCCTCCTGCAGTTCGTCCGCCACCTCATCGCCGCCTACAAGAAGTCCCCCGAGATCGGCTGGGGAGCGTTCGACATCCTCGAGCAGGAGAACTCCTGCGTCCTCGCGCACCGCCTCACCAGCGCCAACGGGCAGCTCGTCGCCCTCCACAACTTCGCGGATGACGCCCACAGAGTGAGCATCGACGTGCGGGGCGGCGCCGACGTCACCCACGTGGTCGACCTTCTGGGCAACGAGACGGTCACCTGGACTGACGGCCCCCTCGAGATCGATCTGCCGGGTTACGGGTACCGCTGGCTCAGGATCGTCCGGGCGGGCGAGAAGCGCCTCCTCTGACGGGAGGCCCGTGCTCCAGGGCGACGCATTCCGCACAGAGGCCGGGCCGGAATCCGGCCGTACCCTCCGTACGCACCCTCGGGACCCTTCCCTACCCCGGGTACCGATGGGCCGGACGAACCCCACGGGGACCGGCCGATGCCCGGGGTTCCCTTTCCGCCCGGCGGATGAGAGTGTCGAGGGAACTGCTCGACCACGTATACCGAGGATGGGAACGCAATGTCATTCAGCAAGGGCGACAAGGTCACCTGGAACACGTCGCAGGGTGAGACCGAGGGCAAGGTCGTGGAGAAGCACGACAAGGAGTTCACCTTCGACGACCAGAAGTTCAAGGCCTCGAAGGACGAACCGTACTACACGGTGGAGAGCGCGAAGTCCGGCAAGCAGGCGGCACACAAGGAGAGCGCGCTGTCGAAGAAGTAGCGCTGGTGAACAGGTAGTACCCGCAGCGAGGGCGCCCGCGACAGCGGGCGCCCTTGCCGGCTCCGTGGAGGATCCGCTACCTGAGCGGGTCGTGTCCCCAGTTCATGAGGGAGTAGCGCCACTTCGAGGACTCGATGTCCTCCTTGGTGGGCCGCTGTGCCAGATGGCGGTGGACATAGCCCACCACCTTGTGCATGTGCTCGACGTCGTCGTCCTTCAGGTCGTCGCGCCGGGTACCGAGGATCTCGACGATACGCCTCCCCGATTCGTGACCCACGGACTCGCCGGAGCCCGACTCCTTCTGGCCCACCGCCTGCGACTCCTCGGTGTCAAGCCATTTCTCGAGCTGGGACGCGCTCATGTTGACCGCTTCCTTCCACTGGGGCCATACCTCGTCGAGATCGCTCGTATCGTTCGCCATGCGCCGCCCGGCCTTTCGTAGCAGTTCCGCCTGCAGGATCACATCCGATCCGTCCATGAAGCTGGCAATAGCTTAATCCTAAGCAGGCTGATAAATGTAGAGGGTACGTCGAACCAACGTCTAAGGAGCTCTACGTCATGGCAGGAAACCTTTTGGCACGATCAGCCCACGATCTCGGCGCTGCAGCCTGGTTCGGTGGCACCTTGATGGGCGCTGTCGGACTCAACGGTGCAACGGGCAAGGCGAAGGACCCCAAGGAGCGCACGCGCCTCTCCGCGCTCGGCTGGGCGAAGTGGACCCCTGTCCAGATCGCGGCCTTCGCGATCCACGGCATCGGCGGCATCGGCCTGATCCTCGGCAACAAGGGTCGTGTCGCGGCCCAGGACTCCGTCGGATCGAACACCGTCTGGAAGACCATCGTCACCGTCGTGGGCATGGCGCTCTCGCTGTACTCGGGCATCCTCGGCAAGAAGGTCGGGGAACTCGCCGACCAGGGTGCGGAAGGGGCGACCGAACCGCGTCCCGGTGCCGACGACGCGCTGGCCAAGGCCCAGTCGCAGCTCAAGGCCACCCAGTGGCTCCTGCCCCTCATCAGCGGCATCGTCGTGGTGATGGGATCGAAGCAGGGCGAGATGCAGCGTCCCGAGAACGTCAAGAAGGGCCTCTTCAAGAAGTAGGCCTTGTTCCAGGCTTCCCCCGCAGCGTCCGCGCCGAGCGACACCAGCAGGTGTCGACGGCGGCGGGCCGCGGGGGTTTCGCCGTTAAGTCCCGGAACCACCCGGGATCACTGCATGGTGAAGGCGCGCGCCACCCGGCCGTGCAGGGCGTCGTTCCTGATGATCGCGGCCAGGACGGCGTTGCGCGGGCGCAGGAGAGGCGCCGGCAAGGGGCGTCCGAGTGCCATGTTGAGGTGGGCCTTGCGCCGGGCCAGCGCCGCCTCCGCCCGGCGGTCCTTCTCGTACACGGCGAGCCGGGCGGCGACGTCGTGCCCGTCGCGCAGCGATGCGGCGATGATCGGCACGAGCCGGACGGCGTCGAGCCAGCCGAGGTTCATGCCCTGCCCGCCGATGGGGGAGACCTCGTGGGCCGCGTCACCCACCAGCACCGTGCGTCCCGCGACGAACCGCTCCGCGAGACGCGACTGCACCTCGAAGGCACTCAGCATGGAGTTGGTGTCGGGGTCGACGTCGACGCCCGTCCGGTCCCTGATGAGCCGCGTGAGGTCCTCGGCCGTCGGGCGGTTCATCGGGCAGCCCACCCGGACCACCCACCGGCGGATACCGCCGGGCAGGGGGAACGACTCCACAATGCCCCCCGTCTCGAGGTAGAGCACGGCGTCGTCGCCGTCGTCGGTGGTGTCCTTGAAGTCGCCCATGACGTAGCAGTCCGGGTAGCGGCGCAGCGGCGCGCGGATGCCGGCGACGTCCCGGATGGAGCTCCGCGCGCCGTCCGCGGCGACGAGCAGGCGCGTCTCCAGTACCTCGTCCCCGTCCGGGGTGCGCGTGACCACCAGCGCACGGTCGCCGTCGTCGCGCGTGGTGAGGACGGAGACACCGCGGCGCACCGTCCCCGGGAACTCCTCCTCCAGGCGGCGCTCGAGGATCCCCTCGGTGACGGCCTGGGGGACGGCGAGGACGTACTTCTCGCGGCCGGGGAGGGTGGAGAAGGACACGGAGCCCACGTACCGGCCGGCGCTGCGTGCCACTCCGTCCCGGATGAGGACCCCGCGCGTGCGCAGCTCGTCCGCGATGCCGCCGGTCTCGAGCGCACGCAGCGCCGGGGGGTGGATGCCGATGGCCCGCGAATGGGTGCTGCGTTCGGTGCGGCGCTCGAGAACGACGGCGTCGAGGCCCGCCTGGCGCAGCAGGAGCGCCGTGTAGAGCCCGACGGGTCCGCCGCCGACGACGATCACGTCATGCATGCCCGGCATCCCCGTGTGCGTCCCGGCGGTCGAGCACCAGCTGGGCGATGAACGGTGCCGCCGTCCGCACCCGCCAGTCCGGTCGGTCGGCGACCGCCGCACGCAGTTCATCCGGCGTGTAGCTGCGGCGGATGGACGTCAGGCCGTCCCTGCGGATGTAGGACCCGGGCAGCGGCAGCGTTCCCGCCGAGAACAGGGCGTAGCCGACGCGGTGCCGGGCGATGTCGCTGTGCACGGCCATGCGTCGCGTCAGCTGTTCCGAGTCGTCCAGCAGGCCGGTGAACTCGGTGGGGTCGAGGTGGTGCAGCACGTGGTTCGAGATGACGGCGTCGAACACCGCACCCTGCGCCACCAGTTCCGAGCTCAGGGCGCGGTGGAAGGACAGTCCCGGGAGGGCGGGGCGGGACGTCGCGTAGGCGTGCGCGCGCTCGTCGGGGTCGATCGCCGTCACCTCCAGCGGCAGCCCGTCGAGCTGCGCCCAGCGGACCAGGGCCCGGGGCAGGTCGCCGCCACCCGACCCGATGTCCAGGAGGGTGTTGGTCCGGTCCGGTGAGAACGTGGGGCGCAGCAGCGAGGTGTACGTGCTGCGCCAGCCCGACACCACGGCGTTGACGATGCCGAACTGGGCGTAGGTGCGCTCCAGTACCACGGGATCGCAGTCGGGCCGGTCCATCTCCTCGACGGCGTCGAGGTCGCGTGTGGCGAGGAACCTCTCCCGGCTCATGCTCCGCGTCCGTCCATGGTCCCGCGTCGGCTCATGCTCCCGCTTCGCTGAGGATGGGCTCGAGGTCCGACGGTACGGCGTCGACAGCGGCGGTATCGGTGGCTGTCTCCGCGACCGGCACGGCAACGGCTGTGCCGTCGGCCGGGATCGCGCCGATCCTGGTGAGCAGGGCGGTCTCGACGGTCAGCCCGGGACCGAAGGCCATCGAGCAGATGCGGTCGTTGCCCGATGATGCCGGCTGGTCGAGGATGTGCTTGAGCACGAACATGACCGTGGCACTGCTCATGTTGCCGTACCTGCGCAGGATCTCGCGAGCGGGGACGAGCTGCTGCTCCGTGAGGCCGAGCTTGGCCTCGACCTTGTCGAGGATGCTCCGTCCGCCCGGGTGGATCGCCCAGTGCTCGATGTCCGAGTAGTCCAGCCCCTGGAGCGAGGGATCGCGGGCGAGCAGGGGCTCGAGTGCACCCACGATGTGGCTGTCGATGATGTGCGGGACGTACGTGCCGAGGACCATCTCGAAGCCCTCGTCACCGATGTTCCACGCCATGGACTCCTCGCCGACCGGGGTCAGCACGGTCTCGAAGTGGTCCAGGCTGAGCGCGGGTCCGTCCAGGGGGATGTCCCGGGCGGAGATGACCGCGGCCGCGGCGCCGTCGGCGAACAGCGAGGATCCCACGATGGTGTCGGGGTTGTTCGAGGTGCGGACGTGCAGCGAGCACAGTTCGGCGGAGATCACCAGGACGACGGCGTCGGGGTCCGCATCGCAGAACGCCTTCGCCGAGCGCAGCGCCGGGAAGGCGGCGTAGCAGCCCATGAACCCCAGGTGGTAACGCTGCACCGACGGCGGGAGGTCGAGTGCCCGCACCACCTTGTAGTCGGGGCCCGGCGCGAAGAACCCGGTGCAGGACACCGTGACGACGTGCGTGATGTCCGCGGCCTCGATGCCGGACGCCGCATCCAGGGCCTTCCGCGCCGCCTCGACGAAGAGCGTCGTCCCCTGTTCGGCGTAGATCTCGTTGCGGGTCTTGGTGCTCGGCGAGAGGATCCGCAGCTCCTTCTGGTCGAAGAAGAGGGGGTCCTCGACGGGCCCGTCGAGGGTCAGTTCCTCGAGGACCGTGTGCCGGGTATCGATCCCGGAGGAGTCGAAGGCCGCGCCGACCAGGCGCTGGCCGAGCCGCGTGAGGCCCGGCTGCGCGGCGAAGACGTCGCGGACCTGGGGCTGCACCATGATGGTGGGGGGCACAGCCGTTTCGAGGGATCTCAGGATCACTGTCATAGGTCCATTACTAGAGGACTGACGCGCCAAACACAATGACAGTAGGCTTAGTGTTCACCTCGCCATCCGACCACCACCGTGAGGAACACCATGGGCACCGATCCGTCAGGCACGCTCGACCAGGAGGATCCGCGCGGTCCCGCCGTCGATGCATCCACCGAATTGCAGGAGTACCCCGGCTTCACTGAACGCATGGATCCCCGCCCGGACCACGGCGAGGACAGCTACACCGGCCACGGCAGGCTGGCCGGGCTGCGCGCGTTCATCACGGGCGGTGATTCCGGCATCGGCCGGGCCGTGGCGCTCGCCTTCGCCCGGGAAGGGGCCGACGTCGCCATCGGATACCTCCCGGAGGAGGAGGAGGACGGTGCCAGCTGCCTCGAGCTCATCCGTGCCGAGGGGCGCACCGCGCTCGCGGTGCCCGGCGACCTGAGGGAGGAGTCCTACGCGCCGGCTGCCATCGCAGCGGTGCTGGAGGGTCTCGGCGGGCTGGACATCCTCGTGAACAACGCGGGGTTCCACATCGCCCAGCCGGAAGGACTGCCGGACATCGACGCCGACCAGCTGCGGCGCACGTTCGAGACGAACGTGTACGGCACGGTCTGGCTCACGCAGGCGGCGCTGCCGCACCTGGCGGCAGGGTCCTCGATCATCAACACCACCTCCATCCAGGGCTACCATCCGTCCACCAGCCTCATGGACTACGCCGCCACGAAAGCGGCCCTGAACAACCTGACGTTCAGTCTCGCCGAGCTGCTGGGGGAGCGCGGGATCAGGGTCAACGCCGTCGCTCCCGGTCCCGTGTGGACGCCCCTGCAGCCCGCCACGACCACCAGCGAAAAGCTGGAGTCCTTCGGCGAGGGCACGCCCCTCGGCCGCATGGGTCAGCCGGCCGAACTGGCCGGGGCATACGTCTTCCTCGCCTCGAACGACGCCCGGTATGTCTCCGGGGAGGTCCTGGGCGTCACCGGCGGCAAGTACCTGGCCTGACCCGGCGTCCCGTGCAGCGGCCCGGACCAAGCCGGACGGCGCCGCGCGACGAAGTGCAGATACCAGCGCCGGAGGCACGCCGACCGGCGGCCGGCTGACACGGACGGGCTGATCGTGAAACTTCTGACTGCACTGCCACCCAGGCGCCGCAACGCCGTGATCGCCGCCGTGCTCGCGGTCCCGCTGGTGCTCTCGGGATGCGGCTCCGTCGAGGAGAACCCGCTCGGGGTGAACACCGCGGGCCAGGCCCAGCCCGCCGAGTCCGCTCCTTCCGCCGGCGGTCAGGCCCTGCTCGCGGGCGACGACCTCGGCGACGATCCGCTGAACGTCGGCATCGACGGGGCGGAACTCTGCGGCGTGCAGCCGGACGACAGCCGCCTGCGCTACACGGTCATGCTCCACAATCCCACGCTGGAGACGTTCACCTTCGGCGAGATGACGCTGGGGGACCCGCAGGGCTTGAACGTCCTGTCCGCGATGGTGCAGACGGCCAACCGGGAGGGGCACAACCACCCGGGCGCTGAGACGGGCGCCCACGGCGGGCACACGCCGACGCCGGCGCCGACCATACCGCAGGAGCCGATCGGCCCGCCCGTCCCTGCCGACGGGTACCGGTTCGTGCCGGACGCCCACGTCAACATCATCGTCACCGTCGAACTCGCCCAGGGTGTGACCCACGGGAGCGCGGAGAACATCCTCGTGGCGTTCTCGACGCCGGAGCGCGACTACTCGGTGGCGCACGACCTGAAGATCGACGTCGACGCCACCTCCTGCGGCTGAACGGTACCGACGACAGAGCCCCCGTCTCGAGGAGACGGGGGCTCTGTGATCCGGGTCGGAAGGCCGACCGGAGCCGGACTAGGCCGGGAGCTGCAGTACGTGACCGGTGAAGATCAGGTCCGCGTGGATCACGGTGTCGGTGTTGGCCGCGTACAGGGCCTGCCAGCCACCTGCGACGCCGAGCTTGGCGGCGATGGTGCTGAGGGTGTCACCCGACTGGATGGTGTAGGTCTGGCCGCTCAGGGCGACAGGAGCCACGGCGGCGGGAGCCTGGACCGGTGCGGAGTACTGCACGGGTGCCTGGACCGGTGCGGCGTACTGCACGGGTGCCTGGACCGGAGCCGCGTACTGCACGGGTGCCTGAACCGGAGCCGCGTACTGCACGGGTGCCTGGACCGGAGCGGCGTACTGCACGGGTGCCTGGACCGGAGCCGGAGCCTGCTGGGTGGAGTAGGCCGTGGAGGAGCCGCCACTCAGACCGAGCTTGGCGGAGCAGGCGGGCCATGCGCCCCAGCCCTGGATCTGCTGGAGGTTCGTCGCGACGCGCTTCTGCTCGTCGACGCTTGCCGTGTTCGGCGATCCGGTGCCGCCGGCAGCGTTCCAGCTCGACTGCGTGAACTGCAGGCCGCCGAGGTAGCCGTTGCCGGTGTTGATGCTCCAGTTTCCGCCGCTCTCGCACTGCGCGAGCTGATCCCACGTGTCGGCGTTGGCTGCACCGGCCGCTGCGCCGAGGCCGAGGCCGGTGAGTGCTACTGCGGCGAGTCCACGACGGGCGCTGGTGCTGAAGGAGTGTGTATTCATGGGGTTACGATGCTCCGAGAGGCCACCCGCACTAGGTCCGTCCCCGGACTTCTTCGTGCCGCTGCTCACCTTGACGGTTTAGAGGTCATGGTTCGGCAGCCGCCTGTTGAGCAACGAGCGGTGGAGGGCGGCGCCGGGCATTCATCGCTGCTCGGTTGACGGCAGCTTTTCGCTTCCCCGGACGGGGAACTTCCTCCACCGTAGGGCATATTTCATTCGTTGCCAAACCGGTACGGCTCTATGCTTGACATTGAGTAAAAACAGGGAATTGGAAGTGGCTGATTTGAGGATCCTCTGCCACACTAGCGCCCCGGGCCCCGTGGAGGGCACGCGAAGGGGCCCGGACGATGCCGTCCGGGCCCCTTCTGCGGGCGGGATTCCCGCGATCGGTCAGGCGGCCTTGGCGAGGTACCCGTTGGGATCCAGCACGTACTTCGTCGCTGCCCCGGCGTCGAACTCCTCGTAACCGCGCGGCGCGTCGTCGAGCGCGATCGGCTTCGCGTTGACGGCCTTGGCGATGTGCACACGGTCGTGCAGGATCGCCATCATGAGGCCCCGGTTGTATTTCATCACCGGACACTGGCCGGTGGTGAAGGACAGTGACTTCGCCCAGCCGGTACCGAGGCTGAGCGACAGGGAGCCGACCTTCGCGGCCTCGTCGATGCCGCCCGGATCGCCCGTGACGTAGAGGCCCGGGATGCCCAGGGCGCCGCCGGCGGCAGTCAACTGCATCAGCGAGTTGAGCACCGTGGCCGGTGCCTCCGTCGCCGCGCCGCTCCCATGGCCGCGGGCCTCGAACCCGACGGCGTCGACGCCGCAGTCGACCTCCGGCACGCCCAGCAGCTGCTCCAGCTGGTCGCGCGGATCACCCTTGGACACGTCGACGGTCTCGCAGCCGAAGCTCCGTGCCTGCGCCAGCCGGTCCTCGTTGAGGTCCCCGACGACGACGACAGCCGCACCCAGCAGCTGCGCCGACGCCGCAGCGGCAAGGCCCACGGGACCGGCGCCCGCGATGTAGACGGTGGAGCCCACGCCGACCCCGGCCGTCACCGCGCCGTGATAGCCGGTGGGGAAGATGTCGGACAGCATCGTCAGGTCGAGGATCTTCTCCAGGGCCTGGTCCCGGTCGGGGAACTTCAGCAGGTTCCAGTCCGCGTACGGGACGAGGACGTACTCGGCCTGGCCGCCCACCCAGCCGCCCATGTCCACGTAGCCGTAGGCGCTGCCCGGACGATCCGGGTTCACATTGAGGCAGATGCCGGTCTTGCGCTCCTTGCAGTTGCGGCACCGCCCGCACGCGATGTTGAAGGGCACCGAACAGATGTCGCCCTCCTTGATGAATTCGACGTCCCGTCCCACCTCGACCACCTCGCCGGTGATCTCGTGGCCCAGCACGAGGTCCGACGGCGCCGTGGTGCGGCCGCGGACCATGTGCTGGTCCGACCCGCAGATGTTCGTGGCGACGGTCTTCAGGATCACGCCGTGGTGGACCGCCCGGCCCACGTTGGCCGGGTTCACCCCCGGCCCGTCCTTCAGCTCGAAGGTGGGGTAGTCGATGTCGATGACCTCGACCTTGCCCGGTCCCTTGTAAGCAACAGCTCTGTTACCGCTCATGGAATTTCCCTTTCGTTCATTCCGTTCGTGGTGCGACCGGTCACCCGGCCACGCGAACCAGCGGCTGTGGGACCCGAAGGAATTCCGCCGGCCGCTGATAGCGCCGAACCTACCGCCCAGGGGGTCGCATGGACGTTGCATCGTGCACCGGCCGTCTTGTGGAGCGGCCCGGATCGGGGAGAGGGTAGCCCCATGACTGAAACCGTCCTCATCACCGGCGCGACCTCCGGCATCGGCGCGGAGTTCGCCCGACAGTTCGCGGCCCGTGGCTGCAGCCTCGTGCTCGTGGCGCGGGCTGTGGCCCCGCTCGAGGAGACGGCGGCCGCACTCCGTGCGCGGTGGGGCGTCGACGTCGAGACCCTCGCCGCCGACCTGCTCGACGACGACGGACTGGCCCGCGTGCTCGCCCGCCTGCGTGTCGCGGGCGGCGAGGCCGGCTCCGACGCCTCACCCGATCCCGTGTCCGAGCCCGTGTCCGGCGCGGGGTCCCGCCCGGAGCCACGCCGGAGCGGACCGGCCGCGGTGACCGTGCTGGTGAACAATGCCGGCTACGGGCTCGTGCGGCCCTTCGCCGACAACGCACTGGACGAGGAGATTCGGCACCTCCGCATCCACGTCGAGGTGCCGCTGTCCCTGGCGCACGCGGCCCTCCAGTCGATGCGGCCGCGACGGTCCGGCACGATCATCAACGTGGCGAGTGTCGCCGGCTTCACTCCGCGAGAGACCTACGGGGCGGGCAAGGCGGCGATGATCAGCTTCAGCCGCTGGGCGAACCTCACCTACGGGCGGGAGGGGATACGGGTGACCGCCGTGTGCCCCGGATTCGTCCACACCGATTTCCATCAGCGGATGGGCGCGGACAAGAGCGGTGTCCCCGCCGTCCTGTGGCTCGACGCCGGGCTCGTGGTCCGCCAGGCGCTGAGGGACACCGCCGCGGGCAGGGCGGTCTCCATCCCGAGCCTGCGCTACAAGATCCTCACGGCACTGGCGCGGGTGGCGCCGTCGTCGATGGTGGCCGGTTTCGCGGCGCGGGGCCGCTGATACGAGGAGCGGCGCGGGGTCGCTGACGCGAGGAGCGCTGCACGCGACACATCCGAACCGGCACGCCGACCGGACCGCTGCCCGCTTCCACGTCGGATGCGGGCTCGACGGCAGCGGACCGGCGACGGACGCCGGTCAGGAGGTGCTGCCCCCGCTGTCCCACGCATCGGGTTCGGCTGCGGCGTCCTCGGGGCGGCGATGCCCGGGCTCCTCCGACGAGCTGTCGCCGTCGAAGGCGGCCGGCACGGCGCCCGCGCTGTGGATGCCCTGCTCCTGGCGGATGCCGTCGGCGGTGCGGTCGGCCGATCCCGCCGAGGGGTCGAGGACGTTCTCGCGCCGGTCCGCCGCCGGGTGGCCGTCGGACTGTCCGGTGGCGCTGCCGTCCGGAACCCCGTCGCCCGCGCGTTCGCTGCCGTCCCTGTCCGCCGTCATCCCGCGGCCCGTGGACCCGGGTGAGCCGCCGTCGTGCGGGGCCGCTCCGCCGGCGCGGGTGGCCTCCTTCTCCAGGGGCGGGACGGGCTCCGCCGGGCCGAGGGGGTGGTCCTCGGGGAGGGATGCGCTGCCGGGATTGCCTGCGCTGCTCGGCTCGGTCATCATGCTCCTTCTGATTCACGACTTCTGATCTGCGACTACTGATTACCACTGGGTGCTGGTGGTGCCGTCAGGTGCGAGCGGGGCCCCTGCGCACCCTGCGACTGCGCCCGCTTCCACCACTGCGTCCTGATCGTCCCCTGCGCACCGGCATGGGAGGACTGGAGGGGTCAAACCGGTCAGTAAGTATGCTTATCATAGGAGGCCACAGGGTTGTGGGAGATGCGCCTTACAAGGAGGTAGGACGATGGCAGGTTACTTCAAACTCGTGGACGCTCATGACGATGGTTTCCGGGTGAAACTGACCGCTCCGGACGGAACGCTCGTCGCGGTCTCCACCTTCTACGCCACGAAGGAGGAGGCGATCGCGGGCATCGAGCTGATCCGGGAGATCGCCGGGACGGGTCCCGTGGTGGACCACAGCCGGGTCGAGTCCTCCGAGCAGGACGAGCTCCTCTTCGGGCTGCAGAGCGCCCCGGATCGGGACGGTCGGGTGCGGCGCGACGCCTGATCGGCGACGCGGGACGAGAGGAATCCGCGACACGGTGTACCACTGTATACATTGCCGTTGGATGTGGAATAGGATGGGGCTATTCCACAAACCTCTCTGAAGGGAGCCAACGTCATGTCGACCGCGGACTCATTCGGCGCGAAGGGCGTACTCGATGTCGCCGGCGCAGACTACGAAATTTTCAGGCTCAGTGCGGTCGAAGGCTCCGAGAACCTTCCGTTCAGTCTCAAGGTCCTCCTGGAGAACCTTCTCCGCACCGAAGACGGTGCGAACATCACGGCCGACCACGTCCGCGCGCTCGCGCAGTGGGACGCGGCCGCGGAGCCCGACACCGAGATCCAGTTCACCCCTGCGCGCGTCATCATGCAGGACTTCACCGGCGTCCCCTGCGTCGTCGACCTCGCAACGATGCGTGAGGCCGTCGCGGACCTCGGTGGTGATCCCAAGCGTGTGAACCCGCTGGCACCGGCCGAGATGGTGATCGACCACTCCGTGCAGATCGACGCCTTCGGCAACGCCGGAGCGCTCGAGCGCAACATGGAGATCGAGTACCAGCGCAACGGCGAGCGGTACCAGTTCCTGCGCTGGGGCCAGACCGCGTTCGACGACTTCAAGGTCGTCCCGCCGGGCATGGGGATCGTGCACCAGGTCAACCTCGAATACCTGGCGCGCACCGTCATGACGCGCGAGGTGGACGGCGTCCTCCGCGCCTACCCCGACACCTGCGTGGGCACCGACTCGCACACCACCATGGTCAACGGTCTCGGCGTCCTGGGCTGGGGCGTCGGCGGCATCGAGGCCGAGGCGGCCATGCTCGGCCAGCCCGTCTCGATGCTCATCCCGCGCGTCGTGGGCTTCAAGCTGACCGGCGAGATCCCCGCCGGGGCCACCGCCACCGACGTCGTCCTGACCATCACGCAGCTGCTGCGCCAGCACGGCGTCGTCGGCAAGTTCGTCGAGTTCTACGGTGAGGGCGTCGCCTCGGTGCCGCTCGCCAACCGCGCGACCATCGGCAACATGAGCCCCGAGTTCGGCTCCACCGCCGCCATGTTCCCGATCGACGACGTCACACTTGACTACCTGCGCCTCACGGGCCGCCCGGCCGAGAACGTGGCGCTCGTGGAGGCGTACGCCAAGGAGCAGGGCCTCTGGCACGACCCCTCCCGCGAGATCCGCTTCTCCGAGTACCTCGAGCTGGACCTGTCCACCGTGGTCCCCTCGATCGCCGGACCGAAGCGCCCGCAGGACCGCGTGGAGCTCAGCAAGTCCAAGAGCCAGTTCCGCGAGGACCTGCGCAACTACTCGGACGACCCAGACCTGGACTTCGCACCCGGCGGCACCGTCGACGAGTCGTCGCAGGAGAGCTTCCCGGCCTCCGACTCACCGAGCTTCACCCCCGGCACGACGGCCTCGGTCACCGAGGAGAACACGAAGCCGCGCGAGACCGTCGGCGCCGGTGCTGCGGGCTCGCGTCCGTCGAAGAAGGTCAGCGTGAGCATGAAGGACGGCCGCGAGTTCGAGCTCGACCACGGCGCCGTCAGCATCGCGTCGATCACGTCCTGCACCAACACGTCCAACCCGTCCGTGATGCTCGCCGCCGCCGTGCTGGCGCGCAACGCCGTCGAGAAGGGCCTGGTGTCCAAGCCGTGGGTCAAGACCTCCGTGGCCCCGGGCTCCAAGGTCGTCACCGACTACTACGAGAAGTCAGGCCTGATCCCGTACCTGGAGAAGCTCGGCTTCTTCACCGTCGGCTACGGCTGCGCCACGTGCATCGGCAACTCCGGCCCGCTGGAGGACGAGATCTCCCAGGCCATCCAGGACAACGACCTCGCGGTCACCGCCGTCCTGTCCGGCAACCGCAACTTCGAGGGCCGCATCAACCCGGACGTGAAGATGAACTACCTGGCCTCGCCGCCGCTGGTGGTCGCCTACGCCCTGGCCGGGACGATGGACTTCGACTTCGACAACGAGCCCCTCGGCCAGGACGAGGCGGGCGAGGACGTCTTCCTGAAGGACATCTGGCCCAACCCGGTCGAGGTCCAGAAGGTCATCGACTCCTCGATCGACGAGGGCATGTTCACCTCGAGCTACGCGACGATCTTCGAGGGCGACGAGCGCTGGCAGTCCCTGCCGACGCCCGCGGGCGACACGTTCGCCTGGGACCCGGAATCCACGTACGTGCGGAAGCCCCCGTACTTCGAGGGCATGCAGCGCGAGGCGAGCCCGGTGCAGGACATCGACGGCGCACGCGTGCTGCTGAAGCTCGGCGACTCCGTCACCACCGACCACATCTCGCCCGCGGGATCGTTCAAGTCGGACACCCCGGCCGGGCGCTACCTCACCGAGAAGGGCGTGCAGCGCAAGGACTTCAACTCCTACGGCTCGCGCCGTGGCAACCACGAGGTCATGATCCGCGGCACCTTCGCGAACATCCGCATCAAGAACCAGCTGCTCGACGGCGTCGAGGGCGGGTTCACGAAGGACTTCTCGCAGCCCGACGCACCGCAGGCCGCCGTGTACGACGCCGCCGAGAACTACCGCGCGGCCGGCACCCCGCTCGTGGTCCTCGCGGGCAAGGAGTACGGCTCCGGCTCGTCGCGTGACTGGGCGGCCAAGGGCACCGCGCTGCTGGGCGTGAAGGCCGTCATCGCCGAGAGCTACGAGCGCATCCACCGCTCGAACCTCATCGGCATGGGCGTCCTGCCGCTGCAGTACCCCGCGGGCCAGAACGCGGAGTCCCTCGGACTCACGGGTACGGAGACGTTCGCGGTCAGCGGTGTCACCGAGCTCAACGAGGGCCGCACGCCGCGCACGGTGAAGGTCACGGCCACCCCGGCCGACGGCGGCTCGCCGGTCGAGTTCGACGCCGTCCTGCGTATCGACACACCGGGCGAGGCGGATTACTACCGCAACGGCGGCATCCTGCAGTACGTGCTGCGCCAGCTCGCCAGCTGATCAGTACGAGGTTCCGGGCCGGGAGTCCCATCTCCCGGCCCGGGCCGTCTGCAGGGCATCCGCCCTGCCACCCGAACCACGACCGAGGGGGCGCCATGACCGAGTCCGCAGAACTGTCGGCGCGCGTCGACGGGGACGCCATCTTCCGCGTCCTCCGCGGCGAGATCCTCGCCGGTGTCCACCCGCCCGGCACCGCCCTGCGGGAAGTGGTCATCTCCGAGCGATTCGGCGTCTCCCGGACTCCCGTGCGGGAGGCCCTGAGCCGGCTGCAGCACGAACGCCTGCTCGAACGGGCGGCGCGCGGGCTCCAGGTCCCGCAGATCGACCCGCAGGAGGTCATCCAGATCTACGACCTGCGCGTCATGCTCGAGGAGGAGGCAGCCGGCCAGGCGGCCCTGAACCGCGGAACCGCGGACATCATGCGCCTCGAGGCGCTGCTGGAACGCGACCGCGCCGTCGTCGACCCGGACGACACCACGAAGGTCACGAACAACCTCGAGTTCCACACCTCACTGTGGGCCTCCGCGCGGAACCCCATCCTCATGGACCTCCTGCAGCGGCTCTCGACGCACCTCATCCACACGCCGCGCTCCACGCTGTCCGTGGGGGACCGGTGGCAGGAGGTGCTCCTCGAGCACGAGGCGCTCATCAGCGCCATCACCGAACGGCGCAGCGAAGACGCCCGCGCCATCGCCCGCCGGCACATGGAGACGGCGCGCACCATCCGCCTGCAGCTGCTGCGCACCACCGCGGCGGACTGACCGTGGCTCCCGAGGGCGGCCGGCACCGTCTCCTGCTCGACGTCGACACCGGGATCGACGACGCCGTGGCCCTCCTGTACCTGCTCGCGACACCCGGTGTCGCGCTGGAGGGGATCACCTGCACGGCCGGCAACGTCGGCGCGCGGCAGGTCGCCGCGAACAACCTGGCCCTGCTCGAGCTGTGCGGGCACGCCGGCGTCGAGGTCGCGATCGGCAGCGAGGTGCCGCTGGAGGTGCCCCTCGTCACCACGGAGGAGACGCACGGCGACCAGGGCATCGGCTACGCCGTCCTGCCGCCGCCGCGCGGGCGCGTGTCCGGGCGGCACGCCGTCGACGTCTGGCTCGAGGCCGTCCGCTGCCACCCGGGGCAGATCACCGGTGTGGTGACCGGTCCGCTCACCAACCTGGCCCTGGCCCTGCGCGCCGAACCGGAGCTGCCGATGCTCCTGAAGGGGCTCGTCATCATGGGCGGGGCGTTCCACCACCCGGGCAACACGACGCCGGTGGCCGAGTGGAACATCCATGTGGACCCGCATGCCGCGAAGGAGGTGTTCGCCGCCTACGAGGGGCTGCCGGTCCAGAAGCTGCCCGTGGTGTGCGCGCTGGAGACCACCGAGCGGATCGAGTGCACGCCCGCCCATGTCGACGCCGTCGCGCGCGCCGCGGGTTCCGGGCCCGAACTGCTCTCGCCCCACGACCCGGCGGGGACGCGCAGCACGAGCGACAACGCCGTCGTCGCCTGCGTGTCGGACGCCCTGCGCTTCTACATGGAGTTCCACCGCCTGTACGACCAGGGCTACATCGCCCACCTGCACGACCTCTTCGCGGTGATGGTCGCGACCGGGGAGGCGGGTTTCGGGGAGCGCCTCGCCACGGTCGACGTGGAGACGTCGTCGCCACTGACCTTCGGGCAGACCGTCGCGGACGTCGCCGGGATGTGGAAGCGGGCGCCGAACGCCCGGATCGTCACGGGCAACGACCCCGCAGCGGTGTTCGAGCTGATGGTCCGCCGCCTGTCGGACCTCGCGAGGATGCACGGCTGAGGGGAGCGCCGCCCCGGTACACTGGGATCGCCCGCACTGCTGCGTGGCCGGCGCCGAGGTGACATGAGGTGCGTCCTCCTTCCTCGATCCTGCCCTAGGACTATCGTGAGTTCACCCCTGACCCGACCCTCCGCGACTCCGGAGCGGCCACGCCGCCTGCTCATCCTCCTCGGCGGAGCGCTGATCGCCGCCACCTACCTGTTCCTGGTCGTCGTGCAGCCCGCGGAGATCGCCGGCGGCATGGGCAGCGTCGCGTCGCTCGTCTCGCTCGTCGGGTTCCTCGGCGGAGGCGCCCTGCTGGTGGCGGGGATCCTGCCGATGCTCAGCACGAGCTCCCTGGTGGTGATGCCGCTCGGCATCGCCCTGAACATCGCGATCGGCCAGGTCGCCGGATCCCTGGGCATGCAGATCTACCTCGACGCCATCGGGACCGTCCTCGTCGCCGTCCTCGCCGGTCCCGCCGCGGGAGCGGCGACCGGCGCGCTCAGCAACGCCATCTGGGGTCTGTTCAATCCGTTCGCGCTGCCCTTCGCGGCCGGCGCCGCGCTGATCGGGCTGCTGGCAGGCCTCGCTGCGAAGTACGGTGCCTTCCGCCACGTGTACCTCGCACCCGTGGCGGGGCTCGTGGTCGGTGCGATCGGCGGTCTCGTCGCGGCGCCGGTCGCCGTGTTCATGTTCGGTGCGGCCGGGACGTTCGGCACGAATGCCATCATCGCCGTCTTCCGGTCGATGGGGGACAAGCTCCTGGTGGCCGCCACGAAGCAGGGGCTGCTGTCCGATTCGCTCGACAAGATCGTGGTCTTCGTCCTCGTGGCGCTGATCGTGTACGCCCTGCCGCGCCGCGCGGTCCTCCAGTTCCCCTTCGCGCGGACGCACCGCGTGCTCGGGCAGCGGACCGACGTGGCGGGCACGGGGACGAAGGGCGGCACGACCACTGGCACGACCACAGCAGGCGCCGCACGCGGGAACCGCACCGGCGCCTGAGCCATGCCGCGCCGCAGGATCTACAACCCGCTGACGGAGCTGCTCGCCGCAGCGCTGCTGGTGGTGCTCGTGCTCGTGGTGAACAGGTGGGAGTTCTCCCTCGCCGTCCTCGTGCTCGTGGTGGTCCCCGCCGTGCTCCTCTCCGGCAGGCCCCGGCAGATCGGCCTCGCCATCGTGCTGGTCGCGGGTCCGCTGCTGGTCTCGTCGCTGCTGCTCCACGGCCTGTTCTACCCCGAGGGCCGTGAGGTCCTGCTGGATCTCGGGGTCGCCCGCGTGACGGCGGAGGGCCTCGCCTTCGCCGCCGGCATGGGCCTGCGCATGGGGGTCTTCACGGGCGTGCTGCTCTCGACCGCGATGACGCTGGACATCCCCGACCTCCTGGCCACCATGACGCACCGCGGCTGGAACCGGAAGCTGGTCTTCATCGTGGGATCCGCCGTCGGCCTCATCCCCCACGTCTCGCTGCGGGCACGCCGGATCAGCCGCGCCCAGCAGGCCCGCGGCCTCGTGGTCGGTCGCGGGCCGGTCTCGCGCTTCCGTGCCCTGCTGACGGTCACCACGCCGCTGGTCATCGGGCTGCTCGTGGACGCCTCCGAACGCACTCGCATGCTCGAGGCACGCGGCTTCTCGTCCTCCGCGCCCCGTACGAGCTACCTCCCGGACACCGATTCGCGCGGCCAGCGCCTGGCACGCCGCGCCATGGTCGCCGCGGTGGGACTGGTCTCGGTCATCCGGCTCGCGGCGGCGATGGCCGCATGATCCGGCTCGAGAGCGCGCACTTCGCGTACGACGACGGCGAGCCGTTTCTGACGGGCGTCTCCCTGGCCGTGGGGCCGGGGGAGTACGTGGTCGTTGCCGGTGCCTCCGGCTCCGGGAAGACGACACTCGCCCGCCTCCTCGCCGGCCAGACCGGCGGGGACGCCGGGTCCGTCTTCCGCGGCGCGATCACGCTCGACGGCGACACCGTGACGTTCGACGGCGTGCCCTCCGATCCCCGGATCGACCCCGCCGCCTGGAGCGAGCGGGTGGCCTACGTGGCGCAGGGTGCCTGGGGGCAGCTGTCCATGATGTCGGCGACCGTCGCGGAAGAGATCGCCTTCGGCCCCGCCAACCGCGGCGTCCCCGCTGCGGAACTGCGCCGGCTGGTCGACGACGTGGCCACCGCCCTGGGGCTGGAGGACCTGCTGCACCGCGATCCGCGGCGGCTCTCCGGGGGCCAGCTCCAGCGCACCGTCATCGCCGCCGCCGTGGTGCAGCGGCCGCGCCTGCTGATCCTCGACGAGCCGTTCCAGGGACTGGACGAGGAGGCGGCGCGCGACGTCGTAGCGGCCCTGGAGGAACTGCGCGCCCACGGTACGGGTGTCGTCGTGTGCGAACCCCTGCTGCCGCCCACGGACCCGCCGGGCGCCCGCGTCCTCGCGCTCGCGGACGGGTACGCCGTCTTCGAGGGGCCGCTCGCGGAGGCGCGCCGGGCAGGTCTCGGTCGCTACGGCATCGGGATCGCGGGTGATCCGCCCCGCCTGGGGCGCGGGGCGGGGCCTGCCCCGGTGGACCCCTCGGCTCCGGAACTGGTCGCGGTGGAGGGGCTCGGCTTCCGCCACACGCAGGACGCCGGCGCATCGGGGGACGCCGCCGGGCTGTCCGGCGTCGACCTGTCCGTCCGGGCGGGGGAGATCGTCGCGGTGCGGGGCGCCAACGGGTCCGGCAAGTCCACCCTGCTGCAGCACCTGAACGGGCTGTACCGGGCGGACACGGGTCGTGTCACCGTGGACGGCGTCCCGGTCCTCGGCCAGCCGACGGGCATGCTGGCCACGGCCGCGGGCTACCTGTTCCAGGACACGGACCAGCAGCTCTTCGAACGCACGGTGCTGCGGGAGGTGTCCTACGGTCCCCGCGCGGCCGGGCTGGGCCGGGACGACGCCGTCAGGAGGGCCGCGGACGCCCTCGACCGCGTGGGGCTCGGGGCGCTGCAGGAGGCGCACCCGTACGAACTCGGTTTCGTCCAGCGCCGGCTGGTGGCCGTGGCGTCCATCATCGCCACGGGCCCCGCCGTCTGGGCGCTCGACGAGCCCACCGCCGGGCTGGACGAGCCCACCCGCTCGATGCTCGCCGGTCTGCTGGCCCGGCATGCCCGGGAGGGGGGCGCCGTGGTCCTGGCGACGCACGACGCCGCGTTTGCCGACGCGCTGGCACACCGGACCGTCTGGCTCGAGGCGGGCCGGATCAGCCCGCGCGGAGCCGCGACGGGCGGCTGATCCGGCCTGCCGCCGATGCGCGCCAGCACCTAGGGTGTAACGCATGGACGTGTTGCGGGAGAGGTACAGGATGATCCGCTCGGAGGGCGCCGAGCTCGCCGTGTTCGAATTCGGGCGGGACCCCGGCCCCGACACGCCGACCATGGTCCTCGTGCACGGATACCCCGACGACCACCGGGTCTTCCTCCCCGTCCTCCGGGTCCTCGCCCCGACGCATCATCTCGTGACGTTCGATACCCGCAACGCAGGCCGCTCGCGTCCCCTCGACGGCGCCGGGTTCACCCTGGCGGAACTCGTCGACGACGTCCTCGCCGTGCTCGCCGGCATCGATGCCCCCGGTGGGGTGCGGCTCGTGGGCCACGACTGGGGATCGATCCAGGGCTGGGCCGTGGTCCAGGACGAGCGCTCCGACGGGCTGGTCACCGACTACACCAGCATCTCGGGGCCGGACCTGCGCCATTTCTCCCGCTGGCTGCGGAGCCGGTTCCGGCAGCCGGGCCTCGTCCTCCAGGGGGTGGGACAGGTGCTGCGCAGCTCGTACGTCGGAGCATTCCAGCTGCCGGTCCTTCCCGAACTGGCCTGGCGGTACGGGCTGGCACGCCGCTACGAGCTGACTGCACGGCGCAATGTCGGCGCGGATCCGGTCCGCGGCCTGGCCCTCTACCGCGCCAACATGTTCTCCGACGTGCGGCCCCCCAGGCGCCGGCCGGTCGCCGTGCCCGTGCACGTCATCGTGCCGCTGAAGGACCCGTTCCTCTCGCCGCACCTCACGGACGGACTGGAGGACTGGGTGGAGGACCTGACGGTGACGACCGTGCCCGGCGGCCACTGGTGGATCGCCCGGGAGCCCCGGATGTTCGCCGGACTGCTCGATCCCGCGCTGCGGACCGGCGACGCCTGAGCGGAGGCGTACCGCCGGTGCCGGTGCTACGCCTCGAGCAGCCCCCGGATGTCCTCGGCCGTGAGTGCCGAACTGAAGACGGCGTCGTCGTCCATGACCGAGGTGAACAGCTTCGCCTTCTGCTCCTTGAGCTTCATGACCTTCTCCTCGATGGTGCCCTTGGACACCATGCGGTAGACCATGACGTTCTTCGTCTGCCCGATGCGGTGGGTGCGGTCCACGGCCTGCGCCTCGGAGGCAGGGTTCCACCACGGGTCCAGGAGGAAGCAGTAGTCGGCCTCGGTGAGGTTCAGGCCGAAGCCGCCGGCCTTGAGGCTGATGAGGAAGACCGGGGCCTTGCCGTCCTTGAACGAGTCGATCACGTCGCCGCGGCTGCGCGTGGAGCCGTCGAGGTACGCGTACTCGATGCCGCGGGCGTCCAGCTGATCGGCGGCCTTCTTCAGGTAGGACGTGAACTGGCTGAAGACCAGCGCGCGGTGGCCCTCGGCGAGGATGCCGTCGAGGTTCTCGAAGAGCACCTCGAGCTTGGCGGAGGGAACGCCCTCGTGCTCCGGGTCCACGAGCGAGGCGTCGAGGCTCAGCATGCGCAGCAGGGTCAGGGACCGGAACACGATCATCCGGTTGCGGTTCATGTCCTCGATCAGGCCCAGGAGCTTCTGCCGCTCGCGCTGCAGGTACGTCTCGTAGATGTGCCGGTGCTCCGGGTGCAGTTCCACCTCCAGGACCTGCTCCTGCTTCGGCGGGAGGTCCGAGGCCACGGCCTCCTTGGTGCGGCGCATCATCAGCGGCCGGATGCGCTTGCGCAGCCGCACGAGCGGCCGGTTGTCGCCGATCTTCTCGATCGGCGTCCGGTAGTCCTCCGTGAACTTCCGCGCCGAGGGGAACAGCCCCGGAGCCACGATGTTGAACATGCTCCACAGCTCCATGAGGTTGTTCTCCATGGGCGTGCCGGTGATCGCGAGCTTGAACGGCGCCTCGAAGTCCTTGGCGGCCTGGTGCACCTTGGATGCGCGGTTCTTCACGAACTGGGCCTCGTCGAGCACGAGCCCCGACCATCGGAGTTCCTGGTAGGCGGAGAAATCGAGCCGGAAGAGCGTGTAGGACGTGATGACGATGTCGGCGTCCCCCACCTGCTCGCGGATGGGAACACCGGAGGCTCCCTGCGTGTCGGCGACGGACACGACCTTCAGGCCCGGGGCGAAGCGGTGCGCCTCGTTGGACCAGTTGGGCACCACGGAGGTGGGGGCGACGACGAGGAACGGGGCAGCCAGGCCCGTGGTCTCCTTCGCGTAGGTCATCAGGGCCAGGGCCTGCAGGGTCTTGCCGAGGCCCATGTCGTCGGCGAGGACGCCGCCGAGCTGGTGCCGCCACAGGAACGCGAGCCAGCTGAAGCCCTCCGCCTGGTAGGGGCGCATGTCCGCGACGAGTCCGGCAGGGGCGGGGGTCGCCTCGACGTCCTGGAGCTCGAGCAGCCCGCTCACGGCGTCGCGCCAGGACTGCGCCTGCTCGGTCTCCTCGGCGAGGTCCTCGAAGTCCGCCCAGAGACCCGCCTGGTAGCGGCTGATCTGCAGGTTCGATTCAGGGTCCCACTCGCTGAGCGAACGTGCCTCCTCGATGAGCTCGCGCAGCTGGTCGAACACCGGCTGCTCGAGCGAGAGGTAGCTGTTGTCCACGAGCTTGAGCTTCTTCCGGCCCTGGGCGAGGGCACGGAAGACCGAGTCGAAGGGGATGGTGCGGCCGCTCACGGTGACCATCACGCCGAGGTCGAACCAGTCGCGGTTGTCCGTCTCCACGGTGCTGATACGCAGCGTCGGGGTCTCCGTCAGCTCACGGTAGTCGGGCTTCTCGCCCACGATGTCGACGCTCACGCCGTCGAGTTCCATGAGCTTCGGCAGGACGTCCTCCGCGAACTCCACCGCCTGCATGTCCTCGAGCTTCAGGGCCTTGATGGGGAGGGTTCCGAGGACCCGGCGGGCGGCGGCCGTCAGCGCGTCCTCGGCGTCGGCGTCGCGGTAGCCGTCGTCGCTGCCCGCCCCGCCCCTGCGGAACGGCCGGCGCTGCACGGCGTCGCCGAGGGGATAGTCGAAGTGCCAGTCGAGGGACACGGAGCCGTCGGTCCCGTAGGCGGTGGTCAGGACGAGGACGGGCGGCTGGATCTCCGGCAGCGCCACGCTGCCGTCGCTGCTGTGCACCTCGATGGACTGCCGCAGCTTCGGGTAGTACTCCTGCAGGAACAGGGCGGTCTCGTCCTCCGGGACCACGACCGCGCGGCCGCGCTGCAGGAGTTCGACATCCTTGGCGGTCAGCCGGCGGGAGGTCGGGGCGAGCGTGATCGTGTCATCGGGTGCCACGGTGTACAGGCCGTGGGTGCTGATGACGTGGGCGGTGTCCGCCGGGTGCGCCAGGCCGTCGATGTCGAGGGACGGGCACAGCTGCACGGAGCCGTCATCGGTCACCGTCGCGTCGAGCTTCAGGGTGGCGCGGTCGGCGAGCTCGATGGTCACGGACTTCTTCGATCCGACGAACGCTATGCCGAGGCGCTGCGCCTCGTCGAGCAGCTGCCACAGGAGCGGGTTGCTGAAGTCGTCGAGGTACAGCCAGGAGTCGTTGTTGCCGAAGTAGTTGACCCCGGTGCCGCGGTGCAGCGCGGGGAACTGCGAGAACCAGCGGTGCTGCTCAGGGTCGAGCTTCAGCCCGTACGTCTGGTAGCTGATGCTGCCCCAGGACAGGTTGTTCTTGATCCACTTGCCCTTGCCGTTCTGGCTCACCGGGCGCACTCCGAGGCGCGTGTTGAGCGTGCGCTGCCCCTGGCGCTGGGCCGCGGACCCCCACCGCTGGACGGCGACCTCGGGGGTCCGCAGCTCGAACTGCAGACCGAGGGGTGTCAGGGTGGCCGACTGCGGGGCGTCCTCGGCCTCGAGGAGATCCATGAGGGACGCCTGCCAGCCCTCGGGCGCGGAGGGCCGCGGTGCCGGGCGCGCGCCGAGCTCGCGTTCGTGCTGCGCCAGGAGGCTCTCGGTGTTGCTCTGCAGGGCCGTCGCCGCCACGTGCTTGCAGTCGGCGCCGATGGGGCAGCTGCAGAAGTTCTCCAGCGGGCGGAAGCGGCCGTCCCCCTTGATCCCGAGCCGCAGCTTCGTCCTGTAGTCCGTGGGGGCGCTGCCGCGGACCTTGCCCGTGAGGAGCTTCGCGTCGGCGTCCCAGGCGAGGGAACTCACGGCGCCGTCCTTGGCGTAGGTCTGCCCGCGTTGGAACGCGGCCCCGCCCACGATCCGGATGATGTCGGTGACATCGACCATGGGGTGGGTGGAATTGGGCATAATTCCATGCTCTCACGCGACGGTGACGCTCTCCTGCACAGCCGGGCGCTTTCTGCTGGGCAGGTACCGCTCCCGTCCGCGGACGATGCACCGCCGGTGCCTGCCCTACTGTTGGAAAGGGCACTGATGATCGGCACGGGCCGACGGAGACAGAAGAGGGCGCGCGTGTTCGAAGCAGCAAGCATCACCTATGCGGCGGCAGGACTGGCCGTGTTCGCCGCGGCGCTCCTGCCCCGGTTGTTGATGCGCGCCCCAATCTCCATGCCCATGGTGTTCCTGGGCGCCGGCATCCTGGTCTTCAGCTTCTCGTCCGGTCTGCCGGACCCGGACCCGGTGAAGTACAGCGACGTCACGATCCACCTCAGCGAGGTCTGCGTCATCGTCTCGCTCATGGGGGCAGGCCTCGCGCTGGACCGCCGGATCGGCTGGCGCCGGTGGTCCACCACGTGGCGGCTCCTCGGCATCGCGATGCCGCTGTGCATCCTGATCCTGACCCTGATGGGCATGTGGATGCTCGGGCTCGGGCTGGCATCCGCCCTGCTGGTCGCCGCCGCGCTCGCGCCGACCGACCCCGTCCTTGCGTCCGAGGTGCAGGTGGGCGAGCCGTCCGAGTCGGAGGAGGACCTCGAGGCGGAGGACGAGGTGCGCTTCGGGCTCACTTCCGAGGCGGGCCTGAACGACGGGCTGGCGTTCCCCTTCGTGTACCTCGCCATCCTCATCAGCACCGTAGGGACGGCTCCTTCCGCGTGGTTCCCCGAGTGGATCCTGCTCGACGTGCTGTGGCGCATGATCATCGGCTGCGCGTTCGGTGTCGGCATGGGACTGCTGCTCGGCCGGGTCTTCTTCAGGTCCCCCATCAAGAGCGCGCGCCTCGCGAACCACTCCGAGGGCTTCGTGGCACTCGCTGCGACCTTCCTGACGTACGGCGTGACCGAGGCGGTGGAGGGCTACGGGTTCATCGCCGTGTTCGTGTGCGCCGTCACCATCCGGGCCGGGGAGCAGACGCACGGCTACCACGGCGTGCTCCACAGCTACATCGAGCAGCTCGAGCGGCTCCTGACCGTCGTCGTGCTCGTCCTGCTGGGCGGCGCCGTGGCCCGCGGCCTCTTCGAGGGCCTGCGTCCGCTCGAGGTGGTGGTCGCGGTGGCGTTCATCCTGCTGGTCCGCCCGGTCTCGGCCTGGGTGAGCCTCGCCCGCGGCAAGACCGGTCCGAGGGAGCGCGGCGTCCTCGCGTTCTTCGGTGTCCGCGGTATCGGCTCGATCTACTACCTCAGCTACGCCCTGTCCAAGGGCGAGTTCTCCGCCGACGAGTCGACGCTGTGGCGCATCGGCGGCCTCGTCATCGTCCTGTCGATCGTGGTCCACGGTGTGACGGCGGCCCCGGTGATCAACGCCCTGGACCGCGCCCGCCAACGGAGGGCACGTGCGCTGGGTGACGAGGCTCAGGCGCCCACGACCCCCGTCTAGCCCGGGCCCGACGGGTCAGGGAACCCCTCCAGCAGTGGTGTGTCTAACCGCGGTGTGTCTAATCGCGGCGTGTGGTGACGCGCGTGCGCTCCAGGGTGGCCCGGACCACGAGCCCGCCCACGAGCGCCCAGAACGCCCCGCCGATCCCCAGGACGGACAGGCCCGACGCCGCCAGGAGGAACGTGACCGCGCCGCTCATGCGGCCCGTGGCGTCGGCGAACGACGCCGTGACCGCCGTCGCCATGGTGCTGATCAGCGCGAGCCCCGCGACCGCCTCCACGAGTCCGGCCGGCGCGGCGCCCACGACGACGACCAGCGCCCCCGACGCCCCGGCCAGCACCACGTAGGAGATCCCGGCCGAGAGGGCCGCGATCCAGCGGCGCTGCCTGTCCTCGCCGGCGCCTTCGCCCGCCGAGAGGGCGGCCGAGAGGGCGGCGAGGTTCACGGCATGCCCGCCGAACGGTGCGACCACGGCCGTGCCGAGCCCCGTCACGGCCAGCGCCGGACGCCAGGGCGCCCGGTACCCGAACGATGCCAGGACCGCGACGCCGGGGAGGTTCTGTGACGCCATGGTCACCACGTAGAGCGGCAGGGCGATGCCGACGACGGCGGCCGGGTCGATCACGGGGACCGTGACGGCGAGGGACGGCGCCAGGGTGGAGGGCTCGATCACCGTGCCCTCGAGGGCGAACTGCAGCCCGATCACGGCGAGTGCCGTGACGAGGGCGAGCGGGACGGCCCACTTCGGCACGAGCGCCGATGCGGCCAGCCAGACGAGGATGACCGGGAGGACCAGGAGCGGGATGGTCCCGAGCGACCGGAACGGTGCCAGGCACAGGGGCAGCAGCACGCCGGCGAGCATGGCCTGTGCGAGGTGCTGCGGGATACGCGCCACGAGGCGGCCCAGCCACGGCACGGCGCCGGTCAGCACGATCAGGGCACCCGTCACGAGGAATGCACCCACCGCGGCGGGCCACCCGCCGGCCGGGACGGCCGCACCGGCGAGCAGGGCTGCGCCCGGCGTGGACCAGGAGAGGGTGACGGGGATGCGGTAGCGCAGCGCCAGCACCACGATCCCCAGCCCCACGACCAGGGTCAGTGCCAGGAGCCCCGAGGCGGCCTGCTCGGGTGTCGCCCCGGTGGCCCGCAGGCCCGCGAGCACCACGGCGAACGACGACGTGAAGCCGACGAGCGCCGTGACGACGCCCGCGAGGACGGGCTCGTGCAGGCCGGCTCGTGTGGCAGAGCGGGTACGCACCCTCGACGTCCCGGGGTTCAGGCGCCGCGGCCCTGTTCGAGTCGTCGCTGCACGGCCTCGAGCTCGTCGCTGAGGGACTGCAACCGGGCCGTGTTCTGCTCGACGGCGAGTTGCCGCACCAGGGCGTCCTGGTGTTCGCGGAGCTCGGCTTCGGTGGGGGGTTCGCTGTTCGGCATGGGCCCAGTCTGTCAGAGCGGCGCCGCGAGGTGACGCTGCCACGACCGCCGTGCTCCCGGCACGTGCGGAAATAGATGCGTCCGGGCAACCGTTCCCTGAGAAGGACCGCGCAACACCCCCGTCGCGGATCCCAAGAACCGGAAGGTGCACCCATGTCTGTCCCCCTGTCCATCCTGGATCTCGCGCAGGTCGCCGAGGGCTCCACGCCGGCCGAGACGTTCGCGTCCAGCGTAGAGCTGGCGCAGCACGCGGAGCGGTGGGGGTACCGCCGCATCTGGTACGCGGAGCACCACAACATGGGTAGCATCGCCTCCTCGGCCACGAGCGTGCTGGTCGCTCACGTCGCCGCGCAGACCTCGACCATCCGGCTCGGCTCGGGCGGCGTCATGCTGCCCAACCACTCGCCGCTGACCATCGCCGAGCAGTTCGGCACCCTCGAGAGCCTCCACCCCGGCCGGATCGACCTCGGTCTCGGGCGCGCCCCGGGCAGCGACCAGACCACGGCCCGCGCCCTGCGCCGCGACCCCATGGCCGCCGACAGCTTCCCGGAGGACGTCCTGGAGCTGCAGGGCTACCTCACCGGTGAGACGCGCGTCCCGGGTGTCCAGGCCACGCCCGGCAGGGGCACCAACGTGCCGCTGTACATCCTCGGGTCCTCCCTTTTCGGCGCCCGGTTGGCCGCCGCCCTCGGCCTGCCCTTCGCCTTCGCCTCCCACTTCGCCCCGCAGTCCCTGCAGGACGCCGCCTCGATCTACCGCCGGGAGTTCAGGCCCTCCGCGCAGGCACAGACGCCGCACTTCATCGCCGGCGTGAACGTCATCGCGGCCGACACCGCGAACGACGCCCACCACGAGTTCCACGAGGCGATGCTGCGCCGCGTCACCCTGCTCCTCGGACGCGGCCAGACCTTCACGCGGGAGGAGTCCGAGGCGATCCTCGCGTCTCCCGGCGGCCGGCAGATGGCGGACATGGCGCGCTACAGCGCCGTAGGGACGCCCGACGTCGTCCGGGACTACCTGGAGCGCTTCGCGGTGCAGGTCGGGGCGGACGAACTCATCGTCGCGACCCAGGCCGGCACCACCGAGACATGGCTGCGATCCTTCGAACTGCTGGCCGGGGCGATGCTGCCGGTGGCCGCCTGAAGGGTCTCGAAACAAGAACCTTCGAACTCCTGCTTGCCATTACCCTCCCGGGTTTGGTTTAGTGGGACGCAGTTGTAGTGTTGCGCATTTGTATTTCGCACGGTCTTCCCCTGCGGGGTAGGTCGCGTCTCTGAAAGAGCGGACAAGCACGCCGCGACTGGGGCATTCCGAAAGTCGGAGTGCGTCTGATTTTCAGAAGGAAGATAAAAATGGCAACAGGTACCGTGAAGTGGTTCAACGCTGAAAAGGGCTTTGGATTCATTGCTCCCGACGACGGAAGCGCAGACGTGTTCGCACACTTCTCCGCCATCAACGCAAGCGGCTACCGCTCGCTCGATGAGAACCAGAAGGTGAGCTTCGACACCGAGCAGGGCCCCAAGGGTCCCCAGGCGTCGAACATCCAGCCCCTCTAAGGCTCGGATCTTCTACTAGATCTTCGAAGGAAGCAGGTCGGACCCCGGTCCGGCCTGCTTCCTTTTTTCGTGTCCGTCCGATGCCCGGCGGAGGCACCCCGCCCGGTGACCGCCCTGCTCCCGCACCCGTGCCCGGGCAGCGGCGCTCGGACCCTCCGGTGGGGATGGGAGAATGGGCGCAATCGACCATCGACCAGGAGGACCCATGAACCCCCGCACGCTGTTCCGGACCGTCGCCGTCGCGGAGGCGGTGACCTGGGCCTTCTTGCTGCTGGGGATGTTCTACAAGTACGTGACCCGTTCCACCGAAGCCCTCGTGCCGCCGGCCGGTGCCGTGCACGGCTTCGTGTTCCTCTGCTTCGTGGTCACCGTCGTGTTCGTGTGGATCAACCAGCGCTGGTCATTCCTGACCGGTCTGCTCGGGCTCGCCTCCGCCGTCGTCCCGTTCGCCACGGTCCCGTACGAGCGGTGGATCGAGCGCCGCGGGCAGCTGGCCGGTGCATGGCGCCTCGCGCCCGGGGCGGAGGTGCCCGGGAACCGGGCCGAGCAGGTGCAGGCGTGGGTGCTGCGCAGCCCGGTCGCCGCCCTGCTCGTCGCGGTGAGCGGCATCTCCGTGGTCTTCACGGTGCTGCTGCTGGTCGGCCCTCCCGGGTCCGCATGAGTGACCTGGGGAACACCACCGACGACGAGCGGTTCTTCCTGCACAGCGGGCGCCGCTGGCGGAAGACCGACCCGTCGTTACCGGAGGACGTCAAGGCGCGCCTCATGTCCCATCTCGGGCGCGGCCGCTCGGGCGTGCGCAACAGCGCCAAGGGCGACGACGGCACGGCGCTGCCGCGGGCGCGGCGCACGGTGCAGCTGGCCAAGGAGGGCCTCGGGGAGCGCGGGACGCCCTGGTGGGAGCAATCGGCGGCCGAGCGGAAGGCTCGGTGGACGGCCGCGCTCGAGGAGCTCGACACGCTCCACGCGAAGCGGTCCGCCCCGCCGGCGGGCGACGCCGCCAGGAAGAACCCCGGCGATGCCTGAGCAGTCCTCGGAGGACGGGCTGCGGGCCGAGATCCTGCGGATCGCGGAGCAGCGCGGGAGTGTGAAGACGCTCTGCCCGTCGGAGGCCGCCCGCAGCATCGGCGGCGACACGTGGCGGGACCTCATGCCGTCCGCACGGCGCATCGCGTTCGCGCTGGCGGGGGAGGGTCTGGTCGACGTGACACAGCACGGCGAGCGCGTGGATCCCGACGTCCGCGGACCCATCCGGATCCGCTGGATCAGCCGGCCCGAGGACGAGACCGGGTCCGCAACGGACGCCGCAGCGCTGCCGGCCGTGGGCGCCCCGGCGCTGCGTGCCCTGCACCAGGCCGACTACCGGACGATGGCGGATCTCGAGGGCGTCCCGGAGGGTGACCTCGCCGCTCTGCACGGCGTCGGCCCGACGGCGCTCCGGCTCCTTCGCGAGGAACTCGCGCGCAGGGAGAACCCGGGGGTGTGATGCCGGCGTGACGGCTGCCGCCCAGCGGAGGGGTCGTGCCGCCCGAGCGGCCACCGATCGCGCCGATGGACCCCAAGCAGCCGACGGCGCCCCGCGAGGGAGGCGCCGTCGTCCATCGAGGAGTGCGGGTCGCGGATGTCCCCGGTCGTGACGTGATGCGAAGCGGGACCACGCCGGCGGGGGACTGCTCCCGGGGCCGTGCCTACTTCCGGGCGAGCTCCGGGTAGTGGAGCTCGGTGACGTCCGGGTGGGCGCGGAGGCGTCCCTTGAGCATGTTCGAACCGTAGGAGGACAGCATGGGGTTCTCGGGGTCGTCCGAGAGCCCGCGCGCCGCGGCCTTCAGGTCCTCCGCGAGCGGCACCGGCTCGATCACGGCGTCGAGGCGCGGTGACCAGAAGAACGGGATGGCGTAGCGGTCCACACCGGGTGCCGGCGCGGTGACCCGATGGATGGTCGCGGCGAGGTAGCCCTCGGTGGCCACCTCGAGCATCTCGCCCAGGTTGACCACGAGCGCTCCGGGGATCGGCGTGACAGGCACCCACTCGGTCGCGCTGTGGGGGAGTACCTCGAGGCCTCCCACCTCGTCCTGCAGCAGGAGGGTCACGAAGCCGTAGTCGGCGTGCGCGCCGACGCCCTGGGAGCCGGCACCCTGGACGACGCCGCCCACGTAGTGGACGAGCTTGGCCATCCAGGCCGGGCTCCCCTCGAAGGGTTCGGCGAAGTAGTCCTCGGGCAGGTGGAGGGCGACGGCGATGGCGGAGAGCAGTTCGGCGCCCACCGTGGACATCAGGCCTGCCCAGGCCATGGCCTGCTCCTCGAGCGCGGGCAGGGCCTCGCGGGGCCACAGATTGGGGCCCTGGAGCAGCCAGTACGGTTCGTCGGCCGGGTAGTCGGCGAGGGGCTCGCGTTCGGGGGAGAAATCGATCTGCTCGCGGGCGTCGGGGCGCCCGCGGGTGATCTCGGTGCCGAGGCCGGCGTACCCGCGGAAGTGGGGGCTCGTGCGGTTGTGGATCTTCAGTCGCTCCTCGAGCGGGAGATCGAAGAAGCGGCGCGTGATGGAGAACATGTTGTCCACCTGGGTGGGCGCTGCCCCGTAGTTGATGATGTGGAAGAAGCCGACGGTGTGGGCGGCGTCGCGCAGTTCGTCGATGAATGCGGGGTTGAAGGATCCATCGGCGGAGCGTGCGGTGCTGAGGTCAAGAGTGGGGATCGATCCCGGAGAGTGCTGCATGCGCAGGACGTTACGCCCGTTGAAAAGGCCTGCCCGCCTTTACGTTACGCCGTATTGCGGCTTGACCCGCCCGTACCGGGATGCCCGACGCCCGCCAGTCTGCGCAGCAGGCGGAGCCCGCCGTCGGTCCCCGGCCAGTGCCGCTCCAGGACTCCGGCGCCCGTGCTGCGGACCACGGTGCGCAGGACGGCGGCCACCAGCACGACGTCGTCCGTGTACCCGATGACGGGCAGGAAGTCCGGGACGAGGTCGAGGGGCAGGATGAGGTACACCACCAGCCCCCAGAGCAGCAACCGCACCCACCATGGAACGGCCCGGTCGGCGGCGAGGCGGCGGAGAAGCCGCAGGACATCGGGTCCGAGGCGCAGCACGTCGGTGAGCGAGAGGACCTCCGGATGCCGCCGCGCATGGACGGCCAGGGCCAGCAGGAACAGCGCATAGGCCCCGAGGAGGGCGAGCGCCGACCGCAGCAGGAGACCTGGGTCCATGCGGTGCCTCCCTGTCCTTACTTCGCGTTACTACGGTGTGAGCGCCGCGCCTCGCGTTACTAGGGTGCGAGCGCCGCGCGGAGGACCGCCGCGATGCTCTCGGTGACCTGTTCCTCCGTGACCGCCTCGGGATCGGCCGCGCACTCCACGGCCATGCCGTTGACGGTGGCCAGCAGGATGGTCGCGAAGACGGTGTAGTGCTCCGGGTCCGACGGCGCGCCGAACGTCGCAGCCCGTTCCGCCAGGGTGGTCGCGAGCAGGGTGCGCCGCGTGCGCCGATGCTCGCGGAACACCGCGCCCACCTCGGGATCGCGGCCGGCCTGCAGGGCGAACTCGACCACGAGGGCGTGCCAGCGGTGCTCCCGCAGGACGCCGCGGGCCAGATAGCGCGCGGTATGCAGGACGGTCTCGTCGAGGGAGGTGATCCTGTCCACCTGGCTGAGGACGTCGGCGGCGGTGTCGGCGAGCCGTTCGCTCAGGAGGGTGGCGAAGAGCTCCTGCTTCGAGCCGAAGTTGGAGTAGACGGCGCCCTTCGTGTAGCCCGCCCGCTCGGCGATGGCATCGAGCCGTGCGGCGACGTACCCGATCTCCTCGAAGACCTCGAGGGCCGCGGCGAGCAGTCCGGCGCGGACGTCCTCGCGGCGGGGACGCCGTCGCGGTCTGCCCGCCGTCGTACTGCTGGTATCGGTGTTCGTGGTCGTCATCCGTCCTCCTGGAAGTAAGATACCATCGGTATTGAATACCCAAGGTATTGAAATGAAGGACGCAATGACCACCTCCCAGTCCGCTCCGCCCGCCGAGCGCCCCGCCGACGGCGTGCCCGCCATCTCGGTCGACGGACTCGCCCTGCGGGCGGGGAAGCACACGATCTTCGAGGACGTCACCTTCGACGTACCGGCCGGGTCCCTCGCCGTCCTCACCGGTCCGTCAGGCACGGGCAAGAGCGCCCTGGCGCTCGCCGTCGCCGGACGGCTCACCCCGACCGCCGGGCGCGTGTCCGTCCTCGGGCTCGCGCTGCCCCGGTACGCCGGTGCGGTACGCCGCCGGGTCGGCGTCACCGGCAACGCCACCGTGACCCCGCTCGACGGGACACTTCCCGTGAAGCACCATGTGGCCGAGGCCCTGAAGCTGGCGGGCCCGTGGTGGAAGCCCTCCGCATCCCCAGGGCGGGTGGACCGCACCATCACGGCGGCCAACGACCTCCTCGGCGCCCTCGAGGGCGTGGTCGGTGACGGCGGCACCGCGACCTCCCTGGTGCGTGCCCGGCTTCACCGGAGCGAACT
Organism: Arthrobacter sp. MDT2-16; assembly: GCF_054510925.1. Lineage (NCBI taxonomy): Bacteria > Bacillati > Actinomycetota > Actinomycetes > Micrococcales > Micrococcaceae > Arthrobacter > Arthrobacter sp. MDT2-16. The sequence goes on from NZ_JBTNDP010000004.1 coordinate 112,734, forward strand.
CGTCCGCGATGCCGCCCCTGGTGCGCGCTTCGCGCTGGGCCTCGTCCTCGCACTCGCCTCCGATCCCGACATCCTCGTGGTGGACGACGTCGACCAACTCCGCACCGTCCACGAGCGCCGCGCCGCCTGGGCCGCGCTGCTCACCCTGGGACGCACGCGCGACGACGCTCGTCCGCTGACCGTCGTCGCGACCTGCCAGGACCGGCAGGAGCTCGACGACGTCCTGGACGCCGGACATCGCCTCGCTGCCCTGCCCCTGCGGCCCGTCACCGTCCACGCCCTCATCCCGTCCTCCGAACCGACCCCAGCACCCGAAATCAGGTAACGCGTGTTCTCCCTGCTCCGCGTCGAGCTCTCCCGCTTCCGCATCACCCTCCTGTCGAAGGCCGCCCTGCTCGTCGTCGCGCTCATCCCCGCGCTCTACGGCGGGCTCTATCTCGCCGCCAACTGGGACCCGACGGGGAACCTCGACCACCTGACGGCCGCCGTCATCAACGAGGACCAGCCGGCCGCCGCCGTCGGACCGGACGGCAGCCCGACCGGCATCGATGCCGGCGCCGACCTCGCCGCCACGCTCACCTCGTCCGACGACGGCGGGTTCACCTGGGTGGAGGTCGGCCGGGACGAGGCGGAGCAGGGACTCGACGACGGCACGTACGCGGCCACACTCGCCATCCCGGCCGGGTTCTCGTCGACCCTCGCATCCGTGGGCGGCGAGGCGCCCGCCCGGGCCATGCTCGACATCACCACCAACGACGCCGACAGCTACATCGTGGGCCAGGTCGGCAACACCGTCGCCGCGAACCTGCAGCGGCAGGTGCAGTCCGGCGCCACCGCGGACTACCTCGACAGCATCTACCTCGGCTTCTCCTCGCTCCACGGCTCCCTCACCGAGGCCGGCGAGGGCGCCGGCAGGATCGCCGACGGTGCCCGCAGTGCGGACGAGGGATCGGCTTCGCTCGTCGTCGGGCTCGGGAGTCTCGTCGACGGCAGCAACGAGCTGTCGTCGGGCACCACCCGGGTGGCCGGTGGCGCCGCGGACCTGGCGACCGGCGCGGGCGAACTCGCCACCGGCCTCGACCGTCTCGACACGGCGACGGCGGATCTCGTGCCGCAGTCGCAGCAGCTGGCGGACGGTGCCGCCTCCGCCGTCACGGGCGGGGTGACCCTGCGCGACGGTGTGGGCAGTCTCGCCACGGGGACGCAGGCCGTGGCCGACGGTGCCGCGCAGCTCTCGGGCTCGTCGGCCACACTGGCGGACGGCACACGGGCCGTCGCCGAGGGCGTCGCGCAGGTCGGGAGCGGTGCGGGCGCCCTGGCAGGCGGTGCCACGCAGCTCCAGTCCGCAGCAGGGCAGGCTGCGACCGGTTCACGCGCCGTGGCCGACGGCCTCGCCGGTCTTGCGGAGACCTATGGCTCGCTCACCGATGCGGAGCGGCTCGCCGCCCTCCAGCAGCTCTCCGCCGGCGCGTCGGCTGCAGCCACGGGGACCGAGCAGGTCACGGCCGGCGCGGGCCGTCTCGCCGCCTCGGCCTCGGATCTCTCCGCAGGAGCCGGGACTGCCACCACCGGGGCTGCCGCCGCGGCCGCCGGCGCCGGCCGCCTCAGCACCGGGGCCTCGGACCTCGCGCTCGGCGCGGACGACACCGCCGCTGGAGCGACCCGGCTCTCGCAGGGCGCCAGCGGCCTCGCCGACGGGCTCGCCCAGCTCCAGGCCGGCACGGCCACACTCGCCGGCGGCACCCCCGCGCTGCGGGAGGGGATCGTGTCCGCGTCCGACGGCGCCGCACGGCTCGCCACGGGAGCGTCGACGCTCAGCGGCGGTGCCGCGCAGGTGGCCGGGGGAGCGGCAGGCCTCGCCGACGGCTCCGCCCAGGCCTACGACGGCGCCACCCGGCTCGAGGACGGGCTCGGGACACTGTCCACCGGATCCTCGGACCTCGCGCAGCAGCTCGACGAGGGCGCGGGGCAGGTCCCGGACTACGACGACGCCCAGCGCGCCGAGCTGACCGAGGTCGCCGCCTCACCCGTCTCGATCGAGCGGACACACGTCAATGCCGTGGACGCCTACGGCGAGGGCATGGCCCCGTACTTCATCCCGCTGGCGCTCTGGGTGGGCGGCATCATCACCTACACCGTGCTCCGCGCCGTCTCGCCGCGGGCCCTCGCCTCCACGGCAACCTCCTGGCGTGTCTCGGCCGTCGGGTACCTGCAGGGCGCGCTGTTCGCGGTCCTGCAGGCCCTCGTGCTGCTGGGCGTCCTGGTCCTGGGCGTCGGACTGACCACGCCCCACCCGGTGGGACTGCTGGCCTTCACCGTCCTGACGGCCCTCGTGTTCACGGCCATCCACCAGGCGCTCGTCGCGCTCCTCGGCGGGGTGGGCCGGCTCGTGGCCCTCGTGCTGCTGATGCTGCAGCTCACCTCCGCCGGCGGCACGTATCCGGTGGACACCGCGCCGGGCTTCTTCGGCTTCCTGAGTCCGCTGCTGCCCATGACGCACGCCGTGGACGGGCTGCGCCACCTCATCGCGGGCGGCGACACCGGCGTCGTCTGGCTGGCAGCGGCCCAGCTGCTGGTCTTCTTCGCGCTCGCCGCGGGACTCTCGGTCCTCGCCTCGCACCGCAGGCGCTCCTGGTCGCTGGAGAAGCTGCACCCGAGCCTCGCGATCTGACAACTCCGGGTCCATGGGCCCCCGGGTGCACATGCGTTCCGGGAGAGGACGTCATAGGTTGGGTGGGTACCGACTCCCACCAGGAAGGCACCATCCCATGATCTTCATCGTCGTCAAGTTCACCGTGAAGCCCGAGTGGAGCGACCGCTGGATCGACCTCACCCGCGACTTCACGGAGGCCACGCGCCAGGAGCCGGGCAACCTGTGGTTCGACTGGTCGCGCAGCGTCGAGGACCCGAACCAGTTCGTCCTCGTGGAGGCGTTCCAGGACGACGCCGCGGAAGCCCACGTGAACAGCGACCACTTCTCCCAGGCCATGCGGGACATGCCCCAGGCCCTCGTGGAGACGCCCGAGATCATCAGCGAGCGCATCGGGGCCGAGGGCTGGGGCCGCATGGGTGAGCTGACCGTCGCATAGCCGCCGAACCGTCAGGCGGCGTCCCCCGCACCCCCGGGGAGCGCCTGCTGCAGGATGAAGTCGTCCTCGAAGCGGTCCCCGAGCCGGAACCGCTTGGTGCCGGTCTTCCGGAATCCGTGCTTCTCGTAGAAGCGGATGGCACGGGCGTTCTCCTGGTTCACACCGAGCCAGACCCCCGGCAGCCCCGAGGCAGCGGCGAGCTCCAGGGTCGCGCCCATGAGGGCCGAGGCCGAGCCCCGTCCGTGGTGGTCGGGGTGCACGTAGAACTTGCTGAGTTCGACGACGGGCGAGATGGACAGGGCTGACAGCACGTCCGCGTCCTCGGGCTGGTCCAGCACCACCATGCTCCAGCCCGCGATCCTGCCCTCCTCGCGGATGCAGAGGATCGTGTGGTCCGGCAGGTCTGCGAGCGCCGCGAACCGTTCGGCGGACAGGTGCGTGTCGATGTGGTGCTGGATGTCCTCGGGCCGTGAGTCCGCGGGGCATGCGAGGGGGAACGTGACGGCGGCGCACGCGGCGAGGCCCGCGGCGTCGTCGGCCGTCGCCGGGGAGATGTCGATGGTCATGCTTCCAATCTAGGACGAACGCGAGCAGGACGCGGACCGGGGTCCGCGTCCTGCTGTGGGGACGTGCCGGTCGACCGGCACCGGTGCGCAGGTGCTAGCCGAAGACCGGCTCCCCGTTGCGCGTGAGCTTCCAGTTCTCGTCGAAGAACGAGGCCGGGTCGATCGTGCCCTCGGCGATCAGGTAGTCGATCAGGAGCTGGCGGATCTCCGTGGTCTGGTTCACGAGCACCGGGGCCGTCGCGATGTGCGGGAAGTTGCCGCCGCCGGACTGCCGGTAGTTGTTCGTGGCCACGGCGAAGCGCTGCGCTGGATCGATCGGTGCGCCGGCGTAGCTCAGGTCGGTGATGCGCTCACCGACGGGCTTGCTGATGTCGATGTCGTAGGAGACGCCGGACATCATGTCGTAGTTGTAGTCCGGGGTCCCCGCCGCATTGGTCAGCGTCGCCGGGTCCACCGGGGCACCCGGCGCGGTCTGGGTGAAGTACTTCGCCGAGTACTCGAGGTAGTCCTTGACCTGCGCGCCGGTCAGCTCCACACCGAAGAGCGTGTTCGGGAACACGTACAGTCCGGCCATGTCGCGTATGGTCACGGGGCCCTCGGGGATGACGGCGGCCCGGTTGAAGGGCGCCACGATGGACAGGACCGGGAGGTCGGCATTCGGCGTCCCCTCGAGGGCCCTGTCCACCGCACCGGCCTGGACCTCGTTCACGAAGTCCATGACGGCCGTGTCGCGGATGCGGGACTCGGCGGCGGACATGGTCTCGGTCGCGGTGCCGATCGCGGTGTTCACGTAGTCGATGGTGCGCTGGTGCTGGTCGGCGGCGATCGCGGAGATCTTCGGGTCCGCCGGCACGGTGTTGGTGTTGAGCAGTTCCGAGTTCGCCGAGGTGACGTCCCACTGGCCGCGGACCTTGGTCAGCTCGAAGTCCAGGACGGACAGGCGCATGCCCCAGTTCTTGGGTTCGGTGAGCAGCACCTGCTCACCGGTCTCCTTGTTCGTGACGAAGCGCTCGGCGATCTCCTGGTGCTCGTGGCCGGCGAGGATCGCGTCGATCCCGGGGACCTGCTCCGCGATCAGCGTGGACGCGTTCTCGACCGGCAGCGCGCCACCGTAGGAGGACGTGCCGGAGGGGCCGGAGTGCGAGCTGACCACGACGACGTCCGCACCCGCGGACCTCATCTCCGGGACGTACTTCCGGGCCTGCTCCACCATGCCCTCGAACCGCAGCCGGCCCTCGACGTTGTTCTTGTCCCAGATGGCGCTGCCGGGCGTGGTGAGACCCAGGATGCCGACCCTGATGGGCTTCTGGCCCTTGATCCTGACGGTCTTGATGACGTACGGCGTGAAGGCGTCCTCGCCGGTGACGGCGTCCTTGACGTTCGCGCCGAGCAGCGGGAAGTCGAGCTGGTCCTCGTAGGTACGCAGGAGCGGCACGCCGTAGTTGAACTCGTGGTTGCCGAGCGTGGTGGCGTCGTAGTCCATGGCGTTCATCGCAGCGGCCATCGGGTGGGTCTCACCGGTCTCGGTCACCGGCTCGACATTGGCGAAGTAGTCCGTCAGGGACGTGCCCTGGATGGTGTCGCCGTTGTCGATCAGCAGGGTCGACTCCTCGCCGCGGTCGGCGCGGACCTGGTTGACGAGCGTGGAGATCTTGGCGAGTCCGACGTCGTTGTGCGCGGCGTCGTCGTACTCCGCGTTGGTGAAGTAGTCCCAGTTCTCGATGTAGCCGTGGAGGTCGCTGGTCCCCATCACGGTGATAGAGACCGTCGGGTCCTTGGGGCCCTTGCCTCCGCCGGGTGCGGCGGTGGCGGCGGGTGCGAGGCCGAGTGCTGCGACGCAGCCGAGGGCGACGGCCGCTGCGACGCGGCGGTGTCCCCTGGTGAAACTTTCTGACACGTGAAATCAGCTCCTGTAGGAATGCGGTGGCAGCAGCCTACCGGTGACGGGTGACACACTGGTGACGGCGGCCTTGCTCCAGGTGAACGGGGGAGGGCCGGCACCGGGCGCCCCGGCCTGGACGCCCGCAGGGACCGTATCGGGAGGACCGCGGATGACCACGACGGCAGGACAGCAGGACGCGTACCGCGAGGACGTGCTCGGTGCCGGGTACGAGGTGCGGACACTCCCGCTGGGCCCGGACGAGGAGGGCGACGTCGTCGCCACCCTGATCCGCAGCGCCGTCCCCGGCGGGTCGCGCAGGGCCGTGCTCTACGTCCACGGTTTCGTGGACTACTTCTTCCAGACCCACCTCGCCGATGCCTGGCACGAGGCCGGTTTCGACTTCTACGCCGTGGACCTCCGCAAGTACGGACGGTCCCTCCGCGAGCACCAGACCCCGAACTACGTCACGTCCCTCGAGGACTACGACGCGGAACTCGACGAGGCGGCCCGCATCATCCGGGAGGAGGAAGGGCACGACGTCCTCGTGGTCATGGGGCATTCCACGGGCGGGCTGATCACCTCCCTGTGGGCGAACCGCCGCCGTGGGCGGGGGATCGTCGATGCACTCGTCCTCAACAGCCCCTGGTTCGACCTCAACGCGAGCTTCTTCCAGCGCACGGTCGGCACAGCCGCGGTCCACCGGATCGGCACGCTTCGGCCGCGCGTGGTCGTCGGGAAGCTCGGATCCTCCTACGGCCGATACCTGCACCGGGACACCGGTGGCACGTGGGACTACGACCTGGCCTGGAAGCCGCACGGCGGGTACCCCGTCGTGGCAGGCTGGTTGCGCGCCATCCGGCGTGGCCACGCCGAGCTCAACCGTGGCCTCGCCATCGACTGCCCCGTCCTCGTCGCATGTTCCGACGCCACCTCGAACCCGGCCAGGGAACCGGCGCGGGTCTCGTCCACGGACGTGGTGCTCGACGTCGGGCACATCGCCGGCCGCGCGCCGAAGCTCGGCGGGCTCGTCACCCTGGTGCGGATCGCCGGTGGCATCCACGACCTCACACTCTCGCCCGAACCGGCCAGGGCTGCGTTCTTCGCCGAGCTCGCGCGCTGGCAGGAAGCCTATGTCCCGGCGGCGGATGACTGGTGATCCGTGCCCGGTGATGCGTGTCCGGTCACCCGCGACCGGTGATCCGGGACTGGTCCGGGGTCGGTGACCCGCGGACGGTCAGGGAGGTACGGTGACCGCGCCCGGCAGCGCCGCGCGTCGATCCGTCGCGGGTCAGCTGCTCACGCGGGCGCGCTCATGGACGTGGTGCCGCACGCGGGCGGACGCCGCCAGCCTGTCGGCGAGGGCCTGCTCCTCGCACAGGGCGGAGTGCGCCAGCGTGAAGACCCGGGCGTCGCACCTCAGCTGCCCGATGAGGGCCAGTGCGGTCTCGGTGTCCCGTGCCCCCGGTTCGAGCAGAAGGGCGGCGGTGGCCCGGAGCCGGCCCGCCCCGGCCCGCGCCGCGGCGAGCTGGAGACCCTCGACGGCACTGTGCCACTGCTGCGGATCCGGGCTCCGGAAGGAGCGCTCGATGGTGAGGATGTGTTCGTCCAGCAGATCCGTGAACCGGGAGACGAAGCTGGTCGCAGCCCTGGAGGAGCCGACGTCGGCCACGAGTGTGGCGAAGGCTGCCGTGTCGATGATGGGCTGCACCGCGGATCCCTTCAGGCTGGGCCGGTGGCAGAGGGGTCACCCGGGTGGGTGCCCCAGGTCCCCACCGAGGTGACCAGTCTCGCGCGGCAACATGAAGCCGGGGCGGAGGGATGCTCGAGGTTTCCTCAAGAACGGCCGAAGTCGGGGTCGGAGCCCGTCGGTCCTCGCAGCCGGCCGGTCTTCAAGGGATCCGCAGGCCGGGCAGGGAGGGTGGAAAGGGCTCAGGCGTCCTGGCGGCCGACGTCGTAGGTCAGCACGGCGAACTGTCCCTGCTGTTCCACCGAGCGGAGGCTCAGCCGGTCGGATTCGACGCGCAGCGGCAGCAGCGGGGCGCCTCCGGTCAGGGCGACGGGGGCCACCGCCACCTGGATCTCGTCCAGCAGCCCCGCGGCGAGGAACTGTCCGGCGAGGTCGCCGCCCCCGACGATCCAGATGTCCCTGTCACCGGCGGCCTCGCTGATGCGCCCGAAGACAGGGCGTACGTCGCCTGCCACGATCCGCACGTCGGCACCGTCCGGGATCGGGAGCTCCCGGGTGGTGAAGACGAAGGTGGGCCGGTCCCCGTACAGGGTCTGCCACTTGCCCGGGTCGTCGAGGAGGTGCTCGAACGCGAGGACCCACTCGTACGTCGTCGAGCCCTCCACGAGCACGCCCACGGACGCGATGAAGCGCTCGTAATGCTCGGGCGGCGGAGGCTCGACGGCGAACAGCCAGTCCAGGGAGTTCTGCTCGTCGACGATGAAGCCGTTCAGGGTGGAAGCCGTGTAGAAGATGACGCGCGCCATGGGCCATTCCACCACGCCGCCCGTGCCGCGGGAAGGGCCGCTCCGGACCCTACCCTCCCGCCTCGAGTCCGCCGATGAACCGTCGCACGAGGGCGTCGAACTCCTCCTCGCGCTCGATCTGCGGCATGTGCCCGGTCTTCTCGAACAGGTGGAACTCAGCGTGCGGGAAGACCTGACGTGCGTGCTCGAGGTGCGACGCCGGGAGGATGCGGTCCTCGGCGCCCCACACCACGAGCGTCGGCTTCCGCTGCGCCGCGACCGTACGGAGCAGCCGCGTCCGCCAGCGCCGCCGTACTCCGCGGACGGTCCCGAGGTGACTCGCGACGGCGATCAGGACGTCGTCGCGCCCGGGATTCCGGCTCACCTCCTGCGCGTGGTCGAGTCGCTCCTCGGTGACGAACTTCTTGTCGTAGAACAGCGCGCGTTCCGTGCGGTACGCGACCTTGCGCGACTTGTCCTTCATGAGCCGCCGGGCCAGCGGGCGGATCGCGAGGACGCGCAGTGCGATGGTGACCTCCTTGCCGAAGCCCGCACTGTTCGCCAGGACGAGGCTCCGTACGCGCTCCGGTTCGAGCGCGCTGATCTTCATGGCCACCGCGCCTCCCAGGGAGTTGCCCACCACGTGCAGCGGCCGGTGCTCGCCCAGGAGATCCAGGGCCGCGATGACGAACCGCGCGAGCGATTCGAGCGAGTACCGGCCGGTGGTCCGTTCGGAGAGGCCGAAGCCCGGGAGGTCCACGCTGATGACGCGGTGGTCCGGTGCGAGTCTGCCGTACAGCCCCTCCCAGTCCTCCAGGCTGCGCCCGATGCCGTGCAGCAGGAGGACGGGGGACCGGTCCCGCGCGCCCTGGTCCCGGTAGCGGACGCGGATCCCGTGCACGCGCAGGTAGCCGTCGTCGGGCCCTGCGGGAACCGCGTCCGTGCCCGGGGCGCCGCCGACGCCGATGTGGCGCGCTGTCACCGCCGCACCTTCCCGGCGAGGCGCACGAGCCTGGTGGCGCCGCGTTCGAGGGTACCGAAGGACATCGGGGCCAGGCGGGCGACGACGTCGGGCACCTTCGCGCTGAGGCCGATCAGCAGGCGCGGCCTGCGGGCCTTGACGGCCTCGAGCATGAGCTCGGCGGCCCTCTCGGCCGGGAACGTGAGCAGCTTGTCGAAGTCGGCCTGCGCGCGGGCCACATCGACCCCGCTCAGGTTGCCGCCGATCCGCGCATTGCGGGCGATGTCCGTCCGGATGCCGCCGGGGTGCACGGTCGTGGTGCCGATGCCCCGGGGCAGCAGTTCGTTGCGGAGCGCCTCCGTGAAACCGCGCAGCGCGAACTTGCTGGACGAGTAGGCGGTCTGTCCCCTGGGACCCACGAGGCCGAACAGGCTCGAGACGTTCACGATGTGCGCGCCCGGGACCATCCTCGGCAGCAGGTGGTAGGTGAGGCGTACGGGTGCGGTGAAGTTGATGGCCATGACCCAGTCGAAGTCGTCCAGGCTGATCTGGTCGAACGTGCCGGCCAGTGCCACACCGGCGTTGTTGACGAGGAGGTCCACGCGGTCGGTCGCGGCCAGCAGGTCCGCGGCGAGGCGCTCGACGGCGTCGCGCTCGGCGAGGTCCGCGACGAACGTGGTGACGGCGCTGCCCGGGAAGGTGGAGCGGATGGACGCCGCGACGCCCTCGAGCCTCCCGGCGTCCCGGTCGACGAGCAGCAGGGTGCTCCCGCGTTCGGCGAGGCCGCGGGCGAGGTGCTCGCCCATGCCACCGGCGGCTCCGGTGACGATGGCGGTGGCACCGCTGAACTGGAAGGGGCGGAGGCTCATGCGTGGATCTCCTGCAGGTCGGGCGCCGGGGCGGCGGGCGGGGCGGGGGCATCGAACACCATGTTCCGGGCGAGGTTGCCGCGGAGCGCTGTGGGGGCGTCCAGCAGGTAGTTCTGCCGCATGGTCCACGGCTGCCGGTCGCCCTGCTTGGGGAACGCCCCGACCGCGCGCTGCACGTACCCGGAGGTCAGGTCCAGGATCGGGCGGGCCTTCATGGCGTCGTCGGGCACCGGGGCGCCGTAGCGGTGCCCGTGGCGGTCCATGTAGCGGATGAGGCGGCAGACGTAGCGTGAGCTGAGGTCGGCCCGGAGCGTCCACGAGGCGTTGGTGTAGCCGACGCAAAGCGCGAGGTTGGGGACGCCGCTGACCATCAGGCCGCGGTACACCCAGGAGTCGCCGAGGTCCACCGGCTGCCCGTCCACGGTGAAGGTGGCGCCGCCGAGCGGCAGCATCGCCAGGCCCGTGGCCGGGACGACGACGTCGGCCTCGAGTTCCTGCCCCGAGGCCAGGCGGATGCCGGTCGGGGTGAAGGTGTCGATGGTGTCCGTGACCACGGAGGCCTTGCCGGACTTCAGGGCCTTGAAGAAGTCGGCACTCGGCGCCACGCACAGGCGCTGGTCCCACGGGTTGTAGGCGGGCGTGAAGTTCTCCTCGACGGTCTTCTCGTCCCCGAGGATGCGCGCGGTCTGCGTCCGGATGAGCTTCTTCGCGATCTCCGGACGCCGGCGGCACAGCTGGTAGAACGCCTGCGTGAACAGCACGTTCTTGGCCCGGGCCACGTGGTGCGCCATCCCGGCGGGCAGCCGGCGGCGTGCGGCGTCGGAGAATCTGTCGCGGCTCGGCACGGCGGTGATGTAGGTGGGGGAGCGCTGCAGCATGGTCACGTGCGCGGCGTCCTCCGCCATCGACGGCACGAGCGTGACCGCGGTGGCGCCGCTGCCGATCACGACGACGCGCTTGCCCGCGTAGTCGAGGTCCTCCGGCCAGAACTGGGGGCGCACGGTCTCGCCCCGGAAGGACTCGTGGCCGGGGAAGGACGGCTCGTATCCGCGCTCGTAGTCGTAGTAGCCGGTGCACAGGTAGAGGAACCCGCAGGTGAGCTGCCGCCGCGTCGTCGTGGCCCGGCCGGCGCCGTCGTCGTCCGTCACGTCCAGCTCCAGCGTCCAGCGGGCGTCCGCGGAGGACCAGGCCGCGCCGACGAGCTTCGTGGAGAAGCGGATGCGCTCGCGGATGCGGGGATCCTCGGCGGTCTCGCGGATGTACTGCAGGATGGAGGAGCCGTCGGCGATCGCCTTCGCCTCCGTCCAGGGGCGGAACGGGTAGCCGAGGGTGAACATGTCGCTGTCGGAGCGGACACCGGGGTACCGGAAGAGGTCCCAGGTGCCGCCGATCGCCGCACGCGCCTCGAGGACGGCGAAGCTCTTGCCCGGCAGCCCCGTGGAGACGCGGTAGGCGGCGCCGATGCCGGAGAGACCGGCGCCCACGATCACGACGTCGAGGTGTTCGGGAGAAGAGTCCATCCCTCCATTATTCGGGCTGCACCCTGACCCGCACTTGACTCCACGCGACACCTCTTTACCCTTGGACGACATGGGCTCCGTCATCCGATCCGCCGGCATGCGGGGCTTCCGCGAGGTCGTCGAGCAGTTCGGCGGCGACCCCGATGCGCTCGCGGCGCGGTACCGGGTCCCGCTGGAGGCCATCGGCAGCGACGACGTCCTCGTCTCGGACGTCGCCATGGCCAAGCTGCTGGAGGGTGCGGCGCGCGACCTGCCCTGCCCGGACCTCGGCCTGCGGATGTCGGAGTACCAGGACATCGGCATCCTCGGTCCTCTCGCCGTGGCCGTGCAGAACTCGCCGACGGTCGGCGCGGCCCTCGCGTGCGCCTCCCAGTTCCTGTTCCTGCACAGCCCCGTGCTCCGCTTCACGATCATCCCCGACCCCGAGGGGCGTGCCGGGGATGTGGGCCTGTGTTACGGATCCTCCCAGGGCGCGCCGCCGCGGCAGGCCACGGACGCGATCCTCGCCTTCGCGCACCGCATGATCCGCTTCCTCGTGGACGGGCCCTACGCCCTGCACTCGGTCCACCTCTCGCACCAGCCGAAGGCCCCCGCCGCCCGCTATGCCGAGTTCTTCGGCGCCGAGGTGCGGTTCGGGCAAGCGGCATCGCTGCTGCGTGTGCCGCGGAGCCTGCTCGACCGGCCGCTGGCAGGAGTGGACGACACCCTCCGGGAGATCGCCCTCGACTACCTGCACAGCCACTTCCCGGAGCCGGGACGCGTCGTCGCCCCGCAGGTGCGCAACGCCATAGACCGCGTGCTCGGCACCTCGCCGCCGCGGATCGACTCCGCCGCCCGGCTTCTCGGGATGCACCCGCGGACCCTGCAGCGCCGGCTGGCCGCCGAGGGTTCCTCCTTCGAGGCCCTGCTCGACGACGCCCGCCGGGACGCCGCGCTGCGGTTGCTCACCCGCACGGATCTTCCGCTGCAGCAGGTCGCAGGCCTCGTGGGACTGTCGGAGCAGTCGGCGCTGACGCGGTGCGTGCGCCGGTGGTACGGCGCGACGCCGAGCGCGCTGCGCGCCGGCGGACGGGACGCCTAGGGGACCATCGGCACGGCTGTCCTGCGGGGGCTTCCGCGGGACGAAGTCAAGAACCACCGGACATGCGCCGAGGGTCCTTGAAGCGTAGGAGCACCGATGCTAAAGCTTGGGGGACCGTTGCCGGCGCGAGTCGGCAGCCACGGACTGCACCCGATACGAGGAGACACCATGGCAACGCCCGACGACGACGACCGCACCCTCAACGAGTGGAGCCGGACCCTGACGCAGGCCCTGCAGATCCTCGATCTCGACGTGGATCACCCGAGGATCGTGGAGCTGGCCGAACGCTCATCGCACCACGTGGGACCGCATGCCGGCGTCATCAGCGCCTTTCTGGTCGGCTACGCCGCGGGCACCGTCACCACGAAGGACCGCGAGGAGACGAGCGCCGCCGTCGAGAAGGCCGCGAACACCGTCACCACCGTCATCGTGAAGGACGAGGAGACACAGGAGCAGAAGGGCTGGACGGGGTCCGCGCAGTAGGGCCTGCCGTCCCGGTCCGAATCCCGGCGCCCGTCGACACCGCCCACGGGCGCCGTCAGGCCGGGACCGGCGTGCGCGTCCGCGAACTCGGCAGGCGCGCGACTGTCCAGGCCAGTGCGGCGGCCACGAGCACGGCGGTTGCTCCGCCGAGGCCCGAGTAGCCCAGCAGGACGAGGGCAGGGCCCGCGACGGCACCGCCCAGCGCACCGGCCAGATTCATGACGAGGTCCGAGGAGCCCTGCACGGGGGCGCGTTCGGAGACGTCCACGGCTCCTGCGAGCAGAGCGGACGCCGACACCACGCACGCGGACCAGCCGAGACCCAGCAGGATCAGGCTGACCGTCACCCAGAACTCCGAACCGGAACCGCGCCACGCGGTCAGAAGGGCCGCGACCAGGAGGACCTGCCCCACGAGGATGCCCTGGACCCGGCCGGCGCGGTCGGCGATCCAGCCGAACAGGGGCGACAGTGCGTACATCCCGGCGATGTGCAGACTGATGGTCAGTCCGACGATCGACAGGCCGGCGCCGTGGTCGTGCAGGTGCACGGGGGTCATGGACATGAGCGAGACCATGGCGGCGTGGCTCACCGCGATGGTCACCACGGCGAAGCGTGCGGTGGAATTCCGCGCGAGGATGGCGAGGCCGCGCCTCCGCACCGGGGCGGGACTGTCGGCCGGACGGTCCTCGGCATCGCGGCGCAGGGCGGTGAGCAGCGGATCCGGGCGCAGCCCCAGCGAATAGACCAGCGCCGCTGCCGCCTGGGCCGCCGCTGTGAAGACGAAACCGCCGCTGAGTGCAGGGATACCGAGGACCCCGGCCAGGGCCTGACCCGGTTCGAAGAGGTTGGGGCCGAGGACGGCGCCGATCGTGGTGGACCAAACCACGACGGCGAGACTGCGCCCGCGTGTCGCGTCGGTGGCGAGGTCCGTGGCCGCGAAGCGAGCCTGGAGTCCTACCGCGGCTCCTGCCCCGAGCAGCACCAGGGCCACGAGCAGGAGCGGGAAGAGGGCGAGCGAGGCCGCCGTGATCGCGAGCAACGCTCCGCAGCAGGCGACGACGGCGCCCGCCGCGAGGGACACGCGGCGCCCCCTGCGCTGGGCGAGCGTCGCCAGGGGGACGGCTGCCGCGGCGGCCCCGAGCGTGGCCATGGTGGCGGCCATCCCGGACCATGCGCTGGAGCCCGACGTCTCGGCCGCGAGGAGCGCCCCGAGGGACAGCGTGGCCCCGGCGCCGATCCCGCCCAGGATCTGGGCCACGACGAGGACGCGGATGACGTGGCGTTGCTGATCATCCTGCTGCTGGTCCTGCTGGTCCATGTCGCCCCCGGTCACTGTGACCGCAGCAGTCTACGGCGGATCGCAGGGCCCGTCCTGCCGGGGGAGGGTCGATCATGTGCCGGCTCCGACCCGGATCACACGACCGCCCGGCCGGGCACATCCGGTCGGGCGGTCGGCATGTCGGTCGTCGAGGGGCGTCAGGCGATCGTGGCCGCAGCCTCCTTCGCCGGTGTCTCCTCCGTGCGGGCAGCCGGGAAGCCGTCAGCCTCCGCCTCGGGGACCGGGGCCGTCGCTGCCGCGTAGTGCTCGGTGGGCGCGGTGTGTGTACTCGGTTCGAACCGCACGATGATCTGCTTCGACGTCGGCGTGTTGCTGCCCTGTGCCACCTCGTCCAGCGGGACGAGGACATTCGCCTCCGGGTAGTAGGCGGCGGCACAGCCACGCGCCGTCGGGTAGGAGACGACGCGGTAGGCGCGCAGCACGCGCTGGATGCCGTCGTCGTACACGCCGTGGATGTCCACGTTCTGCCCGTCCTTCAGGCCCAGGTCGGCGATGTCCTCCGGGTTGATGAACACCACGTGGCGGCCCTTCTTGATGCCGCGGTACCTGTCGTTGTGGCTGTAGATCGTGGTGTTCCACTGGTCGTGCGAGCGCAGCGACTGCAGGATCAGCGTGCCCTCGGGGCGCTCGAGGTACTCGAGGTCGTTGACGGTGAGGACGGCCTTGCCGGTGGGCGTGTTGAACGTCCGTGAATCCCTCGGGCCGTTCGGCATCACGAAACCGCCGTCGAGGCGGATCCTGCGGTTGTAGTCCTCACATCCCTCGACCACGCGGGAGATGTGGTCACGGATGAGGTCGTAGTCCTTCTCGAAGCCTTCCCAGTCGGCATCGATCTTCCCGCCGAAGGTGGCGCGGGCGAGGCGGCTGATGATCGCCGGCTCGGAGAGCAGGTTGTCGGAGACCGGCTCCACGCTGCCCCGGGAGGGGTGCACTGCGCACACCGTGTCCTCGACGGAGACGAACTGCTCACCCGTGGCCTGGCGATCGATCTCCGTGCGGCCCTTGCAGGGCAGGATCAGCGCCTCCTCGCCCGTGATCAGGTGCGAGCGGTTCAGCTTGATGGAGATCTGCACCGTCATGTCGGTCTTCCGGAACGCCTCCTCGGCAACCTGCGTGTCCGAGATGGCGGAGACGATGTTCCCCCCGAGGGCGATGTACGTCTTGATGTGACCGTCGCGCATGCGCTTGATGGACTCGACGGCGTCGACACCGTGTTCCCGGGGCGGTTCGAAGGAGAACTCCTTGCCGAGCGCATCCATGAAGGTGGTGGGCATCTGCTCCCAGATGCCCATGGTGCGATCGCCCTGCACGTTGCTGTGACCGCGGATGGGCGAGGCGCCGGCCCCGGGCTTCCCGATATTGCCGCGCAGCAGCAGGAGGTTGATCATCTCCTTGATGGTGGCCACGCCCTTCTTCTGCTGCGTGATGCCCATGGCCCAGGTGATGATCACCTTGTCGGCCGCGAGGTAGCGGGCAGCCAGTTCGTCGATCTCCTCGATCCGGAGTCCCGTGGCCTCGACGACGGTGGCGTCATCGAGCGTCAGCAGGTACTCGCGGAGTTCGTCGAGGCCCTCGCAGTGCTCCTCGAGGAACGCGTGGTCCAGGACCGTCCCGGGATTCCTCGCCTCGGCCTCGAACACGCGCTTGGACACGGCCTGCAGCAGCGCCATGTCACCGCCCAGCCGGATCTGGAGGAACTGGTCGGCGATCTCGGTGCCCTTGCCGGCGATGCCCTTGACCTTCTGGGGGTTCTTATACCGCTTGAGGGCCGCTTCGGGCAGCGGGTTCACGGCCACGATCTGCCCGCCGGTCTCCTTGCACGCCTCGAGCTCGGTGAGCATGCGGGGGTGGTTGGTCCCGGGGTTCTGGCCCATGACGATGATGAGGTCCGCATTGGCGTAGTCGTCGAACGTGACGGTGGCCTTGCCGATGCCGATGGTCTGGCCCATGGCCCAGCCGGAGGACTCGTGGCACATGTTGGAGCAGTCCGGCAGGTTGTTGGTGCCGAAGCCGCGCGCGAAGAGCTGGTACAGGAACGCTGCCTCGTTCGACGTGCGGCCACTGGTGTAGAAGGCGGCCTCGTCGGGGGAGTCGAGGCTCTTCAGCTTGTTGCCGATGATCTCGAAGGCCTCGTCCCAGCTGACGGGCCGGTAGTGGTCCTCACCGGCCGGCTTGTAGACGGGTTCGACGAGACGGCCCTGCATGCCCAGCCAGAACTCGGACCGCTCACGGAGATCGCTGATGGAGTTCTCGGCCCAGAACTCCGGGGAGATGACCACCGGGGCTGCTTCCCAGGTGACGGCCTTGGCGCCGTTCTCGCAGAACTCGAAGGTCTTGCGCTTGGCGGGGTCCGGCCAGGCGCAGCTGGGACAGTCGAAACCGTCCTTGTGGTTCATCTTGAGGACGGTCTTGAGCGTGCGCTCCACGCCCATGTGCTCGATGGCGGGCTTCATGGAGTAGTAGACGCCCGGCAGGCCCGCCGCCCACTCCTTGGGCCGGTCCTCGACCGTGAGGTTCTTCTCGTCCGGCTCGACTACCCGGGGTTCCTTGCGTGTCATGGCGAACGTCCTTCTCCGCGGCCCGGCCCGGGCGCTCCTCGACAGGTGATCCAACTGCCCTTGTGTATCAGGCCTAACAGGGTGTCGGTCCAAACCGCAAGCATCCTGAGCAGATTCCACGGCGGCTTGACGCCTGGATGCCCTGTCCGCGCGGCGGGCGGCGCTCCTGAACGGCGCGGTATGCGAGTCGGGCAGACCCACGATCCGGCGATCCGGGCGGGTCCGGCGGGTGGTGGAGCGCGAGGGGCGCCCGCGGCTTATTTAGTTGACCTAACGAAATAAGAAGCGTACTGTTACTTAGAGCAACAAAGTATTCGAGCCCGGGAGCCCTTCATGTCGGTCGCGCAGCACACCGCCGCTGAGCTGGTGCACAACATCTTTGACCTGCAGCGCGCCCTGCGCGGGGTCACGGCGGCCGGCATGAAGTACTCCGAGCTGGGTCCGGCGCACACCGGCGTCCTGTTCTTCATCGGGGAGGGCGGCCCCCTGCGGGCGTCGGCCCTCGCGGCGAAGCTCGGTATCGGGCCGTCCGCCCTGAGCCGGCAGCTCGCGGACCTCGAGCAGTACGGGTTCGTGCTGCGCACCCCGGATCCCCTGGACGGCCGGGCGTGCCTGCTCTCGCTGTCCGGGGAGGGGCAGAGGTACCTCGCGGACACCTACGAGCGCAGGGCGGAGACGTTGCGGGAGGTCCTGTCCGACTGGACCGAGAGCGAGGCCGAGGCGGCGTCGCGATCGGTCCAGCAGCTCACCCTCGCCCTCCGCTCCACGGCCCCGCTCGGGACGGGGCAGACGGGCCGTGCGGGACCACCCAGGGCACACCGCACCGAAGCACGCTCCACCGAACGCCGCACCACCGAAGACCGCACGGGCAATGACGGCCGTCATCACCTGGACCCCACGTCCGAGATCACGAAGGAAGAACGCTGATGGCCACCCATCCCACCACGACGAGGACCGCCGAGGCCGCCGGGCCGCAACCGGCATCGACACCCCAACCCCCGGCCGGTGAACCCATGAGCCACAAGCAGATCCTGCAGGCGCTCACGGGTCTGCTCGCGGGCCTGTTCACGGCGATCCTCAGCAGCACGATCGTGGCGAACGCCCTGCCCACGATCATGAGCGACCTCAACGGCTCCCAGACGGACTTCGCCTGGGTCATCACGGCCGCGCTGCTCGCCAATGCGGCCACCACGCCCATCTGGGGCAAGTTCGCCGACCTGTTCGACAAGAAGATCCTGGTGCAGGCCAGCATCGTCATCTTCGTGGCGGGCTCCGTCCTCGCGGGCCTCGCGCAGACCATCCCGCTGTTGCTGACGGCGCGTGTCATCCAGGGTGTGGCCATGGGCGGCCTCACCGCCCTCGCGCAGGCCATCATCGGCACCATCATCGCGCCACGCGAGCGTGGCCGGTACTCCGGCTACATGGGCGGCGTCATGGCCGTGGCGACCGCGGGTGGGCCTCTCCTCGGCGGCTTCATCGTCGACTCCCCGCTGGGCTGGCGCTGGACGTTCTTCGTCTGCGTGCCGCTCGCGATCATCGCCTTGGTCCTGCTGCAGGTCACGCTGAAGCTCCCCGACACGCGCCGCAAGGCACGCATCGACTGGCTCGGCTCCATCCTCCTGACCGCCGGCGTCAGCCTGCTGCTCATCTGGGTCTCCTTCGCCGGCAAGGAGGGCTACTACGAGTGGTTCTCCCGAGAATCCGCCCTGATGGTCGGCGGCAGCGTCATCCTGCTGGCGCTCCTCCTCGTGGTCGAGTCCAAGGTGGCCGAGCCCATCATCCCGCTCAAGATCATCTCCGAGCGCACCACGGCCCTGGCGATCATCGCCTCGATCGCCGTCGGCATCGCGCTGTTCGCCAGCTCGAGCTACCTCGGCCAGTACTACCAGGTGGCCCGCGGCGCCACGCCCACCGAGGCCGGCCTGCTCACGCTGCCCATGATCGCCGGCAACCTGCTCGGCTCCATCGGTGCCGGCATGCTCGTCACCAAGTTCGGGAAGTGGAAGCGGTACATCGTCGCCGGCGCCCTGTTCCTCATCGCGGGCCTCGGCCTGGCCGGCACCATCGACCACCTGACCGACCTCCGGCTCGTGGGCATCTACACCTTCGTCTTCGGCCTGGGACTCGGCCTCATGCTGCAGAACCTCGTCCTCGCCGTCCAGAACACGGTGGCCGTGAAGGACATCGGCTCCGCCAGCGCCTCGGTGGCGTTCTTCCGCTCGATGGGCGGTGCCGCGGGCGTCGCCGTCCTCGGTGCCATCCTCGGTACGCAGGTGGAGAACAGGACCACCGAAGGCCTCGAGGCTGCGGGGATCCCCACGACCGGCGGCGCTGCAGGGGGTTCGCTCGACCTCGTCGATCTCCCCGCGCCCATCGCCGACATCGTGCGCGCCGCCTACGGCGACAGCACGGCCATGATCTTCCTCATCACGGCGGTGATCGCGGTGATCGGCCTCGTGTGCGTCCTGTTCATCAAGGAGTCGCCGT
Source organism: Arthrobacter sp. MDT2-16 (assembly GCF_054510925.1). Classification (NCBI taxonomy): domain Bacteria; kingdom Bacillati; phylum Actinomycetota; class Actinomycetes; order Micrococcales; family Micrococcaceae; genus Arthrobacter; species Arthrobacter sp. MDT2-16. The sequence continues at coordinate 132,041 of NZ_JBTNDP010000004.1, forward strand.
TGCGCCGCACCGTCGACTTCGCCCCGACGGCCCCCGCGGGTCCTGCCGGATCCGTGTCCCCGGCCGCCACCGGGACGGAGCCCGGTGGCGCAGGGTCGCCGGCCGCCGGTGCCCCGGCAACGCAGGCGCAGTCCTCGACCGCCGCTGCCCGCCCCGCCGATGAGACAGGCGTCGAGAGCGCGCGGCACGCACAGTCCGACGTCGTCGCCGTGCAGCCGTCCCACGGCAGGCACAGTGCCGGACCCCTCGAGATCTCGAAGGCCGACGTCGACCGCGTGGCCCGGGAGCTGACCGAGCTCGAGGCCGAACTCACGGATCGCGCGGACGCCCGCCGCTAGTCGCTCGTCCTCGGATCGGAACAGGCCACCGGGAGATCCCGGTGGCCTGTTCGTGTGCCGACCCGGGACTATTTGTTCCGCAGGGCTGCAAAACCCTTGCCCTGTCGGTCAGTGTGCCGTAGCGTACTGGCCATCGGTCGTCGAAACGTTTAGACGACCGGTCGTCGGAGCAGGTGCGACGCCCTCATCCCAGCGGACACAGGAGTCGGCATGGCGAATATCCACGACGTCGCGCGCGTCGCCGGTGTGTCCATCAGCACCGTCTCCTACGCTCTGAGTGGCAAGCGCCCCATCGGTGAGAAGACCCGGCTGCGCATCGATGACGCGGTGCGCGAACTCGACTACATGCCGAACGCTGCCGGCCGGATGCTTGCAGGGACGCGTACCCGGATCTTCGCGCTCACGGCGCCGCTGAGGAGCGACACCTATGCGCCCGCCCACATGGCATTCGTCCTGTCCGTGGTCACGGCGGCCCGGAAGTACGACTACGACGTCCTGCTCCTCACCGAGGACGAGGCGACGGACGGGCTCCGTCGTGTCTCCTCGAGCAGGCTCGTGGACGGCATCATCGTGCTGGACGTCTCTATCAACGACGAGCGCGCAGATCTCGTGCGATCGCTCGGTGTCCCTGCGGCCCTTATCGGGGTGCCCCGGAACGCGGAGGGCCTGGTCTGCGTGGACCTGGATTTCGAGGCCGCGGCGGGTCTCGCCGTCGATCGGCTGGTCGATGCCGGGCACACCTCCCTGGCGCTCCTCGGACACCCGGCGGCCGTCTATGAGCGAGGCTCCAACTTCCTCATGCGCTTCCGGGACGGGTTCCTGCGCCGGGCGGCCGAACGCGAGGTCGCCGCGTCCTTCACCATGGTCGAGAAGGAGGCGGCTCAAGTCCGCTCCGCCCTGGCCGAGCTCCTCGACGCCCATCCGGCGCCCACGGGACTCGTGGTCCACGCGGAGGAGGGCGTCCATAAGACACTCCTCGACGCCGTAGCGGGGCGTGGCCTGTCCATCCCCGGCGACCTGTCCATCATCGCGGGTGTGCCGACCTTCGACACCTCCGCCTTCACCCCGCCACTGAACGTCATACCGCTCATCCCGGCGGATTCCTGCACCCGTGCGGTCGAGCTCGCAGTCCAGCAGCTCGACGGCGCCGTCGCCCCGCGCGTCGAGCTCGTCGCGCCCAGATACCGCGATCACGGCTCGGTCGCGGCACCCCGACCGGGCCCCTAGGGCCGGTCTCCTGTCCACTGTCAGGTTCCGCTCCGAGGGTCCTGCGTCCATCTATCGAAACGTTTCGACAAGCGCCGCCCGCCAGAGGGCGTCCGGCCACTACAAGGGAGTAGCGATGAAGAACAGCAGAATGATCCTGGGGGCAGCCCTGACGGCCGCAGCCCTCGCCCTGTCGGGCTGCTCGAGCTCCGGCTCGGGCTCGGACCCCGGGTCGGGAGGGGAGGGGGACACCCTCAAGCTCTGGCACTTCGAGAGCGAGACGAGCGCCATGGGCATCGCCTGGGCCGAGGCCATCAGGGTGTTCGAGGAGGAGACCGGCGCAACGGTCGAGTTCGAGGAACGCAGCTTCGAGCAGATCCGCTCCACCGCGAGCCAGGTCCTGAACTCGGACGAGGCCCCGGATCTCCTCGAGTACAACAAGGGCAACGCGACGGCCGGCTTGCTCTCCAGCCAGGGCCTGCTCACCAACCTTGACGACGCCGTCGAGCAGTACGGGTGGGACGACAAGCTCGCACCCTCGCTGCAGACCACGGCGAAGTACGACGAGCAGGGCATCATGGGCTCCGGCAGCTGGTTCGGCGTCCCCAACTACGGGGAGTTCGTCGAGGTCTACTACAACCAGGACATGTTCACCGCGGCGGGCCTCGAGGTACCGACCACGCTGGCCGAATTCGAGCAGGTGCTGCAGGCCTTCACCGACCAGGGTGTCACCCCGATGGCGCAGTCAGCTGCCGAGTACCCGCTGGGCCAGCTCTGGTACCAGCTCGCCCTGACGAAGGCGGACCGCGGCTGGGTCGAGGACTACCAGCTCTACAAGAACCCGGTGGACTGGCAGGGCGAGGAGGTCTCGTTCGCCACGGAGACGGTGAAGGACTGGACCGACAAGGGCTACATCTCGACCAACGCCACCGGCTCGACGGCGGAGGATGCGGGCACCGCCTTCATCAACGGCACCAACCCGATCTTCTTCTCGGGCAGCTGGTGGCACAACCGGTTCACCACCGAGGCCACCGGCTTCGAATGGGGCACATTCCTCTTCCCCGAGGCCGAGCTCGCCCCGGGGTCCGCGGGCAACATGTGGGCCGTGCCGGAGAACGCGGCGAACAAGGACCTCGCCTACGAGTTCATCGACATCACCATGCGCCCCGAGATCCAGAACCTGATCGGCAACAACGGCGGCGTCCCGGTCGCCGCCGATCCGGCGGACATCACCGACGAGAAGAGCTCGGAGCTCATCTCGAACTTCAACGCCCTCACCGAGAAGGACGGCATCGCCTTCTACCCGGACTGGCCCACGCCCACCTTCTACGACGAGTTGAACGCCGGCCTCCAGGAGCTGATGAACGGCACGAAGTCGCCGGAGGAGTTCCAGCAGCAGATCGGCGAGCAGTACCAGAGCGGCGTCGACGACATCGTCGGCTGACCGAAGCATCCCTCCGGCCGCGCCCCGTCACTCCCGGCGGCGGCGCGGTCGGGCCCCTGACCCCTGCCCTGGAAGGTGCACGCCCATGGCGATCGCAACCCGGTCGAAGGAGCGCACTGCGCGCCCGACCACCAGTCTCATCCCCGGCTCCAGCCGCAATTCCTTCTGGTTCTACCTGCTGCCGGGTCTCGCCCTGCTCACGCTCGTCATCGTGGTGCCGTTGCTGTGGAACGTCTACCTGACCTTCACCTCCTACCGCGGTATCCGCCCGCCGGAGTTCATCGGCCTCGAGAACTGGGTGGAGCTTTTCGGTGACACCACGTTCTGGACCTCGTTCCGCAACTCCGTCGCCATGATCGTCGCGATGGTGGTGGTGCCCACGGTGCTCGGCCTCGTCCTCGCGGCGATGCTGTTCGACCTCATCGGTCGGAAGTTCGGCGGGCGCCTCGCGAGTTTCCTGCGGGCCACCTACTACCTGCCGCAGATCCTCCCCGGCGTCATCGCGGCGATCGTGATCGGCTGGATCCTCCGGCCCGAGAACGGCGCGCTGAACCAGGTGCTCGCCGCCATGGGTCTCGGCGGCCTGCAGGGCAACTGGCTCGGCGACCCCGACACCGCGCTGCCGAGCATCATGGTCATCATGGTCTGGGTGCAGCTCGGCTACCCCGTGGTCATCTTCATGGCGGCCCTGCAGCGCGTCGACCCCGAGCTCTACGAGGCCGCCGAGCTCGACGGCGCCAACTGGTTCCAGCGCTTCCGCGCGATCACCGTCAGCATCATCCGGCCCGAGATCTTCGTGGTCACCCTCACGTGCGCGATCGCCGCACTCAAGGTCTTCGGTCCCATCTATGCCCTGACCGGCGGCGGACCCGGCACCTCCACGATCGTGCCCGCGTACTACGCGTACAGCGAGTTCTTCCAGTCCCAGCAGGTGGGTTACGGGGCGACGATCGCCACCGCACTGACAGTGGTCATCGCCGCCGTCAGCATCATCTTCGTCCTCGTGCAGACGAGGCTCGAGCGCAGCGAGGAGGCACGCTGATGGCCGTTCCCACCCTGACCGCCCCTGAGGTGGTCCAGGAACCACCCCGCCAACGACGGCGTTCCGGCCGGTCCCGCAAGACCGTCGGTGACTGGCTCATCCTGGCCGTGGCGGTCCTGATCGGGCTGCTCATCGCGGTCCCGTTCCTGCTGATCCTCGCCAACTCCTTCAAGTCGCCCACCGACTACGCGCAGGGCGGTCCGCTGTCCCTGCCCTCGGCTCTCTACTTCGACGGCATCACCGCGTTCTGGGAGCGCGTGGACTTTCCCCGGAAGCTCTGGAACAGCTTCTTCATCAGCGCCGTCGTGGCGGTGCTCGCCGTCGGGATCTCGATGTTCAACGCCTTCGCCCTGGGCATCGGACGGGTGCGCGGACGGACCTGGCTGGTGCTGCTGATCCTGCTCGCCAACATGTTGCCGCAGGAGGTGCTCCTCTACCCGCTGTACTTCATGTTCCGGCAGGTGGGCCTCTACGACAGCGTATGGGCCGTCATCATCATCTTCACCGTCATCCAGAGCGCGTTCGGCACCTACCTGCTGGCGTCGGTGTACGGGACGTTCCCGAAGGAGCTGCTGGAGGCGGCGTCGCTCGACGGCGCGAGCCGCTGGCAGATCCTGTGGCGGGTCATCTTCCCCATCTCGCGGCCCACGCTGAGCGTGCTGCTCATCTTCTTCTTCATCTGGACCTGGAACGAGTTCCTGATCCCGCTGACGTTCCTGGTGGGCAACGACAACCAGACCGTCCCGGTGGCGATCACCGTCCTGCAGGGCGATCGCCTCATGGACGTCACCACCACGAGCGCCTCAGCCCTCCTCGGACTTCTTCCGACGCTCATCTTCTTCCTCATCTTCCAACGCACCCTCACCCGGGGCATCACCGCAGGAGCAGTCAAGTAACCATGAAATTCACCGATGGATTCTGGCATGTCCGCCCCGGCGTCGACGCGCAGTACGCGCAGGAGGCCTACGACATCGAGGCGGTGGACTACCGGCGCCTCGTCGTCTCGGCCCCCACCAGGGTCATCGGGCGCCGCGGCGATACGCTGAACCGAGCCCTGCTGACGGTCACGCTCAGCACCCCGCTCGACGGCGTGATCGGCGTGCGGATCGAGAACCACCGCGGCGACACCCCGCACCGGGGTTTCGAGCTCGTCGGTGCGGTGGACGGGCTCGGCGCGGCGAAGGCGGACGACGACGGCGGTGTCCTCACCGCCGGGCCACTGACTGCACGCATCAGCCGCGGGGCGCCGTGGAACCTGTCCTTCGAGGCGGACGGGCGGACGCTCACCTCCAGCGGCCACAAGTCGGTGGGCCGTATGGGTCTCGCGCCGGACGCCCCCGTGACCGCCGAGCCGGCCGGCGTCGCCGGGGTGACCGAGACAGGGCGCGCGCCGTCGCCGTCGTACCTCCACGCCCAGCTCTCCCTCGGTGTGGGCGAACTGGTGTACGGCCTGGGGGAGCGCTTCGGCCCACTCGTGAAGAACGGGCAGACCGTGGACATCTGGAACGCCGACGGTGGCACCTCCAGTGAGCAGTCGTACAAGAACGTGCCGTTCTACCTGACCAATCGCGGGTACGGGGTGTTCGTGAACCACCCCGAGCACGTGTCCTTCGAGGTGGGTTCCGAGGCCGTGGAACGCGTGCAGTTCTCGGTGCCGGGGGAGACACTCGAGTACTTCGTGATCTGCGGTCCCACGCCGGCCGACATCCTCGAGCGCTATACGCGCCTGACCGGACGTCCCGCACAGGTGCCCGCGTGGTCCTACGGGCTGTGGCTGTCCACGAGCTTCACCACGGACTACGACGAGGCCACGGTGTCGCGCTTCGTCGACGGCATGGCCGAACGGGATCTGCCGCTGAGCGTCTTCCACTTCGACTGCTTCTGGATGCGGGAGTTCAACTGGACGGACTTCGAGTGGGACCCGCGGGTCTTCCCGGACCCCGAGGGCATGCTCGCACGGCTGCACGGCAAGGGCCTGCGGGTCAGCGCCTGGCTCAACCCGTACATCGGCCAGCGCTCGAAGCTGTTCGACGAGGCAGCACGCGCCGGCTACCTCGTGAAGCGCGACGACGGCACGGTGTGGCAGTGGGACCTGTGGCAGGCGGGCATGGGCCTCGTGGACTTCACGAACCCGGACGCCACCGCCTGGTTCCAGGACAAGATCCGCACACTGCTCGGCCAGGGCGTCGATGCCATCAAGACCGACTTCGGAGAGCGCGTCCCGCTCGGTGTGCGCTGGCACGACGGCACGCCGGCGGAGACCATGCACAACCTCTACCCTCAGCTCTACAACCGGGCCGTGTTCGACGTCCTCGAGGAGGTCCGCGGGACGGGGGAGGCGGTCCTCTTCGCCCGGTCCGCGACTGCGGGCGGGCAGCAGATGCCGGTGCACTGGGGCGGCGACAACTCGTCGTCGTTCGAATCGATGGCCGAGACGCTGCGCGGCGGGCTGTCCCTCGCACTCAGCGGTTTCGGGTACTGGAGCCATGACATCGGTGGATTCGAGGGCTCCCCGGATCCGGCCGTGTTCAAGCGGTGGCTCGCGTTCGGCCTCCTCTCGAGCCATTCACGCCTGCACGGCTCCACCAACTACCGCGTCCCGTGGCTGTTCGACACGGGCGGCGAGCCCGAGGGTCAGAGCGCCGTCGACGTCACCCGGGTCTTCTCCCGACTGAAGCTCTCCCTCATGCCCTACCTCTACGCGGTGGGCCTCGAGGCGCATGAGCGGGGTACGCCCTTCATGCGGCCCTTGCAGCTCGCCTTCCCCGACGATCCCGCCGTCGCCCACCTCGACCGGCAGTACATGCTCGGCCCCGACCTGCTCGTGGCCCCCGTGTTCTCCGCGGACGGCGTGGTGGAGTACTACCTCCCCGCCGGGACGTGGACGCAACTGCTCACCGGGGAGGTGGTCACCGGTGGTGCATGGCGGCGGGAGACGCACGGCTTCGACAGCCTGCCCCTGTGGGTGCGCGGGGGCGCCGTCCTCGTCACCGGCAGCACCTCGGACCGCCCCGACTACGACTACCTGGACGACCCTCTAATCACCGTCTACCCGGGTGCGACCGACGGCACCACTGTCCGCGTGGCCACCCCGTCAGGGACCGGGGGCGAGTTCCGGGTGTCGCGCTCCGCGACGGGCTATCGCATCACGGGTCCGGACGGCAGCGCGTTCCGCGCCCGCCTCGCCGGGGGCGGGGAGGTGGCGTCCGACGACGGCGCCGCGGAGCTGGGGACCAGTAGCATCGGAGGGTGAAACCGTTCCTCCTGCTGGGTACCCGTGCCGAAGACTATGCGGCCGACGCCGAATACCGCAGTTTCCTGCGCTACGGCGGGCTCGACGACGACGACCTGTGGCGCATCCGCGTGGAAGCGCAGCCACTTCCGGCCCTGGACCTCGCGGACTACTCCGGGATCTTCCTCGGCGGGAGTCCCTTCAACTCCTCCGATCCCGAGGAGTCCAAGAGCGCCGTCCAGTTGCGGGTGGAGGCCGAGCTCGGGCTGCTGCTGGACCGGGTGGTCGCCGAGGACTTCCCGTTCTTCGGTGCGTGCTACGGCGTCGGGACCCTGGGTCGTCACCAGGGAGCCGTCATCGACACCACTTATGCGGAGCCGGTGGGTACCGTCGAGGTCACGCTGACCGCGGACGGTGCCACCGATCCGCTGCTCGCCGGGTTGCCGTCGTCGTTCGCCGCCTACGTGGGGCACAAGGAGGCGTGTGCCACGCTGGCGGGATCGGCGGTGCTACTCGCGTCGTCGGCCACGTGTCCCGTGCAGATGTTCCGTGTGGGCCGGAACGTGTACGCCACGCAGTTCCATCCGGAGCTCGACGTCGAGGCGCTCGTGGGCAGGATCGACACCTATCGGCATGCGGGGTACTTCCCGGCGGAGCAGGCCGACGAGTACATGGAGCGGGCGCGCGCCACCGTGGTGGACCAGCCCCACGTCATCCTGCGCACGTTCGTCACGCGGTACGCCCGGGACTGACGGTCACCGGTACACCGCGAGCGCCTGCGCCTGCGGTGTACCGGTCTGCGCTGATCCTGTCGCAAAGCTGAGGGTCGTCCGCGCCTATGCACCCTACGATCGAGGAGTGGGTGATCAGGGGCGATGAAGGCCGCAGGGCGCGAGCGGGAGGCGCAGCAGGAGCAGGCGGACCGCGCAGCGGAACGTGCCGACCAGCTGCGTGCCGAACTGACGCGGGCGCGCATCGAACTCGAGCTCTTCGAACGCCGGCCGGTCCCTTCCGAGGAGCCTGCCGAGGCCGATCCCGCCCCTGGGTCCCCGCGCGGGGAAGTCCGGCGCCGCGGAGGGCCGTCCGGTGTCGCCGTCGGGCTCTGCCTCGTCGCCTTCTACCTGCTGCTCGTCGCCCTCGCGCACGGGACCCCGGACGTCACCGCCGCGGGTGACCTGCTGCACCCGTCCGTCTCTCCGTCCGTGCCTGCCATGCCCGCTACATACCTGCCCGCGTCCGTCCCGCCTCCTTCCGCAGCTGCGTAGGAGTCTGCTTCTACGGGCCGCCCTGTATCCGGCGGGTCCGTACCGCATCGCATCCGTCTCGCTCCCGTCCCCAGCTGCGTAGGAGTCCCGCCCTACAGTCCGCGCCGTATCCGGTGGGTGCGTACCGCATCGCATCCCTCGTCGGAGACAGGTGCAGCCCGGTGAACACTTCCTGTCGCGCGTCGGTGCCGCGCTGTACTGTCGTGGAACAGACAGGGCGACACGGAAGAGGTAGCTGCCATCGGTTCCAGCACGAGCACCACTCCAGCGGCCCGCACGGTGCCGGTGATCCCCGCGCCCGGCGAGAAGCGGCACCACCGGGTGCTCATTATCGGCGGCGGCAATGCCGGAGTGTCCCTCGCCGGGCGCCTCCGCCGGTACCGCGTCAAGGACATCGCGGTGATCGAGCCGCGCAGCCGCCACCTCTACCAGCCCCTGTTCTCGCACATCGCCGGAGGCACCGCCGACGCCCTCGAGGCCGTCCGGCTGCAGTCCGCGGTGATGCCCCGCGGGATCACCTGGATCCAGGACAAGGCCACGGATGTCAGCACGGACGCGCGGACAGTGCTGCTGGAGTCCGGTTCCGCCGTCACCTACGACCATCTGGTGGTCTGCCCCGGGATCCAGAACGACTGGACCGCCATCCCGGGCCTGAAGCAGGCGATGGAGGGGCCGCACGGGGCGTCGAACTACGAGTACGAGCTCGCACCGAAGGCCTGGAAGCTCTTCAAGGACCTCACGCACGGCACCGTCGTGTTCACGCAGCCGCCAGGACCCGCATCATGTGACGGTGCCGCGCAGAAACCCATGTACCTCGCGTGCGACTACTGGCGGCGCCAGGGCGTCCTGAAGGACATCCGGGTGGTCCTCGCCGTCTCCACCCCCACCATCTTCGGCATGGAGATCATCGACGAGGAACTCGGCCGGAAGATCGAGGAGTACGGGATCGAGGTCCGGTACAGCACCGAGCTCGCGTCCGTGGACCCCGAGGGTCGCACGGTGGACCTCACGAACACCGTGAGCGGCGCCTCCGAGACCCTGGCCTACGACGTCCTGCACGCCGTCCCGCCGCAGTCCGCCCCCGAGTGGCTGAAGACCACGGACCTGCCGTCGCCAGGCAACCCCGGCGGCTTCGTGGAGGTGGACCCCGTCATCCTGCGGCATACGCGGTTCCCGGAGATCTGGTCCCTGGGAGATGCCGCGTCCACGCTGAACTCGAAGTCCGGCGCTGCGCTGAGGATGCAGACCAAGGTCCTCGCGAAGAACCTGAAGGCCGTGCTGAAGGGCAGGAAGCCCACCGCGAAGTACAACCACTATTCCGCGTGCCCCTTCGTGGTGAGCCGGGGCACCGTGGTCTTCTCGGAGTTCGACGACAAGTACTCGCCGATGCCCACCATCCCGGGCTGGAACAACCTGGCGCGCGAGCGGAGGCTGACGTACGTCGCCGACCGGATCGTGCTGCCCAAGGTCTACTGGAACCTCATCCTCAAGGGCCGCGCCTGATGCGCTGAGGCACCGCCGGCCGCGTGGGTCGGGTGCCGGTGGGTAGACGAGCCGACACCGGGCGTTCACCCGCCGTTGACGGTCACGTCGGATCCGGCCGGTTGGATCGGAGCGAGCGCGCAGCGCTTCCCGCATCCTCCACCCGAAGGACATCCCATGCCCCGTATCGTCCGCTCCATCCGCTCGGCGGCCGCCGTCGCCGTCGGACTCTCGCTGCTCGCCGTCCCCACGACCGCCTCCACGGCGGAAGCCCGGTCCGCCACGAAGCAGCCCGCAGCCGGACCCGTCCTGGTCGGGCACCGCGGCGCCGGGGGGACGGCGCCCGAGAACACCGTGGCCGCCTTCAAGGACGGCCGGGCTTCCGGGGCCGACTTCATCGAGATCGACGTGCAGCTCAGCGCCGACGGCGTCCCGTTCCTCTTCCACGACGACACCCCCGCCCGCACCACCAACGTGGAGGACGTCTTCCCGGGTCGCGCCGGCGATCCCATCACGTCCTTCACCTGGGCCGAACTGCAGCAGCTCGACGCCGGTTCCTACTTCGACGTGCGCTTCACCGGCGAGCGGATCCCGCACCTCGACGATGCCGCGGCCATCGCGACCCGCTCCACCGGCGTGTACATCGAGATCAAGTCGCCCCGGAACTCGCCGGGCGTCGAGGCGCTGGTGGCCGACGAGCTGCGCACCGACCCCGCATGGCAGAAGCTCGTCGCCGCCGATAAGGTGCAGGTGATCGGCTTCGACGAGGCTTCGAACCGGACGTTCGCCGCACTGGCCCCCGAGGTGCCGCTGCAGCAGCTCACCGGCGTGGTGCCGGGCGCCGAGGTGCTGGCCCGGTGGGCCGGCTCCGTCGATTCCGTGGGCGCGAACTACCGTGGCCTGACCGCGCAGGACGTCGCCCGCGTCAAGGACGCCGGACTCGTCATGAGCGTCTACACCGTGAACTCACCCGAGGCCGTGCAGGCCGTCGTGGACCTCGGCGTCGACGCCGTGACCACCGACTTCCCCATCCAGAACGGCCGGTACCTCCGCGGGATCCCCGTCTTCCCGGGAGCGGCCGTCGAGATCAGCGGAGCCGTGAACAACCCGGCGGGCGACGACGTCCGGCCCGAGGGCGGCGAGTACGTGACGCTGCGGAACGTGTCGGGCTCGGCCGTGGATGTCAGCGGCTACTTCCTCCGCGACGCCGCGAACAACATCCTCCGGGTAGGGGAGGGGTACACCCTGCAGCCCGGCACCGAACTGCGCGTCCACACCGGCCCGGGCACCAGCTCGTCCTCGGCCTACTTCAACGGGCTGACGGCGTCGGTACTCAACAACACGGGCGATTCCCTGGGCCTGTGGTCGCCGGACCTGCGCCTGGTCGACGTCTACGCCAACTGACCGCCCGCGAAGGGACGACGGCGGCGCTGAGGCGCCGCCGTCGTCGAGTCCGCCCCCTTGTCCCACCTGAACGGCGGGTCTAAACTCAGATAATCAACCGATAAGTTGATCAACAAGGAGGTGGATCATGCGGGACGAGGCTCTCGATGCCGCCTTCTCCGCGCTCGCCGACCCGGCACGCAGGGCCATCGTGGCGCGGCTGTCGCGCAGTTCCGCGACCGTGAACGAGCTCGCGGAACCCTTCACCATCACGAAGCAGGCCGTCTCGAAGCATATTCAGGTGCTCGAGCAGGCCGGCCTGATCACGCGCACGCGGGACGGGCAACGCCGCCCTTGCCATCTCGACCCGGCTGCCCTCGAAGCATTGACCGGCTGGATCGACACCTACCGCCTGGAGGCCGAGCGGCAGTACCGCCGGCTCGACGGCGTCCTCGCAACCCTGAAGGACCAGCACAGCAAGGATCAGTCATGAGCAATCCCACCACCATCACCGCACAGCCCGGCCAGTCGTTCGTGGATATCGTCCGGGAGTTCGACGCACCCCGCGATCTCGTGTTCCGCGCCTTCACGGAACCGGAGCTCGTGCGCCAGTGGCTCGGCCCCCACCGGATCACCACGGAGATCCGCGAGTTCGACGCCGTCACCGGTGGCGCCTACTCCTACGTGCACCGCGACGACGACGGCGGCGCCTACGGCTTCCGCGGCATCTTCCACACCGTCGTGGCCCCCGAGCGGATCATCCAGACCTTCGAGTTCGACGGCGCTCCGCATCAGGTGAGTCTCGAGAGCATGACCTTCGAGGACCTGGGGGACGGCCGGACGCGGTGCTCGGGCCGGTCTGCCTTCCTCGCCCCCGAGGCCCGTGACGCGATGATCAGCAGCGGCATGGAGGTCGGGGTCAACGAGGGCTATGAGCGGCTCGACGTCGTGCTGTCCTCACTCTCCGTGACGAGCTGAGAAGCGGGCTGCCGGGGCGGCTCGGCACACGACCTGATGCGCGAGCGTGGGGCGGTCCCGGCCCTTGTCCGGGCTGGGGCCTCCCCGTAGCATCCCGTCATGGAGATCATCGAGTATCACCCGCGGCGTGACCAACTCGTGTACACCTTCGGAGGCAGTGCGCCCGTCCTGACGGTGCAGCCCGGCACGGCGCTCAGGCTCTGGACCGAGGACGCCTTCAACAACGCGCTGACCTCCGTGGACGATGTGTCCGGGGAGAAGGTGGACCTCAACTTCGTCAATCCGCAGACCGGCCCGTTCTACGTGGAGGGCGCCGAGCCCGGTGACACCCTCGCCCTCCATGTCGTGGACCTCACGCCGGCTCGCTCCTACGGTGCCTCCGCCACCATCCCCTTCTTCGGCGGACTGACCGGCACGGACCGCACGGCCACCCTGCAGGAGCCCCTGCCGGACATCACCTGGATCTACCACGTCGACACGGAGCGGCGGACGGTCGGCTTCCAGTCGCGGCTCGGCGACTTCGAGGTGGCTCTGCCGCTCGAGCCGATGCTGGGGACCATCGGGGTGGCTCCGCCCGGAGGAGAGGTCCGCTCCGCCCTCGTGCCCGAACGGTTCGGCGGCAACATGGACGCCCCCGATGTGAAAGCCGGCACCACGGTCTACCTCGGCGTCAACGTGGAGGGCGCCCTGTTCTCCATCGGCGACGGGCACTACCGCCAGGGCGAGGGTGAGGCGTGCGGCACCGCCGTCGAGGGGGCCATGCACTCGACCATCATCGTGGAGCTCATCAAGGGCGGCGCTCCCGCATGGCCGCGCCTGGAGACCGACTACCACTGGATGGCCGTCGGGTCCTCGCGTCCGATGGAGGATTCCTGGCGCATCGGACAGCTGGAGATGGTCCGCTGGTTCGGTGACCTCTTCGGGTTGCACCCACTCGACGCCTACCAGCTCCTCACCCAGACGGCGCTCGCGCCGATCGCGAACGCCGTCGACGTCAACTACAGCGTGGTGGTGAAGGCGCCCAAGGCGCTCTTCCCCACGGCGGATGCCTACGGCGGGCTCCACGCCCACCTCCGGCGGCAGGCCGCGGAACTGCGCTGACTCCCGATCCCGACCGAAGGATACCCATGGACCTGCACCTCACCGGCGCGACAGCCCTCGTCACGGGTGGCACGAAGGGCATCGGCCGCGCCATCGTCGAGTCCTTCGCCCGGGAAGGAGCGGATGTCGCCTTCTGCGCGCGTGATGCCGCTGAGGTGGCGGCCACCGAGGCGGCGCTCGCCTCCTTGCCGGGACGCGTCACGGGATACGTAATCGACGTCGGCGACGGACCGGCGCTCACCGCGTGGGTGGACACCGTGGCCTCGGAATTCGGTGGGATCGACGCCGTCGTGAGCAACGTGAGCGCCCTCGCGATCGCCGACACCGACGAGAACTGGGAGGCCAGCCTCCGCGTGGACCTCATGGGGACCGTGCGCCTCGTCAAGGCGTCTCTGCCCCATCTCGCCCGAAGCGCCCTGCCCTCGATCACGGCGATCTCGAGCGTGTCCGGCCGCGAGGTCGACTTCGCCTCGGGCCCCTACGGCACGGTGAAGACGGCTCTCATCGGTTACATGGCGGGACTCGCCTTCCAGCTCGCGGAGCAGGGTATCCGGGCGAACACCGTCTCGCCCGGGAACACCTACCACGCCGGCGGCGTCTGGGAGGGGATCGAGCAGGGGGACCCGGAGCTCTTCGCCACGGCGATGGAGCTGAACCCGACCGGCCGGATGGGCACGCCGCAGGAGGTCGCGGACGCGGTCGTGTTCCTTGCCAGCCCGCGGTCGGCCCGTACCACCGGCGCGAACATCCTGGTCGACGGCGGACTCACCCGCGGCATCCAGCTGTAGACCCTGTGCTTGGTGCTTGGTGCTTGGTGCTTGGTGCTTGGCGTTTGGCACTGCACGCCGGATGCCGGACGACGCGCTGCACGCCGCATGCCGAACGGCGAAGGGCGCCGGATGCACCGGCGCCCTTCGTTCGGTTCGCTTGCTGGATTCGGTCGGTTACTTGGAGAGGAACCGGAGCAGGATCTCGTTGATCTCAGCGCCGTGCGTCCAGAGCATGCCGTGCGGTGCGCCCTCGATCTCCACGTACTCGGCGGAGGGCAGGCGCTTGGTGAACTCGCGGCCCGTCGAGTCGATCGGCAGGATGCGGTCCTCCGTGCCGTGGACGATCAGGGCCGGCACGGTCACCTTCTCGACGTCGGAGCGGAAGTCGGTCAGCCAGGAGTCGACGACAGCAAAGGAGGCGTACCAGGACGAGCCCGCGGCGACGTTCCACGCGTTGCGCAGAGCCTCCTCGCTGAGCCGGTTCCCGAGGAAGGCGTCGGTGTTGAAGAAGTCGTTGTAGAAGTTGCTGAACCAGGCGTAGCGATCCTCGATCGCGGCACTGCGGATGCCGTCGAACACCGTGGACGGCACACCCGTCGGGTTGTCGTCGGTCTGGAGCAGGAAGGGCTCGAGCGAGCCGAGGAAGGCCGCTTTCGCCACACGTGCCTCGCCGTAGGTGCCGATGTAGCGGCCCACCTCGCCGGTGCCCATCGAGAAGCCCACGAGGACGACGTCGTTCAGGTCGAGGGTCTCGAGCACGGTGTTGAGGTCCGCGGCGAAGGTGTCGTAGTCGTAGCCGGTGGTGGGCTTGCTGGACTTGCCGAACCCGCGGCGGTCGTACGTGATGACGCGGTACCCGGCGTGCAGCAGTGCCGCGGTCTGCTTCTCCCAGGATCCGCCGTCCAGGGGATAGCCGTGGATCAGGACCACGGGCTGGCCCGCTCCGTGGTCCTCGTAGTAGAGCTCGATGTCCGTGCTGTTCTCGGTGCCGACAGTGATGAAAGCCATGATGCAGTCCTTGTCTCGAGAGGGGAGAACGTTCGTTCTCGCTCGGTGCTCACAGCGTATAGAACGCTCGTTCTCTTTTCAAGTAGAATGGACGGATGAATATCTCCGAGGCGCGGACCCGCATCGTCGCGACCGCCGACGAGCTCTACAACGCGCGCGGCATCCAGGCCGTCGGGATGGACGAGCTGCGTGCGGCGGCAGGCGTCTCGCTCAAGAAGCTGTACCAGGAGTTCCCGTCGAAGGGCAGCATCGTCATGGCAGTGCTCGAACGCCGTCACCGGTCCTGGGCCGAGGGGCTCGAGGCCACGGTCCGTCAGGCCGCAACACCGCGCGAGCGCCTCCTCGCCATCTTCGACTACCTCGCCCAGTGGTTCTGTGAGGACTCGTTCCGCGGGTGCGGATTCATCAACAGCTTCGCCGAGCTCGGCGCCGTGAGTCCCGAGGTGGCCGAGTACGCGCGGGAGCACAAGGCGTCATTCCAGGACTACGTTGTGCGCCTCGCGAATGAGGCGGGTGCGCCGCCGTACCTGGCGCCACAGCTCTCGATCCTCGCGGAGGGCGCCCAGACCACGGCGGCGATCGCCGGCACGACCGACGCCGCACGGCAGGCGCGGAGCGCGGCCGAGGTGCTGATCGATACTGCGCTGGGCGGCAGGAGCAGCAGGGCGGCCTAGCCCACCAGGTCCTGGTACTCGGGGTGCTCCTCGATGAACGCCGCGACGAACTCGCACTGCGGCACCACGGTGAGGTGCTCGGTACGTGCGTCGTCGAGCGCGTACCGGACCAGGGTGCTGCCCACGCCGTGGCCCTCGACCGCCTCGTCCACCACGGTGTGCGTGAAGGTGATCGTGCTCCCGGAGCGTTCGTAGGCGGCGATGCCGGCCTGCTCGCCGTCGAGGGTGGCGACGTAGCGGCTCTTGGCCTCGTTGTTGCTGACCTGTACATCGCTGTCGGTGGTGTTCTCGGTGCTCATGATGTCACTGTGGCACCCGCCGCGCAGGGCGGTCAACGCTTCCCTCCCACGCGGATCTGACAGCCGTCAGTCGGACCGGGATGCCGTCGTGCCCCGCTCGACCGTGCCCTCCTCGACCCCGTCCTGCTCGCCCGCGCTGCTGCGCAACCAGGTGAGGGCCTCAATCTCGGACGTGAAGAAGCGCGTGGTAGTGGGGGAGCGGTGCGAAAAGCCCGACATCACCTCGTCGACGGCGTCGGCACCCACCAGTGCGACCCTCGAGAAGCCGCGGTAGGACGCCATGCCCACGCGGGCCTCCGGAGTGACACCGGAAATACCATGCATGTGCACAAGGAGGGGGAGGGCGGCAGGGCCGTGGAATTTGGCCAGGGCACGCGCGGCGGCGACGGCGACGGCGTGGGTGATCTCGACGCCGCGGTTCCAGCGCAGCGTGAGGACGCCCCTGTCGAGGTGCGCACTGAACGGGTCCATCTCGGTCCTTCACGGGAAGTGGCATGGGTAATGGCTTGACAGCGTACCAAGCAGCGGCTGCGCGGCCGGAGTCCTGTCCACGCCCGCCCGCTCTGACATGCAGGAGGTAGCGTCATGGCATGACTTTGAGCATTCTGGTGACAGGAGCGAGCCGCGGCATCGGCGCTGCCATCGCTCGGGAACTCGCGGGGCGCGGTCATCACATCGCGGTGCACGCCGGGCGCGATGCCGCAGCGGCTCAGGGCGTCCTGGCGGATCTCCCCGGGTCCGGGCATGCCGTCGTGGTCGGGGACGTGGGTGACCCGGAGGCGTGCCGGGGTATCGTCGACGCCGCCGTGCAGGACCTCGGGGGCATCGATGTGCTGGTCAACAACGCCGGGATCTTCGAGGCGCACCCGATCGCGAGCACGTCCTACGAGGACTGGCAGCACGCGTGGCGGCGCACACTCGACGTGAACCTGATGGGACCCGCGAACCTCGCGTGGCTCGTGGCGCGTCACCTCCTGCAGCGGGAGGCCGGCCCGGAGGGTGGCCGGCTGGTCAGCGTCGGGTCGCGCGGCGCCTACCGGGGCGAGCCCGTCAACCCCGCGTACGGCGCCAGCAAGGCGGCGCTGCACTCCATGACCCAGTCCCTGGCCGTCGCGCTCGCGCCCCATGGGATCCTCGCCGCGGCGGTCGCTCCGGGCTTCGTGGAGACGGACATGGGCAGGACCGTGCTCGACGGTCCGGGCGGGGACGCCGTGAGGGCGCAGAGTCCGTTCAATCGCGTGGCGACGCCGGAGGAGATCGCTCGGGCCGTGGCCTGGCTTGCCACTGACGCACCGGTCTGGGTCAGCGGTACGGTGGTCGATGCCAACGGGGCGTCATACCTCCGGTAGATGCGTTCCCGTCCTCGCACTCTTCCGCCGCGGGCCGGGAATAGGCCTGCGCTGGGGGCTGAACACCGGATGACCGGTGGCCAGTGCCGGGCCCAGGGGCTAGCGTCGAAGGGAAGACATCCGACGAGAAGAGGGAGTTCCCATGTCACGCGTAGCCATCATCGGTGGGCACGGAAAAGTAGCACTGCATCTGACGAAGATCCTGACGAGCCAGGACCACCAGGTCACCTCGATCTTCCGCAACAAGGACCACGCGGCCGACATCGAGGAGCTCGGCGCCACCCCCGTGGTGGTGGACGTGGCCGAACTGTCCGTGGCACAGATGGCCGACGTCTTCCGCGGGCACGACGCCGTCGTCTGGTCCGCCGGTGCAGGCGGCAGCAGTGTGGAGGCCACCTACGCCGTGGACCGCGATGCGGCGATCCGCTCGATGGATGCTGCGCAGGAAGCGTCGGTGGGCCGCTACGTCATGGTGTCCTACATCGGTTCCCGCAAGGATCACGGGGTCCCCGAGCACAACGGCTTCTTCCACTACGCGGAGGCCAAGGCCGCGGCGGACGAGCACCTGCGCACTTCGGAGCTCGCATGGACCATCCTCGGTCCGGGCGGACTCACCACCGACCCCGGCACCGGGAAGATCGAGGTCTCCGACGAGCCGCAGCAGGATTCCGTGACCCGCGAGGACGTAGCACACGTGGTGGCCGTGGTCCTCGGTGAGCTCGGGACGGTGGACAAGACCATCCGGTTCAACAACGGGAACACCCCCATCGCGGAGGCCATTCAGGCTTCGCTGTAGCGCTCCCGTTCCCCGTCGGCTGCTGGCGCTGCTCATCCAGTGGACCGGCTCCGGCGGGATGCAGGGGCTTCGACGCCGTGACGCACGACTTCCTGTTCGACCGATAGCCCTGCCTGCCAGTAGGTGTTTCGTCGTGGGGCGCCTGCCCGGCCCGGTCTACCTCGCATGGTGAACCACGGAATGCCGCTGCGTGCTTCGACGACCCATGTTCCCTGATGGATGATGTGGTGATGCCGGGAACAGAGAAGTACGCCGTTGTCGATGCTGGTCGGGCCACCTCGAGTCCAGGGTCTGATGTGGTGCGCTTCGCACCAACTGGCCGGGATGGAGCAGTCGGGAAAGGCGCAGCCCTTGTCCCGGGCTACGAGCGCGCGCCGGAGATGGGGTGGGAAGAGTCGCTGCGCCCGCCCGACGTCGAGAATCCGGCCCTGTCCGCCCAGCACCAACGGGATGATGTCGGCGTCGCACGCCATCCTGCGGATGGTCCTGGCGCTGATCTGCTGGCCGAACACGGCGTGCCCTGCGCGCTGCGTCTCACCGATCAGATCCTTGTAGTCGATGGTGACCATGACCTGCGGACGGTGACCGCCGGTCGCTGGAAGGGCACCTGTCGTCAGGGCGATCCTGCAGGCGGAGACGAGGCCATCGAGAAGCCGCTGGGGTCTCGTGGGAGCGGAAGGGTCAGTCGTCTCGTCTGCGTCTGACGCAGGTGTGCCGGGTCCCGCTGCCGAGTCCCGGGAAGCACCTCCCATGGATCCCCTGGACCTGCCGTCCTGAAGCCTGGGGTTGGCAGTCGAATTCATGACGGTCACGAGGTGCTCGAACTGATCGTCGGTCGCGCCGATCTCCAGCAGATGCAGTCCGTTGCGTCGTCCTTTCAGGAACACGCCCTGCCGTGCACGCAGCACCCTCTCCGTGGGCTCCTGTCCGTCCTGATCGAGCACACCCTCCCAGCGCCGTGCGAGCGCCCAGAGGATGTCTTCATCGGACTCCACAGCGTGTTTCGTCAGGTGGCGCTCCATCCCCTCCAGCTGACGTGGCGTTGCGAAGGAGTGCACGCGCTCAAGCGACTGCACGACAAGCGTGGCAGCCCTCCCGCTGATCGCACCCGACCCGACCGCTCGCGACAGGACCTTGAATCGAGGGGGAACCGCTGCCCCCGTCGGTGAAATCGTGGGGAGTACCACGTCAGCGAGTTTCAGTCGGCGCTTCGCCTCGGTCCGGCCGATGCCGAGCGTGGCGCGGAGAAAGTCGGCACAGTCCCTGTAGCCGGCGCCCGCCGAAAGTGAGGACGCCGCTGAAGCCGATAGCGCCGCCGAAGCTGAGGACGCCGCCGAGGCCGATGACGCCGATAGCGCCGACGAAGGTGAGGATGCCGCCAAAGCCGATGACGCTGCCACCGCCGACGCTGCCACCGCCGACGCTGCCACCGTCGTAGCCGCCGTAGGCGACCCAGCCGCGGCGGCATCGGCCGGGTCGATGTCCACGACGCCGTCTCCGCCCGGAGAGCACGCCGGAGCGCCGGGGGACGGGCGGTCGCCGAAGCCGTCAGGGGAGGCGAAACGATGCTCGTCGGCCAATCGGGCGGCGACGATCTTCAGGTGATCCACCAGTCTGGAGGCACGCTCGACGTCGAGGATCACCTGCAGTGCCTCGCTCCCCGACAGAAGACGGTGGTTCCCGCTCAGCCGCTGGCCGCAGTAAGCGAGCGCCTCACATGCCGAGTCCAACGCCGCAGGGGCGTCGGGGAGGTTCTCGAGCGGTGCAATGGCCATGTCCCGATTTTATAGAACACCCGTACTATTCGTGCGTCTGGGAGGCGAATGTGGAGGGGAAGTGCGCCGGGTTGTCCACATAGAAAGGGGGTGTGGACAGACCCGGCCGGGGTCGACGCCGGAGCGCCTACAGGCCGTCCGCCGCGTGGAACGTGCGGAGCGCCTCCACCACGAGCCTGTGGTCCTCGAGCTGCGGCAGTCCCGACACCGTCACGGTGGCCACCGGTCCCACGCCCCGGATGTAGAGCGGGAACGAGCCGCCGTGGGCGGCGTGGGTGGTGGCGTCGAACATCGGGTTGTCCTCCATGCGGCCGCCGTTCCGTCGCGCACGAAGACCCACGAGCAGGGACGGCACGTAGTAGCGCTGTGCGGTGCGGGCCTTCGCGTCGAGCCAGAAGTCGTTGTCGGGGGTGGCGCCGTCGAGCGCCGCCCGGAACAGGATGTGGTCCGGCCGGCAGATGCTGACGGCGATCGGCAGGTTCCGCCCTACTCCGAGCTGGACGAGCAACTGTCCGAGGGCCACGGCGTCGTCGTTGGTGAAGCGGGTGAACTGGAGTTCGGCGACCTCGCCCTCGACCTTCGCGATCAGCGCCTCGAGTGCTTCCGCAGGCTGGTCGCTGCCGCCGTCGGGATCGAACGGACGGATGACAGTCGAGGGGGCGTCATTGCTCATTGAATAAATCTACGCGGTGGTCAGGCTGCGGCGGAAACCGGTCCGGGCACCCACTTGGGTGCCTCTTGACAGAAGTCCCATCTCCGGTGATCACGGGGTCAGAGCCCGGGCGCGCAGGGTCCGGTGCCGAGGAGTGCGAGCCCGGCGCGGTCGCCCTCGCCGAAGGAGATCCGGCCTGTGTTCTCCTCGAACATGAGCTCGTGTGGATCATCGATGTGGTCGAGTCCCACAACGTGTGCGAGCTCGTGCATGACGAGTGCCTTCAGGTATGCGCGACCGCCCGGGATCAGCAGGGTCTGGACGGCATCGGGTGCGTCGAGCTGCACCTGCCCTCCCACGAAGACGAGGGGCTGGCCGGGCGACTGGGCGTAGTCGCTTCCACCCAATCCGGCGACATCGCCGGCGAGTCCGGGGATCTCCGCCGGACTGCTCCAGGTGATGAGCACCGGCACCCACGTCTCGCCGTACAGCTCCGGCTGATACAGGTCGCGCTCCTCGGAGGGTGCCTCCGTCGTCGTGCCGTCGTCCACGAACTGCAGCCCCGTGGCCGCGGACACCTCGGCCACGGCCTCCTGCACCAGTCCCTCCGACCCCGACGGTGCGTTGTCCGGACGCACCACGTAGTGCACCGGGCGGCAGGGGTCGTAGGCGATCCACTCCTGATCCTCCACCGGTGACTCGAAGAGCCGGTACGCCGTCGACGCCGGAGCGGGCGGCGGGGTGCCGAGCGGCACCTCGTTCGCTCCGACACCGCGGGGCGGGACGTTCGCGCCGGGCAGGTGCGGCAGGGCGACAGGCAGGACGAAACGATCGAACAGCGACGGCGTCGCATAGAGGAAGACCACGAGCGCGAGGACGGCAGCGGTGCCGAGCCGCAGCCTCAGGCGCGGTGGTATGCGGCCCCTGCGCCTCGGCGATGTGCACCCCGGGTGGTTCCGCGCGCCCCGCCGCGGGTGTCGACCGGTCGGCGCCCCACCACACCACAGCGGTGGTGCTGTCGGTTGACCGGACGCCTCGTCCATCGCCCACCGCGGTACTCGGCCCGACGGCGACCGCCGCACGTCCCGCGCGGCATCGCCCCGCTCGTGATACCACTCGCGATCCAGTGTCCCCATGTGCTGCGCTTCCCCCGTCCCGGCAGATCCAGGTCCATCGTGCGGCACGGGCAAGGGGGTCCCGTCGTGGTTTGAGGGGTCCTTGGGCAATGCTGCGCGAAGGCTGCCGGGAACCGGAGACGGACACGTGCCGGGAACGACGACGGCCCCGCCGGCCGCCCGAGGGCAACCGGCGGGGCCGAGGAGGGAACCAGGACCTAGGAGGTCTCGATGTCCTTCGAGGCGTAGTCGAACCGGAACGTCACCGAGGTGTCGGAGAGCAGGTGCAGCTCGTGGTTGGCGCCGTCGCGCACACCGAAGCGGCCGTAGTTCTCCTCCCAGGAGCCGTCGACCAGGATCTTGAACTGGTAGGTGCCGGCGGGCAGCTGGAGCGTCTGCTTCCAGGTGTTCGAGGCGGCGTCGTAGTCCAGCTGCAGCTCTCGGAGGTCCGAGCTCCAGTGCCCGGCCTCGCCGAACAGCGGGTCGAAGTCGCCGGAGAGAGCGACGGACTGCGGCTGACCGTGCCAGGCGTCGTCGGCGGTTCCCTCTGCGGGCGAGACGACGCCGTCCGAGGTCACCTCGAGGGTCGGCGTGACATCCGGCGGCGTGGTGTCCTCGGCGGGCGCGGCGTCCTCGGCGAGGGCAGCTTTGGCCTGGGCGACCTCCGTCGGATCGACCTCCACCTCGGCCTGCACGGCCTGCGACTCCTCGCCCAGCTGCTCGGGAGCCGCCGGCGCGTGCACCGGAGCTGCAGGAGCCGTCTCGGGCACGGGAGCACCGCTGATCATGGCGTTGATGAACTGTTCGGAGTCGGTGAACGCACTGACCGCGCGGACGCCCTCGTCGGTGGCGGTCCAGCCGCCGCGGCCCTTGACGAGCCAGCCGGCCTTGACGAGCTTCGACGTCGCCGTCGTGAGCGCCTTGAAGCCGCGGGGGACGCCGCCGGCGAGGAGCTCGGATTCCTTGTCGTCGAACGGGACCTCGGCCACGGCCTGCGCCATCAGCTCGGAGGGTGCGACGACGGTGCCCGCGGCCTGGTGGGCGGCGAGCAGGGCGAGGGTGGTGCGCAGTCGGTCGTTGGTGCGGTTCCGGGGGGCCATGGCGGTCTCCTTCGTGGGGCGGGCGGCAATCCGTCGTCCACCATGCCCCTGCAGTCCGCACCCGGAG
Organism: Arthrobacter sp. MDT2-16; assembly: GCF_054510925.1. Classification (NCBI taxonomy): domain Bacteria; kingdom Bacillati; phylum Actinomycetota; class Actinomycetes; order Micrococcales; family Micrococcaceae; genus Arthrobacter; species Arthrobacter sp. MDT2-16. The sequence continues at coordinate 155,117 of NZ_JBTNDP010000004.1, forward strand.
GACGCCGTCCCACGGGACGGATTCCTACCTGGTCGGGCTCGACGATGCTGGAGACTGCGGATGACAGCACCCCGACTTTATCCGAGTCCTGCGCATTGCCGCTATTGTGCGCTAGATGACGCCTCCAGCCCGTACCTCGGCGCCCCGGACCGCCGCCCGGCTGGTGCTCGGGGCGTTCCTGCTGTTCGCCGGCGCAGCCCACCTGACATTCGCGCGGTCGGAGTTCGCCGCGCAGGTCCCCGGGTGGCTGCCACTCGACGCCGACGTCGTGGTGCTGGCGTCCGGCGTCGTCGAACTGGTGCTGGGTGCCGCGCTGGTGCTCCTCGGCAGGTACCGCGTGCTCGTGGGGTGGGTGGTCGCGGTGTTCTTCATCGCCGTCTTCCCGGGCAACATCGCCCAGTACGTCGACGGCGTCAGCGCCTTCGGGCTGGATTCCGACGGTGCGCGGCTCGCCCGCCTGTTCTTCCAGCCGGTACTGGTGCTCTGGACGCTGTGGTCGACGGCGGCGTGGCGGGACCGCCGGACGCTCCGGCCGTCCTCGACGGGCGTGAGGCGGAACAAGGGCTGAGCCTTCAGCACTGGGCCTCCGCGGGCCCGTTTGTGGAGCCGTACCGGCCGACGGCCGTAGCGCGGCCGAATCGCCCCGCGACCGACATCCCGAAACCCCCGTGCGTTCACCACACCGCCACGTTCGGTTCGTAGACAGGAGAGGTTCGCACCCACCTCGTCCGCCCGGGAGAACCATGACTCCGTCCCGTCCCACCCGCCGACTGCGCGCGCAGGCCGCCGTCGCCGCCGTCGCCGCCGTCGCCGTGACCGGCACCCTGCTGCTGGCACTACCCGCGAGCGCCGCCGTCGTCCCGGAGCCCATCAGCTCCTCGGCACCCGACGCCGCGCTCAGCCTCACCCCGATCGGCTCGTACGAGAGCGGGGTCTTCGACGAATCCGCGGCCGAGATCGTCGCCTACCACGCTGCGAGCAAGCGCCTGTTCGTCGTCAACGCGCAGGCGGGTGCCGTGGACGTGCTCGACGTCGCCGACCCCACCACACCGGTCAAGCTCTTCACCATCGCGGGAGCCGGTGTCGCGAACTCCGTGGCCATCCGCTCCGACGGCCTCGGCGTCATCGCGCTGGAATCGCCCACCAAGACCGACGCCGGATCCCTCGTCTTCTTCGACGCCGCCGGAAACGGTGCCATCCTCGGTTCCGTGCAGGTCGGTGCACTGCCGGACATGGTGAGCATCTCGAAGGACGGCACGCTCGCCGTCGTCGCCAACGAGGGCGAGCCGAACGACGATTACACGGTGGACCCCGAAGGCTCGATCAGCGTCGTCTCGCTGCCCGCCACGGTGGCCGCACCTGCCCAGGAAGCCGTCCGCACGGCGGGCTTCGGGGCGTTCGAGGCACCGGAGAACGGCGGCACGAGGGTACTGCCCGACGGCGTCCGCGTCTTCGCGGGCGTCGAAGGCTCCACGCGACCCGTGTCCGAGGGGCTCGAACCCGAGTACATCGCGATCGACGGCGGCACCGCGTACGCCGCACTGCAGGAGGCGAACGCCGTCGCCGTCGTGGATCTCGCGTCCGCAACGGTCACAGAAATCTGGCCGCTCGGCACGAAGGACCACGGCCTTCCCGGCAACGGACTCGACGCGTCGGACCGCGATCCGCGGGACGCGCCGACCGTGAACATCCGCACGTACGAGGGCCTCAACGGCCTGTACATGCCGGACGGCATCAACGCCTACACCGCAGGTGAGCAGACGTACCTCGTCACTGCGAACGAGGGTGACGCCCGTGAGTGGGGCGACTACGCGGAGCCCGCCCGCGTGAAGGACCTCGGCACGGACGGTCTGGCACCGCTCTGCGGGACGAGCCCCCTCGCGGGGCTGACCGGCGACGCCGACCTCGGCCGCCTGAACATCAGCACGGCCAGCGGCCTCACCCCGGAGGGCTGCTACGACGAGCTCTTCGCCTTCGGCAGCCGCAGCTTCTCCATCTGGACCACCGGCGGCGAGCAGGTCTTCGACTCCGGGGAGGACTTCGAGCGCATCACCGCCGCCGCGAACCCCGGCTTCTTCAACTCCAACCACACGGAGTCCAACCTCGAGGGCCGCAGTGACGACAAGGGCCCCGAGCCCGAGAACCTCACCATCGGCGTGATCGACGGCCACACCTACGCCTTCATCGGCCTCGAGCGCGTCGGCGGCATCATGGTGTACGACATCACCGACCCCGCCACCAGCACCTTCGTCACCTATGTGAACAACCGCGACTTCTCGCAGTCCGTGGGCGACGGCGGCAACCTGGCGCTCGCAGGCGATCTCGGCCCCGAGGGCCTCACCTTCATCCCGGCGGACGGTTCGCCCACGGGCAAGCCGATGATCGCGGTCGGCAACGAGGTCTCGGGCACCACCACGCTGTTCGACATCACGACGGACACCACCACGGTGCAGGTGCTCGGCATCAACGACTTCCACGGGCGCCTCGAGCCGAACCGGGCCGAGGCGGGTGCCGCCGTGATCGGTGGCGCGGTGAACACCCTGACGGCGGAGAACCCGAACACCCTCTTCGTCTCGGCGGGCGACAGCATCGGCGCATCCACCTTCACGTCCTTCTCGCAGCAGGACAACCCGACCATCGACGCGCTCGTCACGGCGGGCCTCGATGTCTCCGCGGTGGGCAACCACGAGTTCGACCGCGGTTTCGCGGACCTCACGGACCGCGTACTGCCTCGTTACGGCGACACACGCTACGGCCTCGGCGCCAACGTGTACGCCAAGGGCACCAAGAACCCTGTGCTGGACGAGTACCACGTGGAGGAGGTCGACGGCGTCCGGGTCGGTTTCATCGGCACCGTCACCGAGGCCACGCCGACGCTCGTCTCCCCGGCGGGCATCGCGGACCTCGACTTCGGCAACCAGCTGGAGGCCGCGAACCGCGTGGCCGCCCAGCTGCGCGACGGCGACGATGCGAACGGTGAGGCCGACGTCGTCGTCCTCCTCGCACACGACGGCTCAGGTAGCACCGACTGCGCCACCATCGGCGCCGAGCAGTCGCCGTACGGCGAGCTGGTCCGCGGCGCAACCGCCGGCATCGACGCCATCTTCTCGGGGCACACCCACCAGGCGTACAACTGCTCGTTCCCGGTCGCGGGGCTGGAGGGCCGCGAGCGTCCGGTGCTGCAGGCCGGTCAGTACGGGACCATGCTGGACCAGCTGCAGGTGCGCGTGGACCGCGAGACCCGGGACGTCGTCTCGGTCGAGGCGGCACTCCTGCCGCTGACCGCGGACAATGTGCCGCTGTACCCGGCGGACCCCGAGGTCGCAGCGATCGTCGCCGAGGCGAAGGCTGCCGCCGATGTCGAGGGAGCCGTCCCGGTCGGCTCCATCACGGCGGACATCACGCGGGCCGCGGACCGCGCCACGGAGTCGTCCCTCTCGAACCTGATCGCGGACATCCAGCTGGAGGCGACGTCGAACGCTGCGTTCGGCGGTGAGCCCGCACAGATCGCGTTCATGAACCCGGGCGGGGTCCGCGCGGACCTATTGTTCGGGGACGACGGCGGTGTGGTCACCTACGCGGAGGTTGCAGCCGTGCAGCCCTTCGGCAACACACTCTTTACCCTGGACCTCACGGGAGCCCAGCTGAAGCAGCTGCTGGAGCAGCAGTGGCGGTCGGAGGATCCGGCGGACAAGCTGCACCTCGGCGTCTCGGAGGGCTTCGGCTACACCTACCAGCCCGAGGCCCCGCTGGGGCAGCGCATCACCTCGATCAGCTTCGAGGGTGCGGCGATCACGGACGAGCAGGTGTTCCGCGTGACCACCAACTCGTTCCTCGCGGGCGGCGGTGACGGTTTCACGGTCTTCACCGAGGGCGCCAACCCGGCGGACTCGGGGCAGATCGACCTCATCGCCGCTGTGGAGTACTTCGAGGCATTCAGCCCGGTGGAGCCGGGGGCGGTCGGCCGTGCGGTGGTGGGGGCGGACCCGGGCACGACGCCGACGCCTACTCCTACCCCGACGCCGACTCCTCCTCCCGGTCCCACCAGTGATCCCATAGCGGACGACGGCGACTCGGACGGTTCGGGCGGCGGCGGTCCGGGCGGCGGCGACGGCTCCGGTTCCGGGTCCGGTTCCGGCAACGACGGCGGCTCCTACAGAGTCAGCGGAAACCTCGCCGACACCGGTGCAAACGTGCTGCTGATCGCCGGAGCGGGTGTGGTGCTCGCGCTGCTCGGCGGGGCGCTGCTGCTGGTGCGGCGCCGTCGGGGCGGGGACGTCACCGCACGCTGATCCCGACCAGTAGCAACGATGCCCGGCACGCTGTGCCGGGCATCGTCGTATCCCGGGCCGGGGGCTGATGCACTCCGCCCTTGCCGGCATCCCGTATGTCGGGTGCTACTGCGTGCCGGACGACGTCTGTGGCCGGCGGGAGTCGGTGCCCACCCGGAGCCAGAAGGCGAGGTCGGCATCGTCCGTGATCCGCTCACCCGGCACGGTCAGCCACCCGCGACCCATCGGCCGGTCGCCGCCCATCTGGGCCGGTATACCGCCTCGCTCCAGCAGATCGTCGTACTGGCCAGGATCGGTGCGGACGAGCAGGTCCCCGTTCCGGCCGACGCCGACCGCCAGACTGTCGTCGACCATGAACGACTGGAGTCCGAACATCCGTACTTCACGCACGTTCCGGTGCGAGGCCAGCAGGTCCCGAAGCCTCTGCACCAGGCTGTCACGAGGGTCAAGGGTGGCCACGGTCGCTCCTTCGTTCGACGTACACGCCGAATATGAAGTCGCCGCTCCGTCCTGTCAAGGAATCCCGGGCACTTCGAGTCTCGTCCTCAGGCCGGTAACCCACCGCCCATGACGAGGCCCGGCTCCGAAGTACCGGACATCGTCATGGGGTGCGAAGGGCCTGGAAACGGACCCTAGTTCCGCCGGGCCAGGACCAGGAGGTACTCCATGTCCACGGCAGTGCCGCCGTTACTGAACCGCGTGAACAGCGCCTTCAGGTCGTCGTCGAGCGCTGCCGCCCGATCCGCGTCGCCGCCCAGCGAGGCGTAGACGCTGATGGTCGGCCCGTACTTCGACTTGAAGAAGTCGAGGAACTCCTCGGAGGAGTCGAAACGGTCCACCCGCACAACCCGCCGCTCGGCTTGCAGGTCGGACACCTGCCCGTCGAACAGCGACCTCACATGGTTCTCGTTGCCCCACAACGGCGGTGGCTGCGCACCGGGAGGCGGCGGGGGAGCGTAGGGCTTCATAGTCATGAACATCTGGCCGATGAACCCCTCGGGCGTCCAGTTGATCAGGCCGATGCTCCCGCCCGACCGGCAGACCCGCGCCATCTCGTTGGCCGTCAGCTGGTGATGCGGCGCGAACATGACGCCCACACAGGACATCACGGTGTCGAAGGACGCCGAGTCGAAGGGGAGGGCCTCGGCATCGGCGACGCGCCAGTCGAGGTTCGCACCCCGTTCCTGCGCGAGGTGCCCGCCGATGTCGAGGAGTTCGGGCGTCAGGTCCGATGCCGTCACGTGGGCACCGCGTTGGGCCGCGGGAATGGCGGCGTTGCCCGTGCCGGCTGCGATGTCGAGGACGTGCTGGCCCTCGGTGACACCCAGGGCGTCGACGAGGACGTGCCCGAGGCTGGGAATGATCTCGGACGCGATCGCGGCGTAGTCGCCCTGCGCCCACATGGCGCGGTGCTTGGCTTTCAGCGCCTTGTCCGCGTCGGTGGAGGTCGTGGTGTCGGTCATGGTGGATCCTGTCGTGTGCTGGGCCGCTCAAGCGTGCGGCGCGGTGTCTTCCTGACGGCACCAGTGTTCTCGCGGGCCGTGTGCACGGGCGTGTGACGGCTCCCTCCTACAGGTGGTGCAGCGCGGCAAGGTCCTCGTTCAGCAGGGGGTTCTCGATGCTCCGGGCCAGCAGCGTCAAGGCCGGCAGGACGGCGTCATCACCGAGCGCGGCGCGCGCAGAATAGGCGCGGACCGCGAGTTCGCGGTGCCCGTACCTGCTGGACCGATCGCCGAGCTCCCGCGCGAAGTCCCATGCGCGGGACGGGTCCGTGGCGAGTGCCGCGGTGCTCGCGAGGTCGAGGTTCCGGCCACGGAACCAGCGGTACCAGGGGTTGGGCTGCACACCACGGCGGATCCAGGTGTTCGCTCCATCGGTGTCTCCGCGCGCGAGCAGCACCTGGGCCTTGGCGTGTGCCGCCGCGTCCAGGAAGCACCGGTCACCGAACGACGATGCCAGTGCGGTGGCATGATCCGCCATCTCGTCGGCGCCCGACTCGTCTCCCGTGGCCAGGTGCAGTTCACTCCGGAGGGCCTCGACGAACGGCGTGAACGCCGTCCAGTGTTCGGCGGCGACAAGGGCCAGCACTGTATCGAGCTCGACTGCGGTGCGCTCGCGGTCCCCGGTCAGGAGGTGGACCCGACCGAGCATCGCCCGCGAGAAGGCCTCCTCTCGTGTCCGCCCGAGGGCGGCGCTGAGACGCACCGATTCCTCGAGGGCGACGACGGCGCCCGGGTAGTCGGCGGTGTCGGTCGCGAGCATCCCGGACACGCCGAGCGCCCTGGCGCGTTCGTCGGGGAGGTCTTCGGCAGCCGCCGTCGCACGGGCCAGCCATCGGGCTCCACTGTCGGGGAAGCCTCGCTGGACGGCGAGGAACCCGAGCTCGCGGTACGCCGCCGAGCGGATGGCCGGCGAGCCGCCGCCCGATAGGGACACCACGCGGTGGAGCAGGTCGGCGACCTCCGCGCCTCGGCCACCGGCGCCGTGGATGAGCGCCCCGGCCAGGGCCAGCAGGGCTTCCGCCTGCAGGGTCCGGTCGCCGAGCCGCTCCGCCAGATTTCCGGCGACCCGCAGATGGGTCAGGGCGGTGGCGGTCGCACCCGCGGAGAGGCATGCCTGTGCCGCCTCGAGATAGGACGCGACGGCGGTGGGCGTGGCGGGGAGTCCGGCGGTGCTGGTGTCCGGGGCGGCGAGCGCGTGTTGAACCTCGGCGGGCAGGCCCATGCCGAGCTGCTCCTCGAAGACGTCGCCGCAGTGGGCCGCCGCGGTCCGTGCAGCGGCGCGGTCGCCCGCGGCCACAAGCGAGCGGACGAGCAGGGCATGGAAGTCGGGGTTCAGCGGGTCGAGTTCCACCGCGCGGGCTCCGAGTCGCACTGCCGTTCCTGTGTCACCGTCGGCGAGCGCTTCAAGTCCGCCCTCGTACACGAGCGTCTCCACCGCGTGCCGCAGCCGGTGCCGCTCCATGGTCAGCCAGGCGTCGAAGGGCGGGTGGTCCGTGAAGTCGAGGCCGTCGAGCAGTTCGGCATCGACCTCGCCGAGCAGCGGGGCCCTCAAATCGGTATCGAGCCGGAAGCCCGGCGGCAACGCGAGAGCGACGGGGTTCCCGCTGAGAACGGTATCCGGTCCGAGTACGCGCCGCAGGTCGGCGAGGTGCCAGCGGAGGGCTCCGAGCGGGTCGTCCGCGCCGGCGAACAGCAGGGCTGCCAAGTGGTTACGGGCGGTAGGGGTCGAATGCAGGAGGAGGTGGGTGAGCAGTCCCCAGGACTTCCGGCCGCGCGGCTGACGGCCCTCCCCATCGGGGTGCGTGATGGAGGGAGGCCCGAGAAGCTGGAGGACGATCCCGGCCATGCATCACTGTAGATCTGCGGGCTGGCGGTGCGGAACGGCCGGTGCCGCAGATGACGCGCACCTGGCATCCGTGTGGCGCGTGACGGTGAACTTCCACCGGTGCGGAGGACGCTCATTCCGGCTCCGTGTCGAGATCGGGTCGGTAAACCCTGCCGCACTACTTCGCCAATGCTTCGCCCGCCCTCCTGTCCTGAACCCTAGGCTGATTCAGCAGCCATTTGGGGGGGAAGCATGGAAGCAGGGCAGGGCGCCGCAGAACAGGCACGGCGGTTAGGTGAACGGGTCTCTCGGCTCGAAGAGGAGCTTGAGAAAGCGCGCAAGGCACAGCAGGCCTGGGAAGCCGGAGCCGAAGGTGAGGCGCGTGTCGGCGAGCAATTACGCCAACTCGAGCTTCATGGCTGGAGGATCCTCCACGACGTGCACTGGCCCGGCCGACCGAAGGCGAACATCGACCACATTGCGGTGGGTCCTGGTGGTGTCCTGGTGATCGATGCCAAGAACTGGTCAGGGGACGTGCGACTGCGTGACGGCGAGCTGTACCAGAACGGCTACCCGCGTAAGCGTGAAGCGTCATCGTCGCTCGAACAATGCAGCGCGGTCGCTGTTCTTCTCGAACCGCAACATCGCAGTATGGTGCAGGCGTGGATCTGCTTGGTGGGACAGCCGGATCTCGCAGGGCCGACGACCGCCGGCGTAACCGTCGCAGGCATCAACAGGCTGGTTGAGGCGGTGCTCGCTCTACCGCCGGTACTCGAGCAGCCCTTCGTCAACGCCATTCACGACTACCTCGAGGGGCTACTGGCAGGACCGAGCAGCCCTGCTGTGGCAACGACTGCGCTCCTCGACCCGTCGAACGCTGCGTCCTCCGCCCTTGCAGCCCGGCGTGTGGCAGCAGCGAGGCCCGCTCCTGTCGTTCAGTCTCGACCGGCGACGACGATGCGTCCAGCTACACCCGCCCGGCGGCCGCGCCGAGGGAATCAACTGAGCTGTTTCGGTGCCATGTGGCGTTTGGTGGTGACAGTCCTGGTGCTTTGGATTGGGGTAGGAGCCCTGCAGAGCTTCGCAGAGTCCTATACAAATCCTTTTCAGCCAATACCGGGCATCGAGCAACCACCCGCCGCCGGATAGGCGCCGAACCGTGGCTCGAGGTGTAGGACACGTCTATCGACGCTTATGTCCTTCAACCGGCTACCGCGCGACGGCGATGGGGTAGAGGTCCGTCCCTTCCAGCATCACCGATTCGATCTTGGCCGCGAGCGGCCCGTCCGTCTCCGATGCCGACTTCGCGTCGATCCAGCGCTGGTCCGTGCCGAATGCCTTCCAGTTGGCCTTCGGATCGCCGTCGTGCTGAAGCAGGTAGACGAGGACGTCGGGGGAGTCGACGGGCGTCCAATAGCCCAGGCTCTTCATGTTGTGCTCGATGAACAGGTTGATGGTGGAGTCGCGGAACCTGTTCAGCAGGGCGTCCATCTTGCCCGGCGAGGCGGTGTAGGTGCGAAGTTCGTAGGTCATGGCTCTCCTTAAAGAGGGAACTGGCGGTCGGGTTCAGCCTAGGCGGCCCTTCGGGCGTCAGCCGCTCGCTGCGGTGACCTGGTGTGCAGTCCCGGCGCCGAGGCCGATGAACGCGCCCAGCTCCTCGAGGCCGGAGGGACGGCCGGGCATGAAGTTCGTCAGCTCACGCGAGCGGATGACGACGGCACGCCACTGGCCCCGCGAGACGGCCACATTGAGGCGGTTGCGGTTCAGCAGGAACTCCACGCCGCGCGGCGCCTCGGACACCGAGGAACAGGCCATACTGACCAGCACCACCGCGGCCTCCTGCCCCTGGAACTTATCGACCGTCCCCACCCGGATGTCCGGGAGGTCCGCGGCGTCGAGGGCAGCACGGATCCTCTGCACCTGCGCGTTGTAGGCGGCGACCACCAGCACGTCGCCCTGCGCCAGCGGCCGGGGCAACTCGTCCTCGCCGGGATGCCACGGCAGACCGAGGTGCCCGCGCGCCTGCACCACGACCTCCGCCGCCTCCTCGTCCGACGCCACGACATTGCCGGTGTGGTCGACGAGGACGACATCGACCCCGGCCGGCAACCCCTCGAGTCGGCGTTCCGCGGCAGCGGGTGCGGCGGCGAGCTTCCCGTCGTAGCTGAGCCGTGACACGGCGCCACACAGATCCGGGTGCATGCGCCACGAGTCGGCGAGGAAGTAGCCGAGGCGGGCGGGGAGCGTCGCGTGTCCGGCGGACAGCCAGCCCAGAGCCGACTCGTCCACAGGCTCCGGGTGCGAACCCTGCGTGACCTGCGGCAGTTGCTGCGGGTCACCCAGCAGCATCAGGCGTGACGACGCCCGGGAAACTGCAAGCGTGTTGGCGAGCGAGAACTGTCCGGCCTCGTCGATCACGAGCAGGTCCAGCGACCCGGGCGCTACGAACCTGCCGGTCATGAACCACGACGTCCCGCCGATCAGGCAGCCATCATCCCCCGTGAGCAGGGCACCGATGGCACTGTCCGAGGTATGCGGCCAGGGGACAGGATGCTCCTTCTGCAGCTTCTTGCCGATCCGTTCCGGGTCCACGCCCGCTGCGACGGCTGTTGTGAGGAAGTGCTCGACGACGGCATGGGACTGCGCGACGACGCCGACCTTCCACCCCTGCGCCACGAGCCGGGCGATGACGCGCGAACCCACGTAGGTCTTGCCCGTGCCGGGAGGACCCTGCACCGCGAGGTAGGAGGAGTCGAGGTCGAGCAAGGCGTCGGTCACGGCGGTGACGTAATCCGCCTGCCCGAAGCCGTCATGCGCGACGACGGGCAGTGCGTCCCGCGTCGCCAACCGCGGCGACGCGCGGCGGAGGACATCGAGCCCAGGGTGCCGCGGGAGACCCGGTAGCGCGGCGCCGACCGAGTTCGCCAACTCGGCGAGGGACGCCTCCAGGCTCACCGTGGCCACCGGCTGATCGGGCGTCAGGGCACTAGGCAGCTGACGGTACGGCGGGACGTTCCCCGATGACTTCTCCGTGACCGTGATCAGCGTCCTGCCGGGAACGTCCGGGTCCGTCTCCACGCGCTCGACCACCGTCCCGAAGCACCCACCCCGGCCGAGCGGGCCGCCTGTCGAGGTCTGCACGCCATCGGGCACCGGCGCATCGAACATGCGGAACCACGTCGAGCCCGGACGGAAGTCCGAGCCGTCCGCGAGGACGCCCCGCAACTGGATCGTCCGAGACTCCGTCCGCGCTCTCGATGTTGGTTTCGCCCAGTCCTCCAGCACGGTCGCGGACTCAACGAGGAAGACGTCCCGCTGGTCAGACCAGCTGTCCCGGTCGTTCTCGAGCCGATCGAAGTGCTCCCACCAGAACTGCTTGCGCTCGCGGCGGTGGTAGCCCGTGGCGGCGGCGACCATCGCGATGGCCTGGTCCTCCGCCGTCGGTGCGTGGTCCGCTGCACGCTGGGCGAGGTGGTCGCGCAGTCGGAGCTCGTCCGGGGTCGGTTCATCCTCACGCCTCGGCTCCGGCGTTGTAAGCACGTCCTGCACCCTGTCGGGAAGGTCGGGACCCGTCGGCGCATCGGGCCGGGGGAGCTGCAGCAGCCAGTCGCGCAGGCGCAACGTGGAGAGGCAGTCGTACTCGTTGTAGTCGGTGATCGAGGCGAGGATCGTCGCGGCGGTTGCCTCGTCGCCGTCGTCCCGTGCCGCACAGTACTTTGCGTACGCCACCACGGAGGCACCGGCGTCGGCCACGTCGCCGGTGCGCAGATGGTCGCCCATGTAGAGGGGTTCGAGTTCCTTGATGGAGTAGGAGGCGGCGGAGACCCGCAGCGAGTGCCGCACCGTCGCGTAGAGGTCCACCAGCAGGCCGCCGCGGAGCCAGTCGTCGACGATGTCCTCACCGGCGCCGTGCCGCAGCGAGAGGGTGCGCAGCGCCGTCTTCTCGTACGGCGCGTAGTGGTAGATGTGCATGTCCGGGTGCGCACTCCGGCGCTTCTCCACGTACTCGAGGAAGGCGAGGAACGCCTGCCGTTCCTCCCAGCGGGAGTGCGCCCAGAAGGGCCGGAACACTGGCTCCTCTCCCGCGGCGGCCAGCTCCATCACGCCGAAGAGGTACTCAATCCCCCAGCTGCCGGTGGCCGCGTCCTGCCAGAGGGGGTCGCCCTCGAAGTCGAAGAAGATGTCGCCCTCACTCGGCGCAGGCAGCGTCGCGAGCGTGTGCTCGGCGAGCACCCGATAGCCGATCGTGTGCTCGACGCCTTTCTTGACGAACGCGCGCGAACCGTCGACGACGGCGGTGTCCGTCTGCATCCGGGCCTGGTCCCGCAGTCGCACGAGGGGACCGCGGGTGTCGGCGTCGGGCAGCTCTGCGAGCGCGTCGATCGTGGTGATGCCCTTGCTGAGGAGCTGCCTCCGCCGGGACGACGTCATCCCGGCCACCATCAGCAGGTCCCGGTGCAGCGTCACCTGCTCAGCGCAGTAGGCGCAGCGCCCACAGTGGACGATGCCGTCCTGACCCCAGGCCAGCACCGTGTCCGTCGCGCGGTGTGCACCGGTGAGGGAGCGGAACCGGTCCCGGCGTTCGCGGTAGACGGGCAGCAAGTCGGTGAGGGAGTGGACGCTGCGCTCGAGGTCGCCCAGCACGAGGGTGACCTGCGGCGCGGGTTCGAGGCCGAGGCGGATCAGCTGGTCACCGTAGGCCGCCAGCTGCAGCAGCGCGCCGACCTTGGCGTGCCGCGCGAGCTTCGTGTCCCACACGGCGTAGCGCCCGGCGTATTTGGCATCAACGGGCTGCCGGACGAGGAAGTCCGCGTAGCCGAGGAACCCGCCGTCGAAGAACGTGGCCTGGAAGACGACGTCGGCACCCGCGGTGAGGACGGCGGCGGTCTCCTCGTGCTTGGCGAGCAGTGCGGCGCGGTCGAGGGTTTCTCCTCGCTCCACCCGGTACACCCCGGTGTTCCGCTCCGCGTCCCAGTGGCCGTACTGCGCGGTCAGGTCCTCCAGTACCCGGAGTTCGTGGACGTCGCCCAGCGCACCCGCCAGCTGCTGCAGCTCGTCGACGGCGAACTCCGCCTTCGGGGCACGGCCGAGCTTCTCGTCGAGGATCCGCAGGGTCCGGTACTCGCACTCGCTCGCCGCGACGAGGTCGGTCGCGGAGAAGACCAGGTCCGGTTGAGGGGCCGGCGCGATCGGGTCGAGCAAGAACATGGTGCCCCCGGCATCAGTGGTGCGCGGGGACGGCTCCCGCGCTGCTCAGAATGTAGCAAGACCCCCGGACATCCAGCGTCTCCAGCGTGGCGGCGCCCGTGGGGATACAGGAGCGGTCAGATGAAGAGGTCCGGCCGCCGGCAGGTGAGATAGGTGTTGATCTCCCGGGCGCGCTGCACGTCCGCCGGGTCGACGTCGGCGAACAGCAGTTCCTCGTCGTGCCCCGCCATCCCGAGGAACGTCCCGTAGGGGCTGGCGATGCAGCTCAGTCCCGTGAAGTCCGGGCCCGTGTGGTTCGCGTAGGCGACGTAAACGCCGTTCTCCAGGGCCCGGGCAGGTACGAGCAGGGTCGAGATGCTCTCCGCGTTGTAGGTGTGCTCCGGCGCCCGACCGCCGACGTCGCCCGTTGTCGGCACGGCCGTCGGGATGAGGAGCACGTCCGCGCCCCGCTGCGCCGCGCTGCGCGCGAACTCCGGGAATTCGATGTCGTAGCAGATGCCGAGCGCCACGGTGAGTCCCAGGAGGGGGACCAGTTCCGGAAGCTCGTGGCCGGGCAGGAAGATGGACTGTTCCTCGGCCCCGAACAGGTGCGCCTTCCGGTAGCGGGTCAGCTCCGCGCCCTGCCGGTCGAAGAGCGAGGCACTGATGTGGCGGCCCTCAGGACTGGCGTCGACCGTCGATCCGACCAGCGCGATGCCGTGGTGGCGAGCGATATTGGCGAGCGCGGACCGGATACCGGGACCGTCCGAATCGGCCACGAGGGCGGGCGCATAGCCCGTGGCGAAGAGTTCGGGCGTCACGAGGATTCCGGCGCCGTGCTCGGCGGCGCGGGCGGCATGCGCATCGATGCGCCGCAGGTTCTCCTCGACGGCGCCGGTGGCTCCGTCGGCCTGCAGTACAGCCAGTCCAGGCATGAGCCCTCCCTCTCGAACGGCGATCAACGCTCTCGGCGGTGCAGATTCCCAGCACCGATCCATTGACAGGCCCCATGGTAGGCACAACTATTGACCCGAACCGAATGACATTCGATTAGTGAGGGTAGGAACGATGGATTCTGCAGATGCGTCTACGGCAGCCGCTTTGCGTCGGCGGCTCGAGGAGATCTCCGCCCGTGAACAGGGCGACGCCTCACGGGCCGCACTCACCGGCCGGGACCTCGGCATGTACACCCTGGTGACCCTCGGGATCACCCTGCTGGGCTTCCTGGTGTTGGCGCTGTGAGCCGGAACCACCAGGGATCCACCGACGTCGCCGGTGAGACGAGTGGATCGCTGGGTTCGCTGCCGCTCCTGCGCAAGGAGCGCATCTGGAACGGCGCCGACTTCACCGGCGTCAACATCAGCCTCGCCATCGCCACCTGGGCCTTCCTCGTCGGAGGGTCGACGGCGCTGCTCGTCGGCTTCCAGCAGGGCATCGCCGCCATGATCATCGGCAACGCGATCGGCCTCGGGTTCATGATCCTGGCCAGCGTCGTCGCCAGCCAGCGCTACGGCGTCGAGCAGTACACCATCCTCCGGCCGGTCTTCGGGCTGGTCGGCGTGGGCATCCTGGTCTTCACCGTCATCCTGATCACCGAGATGGGCTGGTCGTCACTGCTCGCGATCATGGTCGGGCGCGCCGTCACCCAGGTCTCGAACTCCGCGTTCAGCACCGATTTCGGTCCGGAGAGCCTCATGGTGACGGTCTTCGCCCTCGTCGCGATCGCCGTCTCGTGGTGGATCCTCTCCCGCGGACCCGTGACCATCGGCCGGTTCAACAAGTTCATCGCCCCGGGCCTGATCGTCGTGACCGTCTTCCTCATGGTCTTCCTCGTTCTCAACACCTCGTGGGACACGCTGTTCAGCGCCGCGCCGCTCGCCCCGTTCGAGGACGACCGCCTCAACTTCGCCCTCGCGGTCGAGTTCAACGTCGGCGTCGGCGTGTCCTGGTACCCGGTCATGGGGTCCCTCGCACGGCTGACGAAGACTCCGAAGGCCGCCCTCTGGCCCTCCTACGGCGGACTGCTCGGAGCCACCCTGATCGCGCAGATCGTCGGCATGGCAGCGGCGCTGACACTCGGCGACTCCGACCCGACGGTCTGGATGCTGCCCTTCGGCGGTCCGATCCTCGGGGCCTTCATCCTGCTGTTCATCGCCTTCGCCAACATCACCAGCACCTCCTCCATCGTCTACTCGACGGTGCTGGCCATCCGGCAGGCGAGCGGCAATCTGCTGTCTCAGGTCAAGTGGGCCTGGCTGTGCGCGGCATTCTTCGTCCTGCCGGCCATCCTCGCGTTCTTCCCGGGGTTCATGTACCTGCGGTTCATGACGTTCGTGACCCTCAGCGGCGCGTTCCTGGCCCCGATGTGCGGGGCGATCATCGCCGACTACTTCCTGCTGCGCCGCCAGCGCGTCGTCCTCGAGGACCTCTACCGCCACCGCGGGGAGAGCGCCTACCACTTCTCCGGAGGCGTCAACTGGGCCGGTATGGCCGCCGTCGCCGCCGGGGCCATTTTCTACCTCGTGATCTACAACCCGGTCACCCTCACCGCGCAGCCCATCTTCGGCTACATCACGGCGTCCTTCCCGGCGGCGATCATAGGCGCCGTCGTCTACTACGTCCTCGCCCGCGTCCTCTACGTCCGCCGCGGCGTCGGCGGTTACGCTCCTGTTGAGAAGGTCGAGGGGCGCGCATGAGCCGCACTTCACGGGCCGCCGTGCACCGCATCGGCTCGAAGGACCTCGAACTGACGACCGTCACGGTCGCCGATCCCGGACCGGGCACCGTCCTCGTTCGCATGGGCGCGTCGGGGGTCTGCGGATCGGACCGCCACGTGCTCGACGGCGACTGGACCCTCCCGTCCCCCACGGTCATGGGACACGAGGGCGCGGGCACCGTGGAGGCGATCGGCGAGGGCGTCACCGACGTCGCGGTGGGCGACCACGTGATCCTCTCCTGGTTCTACCCGTGCCGGCGCTGCACCGCGTGCCTGTCGGGCAAGTCCTACGTCTGTACCGGCAGTCGGTCCGAGGAGTGCCTGCTGCCGGACGGCAGCACGCCCGTGTCGGTCGACGGCGAGCGGGCGTACCCGTACCTGACCGTCGGGTCGATGAGCGAGTACGCCGTCGTGCCGGAGGCCGGGGCCATCCGCATCCCGAAGGACGTCCCGTTCGACGTCGCGAGCCTCATCGGGTGCTCGGCCGCCACCGGCTTCGGGGCCGTGGTGAACGACGCCGACGTCGAACCGGGTTCGTCCGCCGTCGTCATCGGAGCCGGGGGAGTGGGGCTCTCGATCATCATGGCGTTGCGCCTCGTGGGCGCCCATCCGATCATCGCCGTCGACCTGAGCGAGCATAAGCTCACGGCCGCCCGGGGGTTCGGGGCCACCCACACGCTCGTACCCTCGGCAGACCTGGCCGAGGAGATCCGGGCCCTGACGGGCGGGGGAGCAACGTACGCCTTCGAGGCCATCGGGCGGGTCCAGACCATCGAGTCCCTCCCATCGCTCATCGCGGCCGGCGGCAAGGCTGTCATCGTGGGACTGCCGCCGGAGGACAGTCCCGTATCCATCGACGCACTGGCGCTCGCGGAGAGCGGCAAGTCGCTCATCGGCTCCAACTACGGCTCCACCGTGCCGGGGCGGGACTTCCCGCGCCTCGCGGCGCTGTACCTCGCGGGGAGGCTGCCCGTGGACCGGCTCATCTCGCACCGCATCGGTCTCGACGAGGTGAACGAGGCGTTCGACGCGATGCGACGGGGCGAGCGCGCCCGGAGCGTCATCGTGTTCCAGTAACGACGACGGCGGCTAGCATCAGGATCGACAGCGCGGCTCGGCCGCTTTCATCAGGGGGGACATGGGCAGGCCGCGCCAGGCGATTCTGTCGCAGGAGAAGATCTACCGGGCAGCCCTCGAGCTGGTCGACGAGTTCGGCGACTTCACGCTGCCGGGACTCGCGAAGCGGCTCTCGGTCAGCCCGTCGTCCATCTACCACCATGTGCAGGGCCGACCGGAGATCATCAACGGCATCCGGTCGGTCATCGGGTCCGACGCCCTGGCGGCGGGCGACTTCTTCACCGCCGGCCCGGCCTGGCAGGACCGGGCGGCGGCATGGGCACGGAGCTACCGCAGCGCCCTCGGCCAGCATGCGAAAGCCATCCCGCTGCTCGTGGGGGAGGCGGTGACGGACACGGCGACGCTCGAGATCTACGAGCACCTCGCTTCAGTCTTCGTGGAGCAGGGCTTCGCGGCGAATGACGTGGTGGTGGCCGTGACGGTCCTCGACAGCTTTATGCTCGGGTCCGCGCTCGACATGGCGTCGCCTGAATCGGCCTGGCTCGCGAGCGCCGAGGCCCAGCCCGCGCTGCACGGGGCGTTCGAAGCGTCGTCCCTGGGCGGGCCGCGGTCTGACCTGAGCTTCGAGGTGGGAGTGGCCGCGATTATCACGCACCTCGAGGCGCTGGTGGCGCAGGTTCGAAGACGGTGCTGACGAACCTCCTGCGGCCTCTTGTCAGCCGGACGCATTGACGCGCGGACGTGTGCGTCCCGTCCGACGCGAGAACGAGATCAACGGCGCCCGACCGTGCAGCGACCTATAGGAGGGACGCGGTCGAGAACTTACGTGTAGGCGCCGTCCGAGGACCGCGGCGCGTCGTCGTCCTCTTCGGTGACCTGCCCGTCGTGGACCCGTTTCAGTGTGATGCCCTCAAGGTAGCTGGGCACGGGAGGATCGAGGTCTTCGTCGCTTGTCATGGTTCCGGTCCTAGAGGCGGACGGGTGCGCGGGCAGAGTCTGCTGTACCACCTCATAGGTCGCGCCCTCGGCGCCTACCCGATCTTCTCGGTACCGCTGCGACTCCTGTGACAACCGTCGGGCCAGCCGGCATCCGATGATCGCCGCCGTGATGACCATTTTCCCCGCGGCGGCATGTCGCTCAAGTGTCACCGGCAACGAATAGCCTGTGGACGGACTCATCACCAGCAAGAGAAGCCAGCCATGATCACTCACCCCGGCGAATACCACGACGCAAACTCGAAGACGCCTGTCCCGCAGTGCCGGCGGACCCTTGAGATCATCGAGTGGGGCCGGCTGATGCCGCCCCTGCCGATCCAGGTAGCCCTGCGTGAGCGCTGTGCCGCCCCGGTCCTGACGCTGCCGGCACTGCCGCCGGTCATCGACAGAGAGGCGGCCTAGGAGCTCGCGGCAAGCTGAGTGGGCGCAGCCTTGCAGATACCTACCCTTTTACTAAGGCAAAAGGGTAGGTATCTGTCGCTTCCCGGTTGGCGCCCGCCCCTCTATTCGCCAGTACGGTCGAACCCGTTGGGGACACCGACGGGAGACAACCTACGATGGCGTCACCGCCGAGGATCTCAGGGCCGCCGACGGCCTCCGGGCAGATGATGACGACTACCCCCGGCAGGGATTCCGGGAACTCGAGTTCCTCCGTGGCCCATCGCGCGAGCCGGTCCGGTCGGCCGAGCAACTACCTCGAGTCGCGTGGGGCAGGTCACACAAGAAAGAGCCATCCGTTCGCCAGGTCTGGCAGAACTACTTCGTAGTCTTCGCTGCCGTGGAACACGTCCACCTGACCCGACGGGAACCGATGTTGATCATCACCTTGAACGGCGACCGCTGGGGCCGCGCCGCCCGCGCCGAGCAGTGACCCCCTCGACGCCCGCCGCCTCGGCACTGGTGGTCATCCCCGCCTTCGGTTCGCCGGAGCTGACCGATGCGGTGGTGCGTGACCTGGTCCGCGACGGGAGCGACCTCGACCCGGCCCTGCGCATCGTGGTGGTCGACAACGCCGGTGACTACGTGCTGCCCGAGGGGAACATCGAGGTCCACCGCCCGGGGCGCAACCTGCGGTGGATCGGCGCCGCGAACTGGGCGCTGCAGACGGCGTCGCGCGAGGGCCATGCGGTCTGCGTGGTGCTGAACAACGACATCCGGCTGTCGCCCGGCTTCCTCGACGGATTGCTCGCGCCCTTCTCGACTGCGGACGACATCGCGCTCGCGGCGGCCTGCTACGACGATTTCTGGCTCCACCAGCGGGCCTCTGCGATCCCGAGTACCGCCGCGGAGTACGTCCCGCGCGACGTGCTGCGCGACGTCGACTTCTGCGACGGCACCGCCATAGCGTTCGCGGTGCCCTCCGTCGTCGAACTGGGGGGCCTGGACGAGGTCACCTTCCCGCGGCACGGCTACGGCGCGGACATCGACCTGGCGATCCGCGTGCGGGCGGCCGGCCTGCGGTGCGTGGTCACGGAGGGCGCCTACGTCTCGCACCTGCGGCGGCAGACGATGAACCGGACCGGTCAGAGCTCCGAGGGCAACCGGGCGGAGATCCTCCACGGACTGGACGCCAAGTGGGGCGACGGGTGGCGGGCCGACGTCGGGCTCGGCCCGGACTCGTTCCCCGCCCACAACACCGGGAGCGGCGCATCGTGGTACCTGACGGCTCCGGCATGGTGAGCACTCCCGGACGGGCCCCGGGGCGGATCGTCTACGCGGGTTTCGCCACGCGCCACCACAGCGGCGGCGTGCACGTGATGACCCAGCACGTCCGCCTGCTACGTAAGCTCGGCCACGAGGCCTGGTTGTGGCTGCCCGACGCGGATGACCGCACCGCCTGGATAGCCGACGACGTGCCGATGCTGTTCGGCGCCACCACTGCGATCGGCGCCGACGACCTCCTGGTGCTGCCGGAGACACCGACCGTCCAGGGCCGCGATCCGGCACCCGGAGCCCGCAAGGTCATCTTCAACCAGAACCACTTCTACACCTTCGCCGCCGGCGCGCCGGGCGACGATTTCCCGGGATGGTCGCAGGCACCCGCCATCTGGGTGGTGTCCGAGGAGAGCCGCGACGTGCTCTCGGCCGCGCTGCCCGGCCTGCCGGTGAGCGTGGTGCCCAACCCGGTCGACGGCGAGCTGTTCGCCCCCGGCACCACCGCGCAGCTCCGGGTGAGCTGGTTCCCCAGGAAGCGGCCGCGGGAGGCCTCGCTGCTGAAGCGGCTGCTGGCAGGCGAGCCGCGGCTCTCGGGGGTGGAGCTGGTGGAACTGGTTCAGGCCCCGCGGGCGGAGGTGGCCGCCACCCTGGCGGGCTCGGCGGTCTTCGTCGCCCTCGGGCACACCGAGAGCTACGGTCTGCCGGTCGCCGAGGCGCTGGCGTCGGGCTGTCTCGTGGTCGGCTACGACGGCGGCGGCGGTCACGAGCTGTTCGAGGCACCCGGTGCCTGGCGGGTCCCTGACCAGCGACCGCTGCTGATCCGCGACCAGGTGGCGGACCTGGTCCAGGACCTCGACGCCCTGGCACCGGTCCGCGCGGAGAACCGCCGCTGGGTGCTCGACCGCTACCCGTTCGCCCGGACCGGAGCGGCGCTTGAGGAGGCGGTCGCGGCCGCGTGGGCCCGGCCCGGCGCCGACGCCGTGGCCGTGCATCCGGCCGCCTGGCTCGATACCCTCGGTCCGAACTTCACAGCGTATGCGTGAGGACTCAGTGGGCTCCCTTCATCACGTTGACGAGGTCCTCGCCGGCCACATAGCGGCGCACCTGCGCGTTGACCAGGGCGAAGGCCCGTGGGCCGGACTGCGCGATCGAGCCGGCGGCGTGCGGGGTGATGATCAGGTTAGGCGCGTTCCACAGCGGGTGGTCAGCAGGCAGGGGCTCCGGCTCCATCACGTCCAGGGCGGCGCGCAGGCGCCCGGACGTCAGTTCTGCGAGCAGCGCCGGGGTGTCCACGACCTTGCCGCGCGCCACGTTGACCAGCAGGGCGCCGTCGGGCATCCGGGACAGGAACTCCGCGTCGACGAGCCCGGTCGTATCCGCGGTGAGCGGGACGGTCAGCACCACCACGTCGGCCTCGGGCAGCAGATCCGGCAGCTCGGAGGTGGCGTGGATGCCGTCCCGTGCCGTGTGCGCCACGAGCACGGGAACGGCGTCGAAGCTCCGCAGGCGGAGCGCGGTCTGCTCTCCGAGGTCACCGGCGCCGATGCTCAGCACGCGCTTGTCGCGCAGGTCGTCGGCCTCCACTGGGTCCCACCGGCCCTGTCGCTGTGCCTCGCCGAAGTGGGGCAGCCGGCGCAGCGTGGACAGGACGACGGCCAGGACCAGTTCGGCGACAGCCGGGCCGTGCACGCCCCGCGCGCTGCACAGGGTCACGCCGTCCGGGACGTGCTCGAGGATGTCCTCGACGCCGGCACTCGTCAGCTGGGTGACCTCGAGCTTCGGCATGGCGGCGAACTTCCCGGCGAGGTTGGTGGAGTCCTCGACCTGCGGCACCCAGAAGACGGTCTCGGCCAGGCGCTCGGGCTTGTCGCTCTCGCCGTCCCAGACGATCACGTCGACCCCGTCGGGAAGGGCTCCGAGGAGATCGCGGGCATTCGAATCGGGTACGCAGACGACAGTCATTTCGCCAGTGTAAACAGTTCCTTGACGAGGCAGGGCTGTGGTGTCGGCAGGACTTCTACAGAACTGAGAAATTCATTCACGGCGGCGGGAACACCTCCTGCCGGTGGATCAGCCGCGCCCGTCGGTGCGGCTTCGAAGGCAGAACCGAACTTCTACAGGAGACTCGTCATGGCCATCACACAGCTCACCTACCCCCACCAGGAGCCGGAGCTCACCGGCGAGGACATCCGGCTCCGCAACTGGGCCAGGAACTCCCGACTGGGCCTGCCCGGCTCGGTCGTCGCGCCGGCCACCGAAGCGGAGCTGTGCGAGTTCCTATCCACCAGTGACGGCCGGGTCCGGATGATCGGGAGCCGGATGTCGCCCGGCAGGATGATCGAGGTCGCGGACGGCGCCGGCACGCTCCTGGACCTGAGCAGGCTGAGCGGCCTGATCTCCAGTACCGATGACACCGCGACCTTCGCCGGCTCGACCTCCCTGGCCGAGGTGTACGCGTTCCTCACCGCGCGAGGGCAGATGCTGGACGCCTCACCCGGCGTGATCGCCGAGCAGACGCTGGCCGGCGCCCTGTCCACCGGGACCCACGGTCAAGGCCTGCAGCAGAGCTCGATCGCCGGCGCTGCGCTGGCGATCCGCATGGTGCTGGCCGACGGCACGGTCGCGGAGTTCGACCGTGACCACCCGGATTTCCCCGCCGTCCAGCTCGGCCTCGGTTCACTGGGCGTGATCACCGCCGTGACGTTGCGCGCACGGGAGTCGATGATCTACACCTGCGTGAAGAAGGCTGTCGACGCCGGCACGCTCGAGACAGACCTGGAGACCTGGAACCGGGAGAACATCCTGGTCAAGGCGTGGTGGTTCCCCCAGGAGAACCAGGTCCAGGTGTGGACCGCCAACGGAGCGTCCGACGACGAGGTGTCGCGGTACCGGGCCGGCGGCAGCCAGCTCGTGGAGTACGCGACGACCGATACGTCCATGAACAGCACGATCGAGTCCACGCTGCAGCACCTCCGCGACGACAGCAAGGGCGTCGCCGACAACGGCAAGTCGCTCCGCACGGTGTCGCGCTTCCGGGACTTCACCGACGTCACGGGTGACATCTACCAGGTGTTCTGCAAGGGGATCGCGACCCCCCAGATCAACGTGGAGATCGGCATCCCGCTCGCGCAGGCCGGAGCGTTGATCAGGAAGATCAAGGACTGGCATGCGGAGACCCGCCCCCGCATGCACTACCCGGTGATCCTGCGCTGCACCGGCGCGTCCGAGGGATGGCTGAGCCCGTCCAACGGCCAGGACACCTGCTACTTCGGCTTCGTGGTCTACTACGCGGCCGACGGTTCGCTGTCCGAGGAGGGGAACAGCTTCCTCCGGGCAGTGGAACGGGCCCTGGCCGAGGAGGGGGGCCGGCCCCACTGGGGCAAGTACTTCGACGAGTCCCTCTACGACTGGCCCGCGCTCTACCCCCAGTGGGAGGCCTTCCGCCGGGTGCGCGAGACGCTGGACCCGGAGCACAGGTTCGCGAATGCCTTCACCGATGCGCTCCTCGACTGACCCGACCCGCCCACTAGGACAGGAACACCACCGATGAATGCCTGGGTGACCTTGCTGACCCAACCCGACTACCTGATCGGGGTACGGACGCTGCGTGCCTCGCTGGCGGCCTCCGGCAGCACCGCCCCCCTCGTGGTCATGGTGACCGAGGGGATCGACGAGCGGGCCCGGCGCCTCCTGCAGGACGACGGGTGCCTCCTGCGCGACGTGGCACCGTTGCGCCCGGCCGGTGGGTCGGCGGACAGCTACGCCAACGCCCGGTTCGCGGAGGTGTGGACCAAGCTGGCCGTCTGGAGCCTTACGGAGTTCGAGCGTGTCGTCTTCCTGGACGCCGACATGCTGGTGACCCGGAACATGGACGAGCTGTTCTCGCTGGATCTGGCCGACGGCGCCATCGCCGCCTGCCACGCCTGCCGGTGCAACCCCAACCGGATCGCGAGCTATCCGCCGAGCTGGACACCCGAGACCTGCTTCTACACGCACTGCCGGGGCGGGGACCACGTCACCGAACCGGATGCGACGGACAACTACCTGAACGGTGGCTTCCTCGTGCTGTCGCCCGACGAGGCCGTCCTCGCCGACATGGTGGGGCGGCTGGCAGACGTGGACGATCTGTCGCACTACCCATTCGCCGAACAGGACTTCCTCAACGAGTTCTACCGCGACCGCTGGCGTCCGCTGCCCTACGTCTACAACGCGCTGAAGACCCTGCCGCACCAGCACCCGTCGGTCTGGGATCCGGCGTCGGTGAAGAACATCCACTACATCATCGACAAGCCGTGGGCGAAGCCGCTCGACCCCACCGACCGGTACGTCGAGGTGAACCGGCTGTGGTGGGAGATGGCCGACACCCTGGGCGCCCCCGTCGGCTCCTGACCCCGTAGACGAAGGTGCTCGGTCCCGACCCTTCTGTGGGGTACGGGATCGAGCAGGACGGCGTGTCGTCCGAGCCGGCCCGCACGTTGCACACGCTGGCGATGTCCCGGGGGGGGGGGGGGGGGGAGATGCTGACTACCTGCGCGCCCTTGTTGCGGCTGAGCTCCACGAGCCCATCCGTGGTGAGCCGGTTCAGTGCCTCGCCGCGGATCCGTCCCACCCGGTCCACCAGCCGCAATCTTCCAGATCGTCTTGTGCAGCTCATTGAGCTATCCTTCTGTGGTTGTGGGGTATGGCTCATCTCCTGCATGTTGGATCGCAACTCGGTGGAGTTCCGTCACGGAATAACCTCTGCAGCGCAGGGTAAGAAGTGAGTAGGGACCGGTGGACTGACACTCGGGTGGAGCGGGCGGCAGTTCTTGCTGTCGAACGTTTTATTCTCGAGCACACGGACCTAATTACGGCACAACCAGTGACAGACTTCGGAATTGATTTACTGGCGTTCCGCCCTGAGCCATTCGGTGTCATCCCGGTTCAGGTGAAGGGCGCGCACAGTGGACTAACTGTCTGGGGGAAGTACGCCAGGACACCGATAGTGATTGCCTACGTGCTAGACCTGACCGGAGAAGCGCCGCAGGTATGCATCATGTCCGGGAAGGAAGCGTGGAATCTGCCATTGGAGTATGTTCAGCATGGAGGTCGAGCCACAGACCACGATCCTGACAACACGTCATATCGGTGGGCTTCTGCAACGCGATTACTGCGAACGATGCTTGCGGAGCGAGAAGCGACGCCCGAACGGTGGACCACACTTTTCGAGGAAGTTCGAGCTCGTTGAGCCAATCGTGGAAAGACGATGTCGTGGAGTCGACATGAATAACGTCTGCGGCGCAGGGTAGAAGTAGTCCCATAGCCGATCACCCAGGCTTGTGCATCGTCAGGAAGCCCTGCGAGCCCTGGTTAGTAGTGTCCAAGTTGACCACTTAGGAAGGGGATCGCAATGACCGATAAGCTACAGCAGCCGCTCAAGGCTGCAGAGATCAATCTCGGCAAATTGTTTACAGATGACTACGACTTCGTCATCCCTGAGTACCAGCGTCCCTATGCCTGGGGCACTGAGGAAACCATGCAGCTTCTTTCTGATCTGCAAGGAGCATTGGAGCGAGACACCGACGAGCCGTACTTTCTCGGCTCCATCGTCCTGGTGAAGGATGCAGCCCAATCCCGCTCCGAGGTGATTGATGGCCAACAACGACTGACAACGCTTACTTTGCTGATCGCGGTTCTGCGGGACCTCGTTACGAATCAGGCGCTCCGCGCCGACATCCACAAGTTCGTCGAGGAACCGGCCGTCGAGTGGGACGAGAAAGCTGCACGGCCTCGTCTTGAGTTGCGTCCCCGCGACGCCCAGTTCTTCCGCGAGTACGTTCAGGCAGAGGGTGCAACAGAAGCGCTGGTTGGCATAAGCGACAACTTAACATTTACTGACTCTCAACAATCACTGCGCAACAACGCTCGCGTGTTGCGTACGGAACTCGTGACCTGGGGCCAGGAAGAACTTCAGCGCCTGTACAAGATGATGGCGAGGCGCACCTATCTGGTGACGGTCAGCACATCGGACCTCAATAGTGCGTACCGCATTTTCAGCGTCATGAACGCTCGAGGGCTTCCACTCTCGCCGCCCGACATCTTCAAGTCCCAGGTCATTGGTGCTATGCCCGAAGATCAGCGTTCCAACTTCGCAGACCTATGGGAAAAATTAGAGGAGGACCTGGGCCGCAGCGAGTTCGGCGACCTTTTTCTCTACATCCGCGCTATTGCATCTCAGACTCGTGCGGTGCGTAGCCTTCTCCAGGAGTTCCCAGAACAGGTGCTGAACAAGTACCTCCCCACCAACGGCCAGGGCTTCATAAAAGAGATCCTGCAACCGTACGCGCTAGCGAATAGCCGTCTGCTCGCACAAGACTTTCAGGGAGATGCGAAATGGGCTGGCGTGAACGCATGGCTGAAACGACTCGGTCAGCTCGACAACGATGATTGGCGGCCAGTCGCATTATGGGCACTCAAGGAGCATGGTGATGATGCGACGTTCCTAAACTCGTTCTTAGCGCGATTGGAACGACTGGCGGCGAGTATGTTGATGCGGCGCGTATATGCAACTCCCCGTGCGCAGCGCTACATGGATCTTCTCAAGCAGCTAATCGCTGGCGAAGCTCTCAACAGCACCGCGTTCGAGCTGACCGAGGATGAAAAGCGCGAGACGCTAGTGTGTCTCGATGGCGAGATCTACCGCACCCCACCTGTACGCAAGTACGTACTATTGCGGTTGGATTCGATCCTGGCCAATGATCCAGGTGCTTCTTATGACCACAGCATAATCACCGTCGAACATGTCCTGCCACGGAACCCTGATGATGGCAGTCAGTGGTGCAAAGACTTTGATGAGGAGCAGGCTGAGTACTGGACGCACCGCCTTGGCAACTTATTGCTGCTCAACCGCCGAAAGAACAGTCAGGCACAGAACTATGAATTCATAGTAAAGAAAGACCGATACTTTTCCTCCGGCAAGGGCGTTGCGGTGTTCGCGCTCACCACTCAGGTGTTGAACGAGATTGAATGGACGCCTGAGGTTGTTGAGCGACGCCACGAGGATCTGTTGGCCGTCCTTCAAAAAAGCTGGGACCTGGGCTGAACTTCTACAACACTTCCGGTTGACGCTATAGCGCCATTGAGGACCGGGAGGTCGGAAACGCCCGAGATATCGAACACGCCCCAGTTTTTGAGCACCTCAGGATGTATCTTAAACCGATCGCTGAAGTCAACGCTTCCAGGGCAGCAATGCACTGCGCCTCCTGCTCAAGCGCGCTCGACCAGTCGCTGCAGCGCCGCGTCGAAGACATAGTCGGTGATCTCCCCGGACATGATCATTGCGACGGCCTTGTTGATCGTCTCCAACGGCACCACAAACCACTCCGAGGGATCGTAGTCGCGTCCCTTCCGGTCAACCTGGGTCAGGTCCACACGCACCTCGGCGAACACTCGGTGCAGGAGGTGCTCGAGCCACGAGGCACGCACGTTGTAGAGCCGGTAGTCCGCCAGCACCTTCACGGGTGCCATCAAGTAGGTCGGTGAATTCGCCGCGTTTCTGATGCGGGTCGCGACGTTGGTGGTAGAGAAACCGATTTTGTGGAGGTCTTTTATTCCCGCGACAATAGGATCCTCGCTGAGCGACTGCAGCACGTAGATGTGACCGCTCTCCACGTCGGCGTCGAGGATCTCGGTGTCATCGTGGCCCGTGCGCGCCAGGACCTGGCCCTGCGCCTCGTACATGCGGGTCATAAGGCTTTGCTTGTACATCGCCGACTCAGTGCCGTTCTCGAAGACGACGCGCAGGCGCTGCTTCTGCCTGGGCTTGCCGCCGACGACGAGGTCCACGTCCTCGCCGACCTCAGCCACGAAGCACATGACGCCGTTCAGCACGAAGAACCCACCCTCGCGGATAAGGTCCATACCAGTGAAGGGCACCAGCTTGTATGTGCCCTCGGCCAGCTCGGCGTGCTTTGCCTTAAACAGCGGCTCGAACAAGTCGAAGTCCTCGGCCTTCACCCGCTGCGCGACCGAGTCCGGAGACTCGGGACGCTTGATCACAGGCAGATCCGACACGTCGAGGATGCCGCTCTCGTCACTCAATAGATCGTCCAGGTCGTCGCTTTCAAGAAGATCGCCCAGCGACTCAGGAGTTGCCTCTACAGTCAGCAACTCGTACTTCGTGTCGAGGTGTTTGAGCGCCGCAATCTTCTCTTCATTGGCCAAGATGCCCTCGAGACGTGCCCCGAGCTTCCGCTCAGCGATCTCCCGCGTTACGGAGCTCGGCATGCGCTCGTGCGTCCGGCGGAACTCCACGATCTCCAAGAACGCACGTTCGAGCCGGTCGGACGATGTGACTTTCTTGGGCTTCTCGGGCACGTCGAACAGCCCATCGAGGTCGTTGTCGATAAGCTCCTGCAAGGAGGACGGTGCCGCCTCGAAGACTTCGTCGTTCTCGCTCATTCGTCCGTCACCATTGCTGCCGCGCGCTTTTGGGCTTCGAGCTTTTGCTTGGCCCGCTGGAGCCACAGCAGCGCGTCCGCGTACCGCTTCTCGGCCGGGTCCTCTGCCCGCGAGTCCGGTCGCCTACCGTTGACCTTGATCCAGTTCTTGATCCGGGGAACGAGCGATAGCGCCTCTTCTTCGGTGAACTCGACGCGGGTGGCCGTGATCTGGTCCTGGATGATGCGGAGTACCGAGGGAGTCACCGACTTGGACATGACCTCGAAGGCGCGCTGGAAGGGATTCACCGAGTCGATGAGGTTAATGGTGAGCTCGTCGATGTTGACGAACTTTTCGGCCATCTTGATAAACCGTTTGTCCCCGACCTCGCGCACCTCACCGTTCTTGACCACCGAGTCCACAACAACCTGCTGCCGGACCTCTTCGACCTGCGAGTCGGTGAGGTTCGGATACTTCTCCCGAATGATCTTCGGGATTAGGACCTTGTTGGCGGTCTCGGCGTCAATCGAGCCCGCTGCTGCACGAGCGAAGGTGTCGTCCTGCAGGATGGTGGCTTTCAGGTCATTTAGGTCCGTCTTGACGATCTGCTGGACGCGTTCCGTCGAGGGCTCCTTGAAGCCCTTGATTTTCAGCTGACCGGGAACTTTCGAGTCGTCGCCGTCGAACTTCTTTGTTTTGAAGGTGAAGTTCTGTGCGAGTACTTGCTCCATCAGCAAGGACGCGGTGATGGCTTTCAGCAGGTTGTTCACCGAGACTTTCACCTCACCCTGAGTAGCGTCGGGCTCGGCGATCAGGTTCGTGAACTGGGCATGCTCCTTGCCGGGACTGTCGCGGGTAACACGGCCGATGATCTGGATGACCTCGGTCAGCGAGGCACGGTACCCAACGGTCAGGGCATGCTCGGCAAAAGGCCAGTCGAAGCCTTCCTTCGCCATACCCAAGGCGATGATGATGTCCACAGCGTCGCGCTCTTTGGATGCGACATGGGAGAGATAGTGGAGCGTGTCAGCACGCTTCTTCTGGTCAGTGTCGTCCACGAGATCGGCGACCCGAAGAATTTCACCGGTGTCTTTGTGGCGGATGCTGATGATTCCGGTAACAGGGTCGGTGGCTTCGACGTGGCCGATCGCATCGATGATGAACCCCACCTCTTCGATCTTGTCCTTGGTGGACTCGCCCGAGTTGACGTTCGGAATGTGGACAATCGTCTTCTTGTCGAGGTGAAAAACTTCCCCAATAGCGTCGGTGTAGCGTCCCTGGTAGAAGTGATGCCCGATGCCGAGCGAGTGCAGGTACTCGTAGCCGTTGAGCTGGTCGTAATAGTTGAACGTGACCGGTGTGAACCGAGCCTCCTCTTCGGCAGACAACACTGGCACCGAGTCTCCGCGAAAGTACGATCCGGTCATTGCGACGATGTGCACATCGGAGCCATTCATGACATCGCGCAGCAGAGCGCCTAGGCGGTTGGCTCCGATATCAGCGGAGACGTGGTGGAACTCATCGATCGCCAGCACTGTGCCATTAAAAGCTTCCGGTGTGAGTTTCTCGAAAGCAAACCGCAGCGTGGCATGCGTGCAGACCATAGTAGTGTCGGGGCCTTCAAGGAACTTGATGAACGCTCCAACCTTGCCCTGCGAAGAACCAGGGTCGCACAAGTTGTGCTCGTCTCTGATCTCCCAGTCTGCGAAAAACCCGTTGGAGGTGAGCTTCGTCGAGGAGAAGGACGCTCCGATGGAACGCTCGGGGACCACGACGATGACCTTTTTCCGACCCTGGTTGTAGAGCTTGTCGAGCGCAACAAACATCAGTGCACGCGACTTGCCTGATGCCGGCGGAGCCTTGACCAGAAGGTGCTGGGCGTCACGCTTAGCGAAGACGCGCTGCTGCATCTCTCGCATGCCCAGGGCATCGGTATTGACCGACGCCTTCGTACGCGCATAGGTCACATTAACGACGTTCATCGGCTTCTTCACTTCTTCTTGTTCCCCTTCGCAGATTCGGCTGCTGTCATTTCCTCGTACATAGCAAAGAGGTCTGACAATCTTTTTTCATCAGTCTCGTAGCCGCCTTTGAAGTAGATCGAATCCACTAAGGCATCAACCTCTGCATGCGCCTTCCGCAGGTCATCCGGCATCAGGTCCGGGTCGTACAACTCCGCAAGAGTCCGCTCACAGTGGTACTCGCGCACGTCGAGGATGCGGAGAGCCGCATTGGTCAGGTTTTCTTTAACGGTGTCCGAGAGCGGTGGCACCGGGAAATTGTTGTAGACAATCGTGTTCGTGTAGCGGAGCCGTGTATCGAGTTGGCCCCCTACTGCGCGAGCCCACGCCATGTGCATCGCTGAGGTAAGAAGGGCAAATACCCACGGTTTGGCATCGTAAGCGGAATTCGCAAGATTGGAAATCACAGTTCCTTGGTCGAGATACCCGATCGGAATATAGTCACGGTTTTCAGAGGTGGTTGACGGAACAATAATTGACTCGGTGTCCTTATGTGCCCAAAAATAGAACTGATTTGGCACACAAGCTTTCGCCCTAGTGGACTTCTCAGTACTTTTCTCACGGTGCACGCGTACAGCATTCAGCCGTCGAGCAATGGCGGGAAGCTTGGCAAGTTCCCCGACCGCATCGTCAGGGATTACAAGACACCAGCGAGTCTTACCCTTGATGAACTCATCAGCTCCGCTGAAACCTCTGATGAACGGCTCAAGCTGCGGTGCTGTCGCAAGCAACTCATCCTTCTCCAAATCGCTGAGAATCAGATTTCCGTCATCATTGGGCATCGAACCGAAGCCCAGCTTGGGCAAGGAAGCAAGAGGGTTAGTGCGTCTGCCGATCCAAATGTCTGCTCCGTCAGCCAAATACGGGTTGATGCGTTTTACGTCGAGTCGAATTCCATCAGTGAAGATGTATTTGGGACTATTTGAGACGTTTCGGAGGTTGAGTACGACACAGGTGACACCAGCAGCGTTCTTCGCGTGGTTGGACCACTTGAATGACGTGTAGGCATAACCAATTTCCAGTTCGACGCCCAAAACCTGCGGCCACAGAATGCCGACCTGCTCGCCCTGAGTGATCGAGTTCGTCGTGACAAACGCAAGATGCGCAGCTGTGCCGCGGATGTAGTCCGCACCTTTGATGAGCCATGCGGAGACATAGTCGAGACTCTTGTACTTGGAAGTGACCGTAGCGAGGTCGCGTTTCTGTTCGCTGCTTTGTTTTCGGCTCCCAAGGTATGGAGGGTTCCCAAGCACGTAGATCTCCCCGTCGTCATTCGGGCAGACAGTGCACCAGTCGACGGTAATTGCGTTGCCCGGCTTGATCTGCCCGGACTCTTTGAGGGGGATGAGTGGAAGGTCGATGCCGAATTTTTCGCGGTACTCCATGTTCATCTGGTGCTTGGCGATCCAGAGCGACAGGATTGCCACCTCGACGGCGAAATCATCAATTTCGATGCCAAAAAAGTTCTCAATGTTGATCTTGGAGCCCAAGAGCTGGCCTTGGTGAGCGCCACCGTGCAGCTCCGCCAAGCGCTCCAGAATTGAGTGTTCGAGCTTGCGCAACTCCTTGTAGGCGATGACGAGGAAATTTCCTGATCCGCATGCGGGATCGAAGACCTTGATCGCAGCAATCCGTTCGAGCAGCGTTTCGAGCATCCTAGTAGATTCGTAGCCCGCATCAAACAGTGTCTTGAGATTATCGAGAAACAACGGCTCAATGGTCTTGAGAATATTTGGCACCGATGTGTAGTGCTGCCCCAAATTCGAACGCTTGCCCGGAGTGACGATAGCTTGAAACATCGAGCCAAAAATGTCAGGATTTATTTCCCGCCAGATCAGCTTGCCCGAATCGATTAGAAGACCGCGCGCTTTTTTGGTGAATCGTGGCACCATGTCCTCTGGAGCCATTGTGAACAGCCGGCCGTTGACGTACGGGAAACCTGCCAGACGCACGGGTTTTGCTTCAAGGTGTTCAGTATCGAGCGCGCTAAAGACCTCAGTGAGGAATTCAGCGACGTCAGAACCGTCGGGTTGAGTATGTGAGCCGACAGCGTTGGTGAACGCACCCTCCTCGAAAATACCGGTGTCCTCGGCGAAGAAGCAGAAAAGGAGCCGGGTGAAGAAAACGTTCAGTGCATGGCGCCCGTGCGCTGTGTTGAACATTCCGGGGTTCGCCGCCAGCAACTCATCGAAGAGGTTACCTATCCGCTCGGCAGCCTTAACGTCCGCGTGCGCCTCGGCGACATATTGCGCTTTTTCCATACCCGCCCATGGCAGGAAGAAGGTGAAGTGCTGATCGATGTCCCGGATCGGGATCATCAGGTTCTCGCTGGTCTTGGTGTCGATGGCGACCAGTTCTGTGTAGTCGGTGACGATCACGAAGCGAGTGTTGTATCGGACGACCAGCGGTGAGGTCTTCAGTTCGTCGATAACCGCGAGAGGATTACTTGTGGTCTCCTTGAAGTAGACAACGCCCTTCTGCGCAACCTCAGTGGACGCGTCGTGGGCAACGTTGAGCGAGCCGTTGCGCAACCTTGTCACGTTGCCTTGGGGTTTTCCGTAGGCCAGCAGCAAGCTGAAAATGAACTCGCGATCGTAGGACTCGCGGCCTCCGAGCGGAGATACACGTTCCTCGACGGCTTTGAGGTTGAGCTTCACGATAAATACGCTTCCTTCTCGAACGTGATCCCATCATCGCCCGCCGGGCCGCGGAAGATTTCGCACTGGCATCTGAGGCAGGCCGAAGTGCCGTCGGCAGATGGCCGCGGTTTGGGCACGTTCATACTCCTTACATCGGCAGCGCAGGCGCGCACTACCTCCCGTGATCGTATCCGGGACGGCACGCGCGCTTCGACGCTTCCTCTCGGCGGGTCGCCGTGTCACCACAGTCTCAAGATGTCTCGTAGACATCTCCTTAACGAGACGAGACCCGTTCACCGGCGTCGCGCCAATGTCATTATGTTGTCTCAGAAGTTCCGGCCTCGAGTCGGGCTTTACGAGACTCCGGCCGCTGAACGGTGCCGGTAGTAGGTTGCCTTCGACCAGCCGACCGTTCTCGTAGCATCGACGACACCGAGTCCCTCGGACTCCATGAGGTGCTTGACCGTCCGGAGGTTCAGGGCGACCTTCTCTGCGTCCGGGGTGGGGCGCCCAAACTTCACACCCCGGGCCCTGGCTGCATTGACGCCGGCCTGGACACGCTCCTGGATGAGTTCGCGCTCATACTCGGCGAAGGTCGCCATGAGGTTGAGCATCAGACGGCCCTCACGGGTTGACGGGTCGATACCATCTGACAGCGATCTCACCTCGACTCCTCGGTCATAGTCGGATGAATCCATCCGCACTGCAGACTCTGCAACGAGATCGCGGGGGAGGGTCACGTTTCGTCCGTCACCGGCAATCTGTCAGGCCGAAAGTGTGGTGCCTCGACGAAACACGGCAGGCTTCAGCGGTAGGTACGGCCGTCACACTGAGGGCACTTGCAGTCAACCGCGCACACTCCCGCCTCAAAAACTCACCCACCACCCCAGTCCCCTCAGCAGACACCTCAGGAGAACTACCTCTGATGACCCTCCGAAAAATCGTCACACTGACCGAAGACGTCCTGACCGAGGGCGGCCGCGAGGTCACCCCCACCGCACGCATCACAGTAGTTGCGGCTGTCATCAAAAATCCGTGGGCCGGAAAGGGTTTTGTCGAAGATCTCTCCGCCGGCATCGACGCCAACGCCTCTGATATCGGAGCCATGCTCGCCCCACGCGTCCTGGCGGCCCTCGGCGCACCCGCCGAGGCCTACGGTAATGCCGCGATCGTTCGGCTCAACGGCGAAATTGAGCACGCCTCAGGACTCATCCACACCCTCGCCTTCGGAAATCACTTCCGAGACGCCGCCAAAGCCACCACGCTGCTACCGGCGGTAGAGAAGCGCGGCCCCGCAGGAGTCGTCTTCGACATCCCACTCAAACACATCACCGATGCCACCATCCGCTCCCACCACCAAAGCATCGAGGTAAGAATCAACGACGCCCCACACCCCGACGAAATAGTGATCACCCTCGCCGCCGCCACCCAGGGACGCCCCCACCAACGCCTAGCGGCGTTCAGCACCGAAGTGAGTTGAACTTCCTTGAGATAGCGGCATACGCGCGTTGGCTTTCTCTGCAGAAGCTTCCCGTGGACCCCTAACTGTGGCCTGGTCACTTGCCGGCAATCCACTAATGCAGCATCGCGAAAGGTCAGAGCCGATGTTCGAAAAGGCGACCGCTGGCGCTCCACGGAGCTTCCTTCCCGCTCACAACAAACGGCCGATAACCACCGTTTTGTAGCAAGTCCTGAAAATCAAACCCTTAACTTCAAGCATGAATTGCTTGCTGCGAAATGTGCTGCCCTACCCAGTTAGAGGGTCAGAGTGCGGGGCGGGCGGTAGTAGAAGTCCTTGTCGGCGTTGGTAATGGGACGCAGGATCGAAGCCGGCGTCGTCCGCAGGCGAAAGCTTGAGGATCGTCTGCCGCACCGCGACGGATAAGCCTGTTCCATGCCCTTAGGATCAATTCATGGCCGATCAACCTCGTTTCATGACCCTGCCCGACGCCGCCGCCGAACTTGCAGTGAGCCAGTCACAGATGTACGCACTGGTGAAGTCCGGTGATTTGCCTGCCATTCAGGTTGGCGGCCGTGGTCAGTGGCGCGTCGAGCGGGTGAAGCTCGAGGAGTACATCACCAGGATGTATGAGCAGGCATCGGCAGCCCGCAGCAAGATCAGCCCTGAGGACGTCGGCGAGGAATGAGCCAACCGAGGGGGAGCGCGAAAGTAGCCTTCGAGGACTGCACAACAAACATGGGGAAATGATGAAGAAGCACCTTGCACCGTTGCTCGGGATGGCACTGGTCCTCACAGCTTGCTCAGGCGGGAATCAGGCTGCACCCGCAGAAACCTCGGCTCAGACTCCGTCGCAACATGCATCGCCGCCCGCGACCTCGCCTACGCCAGTGGCAATGACACCCGCACCGGTCCCGGCGGAAACACTTAGCCCGACGGCTGCCCCCACAGCTCTCCCGCCGGCTCCCGCACCCACCCAGGCACCTCCAGCACAGGCGCCTCCCGGAAACTCGCTGACCTCACCCCGTGGCAACCTTGTCAAGCAGGTAGGCGAACTGGCAGGCATCAGGGACGCCAATGGCGAGTACCTGGCCGCCTTTACCGTCAACGACATCATTGTCGATATTCCCTGCACCGATGAGTTGGCAGACCCGCCTGAGAACGGGCACTTCGTGGCCCTCGATGTGTCGGTCGAAACCAGCCCGAACATGCTCACCTCCGACCTCATCCAGCAATTCAGCATGTCCTCCCTCACCTTTCAGGCGATAGGCCCGGACGGCGTCACGTCGAACGCCGGCACCGACAGCGCCGCGACGCTCTTCTGCCTCGACGACTCGGTGCAGCTACCGGGGAATATCGGCCCAGGGGAAAAGGCCCAGGGACTTGTGCTCCTCGACGTCGAGAACCCCACCGGCACCCTCATCTATGAGGACTTCTGGACTGACAGCGCGTGGGAGTACGCTTACTAGCTCTAGAAGTGACGGAGGTTGTGGGCAGTGGGGGAGGACGTGCAGGGTCCCTGTGAGGACAGGTAGGAGTGGTTGCTCATGTACTCCCGGGGGCTGAGCCCGGCGACCATTGCCCGGTGGTGCCGGGTCGATGTCCGGCGGGTGCAGCGCGCCGTGGATCGGGAGATCCGGAAGGGACGCGGCCTGGTTTGACCGGTGCTGGCTGGTCCACGATCAACCCGCGTGGGACGGGACCGCTGCCCGGCGGTTCACCAAGAACAGGGACCGGGCGTGGTGGGAGCATTACAGTGACGTCGCCGCCCACATGCAAGAGCGTGATGGTGCATTGCCGGCGCAGAACGACAGCCCGCGGGCGCGGGAGCTGTACCGGTGGATCGAAGCGCAACGCCGCCAGCACGACGTCAGCGGTAGAATCGCGGACCAGCGGGTACGTCATTTTGAAGGTAGCTCACGGGCGAAGAACGCCGCCTCCCGACGCAGGATCTCGTTCTCCTGCTCCAGCAACCGGTTGCGTTTCCTGAGCTCGCGGATCTCGGCCGCGTCGGCCTACGTCACTCCCGGCCAGACACCGTCCTCAACTTCGGCGTGTTTCAACCAATTGTTCAGGGTGCCCTCGCTGATCCCGAAGTCCGTCGTAATCTGGGCCAGCGGCGCTTCGTGCTTCGGTGCCACGGCGACCAGGTCGCGGCGGAACTCTTCCGGATACGGCTTTGCCATGATGGCCATCCGTCCAGGAGGACAAAATCCTCACAGGCTAGATGGAAACGAAACCTTCATCAGTCCCAAGCACCGGCCGAACCAGCGTCAAAGTGTCGTCGCCTGAGCATACGACCTGGCCATCATTGATGAGCTCGTTGAGTGCCTCGTTGATGCGCCGATCGACGGTGGGCCCTGTGCGGGTCCAGCCGAACAGGCGGGCCACGCCTTGGACGACCTGTGGCCTGCTGACTGCTCCGACGTCCCGGATGGTCAGGACCGCGGCGGTGGCCAGCTCGTCGAGATGCACTTGTTCGACCTTGCGGGCGACCTGTCTGGTGGGGGTGCGGACTGATGGGACATTGCGTCCGGGGATCAAGAGGAAGTCGCCGTCACGGGCGACCTGTGCCCGTGAAATGGCCAGGCCGATGTTCGCGCGGATGTTGACCCCGATCCGGCCGACGTTCCACCAATCCCGGAGGCGCTCGTAGGCGACCTCAAGGTGGACCGGTGCTTCGTGCTCGGTGAGCGTCTCGATGGCGTCAACCATGTGGAGGTGGCTGCCGGGCTCGCCGGGCTCGACCCAGTAGGGCAGCGTCTGCGTGGGTGCGGGCTCGTACGGGGTCGTCCAAGTCGGGGACGCGCTGAGATCGGCCTGTTCCGTCTCGACGACGGGGTGCTCGATCACAGGCGCCTTCTTGGTCCGGCCCTCAAGCGGGGCACTGATGGCCTCCTCGATGGCACCCCGCAGGCGGCGTTCCTCCGTGGCGCGATCACGGTACCAGGCCGTTCCCCAGATGCGGTGGAGCCGCCAGCCGAGGCCGTTGAGTATCTGGTCGCGGAGCCGATCGCGGTCACGCGCGGCGGGAGCCGAGTGGTACTGGTAGCCGTCGCATTCAATGCCGATGGCGAACATGCCCGGATAGGCAGGGTGGCGCACGCCGACGTCGATGCGGAAGCCTGCCGCTCCGACCTGCGGCTCGACGACGTAGCCCCAGCTTCGGATGGCGGCGATGACGGATTCCTCGAAGGGCGAGTCGGGGTCGAGGCCGGTCGACGAGTACGGCACGGCCAGGATCTGCGCCCCCTTCTCGGCGTAGTCGAGATAAGCGCGAAAGTACTCCACGTTCTCGTTCGTAGAGGGCGGGATCTGCCCTGCTCGCATTGAGGCGACGACTTCTACGCGCTGCCGGGCGCGGGTGATCCCGACATTGAGCCGTCGCCAGCCTTTGTCCTTGTTCAGGGCGCCGAAGTTGGCCGAAACCTTGCCTGCCTCGTCCGGGCCGTAGCCGACGGAGAATATGATCACGTCGCGCTCGTCGCCCTGGACCTGTTCCAGGGCACGAATGAAGAAGCCGTTGAGGCGGTCATCCGTGTCGAAGAACCGGTCGAGATCTCGGCGGCTCACGCGCGCCTCGTCGATGGCATTCTGGACTGCGTCGGCCTGGGCGACGGAGAAGGTCACGACGCCGAGCGTGAGGTCCGGGCGCCTCGTGAAGTGCTCCACGACGCGTTCGGCGACTTTCGCGGCTTCAGCGGGATTGTTCGCTCCGCCGCCGCGGCGGTACACGCCGTGGGCGTGGAAGAACTCGACGCCGACGTCATCCCCTTCGGCATGAGCCGAGGGGAAGGTGACGAGCTTACCCTCGTAGAACTTGTAGTTGGAGAAGGCGATGAGGTCTTCATGGCGAGAGCGGTAGTGCCAGCGCAACCCGAGGTTGTTGAACGCGCCGCAAGCCTTGGCGAGTTCGAGGATGGACTGGAAGTCTTTGACGTCGGTCTCCTCCTCGTCCTCATCATCGGTGATGCGCTCAAAGAATGAGGTGGGCGGCAGTTGCTTGTCGTCGCCGGCGAGGATGAGCGAGCTGCCCCGGTAGATACAGTTGATGGCGTCGCCGGGGGTGACCTGCGAGGCCTCGTCGAAGATGACGACGTCGAACTCCATGTCGGGGGGCAGGTATTGCGAGACCGCCAGCGGCGACATCATGAAGACCGGTTTGATGCTGCGCGTAACGTTGTGGGTGAGCGACATTAGCTCGCGCACTGGCCTGTGTTTCTTTTGCTTGGCGCCTTCGCGGCGGATGATGCCGGGCTCCCCTATCGTCGTGTTGGCAGGGCGGCGCGCATTTGCGGCACGGATAATATCGGCCGTCGCGGCCTTGATCAGATCGCGGTCGAGACTGCGGTACTCCTCGACCAGCGCCTCGCGGTCGGTCGCCAAGAGCGGCTGGAGACGCGAATCGCCCTGGAGGATGGCATCGGACCAGCTACGCAGGAGGGCCCGCATCACCACGTCGGGGACCTCGTGCTCCCTGAGGCGCTGCTCAATACAGAAGTCGACGGCGGTGTCCAGACCCAGCCCGGCGAGGTCGTCGTAAGCCTGCCGGTAGTCAAACCACTCTTGCTGGCCCACAGTGTCGGCACGGAAGTCGTTTATGAGCTCCACGGCACCCTGGAAGCCGTCGAACTCTTCCTCGAGCTCGCCGTGGCGGCTCTCGGCGAAGGCCCCGATCACGCGGTCGCGGGCCTGACTCCACCTGTCGTAGGCGGGACCCATCGCGTCTACGGGTATGGAATCGGTGAGAGTCTTCACCTGGCCGGCAGTCAGCGGCCCGCGGGCGAGCGATCGGAGGTCGACTGCCCAAGCTATCGCCTCGTCAAGCGTTTCCAGATCGGTGTCGCCGAAGTTGAACCAGTCGCCGAGCAAGGGCCGGTAGCGTGGTTCGGCCGCCCGCAGCTCTTCGGTCGCCTGCCGGGCGCCGGCTGCGAGCTCGAGGATGTCCTCCGCCTCGGCGAGAGAGTGGTCCCGGCCCGTGACGCTCCCCACGGCGTCGATGCGGGCCACGGCCTGCCGCATGGGTCCGATGTGGGCGGTGAGCCAGTCGACGGCTCGGCCGAGGGGCTCCAGGACGAGTTCGGGACGGCCGGCCAGCGCAGGACTAGGCTTGAGTCCCCCCTTCCACTCCTCGATGTCGGTGCGGGCAGTGCCAGCCACGGTCTGGTGGGCGGTGTCGGCATCACCGCCGGTCATATACGCGACAAGCAGCCCAGGCACGTCACCGTTGGTGAGGGCGAAAACCTCGTCGACAGTGTCGAAGGCGGCATTGAGTGACCTGAAGTCGGTTTCCCGCCCTGACCAATGCACCCCGAAAGTCTCCCCGTATGCGGCGGCGAAGGCATCGAAGTCCCTGCTGGCCTCGCCCCACACGATGGCCTCGGCGAGGTGGCCGATGCCCTGCTTAACATCGATGGCATTGGTCAGCAACCCGGCCACAGTCTTCTTGTCCGTGCGGTAACTGCTGGAGAGCTTCTTCAGGCCTCTGTGCAGATTCGTGAACCGGTCCTGCAACTCGGCCAGCGGCGCCTTCAATGCTTCGGGGCTGAATACGGAGGACGCCTTAATCTCAGCGTCGTCCAGGGCCGCGATGAGCTCCCGGAGCCTCGCCGCGGCAGCACGGGCCTCGGCCAGTCCCAGGGGAGCGAACCAGCGCCGATCAGGCTTGGTGCCCTGAGCGCGCAGGTCGATGATCCGGGCCAGGCGGTCGACATCGGCGAACACCGCGACCGGTGGAAGGCCCAAGCTGAGCGCGAGCGAGGACAGGGAGGAGTTCCGTTCGCCCAGCATGCGCGCCTGCGCCTCAAAGCGATCGGCAGCCGCTGACAACTCCGAGGCCGGCGCGGCCTGCAGGTCCACGGGGAACGGCGATGCCTCGACCGGTGAGGGACCAGGGGGCACGGCCTGCGGCTGTGGCAGCGCGGTCCAGGGGACGCCGGCTACCTGCACGGCTTTCGCCTCGGCCTCCTTGATGCGGGCCAGTTGCCGGCCGACGTCCGCCCGGGCAGACACCAGCGGTTGTGTGGAGTCGTCGGTGAGCCATTGCTCCATCACGCTGCTGGTGGGATGCGGCCGGTGCTGGTGCTCGATGAGCGCCGTCAGGCGTGGGGTGTCGGACGGCTTCGCGAGACGGAACGCCTCCGCGAGCCCGGCGTTGAGTGCCACGTTGCCCCGCAGCTCCTCCAGCGCGGACTCGGCCTGGTAGAGCCGGACTTCGAGCGACTTATTGTCGACAACATCGCGCCACAGGAACGACCTACCCTGCGCCGCCGGCCGCCAAGCGCGGGCCAGTTTCGACAGGGTCTCCTGGATTGCCAGGTAGTCGGCCTCGGTCATGGCGTTCGGAGCCTTCTCGGGGACAGGCGCGATCGGTGCCGTCGAGAGGTTCGCGTACATACCCAGGACCTGATGCAGGGACACGTTCAGCGGCTCGCGCACTTCGTTCATGGCGGCTGCGTAGCCGTTGAGCTGCTCTCGTTGCGCCTTCACGCTCTGCCGCGCCATCGTCGGCATCGCTGTCGGGGGCTTGACGACATTGTCCAGCGTCTTGAGCAGCTCGGCCGCGACTTCCTTCCGGCTCGCCTTGTGCGAGTGGAGTTCGAGGACGTACGAGCCGAGTCCGGCGGCAGCGAGACGGTTGCGCACGACGTCGAGTGCCGCGATCTTCTCTGATACGAACAGGACTGTCCTGCCGGCGTGGAGCAGCGCACCGATCATGTTCGCAATGGTCTGCGACTTGCCGGTGCCGGGAGGGCCGTCCATGACGAATGTCTTCCCTGCCAGGGCGGCGGCGACCGCTGCCCGCTGCGAGGAATCCGCGTCGAGCACCAGCGGGGTGATCTCCGGCGGGGCGACCGTGTCGACGTCGGAGGGGTCGACCGGGTCGAACTGGAACTCCGGTGACTGTTGTGTCGGGTCCGACGTGGCAATCGCGCGCACGATGGGGTGCTCGAGGATTCTCGATTCGTTGTCGAGAAGGTCCTTGAACATGGCTTCCTTGGCGAACGAGAAAGTTGCCAGGTAGGCGGTCGCGCGCAGGGTCCAGCCGGTGAAGGCCTTATTCTTGTCGAGCGCTCCCCGGATCGCTGAGAGCGTTTCGGAGACCGTGAGCCCTTCGATGTCCTCGGCAACCGGCAGCTCGATGCCGAATTCCTTCAGTCGGAGGGCGAGTGCGGGATTGAGCACCGGGTCGTCTTCCCCCACCGTGATCCGGGGTGTGCCCTTCGGGCCCTCGGGCAGCAGCTGGACGGGCACCAGCAGGATCGGCGAGGTCATTGGGGTGTCGTCGACGTCGCGCCAGTCGAGTAGGCCGAATGCCACGTACAGCACCGCCAGGCCCCGGTCGAGGAACTCTGCCGATGCCTTGCGCATGAGGTTGCGGACGACCGGGCCGACCTCGCGATCGGGCCGGGGCGAGTGGAAGAAGGTGTCCGGCGCGAGCGGCTTCGGCACTTCTGGGTCCTCCGGGCTGGTCTCGCCGCGGAATGCCTGCGGTTTGCCCGATTGGAGGCGGGTCAGGACCTCGTCCGGGGATGGTGCGTCGATGGGAAGCGAGGAACCCTTGGGGGCACGGAACTTGATAAGCGCGCTTTGCCCAGTCAGCCCGACCAGCCCGTCACGCCATGCCTTGAGCGCTGCCCGATGCTCGCCCCGCTGAATCTGGGTCATTGTCCCTCTTCTCGAATCTTCCTCATCGGCCGCGCCTGCCGAGCACGAAATGGGAGGAAAGTGGTCAAACACATACCGCGTGTCCACGCTAGCGGACCCGATCCTAAACTAAGCAAGGAACTGGCCAGTTTTGGCGCGGAAGATTTCAAGGAGTCTCGGGGTGGGACGAATCGGGTACGCCAGAGTCAGCATGCTGGAGCAAAGCGCGGATCTGCGGCACGCAGCGCTCACCGCGGCCGTCTGCAATCGGATCTTCATCGATCACGGGGTGTGCGGGACGAGGGCGAGTCGGCCTGAGTTGGACAAGCTCCTGAATCATCTCCGGGCGGGGGATGAGATGGTGGTCGGGAAGCTGGACCAGCTGGGGCGGAACACTCACAACCTGCTCGCGCTCATTGATGTCCTCGAACACCGGGGCGTGCACTTCCTCAACGTCACCGAGGGC
Organism: Arthrobacter sp. MDT2-16; assembly: GCF_054510925.1. Classification (NCBI taxonomy): domain Bacteria; kingdom Bacillati; phylum Actinomycetota; class Actinomycetes; order Micrococcales; family Micrococcaceae; genus Arthrobacter; species Arthrobacter sp. MDT2-16. The sequence continues at coordinate 197,018 of NZ_JBTNDP010000004.1, forward strand.
ATCAGCACGACCGGTCCAGGGGTCGGGCGATGCTCACCGTTCTGTCTGCTTTGGCTCAGCTCGAGAGCGACCAGCTAGCGGAGCGGACTAAGGCCGGCGTGGCCGCGGCCGCCGAGCACGGGCGGAAGGCGGGCCGGCGGGAAGTCACCGCCGACATGCGAAGGTGAAGCGTGCACGGGACTCGAAGGCGCAGGGTTTGGCTCCTGCTGATATCGGGAAGATCATCGGGGTCAGCCGGGCCACGGTGTACCGCTACCTGGCGATCACGAGTACCTAGGTGGTCGTGAGAGCAGTTCCGCGTCAGCCGCGGATTCCGCTCGTTGGAACGGCGTGGTGTCAGAGACGATTGAGCAGCTCGGTCTTTTTCGACGTGAACTCCTCCTCGGTAAGAATTCCGGCATCCCTCAGGCTCGCAAGTTTCACCAAATGATCCGCAATGTCGGGTTCGGGCGTCGCCGTTGGCGCCGCTGTTTCGTTTCCATCAGTGTTTCGCGGGGATGAGCGGTCTTTGACAAAACCGGAGAGAAGCGTGAGCGCTTGCTCGGTGACGCCCGGGGTTCCAGGCACCGGCTCTAAGTCCAGGGCAGGTGTCTCCACCTGGCGGTCAGCGAGAACGAGGGCCAGATGGGTGAAGAGCTTGTCAGGCAGTTTGATGAGTGACTGCTTTCCATCCACCCATGTGACGCGGACGGTCCGAGGCGGACGCACTGCGGAGTCAATGGCGGCCCCAACTGCGGTGGACGCGTTTTTACTGATAAGGCGAGGCAGGAGGGCGCCGGTGATGGCTTGGCCGACTGCGCTGGCTGCCCCGCTTTTTTGATCCGAATGGACTTCTTCCCACTCGGCAACTTGCGTCTCGTTGAGCTTCCGCCGTTTGAGGCCGGCCTGAACGACCAGGTCACTTCCAATGGTCGCCGGCTGAACTGCGGCGTTTAGGTAGTGGCCTCCGACAACGCGCCCATAAGTCAACATACGAGAACCATATCCGCGCCAGACGATGTGGATGCTAAGTGTGAACTTGGTGGAGGAGTGAGTGGTTTGATTTATTCGCTTCGCACGAGTTATACACCTAGCCGCCGGCCGGAGGTCTATGGCCGATGACGCTAGCCGGTGGTAGGCAATCGTGGAACGCGGCTAGCTGTATGTGAGCCACTCCCGATACCGCCGCGCTTGAGAGCAGCTCAGGCACTATCTACTTTCTTTCGTCGGCAGAGAGCTACCTCCCTAAACAGCGCATGCCCTAGGTGGGATAATGAGCCTGTGGCCACGGACAGCAGGGACAGCTCTCCTCAGGTAATCCGATGCGAGCACTGGTCTGAAGAGCTTGGTCGCTTCGGCGGGTGGCATCATCACCGAGGCCCCCACGCGTGCGACTGGGGGAACCACGATGACGAGTGTCCGTACTGGGCGAGCGTAGGTGGCCGACCGGACTCCTAAACGCAGCCGGGCAGGAGCAAAATCGCCGCGACCATCGGAAAGCGGTTCTGTTGCATGCTCTGGCGAGGTGCGAGAGGAGCGGTTTCTTTAGACGCTGCATTTAGTTGCCGTGAACTGGCGTTGAAACGCCCTTTCGGTCAAATGCCCATGTCGTCATGGACCCCCACCGAGGCGAACATGACTCTGCCTTCTGTCCCCCGCCAGAAATGCATTCTGCGTGCCGCGGCCACACCGCTCTGCAGCGCCACCCGCCAGGCAGTGCCGTACTCGACGTGTTCGATGAAGCCAGCGTCACCCCTGTGTCCGCTGCGGAGCCGGTGCATGTCCCGCCCAGGGGAGGTATCGGCGATGCCGGTGAGCACCTCCACGGCGACCGCGACGATCTTGGATCGGTCAACACCCTGGATCGTCTCGACACTGGGCAGAAAGTTGTCGGTGAAGCCGTACTCCGCCAGCGACATCTCAGTCTTCGAAGGGGCCGGGATGCGGGTAGCCCACTCCACGTAGATCTCATGGCGGAACTGCTCGGCGGGGTCGGTGAACATTAGGCCGATGTCTGTGGCTGCGGTGATCTCTCGGGAGAGTTGGCGGGCACGGGCAGCGCGGGCCTGTTCGGTGCGGACGCTCTCGCGCAGGCGTTCGTTCTCGTGGACTAACGCGGTATTCTCTACGGCCAACGTGTCAGCATCACTGAGCGCCCGGGTCAGGTCACCGACGAGTTCGATCCGCTCCCGCGTCAACAGGGCAACTTGCCGCTGGGCCTGATCTAGAGCAGCCCCACCTGCGCCTGGGGAGGGTAGGGGGTAGACCGGCTTCTGGTTCGACGCTGCACGACGCAGCTCTGTGGTCTCGGCTTCGAGTCGGCGGTTCGTTTCGTCGAGATTGTGCAGCGTCGTCCGGATCAGCTCCAGCGCGGAGCCAATGTCGGTGTGTACGGCACCGTGTGCCACAGGAGCTGGCGGGGCACCATCCTCATCGACCGCGGCCCGCGTGTCGTCTTCAGTTGGGGCGGGTCTTTCCTCTCCTGAATCTGGTTGCGGCTCCGCAGGCTTGATGGGCTCAGCAAGATCCAGGGGCGGCGGTGCGGTTCCCGGGGTCCAGACAATCCATGGCTCGGCGCCGACGCAGAACGGCAGGGCCGGAGTAATCGACTCAGGGTTGGGGTTGTCCTCAGCAGAGAACTTCCAGGCCTTACCGTCGGCTCGGCCGGAAAGCTCAATGCGGATCACGATGACGCTACCAGGCTCCATTTGGGAGGCATGGCGGACGACCAGGCCAGGAAACAGGGCCACGCGCTTCTCGTTCAGGACCAGGGCCGGGAGGATGCTGCCGACGCGGGCGTGGGCGACGGCCTCGGCTACGGTGTGGATGCCGGAGGTGACGGTCAGCAGCCCGTCACGCACGGTGCCAACAAGCTTCTGGCCCGGCGTGAACAATCGGTCCGGCTCAACCCCCGGTGCTAGGGCGGAAACGTCGATGCGGGCTACTCCCTCGGCGAGTTGCACCATCACACTGTCAGGTGGCAGCACCCAAGAGACCACGCACTCTACTGTCTCGGGTTCCTTTGCGCGCACCGGGCTGCTCGAGGTGGTCTTTGGCGGCGAGTACGGGTCCAAGGCTTCAACGTCCTTGGCGATGAGGTCCACGGCGTCGCGCGCCTCGGCGTCGGAGAACGCCAGGCGTATGACTGATAAGCGCTGGCTGGCATGCCATGCATTCCCGGTGGGGTAGGTACGGGAAGGACCGCCATATACCGCCGTCTCAGGGGGCATGGCGTCCTCGAACGTGTTCGCAACGTGGGCGGCCAGAACGTAAACCGAGGCGCTCGTGCCGAGCCGTCGGGCGACAGCGGCAGCATCGATCCGGGTTCCCTCTCTGAGAGAGGAAATCACTACCACTGGGTAGTCACGCTCGGGATGGCACAGGAGGGCCGCGAGCTCGATAGCGCCCTTGCCGGTATCGACGGTTTGGTACTCGGTGACTGATTGAGACGCGGTGATCAAAGGGGTCCTCCAACGGTGGGATTCCAGCCACCATGTGCGGACGACGGAGGCCACCTCCACAAGGCTGGCTTAGTGATGATTGGGACGACAGCTTAGCTGGGATTTTTCGCCGAGCACCCGACCAGTTCGTTGTCACACTTTGAATCTAACTTCGATCGCTCACCGTCCTAGGGTTGGCCGACCGATGCGTGCTGCACACACTCAAAATTGGAATAAGTTTGGTCGTAAGCGGGATGCTCTCTCCAAGAGAGGGTGGGAGTTGCCCTGGTGAACTACTTCTCGCTGGTTCTCCTTGCCATGATGGACCGTCGGCAGAGTGAAACAGGCACACCACGGGGCGGTCAGCATCAACCTGGGAAGGAACAAGGGATAGGAGGCCGGTCCGCACCCGCACGCCGGCGACCGCGGGAGCAAGGCAAACCTCCACCAAATTTTCTTCGCGCACTTGGGAATCGGCCGTCAAATTGACAAGCTCATTACTTCCCGTTGCGGGCGCCCGCGCGCTGGCATCTTCACCGTTTTCTTGGGTGCACCGCAAGGCGTATCGGCTTTATAGTTCGTGACCGCACCGTCAGTCGGTGAACTGCTTCTTCATTGTTGTCGATACAGTGGGAGTATGCCTCGCGCCTACGGTTTTCGTGTCTACACGGTTGAAGCCTTCATGAACCGCAAGAAAGGTCAGACACCTTTAGACAGCTCGTCAACCTCCAGTGTCCGCGATCAGATCCTCATGCTCTTGGAGAGAATCCACGCTCAAGGGACTTGGCGGTTTGCGCCGAAGCCTTCGGTCGATGGTGAACCTGAGCGCCCGACGCTGACGGCGACCTTATCAGCGCCAACCGTAATCAACCAAGAAGTGATTCATTTGGAGATTGCCACCGGCGAGACGGGCAGCCACGGTTTCGCGACTCATCCAGTCGAGGCCGCTATGAACATCGCGAACCGTTCAGCTGAGCGGCCGCACATGATCACGCTCGTATTCTCACCGCAGACCGCTACCCGCTTCATCATCGTCGCCCAGACCGCATACCGGCGTGACGCCGTCAGTAGATTTCTGTCGATGCTCACTCGGGAGGGTATCGCTTGGAAAAAGGAGCGCATTTCCGCCCAGGAAACGACGCGGGCCGCGGCGAGAGAAGCTGGCGCTTCCTTACCTACGATGCGCCCAGAAGCGCGGCTTCTCTTCGAAGCGAAGCAGGCGGCCGATAACGCATATCTCGACGAGATCCTTCAGGGGGCCAAGTCGGCAGCGGCCACGTTTACGAGCCGCATCAGTTCCAACCGGGGTGGGAACGCGGACCGAGTAGCCAGGACCCTCAAGATCAGCCTCATCGACGATCAACAAAGGCAGATCGCCCCGCGGGTCGGTCGAAGGTGGGTGGGGCGTCGCCGTGACGGAGCATCGACCACTCAGCGCGAGGGAGTGTCGGAGGTCTCTGCTTTGCTTGAGTCAGAACATCTGTTGGACGAGCATGAGGGAGAGCGGTATGACGAAGTGTCGCTTAGCATCCGCGGTGCCTCCAACGAGACTACGACAATCGCGGTCGATACTCTTCGTGATGTCTTCACATACTCCGTCTCTGACGGCTCTCCAAGTGCTTACTTCTACTACGAGCACGTCTCGTCGAGACTGCACACGATTGCGATGCAGGACGGGCTCCATCTCAGCAAGATTGATCCTTCTGAGGTGCAGGAATGTCTGAGCGCTTCGACCTCCGGCCACTGATTCGAGGGCTGAGCGACGGGCTGCGGAATCGACGTGCGGATGCTGAAATGGAAGTCCCCGATGTGTGGTCGCGGATCGTCCTCTTCGGAATCCCAGCGCTGATCCTCGTACTGATGGTCGCCTTTCGCGTCGAATTGACACATGCTGACCAGCTCTTGGCCGGTGCTGCCCTACTCTCAGCTGCGCTGATCGGAGCATTTGCTCAGATCGTGACCTGGCGGGAACGGATTCTGAGGAGGAATCGGGAGGTTGAGCGTGTAAAGGTTCGCGCGCTGAATGAGGCGGGAGCACACGTGCTTGTCTCACTGGTCATGTCCGTAGTGGTGACAGCGGCGGTATTCGTGCTCGCCAACCTGAACTTGACCTGCGTCTCCCTGTATGTACACCTAATTGCTTGGATCCTGAGTGCCACCAGCGCGGCATGCTTTGCCTATGTCGCGCTCTCGCTGATCATCGTCGCGAACCTCCTTTGGGACGCCTTCGAACGCGAAGAACAGGACATAGCTGAACAGAATTCATCACAGTACCCGCCGAATGACTCATGTTAAGTGCGATTTACGTCTAGGATCGGGGCGGGCTCCCGCCCCGATCAGGAAAACGCAACTATCGACTGCCAGGGGGGGTATTGCCAATGAGCGGCGTCGATACCGTTCGCGGCATCAACTACCAGCATTGCCAGGCGATTCTCATCGCTCTAGACGTAGCCGCTGACGACTCGGTGCTCGGAATCCGCGTCGAGGGAGCCGTAGACGCCCTGGATCTGGAAGTCATCGCGGATGCACCTGGCGGGGCCGGACCGTTCGTGGTTCGCGGATTGCAGATGAAGTCTCGTCTGCAGCCCCACACGTGGGCGCGAGCCGAGTTGCTCGCCATCGTTCACCGGTGGGCTGAACTGCCGTTGAGTGCGGGCTCAAATTTTTCTTTGCTCACAGACGGCGCTCTTGGGCCTTCCGGGTATGCGGTTGCTGCTGCGTTGGACGAAGCTCGCGACGGCAAGTACGACGTTGTCGCAGAGCTTCTCGGAGTAGATGTCGAAGACCCCTTGTGCGCAATCATGGGGCGTGCGCGAATTGTTTCGGAACCGGGCTCCGTCGAGGCGCTGCTCCTCTCAGCTGAGATGGAAGTCAAGGCCCTGCTTGAAACTGGTCCCACTCATCCAGACGCCGAGAAGGACGCTGCAGACCGGGTCAATGAGCTGTTCCGTGTCATCTCTACTCGCTCGGGTTTGCCGGACTTGGACAACCGCTTCATCTCGAGGGACGAAATTGTCGCCATTGTCGGCGACATCGCTCGACTTGCCGAAGCCGACCGCTGGGCTGGCTCCCTGGCCGCGGAGTACCTAACTGCGGTGGCGTCGGAGCAGATCGACAACCTCGTCGTGCCGACGTTGAACGCCAGCTGGCAGAGCCCACCCATTCGGCTGGAGGACCTCGATCTTGTTAGTGGTCCACTCCTGATGACGGGAAGGACCGGTTCGGGCAAGTCCACTTTGTCGCGTTTGTGGCGTCGCGGTGCTGCATGTGCCGGTGGGAAGGTTGTCGTGTGTCACGCCGAGGCGTATCTGGCGCAACGGTTAGACCGATTGGTGGCCGATGCCGTAGGTACCGCGGTGGGTCGAACGTTGTCGCGCAGGGTGGGCCGCCAAGTACTAGCGGATCCCAGTGTGACCGTGATCCTGGATGGTGTTTCTGAGCTTCCGCAGCGGGTAAGATCCGAGCTCGCCGCAGATCTTCGTACACACCTTGCAGAGGCCCACGGGTCACGGGTGGTCGGGGTTGGGCGCGACGAGGGGGTGGGCTCTACCGTTTTCCCGGCCTCAGTGACGGTTCAACGGTTATACCCGCGCGCGTTCGATCGTCCGGAGAGGCTCATGTTGACCGCGAAAGTGCTGGGTGAACCTGAGAGCGGCGTTTCTAGGCCTGTTACCGTCGACGGTGGGGAGCCAGCCGCTCTATCTGGATTCAGTGGAGGCAATATAGCGGACTTTTCTCCTCGCTGCTATGAGGCGTTGGCGCAGGTTGAACATGCATTGGGCGATGCCGCCGGCAATCCGATGCTGCTCGAGCTAACGCTGCAACTGGTGGTGGGTGGAGTCTTGTTCACCGACCGGGCTTCAGTGTACGAGTTGACTGTCTCGCGAATGTCTTACCGTGCCAATGGCGGCGACATACGCCTGGCGGTTGCTGTGCTCGGCGTCGTGTTTGCTGAGCTCCTGAATGAGGGGCGGCGGTTCGCAAACCCGTTGGAGTGGGAACGCATGATCGCCGGAGCTGCAGTGTTCCTTGAGCAGCGCGGCGTTGCGACCGATGTCACCGCCATTCGCGAGGCGGTCGCTCGAAGCGGCCTGATCAACGCCGTGATCACCGGGATTGGGTACACAACGCTCCGAGTGCCTGTTCACGACTCCTTTGCCGACTACTTCGCCGCTCGTGCACACGCAGACGGGCTGGTCCTCCTACCAGAGACCCTGCTCGAAAATGACGAGAACCGTTTGTGGTTTTCCTCCCAGATGCGGATGCTCAACGAGTCAGAGGTACTGGCAGTGGCCAACCAGTTGCCTTTTTCCTTGGTGCGGGTCAGTGAGTCGGACCACAACCCCATCAGCGAGCAGACGCCCGGAATTGTGGCCGCTTTACTGAATGCTGTCCTTCCCGACGACACCGACGTTGACGTGACAATGTGGCGAACGGCGAACGGGAAGACGATGGCTCAGGCCGGAACTAGAGCCACAACGTGGGTCGACTCGGCGCAGGCCCCGGCCGTCTTCGCGGGCCCGACGGTGGTGGCCGAAGACAGCGATGGGCCTACCGCGGTCGCGGTGCGACTGTGGCGACTTATCCTCAGGCAGCGGCTACGTCGCGATCGCCAGTTGCGGTCACGAGACCCTCGGTCACGTCAGGAAGCCTGCGACCAGCTGAGCGCACACTGCCGCGAGGTGATCGCTGCACTGACAACAGTCCTAGCTGAAATCGCACCACCCGGCACGATCAACCGATTGCAGGAGACCGTCGGCCCACTCGGCATGACCGGCGTGGTCTACGAACGTCAGGGCCGCGGCTTTGGTCCAGACAGGTGGCCGGTCCGGTATCGGCACACACAAGCCGTCGATTTAGCCGCTGCGTCTGACTCCTCCCCGCCGCCGGAGCCGCGAACCGGTGAGTACTCCGCGTGGACCGACGTGGTGTCCCGCGTCTCCACGTCACCGGAAGCCACCGCTGCTAAGGCTGTCGGTGAGGCAGTTAGCAAATTGACACGAAACCACTGGCTGTGAAGCAAACGACTCGCGGAAGGCGTATCACGTGACCTCTGGCGAAGACACCTCCCCTGAACTGTGGTCCGCCATCTGGAAGTTGGCCGAAGCCTGGTCGCAAACTCCTGTGGTCCAGGAGATCGCGGCAACGCTGCCCCGGAACCGTCCGTTGAACGAACGAGGAGAGAAAGCGGTCGGCATCCCAGCGCTCGTGCAGCACCTCGAAGTTCGCGCCGGGATGATGATGAAGCCTCTGATGTACGCCAGCCGTATCCCGGCGCTGCTTAATCAGAATTTCGTCGCTGGGTTCGGGATGCCCGCGGTCGACCAGGATGAGTTGGGCAAGTGGTTACAGATGACTGCGAGGTTGGAGGGCGCGCACCAAATCACCTTAGGTTGGTTACGCTCTTCACTGGCGGGGTACCCGCTTCTTCGTGCACCGCAGTTGGCGCCCAACACCCCATTAACGACCAGGGAGATGACGCCGCGCTACGTTTGGCTCAAGGAGGAGTTCGCTTCCGGTCTCAACCAGCGGGTTGCGCCACCTTCAGTGCCGGACCTGCTCGGCGCGGACGCGACGGGTGCGTCGCAACTTGACCAGGCTGCCCGCGACGTGAGTCAGGCGCTGACGAAGTCCCAGGCGTGGGTCGACTTTAACAGTGCATTGTGTGCCTTGGACGACGACACGAAGGAGGCGTTGCGAGCGGCTCGGCGCGAGCTTAAGGTGCGCCTGTCAGCCGAGGCCCTGGATGACCACGAGCCGAATCTCGCTCTACCGCGTGCCGAGTACCGCTCACACACCATCAAAGAGGTCGTCGAATCGCTTTCAGGCCCGGCGCGTGTCTACGCCGATGCATTCGGCGAGGTGGATCGGCTGTTAGGCCTTACTATTGGCGACATATTTGGGGAGCTGGTCCTGTTTGGCGAACCATGGCGGGTCCCGGTATTCAATGTCGAGACTCCGACGCCCGGAGAACCCATCGTCGGATTCGAGATGAGACCAATCGGACCATTCCTGACCGCCGGTCAGATTATTTGGATTACGACTGAAGCAGTTGCGGATGCGGTCAGGATCGAGTCGCACACGATGAAAATGGACCAGGTCGAAGGCATGCAGGATCACTTTGAAGCGCGTGTTCTTCTCAAGACCGGCGAGGCGTGGCCCGCGCCGACTATTCACATACTGAGCAAAGACGACCCGCAGTAGCCGAACACGCTCGAGCGCGCGGATGCACCTGGCGGAATTCAACGCCCGCCGTCATGAAAGGTTGCTGCACATCCCCGCTGAGGCGATTCGCCTTGCGCTAGGGGTGACGGCACAAAGCATACGGAGATCGGCAGATCCGAGCGTCTGCGCAGCTCCGTAGCATCAGATCTCACCCACATACCACCTAAGGTGATTTGGCTACGGAACGTGGTGGAGTTCCGCTTCAACCTCTTAGGATATCGGTCAATCTTGAATGGCTTTAACTAAAACGGAGCTGAAGTGCCCCTTTTGCAAGAACCACTTAGGTTCTCTACTGGTTTCTCGTCGGCCGCCCGGTATTCTGAACCCGGAGCTCAGCGTCGCGCCCGGTCGTAAAAAGCAGGTGCCGTAGATGCAGCAACTTCCCACTCCCAGCAACACTCAGGACCAGCAACGCACCCCGCCCTCACAGCTGCACTTCATCACGGAACTGGGTGGGACAGTGCCAGCCAGTTCGACCTAGTTTCAGTATGTGAACGCGCGGTCGGGCATGCGGCCGCCCTCCTCGGATGCGAGAGCGGTTTCATCTCGATTTTTCACGAAGCCGAGGACTACTACCGTAGGGAAGTAGACCAAGGTGTCGGCTGCCGCAAGGGCTAGACCTTCCCGCTGCCCCAAGGCCATACGGGGTAAATCGTCAAAACGCACGGTACGGTCATCCTCCATCGTGACGCTCGCGTGCCCGTCGGCCACGTCGACCTAACTAATCCGCGGTAGTGAGCGCCGTGATCGGTGTCCCGATCACCTCGGCCGGCCGGACAGCATCTGAGATTAATGGACATCGTGCTGTGGATGCACGGAATCGACCTTGGGCTCACGGCCCAGGATGACGATGAGGTTACCGATCCTGAGGATTAGCAATGGCAACCATCCTCGCTCGCCCGTTGGGCGGCATCAGCACAGTATCGCGCTAGCAGCTGTCTACTAGGGAAGCCCGTGGTGCTCTCTGAGCCTTGGAAAGCATCATGTGAGTACTTGTCGGGTCGGCGTGCAGGAATATGTCGCGCCACGGACCTACTCTGAGACGGTGAACGTAACCGATGGGGGAGTGGCTGGGCAGATGCTGTCCGAGGGTCTCTATGAAACGCTTGTTACCCGCTTACTCGCTGAGCGCCTCGCGGGTGTAGCCGAACTCGAAGTAAGAGTTCAACCACTAGGCGAAAGCGACGCTCTTGCCGCCGTTTCTCGGCACCTCGCCAGAGTTATAAATGTAGCGTTGACTAAGACCGAGCCCGAGAAGCGGCTCGCCCTAGCAAACCAGCTTCTAGTGGTGCTGTCAGCGAAGGATGCAATAGATCAGGGACCGTCACAACTCCTATCGCTACATAAGCCCGAGTCAGTGAAGCGGCGCGACCTGCGGCGGCCCGCAACGGCACTCTCCGACTCAGCGCTCTTGACGAACGGTAGAGATGAACCGAACTTGGCGGCGGAGCTGCGCGCTGAGATTGAGTCCGCCAACACCGTTGATCTTCTCTGTGCCTTCGTGCGATGGACCGGGCTCAGGCTTCTCCACCCGGCTCTCGAGCGATTGACCGAGCGTGGGGTAAAGCTTCGCGTCATAACGACCACCTACATGGGCGCTACTGAACGCCGAGCGATTGACGAGTTGGTGAATCGATACGGCGCCGAGGTGAAGATCAGTTACGAATCGCAAGCGACACGGTTGCATGCAAAGGCGTGGCTGTTCCGTCGCAACACCGGTTTCGACACGGCTTACGTGGGCAGCTCGAATTTAAGCAAGGCAGCTCTAGTCGACGGGCTGGAATGGAACGTGCGTCTCAGCTCCGTCGCCACGCCAGACCTCCTCAAGAAGTTCGAGGTGACCTTCGATAGTTACTGGGCACAGCGCGCCTTCCAGGCCTACGACCCTGAGCGGGACGGCGACAAACTTGATGCGGCGCTCGAACGCAACGGTGGTCGCCGCACCGGTGCGCCGAAGGCCGAAACCGGGCTTGAGGTAGAGCCGTACCTGCACCAAGTCGAGATGCTCGAGGATCTCGAGTCTGAACGACTCAAGGGCCACACGCGGAACCTCATGGTCGCGGCAACCGGCACCGGCAAGACCGTCATCGCCGCTCTTGATTATCAGCGTCTCTGCGAAGCAGCAGGCCGGCGCCTCAAGCTGCTCTTCGTGGCGCACCGACAGGAGATTCTGAAGCAAGCGCTGAGTACATATCGCACCGTGATGCAGGACGGCGCGTTTGGCGAGCTCTACGTGGGAGACAACAAGCCAACACAGTGGAACCACGTCTTCGCATCGGTGCAATCGCTCGCTTCGCGCGGAATTGAGACGCTGGACCCAAGATCATTCGACGTCGTCGTCATTGACGAATTCCATCATGCGATGGCTCCGAGCTATCGCCGCCTCATCGACCATCTCCGCCCTCAGCAGTTGCTTGGGTTGACGGCCACTCCTGAACGGGGTGACGGCGTGGACGTGGCCCAACAGTTCTTCAATGGTCGGACTGCAAGCGAACTTCGCCTCTGGGATGCTTTGGATGCTGATCTCCTGGTGCCGTTTCATTACTTCGGCGTGTCAGACGACGTCGACCTCAGCCAGCTGGAATGGAAGCGCGGCAACTACGACGTTGCACAACTCAATCGCCTCTACACGGGTAACGACGCCCGCGCAACGAAGGTGATTCGAGAACTGCGTGACAAGGTCACCAATACCGATGACATGCGCGCGCTCGGGTTCTGCGTGTCCGTTCAACACGCGCACTACATGGCGGGGGTGTTCAACCGTGCGGGTATACGATCGCTCGCCGTCGATGGCGGTACCGACGACGCTGCACGGGCGCTCGCCCTCGCGCAATTGCGAGATTTGACTGTCAACTGCGTCTTCACCGTCGATCTCTTCAACGAAGGCCTCGATCTACCGCAGGTCGACACGGTGCTCCTCCTGCGTCCCACCCAGAGCTCGACCGTTTTCCTCCAGCAACTCGGCCGTGGACTCAGGAGAGCTGAAGGGAAGTCCGTACTCACAGTGTTGGACTTCATCGGCCAACAACGCCGGGAGTTCCGGTTCGACCTCCGGTACAGAGCCCTCACCGGTTACGGGCGGAAGCAACTTGAGAAAGCTGTGGAGGACGAGTTCCCATACCTTCCGTCGGGATCGCAGATCATCCTCGATCGTGTCGCTCAGAAGGTCGTCCTCGACAACATCAGGTCTCAGCTGCGGTTCAACCGGTCGCAACTCGTTCAGGACATCGCCTCCTACGGCGAGACGAATTTGGCTGCATATCTCGAGAAGTCCGGCAGTGACCTTAAGCAGCTGTATCGGAACACAAAGGACTCCTGGACCGGCTACCTCCGCCAGGCCGGCTTGATCGGTTCTCTCGCGGAAGCGGGCACGGGTCAGCAGATCCTCGAACTCTCCAGTCCAGACGAGCAAAAGCTTTTCGGTCGGATGGTGCGCTTCCTCCACGTCGACGATCCCGAGCGCGGAGAGGCCTATACAAAACTCGTTGATCCGGCGTGCCCGCCCTACGCCGAACTCGGTCCGCGCGAGCAGACCTACGCGCGGATGCTGTTCTACACGCTGTGGAACGACGGCGGAGGATTCAGCACTTACGACGCGGGTCTTAGCCACCTTCGCCGGTACCGCTTCGTGTGCAGCGAGATTCAACAGTTGATTGAGCTTGGAGTGGCTACGTCGCGTCACGCGGGCAAGGGCCTTGGCTTGGGTTTGCAGCACATCCCACTCCTGTCGCACGCGACATACCGTCGGGAGGAGATACTTGCAGCTCTCGGTTATGGCTCGCTGGAATTAGGTAAGAACGTGCAGCACCGCGAGGGCGTTGCCTGGTGTCCTCAAACCTCGACGGACGCCTTCTTCGTAACGCTCAACAAGGACGACAAGAATCATCCAGCGTCGACGATGTACAAGGACTATGCAATCAGTCCGGAGTTGTTCCACTGGGAATCCCAGAACGCGACGTCGCCCTCAAGCCCGACTGGGCAGCGGTACTTGGATCGGAAGAGCCACGGTTCTTACGTCCTGATCTTCACACGGCCCACCGCGGAGGACGAGACCGGACTTACGGTGCCGTACACGTGCCTAGGCGCGGTCGACTACGTGCAGCACTCGGGGGAGAAGCCCATCGCGATTACCTGGAAGCTGCAGAGGCCAATGCCGGCCGACGTCTTTGTGGAGGCGGCAGCGGTGGCGCAGTAGTCGATCAGCACTTGCAGAGGGAGTCGTCAGTGGAGCTCACCATGCTCAAGCTCACGCTACAGCAGCTTCCCTAGCCGAAGCAGGTCGCAGAATGGACTTAGCCGACGAAGGTGTTTTCGCGATGCCATCGGAAGAAGTTAGCTGTCGAGCCGTTATGAGGGAGGCACTCATTGCCAGCAAGTGCGTCCAGCAATTGATCGACGTCGGGTGTCACGGACTGGGACGAACGGACAACGTTGCCGTTGGAACCGATAGAGATTAGTCCCCGTTCATACAGACTGTCGCAGCCCAGCGAACAGATCAGCATCGCCACTGAGGAAAAATCTTTGCGTTCCTCTTCGCTACACGCCCATCGCGGCTTTATATGCCCAGCGACCAGCAGACGCTCCAGCATTTCGCGGTGGCACATCGAGCATCGCGGCTCTGATTTCTCGAGCAGGATGGATCGTAGGTACTGCTGTTCCACTCTCCGCTTCGTCAGAACGAGCCTGTCCGTTTCCGATAGATCCGCACCTGAAAACGGCTCTGCGTACTCTCTGGAAGCAGTCTCTGGGATCTTTGCGGCCTTAACGCCAGATAGCGCGAGAAGCTTTTCAGCGCTGCCTTCTGGTATCAGAGACAAGTACACGCCTCGCTTCAGCCCTCCAAGCTTGTTGAGTGGGCCCGTGCCACCCAACTCGATGGATGACAGGTCTTCACGCCGATCTATCCTCAAGTCGGTGACAAGCGGTTTGACCTGTACGAGCCACCCCTCGTCGGTGTCGCTCCCGCTTTGCCTGGTTTGGTAGGCAGGTGGACGATATGCGATGACGGGATCACTGACGATGATGCTGACAGTCTTGATGAGCTGCTTATCGCAGTGGAACACCACGTCGCCCGGCCTTGTGTTGCCCAAGGCTGCGGCGCCGGGCCGCCGAGCTCCGCCTTTGTTGACAAAGTTAGTCCACAAAGTTCCTTTCACTCGGTCGAAGTTGTCGGATTGATTTGCCCACCAGTAGTTAGTCAATCCATTGCTCCCTTGGGTTGTTAACAGTTCGGTGTCGGTACCATCGTGCAGTGGTTAACGTGCCCTCTAGCTTCACGGCTCTGAGCTACGTTTTCGTTGACCCTGTCTGTTCCGCCCAGTCTTCCAGTTGGTGAGGCTGGCACGGGGAGGCGCGGCAGTGCTGCAGCTGGCATCATGCCGATAAATAGAACGCTCACACCTCGCGAAGCTGACATCTATTCACGGAATGTCGAACTCATGCCCTGTTGGGGCATAACAACGGGCCGCGAGCCTCGCACGCGTTGTGTAGGGCGGCTGAAGCTGGGGCACGGCCCGCTATCCTGAAACCCCGTGCGCAGCGTCGCGCCCGGTTGCAGGAGACAGGTGCCGTACATGCAGCAGCTTCCCACGCCCAGCATCACTCAGAACGAGCAGAACCCGCCGCCCTCCCAGCTCGACCGCATCACCGAACTCGCCGGGGACCTCGCCGGCCAGTTCGAGCTGGTGCCGCTCCTCGAACGCGTCCTCGGGCACGCCGCCGCCCTCCTCGGTTGCGACAGCGGCTCCATCTCGATCGTTCACGAGGCCGAGGGCTACTACCGCAAGGAAGTGGACCAGGGCGTCGGGTGCCGCGAAGGCCAAACCTTCCCGTTGACCGAGGGCCTGACCGGGCAAATCGTCAAGACGCGAGGCACCATCATCCTCGATCGCTACGCGTCCGTGTCGAAGGGTCACATCGACTCAGCGGACCCTCGGTGGGGGAGCGCCGTCATCGGTGTTCCCATCACCTGGGCCGGCACGATCATCGGTACGTTCGCCATCTTCAGCGACGGTCCCGGACGAGTTTTCAGCCCTGCCGACGCATCCCTCGTGGAACTCTTCGCCAACCACGCCGCCATCGCCATCATGAACTCCCGGCTCCACCAAGCCGCTTCAGCGAAGGAACGTGAGGCCGCCGTCGCGAGCGAACGCGAGCGTGCCGTGCAGGAAGTCCACGAGACCATCGGCCGGTCCCTCGGCTCGCTCCTCCTGCACCTCGACCGCGCGGACAAGGCGACCGCCGGCGGATCGCCCTCGACCCAGCACATCGACTCCGCCCGGGTGCTCGCCCACGAGGCGCTCTTCGAGACCCGCCGCACAGTGCTGGGACTCGGTCCCTCCAGCCTGGCCGACCGCTCGCTCGAGGAAGCGGTCCGCCAGGAACTCGACCGGGTCACCGCGGACGACCCGATGGACGTGACGCTCCTCGTGACCGGCGATCTCCACGAACTGGCGCCCGTCGTCGCCCACCAGCTCTTCATGATCATCCAGGAGGCCGTGGCCAACGCGGTGGTGCATGCCTGCGCCAGCGCGTGCCGGGTGGGCATCTTCTACGACACCGCCGGCATCACGGCCGTCGTCGAGGACAACGGCCGTGGGTTCGAGGGCCGGGAGAGCACGGATCTGAAGGGCAGCAGGCTCGGTCTGCACGGCATGGCAGCCCGGGCCCACTACCTGCGGGGCGAACTCCACGTGGAGTCGACGCTGGGCTGGGGGACGAGCATCCGGGCGCAGGTGCCGTACTCCTCGAACGGGGACAGCTCTCGGGAGCGGTGGAAGGTCCTCGTCGCCTGCACCCAGCCCCTGCTCCGCGCCGGACTCGTCCGGCTGCTCGAGACGTCCGAGCCGTCAGTGCAGGTCCTCGGCGAATTCGGGACGCTCGATGACCTCACGGAGTCGGTGTCTCTCCTGCAGCCGGACATGATCGTCCTCGACGAGCACCTGCTTTCTCGGTATGCCGAAGCCCGGGCGACGGAAACGGACACCGTCGAGCGGCCGGTGGTCGCCGTCGTCGACCATTTCGCGGACGAACTGCTCGCGGCCGCGGCGTCGTCGGGCGTGCGGGGCTTCCTCTCGTTGTCGTCGACGCCCGCGGAGGTAGCGCGCGTCATCGTCGCCGCCGCCCGCGGCGATGCCTTGCTGGACGGGGCCATGTTTACGCGCCTCACGGAGAATCGCGGGACGGACGCCGGCGAGGCGATATCGCTGACGGCCCGCGAACTCGAGGTGCGAGACCTCCTGGCCAAGGGGCTGGCGGACAAGCAGATCGCCACGCGGCTCGCCATTTCGGTGAAGACCGTCGAGAAGCACGTGAGCGCCATGCTTCGGAAGACCGGGGCACGCAACCGCACCATGCTGGTGGGCCTGCAGCACCAGGGTCAGGCGATCGCGAACTCCAGGTAGGCACCCGCGCCCGTCCTCAGCCTTCGTACTGAGGCGCTACCAGCACGCTTACCAGGTGTGCGGCTCGGAGGATGGTTACGACGACCCACCGGCAGTGGCGTCGAGGATGAACCGGGCTGTCTCCTGCGGCTGGTCCCAGTGCGGGAAGTGCCCGCAGTCCTCGAAGACGTGCAGGGTGGCGTCCGGATAGAGAGACATGGCGACGGCGGCCTCACTGAGGGGGGTGACCCTGTCCGATTGGCCCCAGCCGAACGCCAGCGTGCCCTTGATCGTCCCCTTCGGCGCGCCTGCCTGGCGCGGCCCGTGGGCGAGGGACTTACGCGCTTCGTCGAGACTGGGCGAGGTGGCGAATCCGCGGAGCTCCGTCAGGACGAGGTCCGGGTCGAGCTTCCAGGGGGCCGCGGAGAACTGTGCGAGCAGCGCCGTCCGGCCTGCGGCCTGCTGGACGAGTGACGGCAGGATGGGCTGGAGGCGCCGTACCAGCGCGATGGACGCGGTGATGCTGCCGTTGAAGATGCGCACCTGGGTGTCGTTCCAAAATCCTCCGGGATCGAGGGCGACGACGTTGCCGGCGTGACCCCGCCGCGCCAGCTCGACCACGATCCGCGCACCCATCGAGCTTCCGACGATATCCGCGTTGCGCAGGTTCTCCTGCTCGAGGAACTGCTCGACGGCGTCCGTGAGGGTCGCGACGGTCACCTCGCCCGCGAGCGGCTTGCTGCTGCCGAACCCGGGGAGGTCGATAGCGATGACCTCGCGCTGTTCCTGCAGCAGAGGGAGAACGGGGTCCCAGGTGCGGACGCTCGAGCCCAGCCCATGTACGAGCACGAGTGGCTTTCCGGTGCCGGTTCGTTCGGTGTTCAACATGGAGGGGCCTTTCGTAGCCGGCGCGGGAATCCAGTCTATGCGGGCACACATTGCTGCAGCCGATCCCTGCAGGACGAGGGGATTCTTCTGTGAGAATGGGCGCATGAGTGAGACAGAGATTCGCCACCATCAGGAGTCCGTCATCGTCCAGGCGTCAGCCGAGACCGTTTATGAGCTCGTCTCAGACATCACCCGCACCGGCGCGTGGAGTCCGGTGTGCACGCGGTGCTGGTGGGACGACAACGCCGCTGCCGGTCAGGTAGGTTCCTGGTTCACAGGGCGCAATGAGCTTCCGCACCGCACCTGGGAGACCCGGTCGCAGGTCATGGCCGCGGAGCGAGGCGCTAAGTTTGCCTGGGTGGTCGGCGGCGACAGGGTGCGTTGGGGCTATACGCTGACGCCGGCCGGCACCGGAACCACTCTGACCGAATCGTGGGATTTCCTGCCGGGTGGCATCGCCCTGTTCGAAGAAAAGTTCGGCGATGATGCGCCCGCGCAGATTCTCGATCGGACCCGGCAGGCGCTCGACGGCATCCCGAAGACGCTCGCCGCCATCAAGCGGATCGCCGAGTCCGGCACGTAGCCGCCGTCGTCGTCGTGCCTTCCCGGTAGGCGTATCAGTAGGCGGCGGCGCCCGCTGTGGCGACCTCCTGGTCCTCCTCGATGGTGCCGGTGGAGACGCCGATGGCTCCTATGATGCTGCCGTCGCGCACCAACGGGATGCCGCCCGGGAACACCGCCAGGCGGCCGCCGTGGGCGTCGCTCAGCCCGTAGATGGGGCCATCCTGCCGGGTGACACCCTGCAGGTCGCCGGTCTCGCACTGGAACGCGATGGACGTGTAGGCCTTGTTGATCGAGATGGTGATGCTGCCGATGTTCGCACCATCCATCCGCACATGCGCCTTCAGATTTCCGCCGGCGTCCACGACGGCGATGTCCATCGGCTGGCCGATCTCCGTGGCCTTCGCCGCGGCGGCGTCGATGACACGGCGGGCTTCCTCGGCGGTGATGGTCTCGAGCACTGATCCCTGGGGCATGGGGTGTCCTTCGTCGTCGAAGTGGCTGGCCGGCTGGCCGCGACCCACTCAACCACGCGCATCTGCCGCTGACGAGGTGGTGATTACCCCCAGAGGGAGGGCGGGAGAACCCCCATACCCAGCGCGGCCTCACCCACCTAGCGTGGGGGTCAGCCTGACCAGGAGGAATCACCATGGCCGTTGTACCGCTGAAGGACATCGTCGACCCGGCATTTGAGGCACGCTACGGGGTGCCCGCCATAAACATCTTCAACGACCTGACCATGGAGGGCGTGCTCGCCGGCGCCGTGGAGGCCAACTCCCCGGTGATCCTGCAGACCTCCGTGAAGACCGTGCGCAGTATCGGCTCCCGCGTGCTGTTCGACATGTGGCAGTCGATGACGCGCGGTATCGAGGTGCCCGTCACCCTGCACCTGGACCACTGCCCGAACCGCGACGTGGTCACCGAGTGCCTGAAGGCCGGCTGGAACTCGGTGCTCTTCGACGCCTCCAACCTCCCGGTCGAGGAGAACCAGCGCCAGACCGTCGACGTCGTCAAAGAGGCCCGCAGCTACGGCGCCCAGGTGGAGGGCGAGATCGAGGCCATCACCGGCGTCGAGGACGACCACGGGTCCGACGAGGTGTCCAAGCAGCAGAGCCTCGAGGTGGCGCTCGCGTTCATCGACGCCACCGGGATCGACGTGTTCGCCCCCTCGATCGGCAACGCCCACGGCAGCTACAAGGCCGCACCGGTGCTCGACGTCGAACGCGTCACGCAGATCGTCGAGGCACGGAACGTCCCCATCGCACTGCACGGCGGCAGCGGCCTCAGCGCCGAGCAGTTCGCCGACCTCATCGCCCGCGGCTGCGCGAAGGTCAATATCTCCACGGCCCTCAAGGAGACGTACATGCAGTCCAGCCTGGCGTTCCTCAAGCAGGCCGAACAGAACAGCAAGTGGGATCCGCCGTCGCTGTTCAAGCACACGCGGGCCGACATCGTCGCGATGGTCACGGACCTCTGCGGCCAGTTCGGCAGCGCGGGCAAGGGCGGCCGCTGACCATGCCGGCCCTGATCTTCGACTGTGACGGCGTGCTCGCCGACACCGAACAGTACGGCCACCTCCCCGCGTTCAACCAGACCTTCACCGACTTCGACGTGCCCGTGCAGTGGAGCGTCGAGGAGTACGCCGAGAAGGTCAAGATAGGCGGCGGCAAGGAGCGCATGCGGAGCATCCTCACGCCCTCGCTAACCGCCTCGCTCGGCCTGCAGGACGACGACGCCGTCAACGCCGCGATCCTCTCCTGGCACAAGCGGAAGACCGAGGTCTACAAAGGGCTCGTGGAAAGCGGGGTCATGCCGGCACGTCCGGGCATCGCACGCATCGTGCAGGAAGCGCACGACGCCGGTTGGACACTCGCCGTCGCGTCCACCTCCGCGGAACCCGCAGTGCGCGCCGTCCTGACGCACGCCGTCGGGGAGTCGCTCGCGGCGGACTTCTCCGTGTTCGCCGGGGACGTGGTGCCCGCGAAGAAACCCGCCCCGGACATCTACCTGCTGGCCCTGTCGGAACTCGGACTGTCCGCCGATGACGCGATCGTCGTCGAGGACAGCGGCAACGGGCTGCGCGCCGCCGTCGGAGCCGGGCTCCGGACCGTGGTGACCGTCAGCGGCTTCACCTGCGAGGAGGACTTCACCGGCGCGTCCCTCGTGGTCAGTTCCCTCGGAGACCCCGACGGCGAACAGGCGGAGGTCCTCGAGAACCCGCACGGGACGGACGTTCCCGGCGTCGTCACCCTCGCGACCCTGCAGACGCTGCTGTCCGCACCCGCCCCTACCGCGACCCGTGAAACGGAGACCCCATGAGCGCCACCGACCTCGCCGACGTCGAATACGCAGTCCACTCCCTGGCGCAGACCGCCGTCGACAAGGAGAAGGAGTTCGGCGACCTCGACGCTGTGGTCGGCGACGGCGACCTCGGCTACTCCCTCGCCCGCGGCTTCGAGAAGGTCCTCGCGGACTGGGACTCCTTCAAGCGCGATGACGTCGCCACCTTCCTGCAACAGATCGCGCTCGCCATCTCCAGCAGGATCGGCGGGACCTCCGGTCCGCTGTGGGGGACAGCGTTCCTGCGGGCCTCAGCCGCAGCGAAGGCGGTGGATACGATCGACGGTGCCGCCGTCGTCGCCATGCTGCGCGGGGCCACCGACGGCATCAAGAAGCGCGGCAATGCCGACCTCGGGGACAAGACCCTCCTGGACGCGCTGATCCCGGCGACCGACGAGCTCGAGCGGCAGCTCGCGGCCGGTGCATCGCCCGAGGAGTGCCGTACTGCTTTCGCGGCGAAGATCCGCGAGTGCGCCGATGCGACGTCGGCCCTCGAGGCCAAGCGCGGCCGCGCCAGCTACAGCGGGGAACGCAGCATCGGTTCGCCCGACGCCGGGGCGGTGGCGGTCGCGATCATCGTCGAGCGCATCGTGGCCGACTGGCCCTGACCCTTCTCCTCCTTCAACTCATCCCTACTCACAACGACGTGGAGCCCTCATGAAGAAGTTCGTCAACGACCCGCAGCAGTTCGTCCCGGAGATGCTCGAGGGCCTGGCGCTCGCCAACCCGGACACCCTGAAGTACGTGCCCGAGTACAACCTGATCATGCGCGCCGACGGCCCGGACCAGAACAAGGTGTCGATCGTCCAGGGCTCCGGATCGGGACACGAGCCGGCGCACGTGATGATTGTCGGCAAGGGCATGCTCGACGCCGCCTGCCCGGGCGACGTCTTCGCCGCGCCTCCCTTCGACTACGTGTACGAGACGACCAAGCTCATGGCCTCGCCCAAGGGCGTGCTGCTGCTGGTCAACAATTACACGGGCGACAAGATGGTGTTCGAGATGGCCCAGGAGATGTCCTCCGCCGAGGGCATCGAGGTGAAGACGCTCTTCATCAATGACGACGTCTCGGTGGAGGACTCGACCTACACGATCGGCCGGCGCGGTGTGGCGGGCAACTTCTTCGTCATCAAGGCCGTGGCCGCTGCCGCCGAGCGCGGGGCCGACCTCGACGAGGTCATCCGCATCGGCGAGAAGGTCAATTCGGTGACCCGGACGATGGGCGTCGCTCTGACCGCGTGTACTCCGCCGGCGAAAGGCAGCCCGCTGTTCGAGCTCGGTGAGGACGAGATCGAGATGGGCGTCGGCATCCACGGTGAGCCGGGACGCCGTCGGGCGAAGATGATGCCGGCCAACGAGATCGTCGAGGAGCTCCTCGGCCCGGTGGTGAAGGACCTGCCGTTCGGCGACGGCGACCGCGTGGCCCTCATGGTCAACGGCCTCGGCGGCACCCCGATCAGCGAGCTGTACCTGCTGTACGGGCAGGCGCACAAGCGTCTCGCGGAGCAGGGCATCAGCGTGGGCCGCAGCTATGTGGGGGAGTACTGCACGTCCCTGGACATGGCGGGCGCATCCATCACGCTGGTGAAGCTCGATGACGAGATCGAGTCGCTGCTCATGGACCCGGCGGAGATCCCTATCCGCGTGTTCTAACACCACCGCGTACGACGGCGGGCCGGTCACCTTTTGGTGGCCGGCCCGCCTTTTCTTGGCGTCCACGGTGCTGCTGCCCGCCCCGGTTGGCGAGGACAGATAGCCTGAGTGCCGGAGCAAGCATCGATTTCATCTCCTTTGGGGGCATTCCTTGGATCTACTGGGCGGCGTGAGCCTTGACGTACTTCGCATCTTCACGTGGGTTGTACCCGCCGTCGTCGCGCTGGTGGCCGGCGTCCTGTTTCGGCGCAGTCTTCACTGGATCGCGCTGGGTGCCGTTCTCCTCTTCGCAGCCCTGAACGCCGCTGCCGGGATGTACGTCCTGAACCACTTCAGTGATACGCGATGGTCCCCCGAGGGAATGAAGCAGCTGAGCGCCCCGTCGCTCTCCGATACGCCCTTGGTGGGGGAATTTTTGGTGCCCCTCGACTCCGCGATGGAAGGGGTCGTGGGCGGGGTGAACGATTTCCGGGCATTCCAGCAGGCCCTCCCTGTCACGCTGGACTTCCTCGCTACGTCCGGGTGGGCCTTGCTGGTGGCGGTCCCGGTGGCCATCGTCGCCGCGGTTGTCAGCTTCATCAATGCTCGACGCCGGAAGGCTGAGTTCAGGAAGTACTTTGCCACTGTCGATTCGCTCAAGGACGAGCTCGAGCAGATCAAGCGTCAGATCGCCGCCGGGTATCCCATTACGGCACCGTCCGGGGCGCATGCGGTCACCGGTGTGGGGCCGCGGTTGACGCCCGGAGGCTGAATCGGTGGTAGCCCACTGCGATTTTTGCCGGCGTTCTAGAGCCCGAGCCCATAGGCATTGTCGGCAGAGTCTCAAGCCCCGGAGCACTGGGTCTGCTCCTGTCATCAGGCCGGCTTGGAAGCCGGTGGGTTCGGTCTGCTGCTGCCACTGCTGGGAGCAGGGACAATCATGTCGTCGGAACGATGCAGCGAGCGGGCGGCGTCGAGCAGCTTCACGACCTCGTCGTCCTCGGTGGATGAAAAATCCTGGTAGTAGCAGCCCACGGCCTGGAACTTCAGCGGTGAGATCAGGCTCACGATCTCGTCCGCTTCCTTGAACGAGGCCATAGCGCTGGCCGGCGCGACAGGCACGGCTACGATCACCCGTGCCGCGCCGAGCTGCCTGGCCACCTGACATGCCACCCGCGCGGTGGCGCCGGTGGCCATGCCGTCGTCCACGATGACGACGATGCGCCCGTGGATATCCGCCCGGCTCCTTCCCTGCCGGTACCGCGTCCGGCGCCCCTCCAGGAGCTGGCCTTCCTTCTCCTCGACCGTTCGCAGGTCCTCCTCCGTGACCTCGGCCAGCGAGACGATATGCGCATCGAGGACCCGGGCGCCGTCCTCCCCGATGGCGCCCATGGCAAGTTCCGGCTGGGATGGAACCCCCAGCTTCCGCACCACGATCACGTCCAAGGGCGCGTCAAGGGCTTTCGCCACCTCGAAGGCAACGGGAACACCGCCCCGGGGCAGCCCCAGCACTACCACGTCCAGACCCCGTAACCCAGCGAGCCTCTGCCCCAACTGCCGGCCGGCGTCGGTCCTGTGCAGGAAGATCGTGGACTGTTTCCTCCGCACGATCCTCTCCTCGAGGTGAAAGCGGTGGCGCCAGGACTTCGTCCTATGCGAAGGCGGCGCCAGCGCGCCCGCGTAGGGGTTCGATCTTCACCCGAGTCCAAGGCTGCTGTTCAGAGGCTTTCGTCCCTCGTCTCGCCGGCGCTGCCGTCCCCTTCCACAGCGACTCAGAGCGTGTCGGGAATGGCGCGTCCTGGGAAGAGCGTCGCGTACTGCTTCCGGTACAGATTGCGTCCGATCAGACGGTAGGCGAGGCGGACCGGCAGGGGAATTTCCTTGAAGAGTTCCTCCCTGTCGCCCGGAGGATTCGTTGCGAGCACCATCCCGAGGTAGCCGACCAGGAACTTCTTGTCGAACTGGTCGATTCCGTGCTGGCCGACGGCGTCCATCTCCTTCTCGGTCATCACCCTGTCGACGACGGGCATCACCTCCGTGACCTCCCGGCGCAGGTGCACCTGCAGGAGGATCGAGAGGTCCTCATAACGTTCAGCGAGGTCCTTTCCGATGTCTGCGTCCGCCGTCTCCATCCAGCGCAGGCGAACCGGCTCGATGCTTTCAAGCCGCTGCGTTACCTGCCGATGGTGTGCGAGCATCTGCTCGACATGCAGCGCACATACGGGTGCCCTTTCCGCCAGGCGCGGATACATGAGGAGATCCTCGCCCTCGTGATGGACATGGAGCACATTGTCGAAGTTGCCCAGCACTTCTCCTATGTAAGCGGCGCGGGCGGTATCGCCCGGCTCGACGGACCGCACCAGGCCGGGCGCCTCCTCGTACGCCCATAGGAAGAAGCGGTGGACGCGCCGCATGCTCGCCGTCCCGGTGCAGAGGATGGGCCCCGCGGGCACGGGCGGTGCGCTTTCGCCAGCCTTCATAGTGAAGAAGTCAGTCATGGGATCGCCCCCGATGTGATCGATCGAGACCAGGATCCGCCTCCGGCACAGAAATTATAGGAACTGGCCCCACTCCACACAATGGCCACGGCGATGTCCGACTCCGACGGTCTTGAGGAGCGGAATGGGCAGTTCTATCATGTCGCCGTGGTGGTGTCTCAGCGCTGGAGACGGAAGGGATCTACTGATGAAGACGTTGTTGGCCGCTTCGGCTGTACAGCTCGCACTCGGTGTCGCCGGTCTCCGGAAGGCGATGCGGGACCGGACAAGCTATGACGTGTGGAGGCTCAAGGGTGACCCCGCGAACCTCGAGCGCGACCAGTGGAGTATGGGGACCAACCTGTCCGCACCTGGCGTGATGCTGATTCTCCAGGGCATCGCGACGGCGGGGCTGCTGAGCCGTCGGAGACGCCGCATCGCGGCCAGAACCCTCGCCATTCTGGGTGCGATCATGAGCGGCGGTTATCCGGCTGAGAAGTCCGTCCGTGAAGCATGGCGCGGGGAGTCCTCGGATGCCGCGATGATGCCGATGACGGCGGCCGCCACCACCCTGGCGGTAGTGATGACCGTGCTAGGTCGGCGTGAGGTGAGGCGACTGTCGGCGGCGGTTTGAGCGTCGAGGCCCGCGGCTTTGTTTCGCGGTTCCTGCTCCGCCTGGGCCGTCGCGGGACGAGACGCCCTGACCATTTGCCGCTCAATCCCCGCATCCAACCAGAACATCAGCGTTCGCCGCAGCTATGGGAGGGTGTATTGCACGTCCCTCGACATGATCGGCATGCGGGCATCTATAGAAGGAGCGAGGGCCGTCGGCTGATTCCGCTTTGCCAAAGCGCTTCTCTACGATGCAAGCGTTGCGGCAGTTGCTTACACGGCTTCTGTCTCGTAATCGGGGTCGGGATCAGTCGTCAGCGCAACCGGCAGCGGCAGCCCGTACTTATCGCAGAGGAATCGCGTTTGGCAGTACCGCTGAGCATCAGCGGCCACATTGCCCAGAATTGCAGAATTCATACCCGCACCGATCAGTACACCCACGAACGGAACGACCTTGGCAACGTTCTTCAGTGGGACTCTTGCACCGGCCGGGCCCAACTGCTGCATCAACTTTTCAAGAGCTGTCAGGAGGCGGTGGTCGGCCCGAAGCTTGGGCGACCAATTGACGCGTCCCTTGACGGCCGCTGCGGCCTGTGCCACGTCACGCAGCGGCTCGACTTTCGCGGCCTGCGTCATGAAAGATCGTCGAACGAGGCGCTGGATAAAAACTTGCTCCTCCGGGTCCTTGGCGTCGTAGCCGTAGGAGTACGCAATACGCGTTGCGATGGAGACGCTTAGAACTTGGATGACGAGCATGTCCGCTGTCATCGCAATGGGAATGCCAGCAACCGGGACAAGAGCTAGCAGGCCCATGGCGCCGCCCTCCACCGCGCCTGCGGTTCGCCATCGAAGCGTATTGAGGGTTAGTAGCCGATCACAGACCTTTAGGTCCTGCTGCCTCAACGCAGTGAACGTGTCGAGATCAACGCCGCGCTTACGCGCAAGGTTTTCTACGGTTCTCGGGTCGTTAAGCTCGGTCGCCCAGTCGTTCACCAACTCGAGAAGTGCTGTTGCAGCTTCAAGCGCCGGTCGCCCTGCCTTGCTGGCTACAACTTCACCCGCGCGCTGAGCTTGCCGCGTGACAGCCTCCGGTAGGGCGCCCGCAACCAAGCTAACCGCGTTTCCTGCCTCCTCACCGGTGCGATTAAGCGCAGAGCTCGCCCAGTTTGGCAGGCCACGGCGGTTATCGCGGCGCTGCCAATGCCCGTTCAGTGTGTCCCACACTTGCCTTTCATACGCACTCATCGAAGTTGCATCGTCAAGAAGTGGGTTGGTGCCATTGCTCATTGAGACTCCTTATTTGCTGGGACTGCGGATTGCGCGACGATGCTAGCGCTCGGACTCCGAAAAGGGCGCGGCGTGGCGGTGGGTATGACTGTCCCTACTCAGCAGGGACGCCAGGTCCTCCCACCCGGCGCATAGCAACGGGGCCCGTTGTAGCCCGGGTAGGGATTCCCGGCCGCAGGGGGAGCGGGAGGGACATTTTGCTGAGCGGGTGGAACGTACGGCGCAGGTGCAGGCGGGAGGTTCCGGATTCGCTCCCGCTCCGCGGCGGCTGCCGCTTCGGCAGCCAGTCTGTTAGCTTCAGCCCGAGCATTGGCTTCTGCCTGAAGTCGTTCGGCCTCGACGCGAGCTGCCTCCGCGGCTTCCGCTTGAATTCGTTCGGCTTCGACGCGTGCGGCCTCAGCGGCTTCTGCCTGGACCCGTTCCGCCTCGACCCGCGCAGCTTCTGCCACCCTGGCTGCTTCTGCTTCAGCGGCGGCGACTCGGGCTGCTTCCTCTGCTTGCTTGAGAGCGGCGGCCCTGGTGTCAGCTGCGGCCAAAGACTGCTCACCTTTGCTGATTCGAGCGTCGAGGTCGCGCGTGATCGCCGCAGCACGGTCAGTTCCGACAGCGAGCACGCGAACAGTGTCCTTGCCCGCGTTCAACGTTTCCCGGACAGCCTTCGCCGTCGTGAGGGCGGCGAGGATACCTGCGGCGGTTGCAGCAACAGCTGCTCCTGTCTCGCCGACTGGAGCCTCAGTTACCTCGGTAAGGGCGTTCACGGCGTCGGTCACTTCCGCCGGGAGGGTGCAGCCTGCAGCGACGTCCAGCAGGCCGACGGCCTGTTCGGTCGCCTCGTTGTATGCCGCCTGCACCTCGTCGTAGTACTTCCTGTTCGGCTCGATCAGCACAGGAACACCGAGACCCACGCGTGCCAGCTCGGCATTGACCAGGGTCTGGTCCTCGATGAATACGGCGGCCAGCACGCGGTCGTACCTGTCGGTCCGCTCGACGTCGAAGTCCAAGGCGACCTTCGTTCCGGGCGGGGTCAGCGACTCGAGCTTTTGCGTGGCCTCAGGGCCAAGACACTCGACGGGCTTGTCCGGATGCTTCGTCTCCGGTGTGTCCACGTTCAGCAAGCGTACGGTCTGGTCGTCGCCATCGAAGTTGATGACAAGGGTGTCGCCGTCGATCACTCGCACTACAGTGCCGGGCTGGAAGTCGACCGCCGTCTCACCAGAAGCATTGGAGCCGGTGCAAGCGGTGAGTGTCGAGGTGAGAACCGCGACGGTCAGGAGAGTCGCCGGTGCGGACCGGCGGAGACGAGCATGATTCATCGATCTTCTTCTGCAGATATGTGTGAGGGCGATCCAACAGGCCAGGACGACGAGATCCACTCATCTGCACGCCAGCTCGGAGGGTCACCGGATGCGGCTTTCATGAGACCAAGAATGAGCATCGCGCGTGACATCACAGGTTTAGCACGAATAGCTTCACGCGCTTATTCGGCTCCGCGAAACCTGATCGAACGCTGAGCTTGCATAGTGTCGAGGGTGGACAGTTGGTGGCATTCCCATCCGGTTGGGTGACCGGTGGTCTGCGCGAGTACGCTGCCAATGACACTGCATCGACACTGGGAACTCTTCATCAATTCAACATTTGGCCCGCCTGGCCGAAACACGTCATCGCCGATCAAACCGAACGTACGCACCTCGACGGCCATCGTCGCCGGATTTGCCCTGTTCTTGGTCGTTATCGGCCTCATCACCAGCGGTATCGGCGGTGGGCTCATTATGGCCGCCACGTTCGCGCTCTTAACGGGTCTCTACACGGTCCTGACCAACAGACCGTCATGGGCACGCTTTGGAGGCCGCAGGGCCGGCGCGATCACCGTAGGTGCCGCCGTCGTCGCCATGCTTGCCGGATGCGCGATCGCACCGGCATCGGACACGGTGCCGACAGCGGTCGCCGAGCAGACCACCGAGCAGACCACGGAGTCGGCCAAGCCGACGCCGATACCGACACCGACGCTGACGCCGACCCCGAGTCCCACGCCGTCGGACGTCGCGCCGCTCGACTCCGAGACCCCCACCGAGGTGGAGGGCACGCCCCGCGTGCCGTCGGACCAGCCGGCCTTCGACACCACGGCGCTCGCCGTGCTGGAGACGCTGCCCATCAAGGGACGTGCGCCGAAGACCGGGTATGACCGCGAGCAGTTCGGGCAGGCCTGGGCGGACGTCGACAGCAACGGGTGCGATACCCGCAACGACATGCTGAACCGCGACCTGACGGAGATCGTCCACGCCAACTCTGTGCCCTGCAAGGTGCAGTCGGGCGTGCTCGACGACCCGTACACCGGCACGGTCATCCCGTTCCTGCGCGGTCAGGCCACGAGCAGTGATGTGCAGATCGATCATGTCGTCGCGCTGTCCGACGCGTGGCAGAAGGGCGCCCAGCAGTTGACCCGCGATCAGCGCATCGCATTCGCCAATGATCCGTTGAACCTGCAGTCCACCGACGGGCCGACCAACCAGCAGAAGGGTGACGGCGACGCCGCAACCTGGTTGCCGCCGAACAAGGGTTACCGCTGTGAGTACGTTGCGCGGCAGGTCTCGGTCAAGGCCACCTACGCGCTGTGGGTCACGCAGGCCGAGCACGACGCCATGGCGACCATCCTGTCCGACTGCGACGGCATCCTCGCCCCGACCAACCAGATGGCACCCTCCGTCGCGGCGCCGGCTGAACCAGTCGAGGAGGCGGCGCCGGTCGTGCCTGTCGCTCCTGC
The DNA here is from genome assembly GCF_054510925.1 of Arthrobacter sp. MDT2-16. Taxonomy (NCBI): domain Bacteria; kingdom Bacillati; phylum Actinomycetota; class Actinomycetes; order Micrococcales; family Micrococcaceae; genus Arthrobacter; species Arthrobacter sp. MDT2-16. Next base: position 226,602 of record NZ_JBTNDP010000004.1, read on the forward strand.
CCCGCCGTCTCCTGCCCCGCCTGCTCCGGCTCCTGTCGTGCCGGAACCGGTCGCACCGCCCGTCGTTGCTCCCGCTCCAGTTGCACCAGCACCAGCACCAGCTCCGGTCGCACCGGCTCCTGTGGCGCCAGTAGCTCCTGCGGCGTCCTACGCGAACTGCGCAGCAGTACGTGCTGCAGGAGCAGCACCGATCTACGCGGGCACACCCGGCTTCCAGGCGAAGTTCGACGGCGACGGCGACGGAGTGGGCTGCGAAGGCTGACGGAGCGCACACGACACGGAGGTGCTGTGCGCGAAGCGGGTGAAGGACGTCGACCACTCCTGAACGCCAGCAGTGGCTGAACTTGATCCCGCCGGCGTCCACCCGAGGGCCGCCCCGTAGAGCGCGATCAGGTACGGCAGAATGGGAACCATGGACCGGGCGGCAGAGATCTCAGCATTCCTGCGCTCGCGACGCGCACGGCTTTCACCCGCCGACCTCGGTGCGCCGTTCGACGGTAGGGTGCGCCGCGTGCCCGGTCTCCGCCGGGAGGAGGTGGCGCGGCTCGCGGGCATGAGCCCCGACTACTACATGCGCATCGAGCAGGGCCGCGGCGGCGCGGTGTCCCTCGAGATCATCGACTCCATCGCCCAGGCCCTCCGGCTCGACACGGTGGAACGGAACCACCTCCTGAACCTCTGCGGCACCCCGACGCCTCACCACGCGCCCACGTACGAGCCGCAGCGCGTACGGCCCGGGCTGTACGACCTGCTGTCCGTCATGGAGTCGGTTCCCGCGATCATCCTCGGCCGTCGCACGGACGTGCTCGCCAGCAACCGCCTGGCACGGGCGCTCATGACGGACTTCGAGGCGCTGCCGGCCACCCATCGCAATTACGCGCGCTTCATCCTGCTGGATCCGAAGGCCCGGGAGCTCTACCAGGACTGGGAGCAGGTCAGCGAGCAGACCACCGCGATGCTCCACCTCGACGTCGGACGCTTCCCGGACGACCGGCGGCTCGCCGAGCTCATCACCGACCTCCGCGAGGGCTGCCCGGATTTCACCCGCTTCTGGGACGACCAGAACGTCCACGAGAAGGACCAGGGCGAGATCCGCTTCAACCACCCGGTGGCCGGCGAGTTCGTGCTGCACTACCAGACGCTCCTCGTCCCGGGTGAGGCGGACCAGAGTGTCTGCACCTACTACGGGGCGCCGGGCTCCAGCAGCGAAGCCGCGCTCGCGCGCCTGGCTCGATCGACGACGTCGTCCCCGGCTCACGCCTGACGCGTGTGGCGTGGTTCACGGATCCGGCTAGCCCTGCGCAACCTAGGTTCCGTGGGGTAGGGCTTACGCCCTGACGGGCGTCCCGGGGGTGATGGACTGGAGTCCGGACCAACCCCGAACGGCAGGAGCCCCTGATGACCGAAGCACCCGACGACCCCTCGGTGCCCGTCAGCCTGCGCCTGCTCCACCAGGAACTGGTCGGTGCAGCGGAAGGCCTGCAGGACGACCAGCTCGCCGCACTCGTCACGGAGCTCCAGCAGGCCGGACGCGTGTTCGTCACCGGGGGAGGACGCAGCGGGCTCGCCCTGCGCATGCACGCCATGCGCCTCATGCATCTGGGTCTGACAGTCCACGTTGTGGGTGAGACGACGACGCCGGCCATCGGCGACGGAGACCTGCTCCTCGTCGCGTCCGGTTCAGGCACGACGACGGGCGCGGTCGCCGCGGCCGGGACGGCAGCCGATGTCGGAGCGCGCGTGGCGGCCCTGACCACTGATGGCGCCTCGAAGCTTGCGAACCTCGCGGACTGCGTGGTCGTCATCCCCGCAGCCCAGAAGACCGACCACCGCGGGACGGCATCGCGCCAGTACTCGGGGAGCCTCTTCGAGCAGTCCCTGCTCCTGGTGCTCGACGCCGTCTTCCATACCCTCTGGCAGACCGAGGGCACCCCCGCCGAAGACCTGTGGCCGCGACACGCGAATCTCGAATAGCGCGCGCCGCACCCATTTACCGATTCCACCCAGCAAAGGACACCTCGTGAAACTGCAACTCGCCATGGACGTACTGACCGTCGAAGACGCCCTCGAGCTCTCCGGGAAGGTCGCTGAGTACGTCGACATCATCGAACTGGGCACTCCGCTGGTCAAGAACGCGGGCCTGTCCGCCGTGACTGCCATCAAGGAAGCCCACCCGGACAAGATCGTCTTCGCCGACCTCAAAACCATGGATGCCGGCGAGCTCGAAGCCGACGTCGCCTTCAAGGCCGGCGCGGATCTCGTGACCGTGCTCGGCGTCGCGGACGATTCCACCATCTCCGGAGCGATCAAGGCCGGGAAGGCCCACGGCAAGGGCGTCGTCGTCGACCTCATCGGCGTCGACGACAAGGCTGCGCGCGCCAAGGAGGTCACCGCCCTGGGCGCCGAGTTCGTCGAGTTCCACGCCGGCCTCGATGAGCAGGCGCAGGAGGGCTACGACCTGAATGCCCTGCTCACCGCCGGCAAGGAGTCCGGTGTCGCCTTCTCGGTCGCCGGCGGCGTGAAGCTCGCCACCCTCAAGGACGTTCAGGCATCGGGTGCCGACGTCGCCGTGGTCGGTGGTGGCATCTACAGCGCTGACGATCCCGGCCAGGCCGCGAAGGACCTGCGCGACGCCATCGGCTGACGTTACCCGCCGGGCAGCAGTGCATGATCAGGAAGGCCGGTCCGCAGGGACCGGCCTTCCTGGCCGGTATCGACCAGGCGCAGGCAGGGCAGTCACGCAGGTGGGTGCCCCGCCGTCGTCGTATCTGCTGAAGCCTCACATGCTCCAGAGCTCCGCGCGGACGTTCCTCTCATCGAGCCAGTGGGGTGTGACAGAGTGGCTGGCATGCGCCACACGCCCCATTTCGTCCTGTCCGACGTCGGCGAGGTCAAGAGACTCGTCCGCGAGAATCCGTGGGCGACGCTCGTGTCCTCACCGGCCGGTGGACTCGTGGCATCCCACTATCCGGTGGTGCTCGAAGAGACGTCCGACGACAGCATCAGCATCGTCAGCCACGTCGGCCGCCCCGACGAGCAGCTGCACGAACTCGGTGACCACGAGGTGCTGCTGATCGTGCAGGGGCCGCACGGCTACATCTCGCCCGGCTGGTACCCCGAGGACCAGATCATCCCGACGTGGAACCACGTCACCGCGCACCTGTACGGCAGGCCGGAGATCCTGTCCGACGAGGAGAACTTCCGGGTGCTCGGGAAGCTGGTGGATCACTTCGAACACGCCATGCCGGCGCCGAGCTCCCTGGCCCTGGACGTCGAAGGATCACGCCGCGTCGCCCGGGGGACGGTGGGGATCCGCCTGCGGGTCACCCGCTTCGACGCGCGGCTCAAGCTCAGCCAGAACAAGGCTCCCGCAGTGGTCGACCGGATCGTGGACGAGCTCGAGCACGGCGCGCACTACGCGAATCCCGCCCTCGCCCGGGAGATGCGGCGGGTGCACGACGCATGACGGGCGAGATGGGTGATGTCCTGCTGCGCTCCGCGCGGCTCGTCGGGGGATCGGGTCAGCCACTCGACGTCCTCGTGGAGGACGGGATCGTCACGGCGGTCGGTGCAGATCTCGACGCCGGAGAAACCCGGCAGCTCGATCTGGGTGGGCGATGGGTGGCACCGGGGCTCTGGGACTCCCACGTCCACATGGACCAGTGGGCCCTCACGCGCCAGCGTCTCGACCTGTCCTCGGCCACCTCCGCCGCCGGTGCGGCATCCCTCGTCGCCGAGCGCCTGCAGGCGAAGCCGCCGCAGGCGGGTCAGCCGCTCATCGGCTACGGCTTTCAGGACGGACTGTGGCCGGACGCCCCGACGCGGGAACTGCTCGACTCGGTCAGCGCCGATGTGCCCGTCGTCCTCGTCAGCAAGGATCTGCACGCGGCGTGGCTCAACACGAGCACCCTCGTCCACCACGGGCACGCAGGCCACCCGACCGGGCTGCTGCGTGAACAGGCCGCGTTCGACGTCAACGTGCGGGTCAGTGCGGTACCCGAGGAGCAGCTCGACGGATGGGTGGCAGAAGCGGTCGACGCCGCGGCCGCCCGGGGTGTCGTCGGTATCGTCGACCTCGAGATGACCCTTTCCATCGACCGGTGGGCGCGACGTATCGCCGGCGGTTCGCGCGGCCTGAGGGTCCGCGCCGGCGTGTACCCGCACGATCTCGAGGCCGTCATCGCACGGGGCCTGCGCACAGGGGACGTCATCGAGGGCACCGACGGCCTGGTGACGATGGGTCCGTTCAAGATCATCACGGACGGGTCGTTGAACACCCGCACGGCGTACTGCCACGATCCGTACCCCGGACTCGAGGGCGCCCACGAGGGGCAGGGCATCCTGACGATCGATCCGGACCAGCTCGTCGGGTACCTCCGCCGCGCGTCGTCGGCCGGCCTCGTCCCGGCGGTCCATGCGATCGGCGACGCGGCGAACACTCTCGCACTCGATGCGTTCGAGGAGGTGGGTTGTGGTGGAAGTATCGAGCACGCCCAACTCGTCCACGAGGCCGATTTCGAGCGGTTCGCACGTCTCGGCGTCGTCGCCAGTGTCCAGCCGGAACATGCGATGGACGACCGTGATGTCGCTGATCGCTATTGGCCAGGGCGGACGCACCGGGCCTTCGCCTTCGCGAGCCTGGTGGCCGCGGGCGTGACGATCACCCTCGGTTCGGATGCGCCGGTCGCGTCACTCGACCCATGGGTCTCGATGGCCGCCGCCATCTCCCGTGCACGGGACGGTCGGGAACCCTGGCACGCCGAGCAACGCGTGCTGGCGTCGGTCGCTCTTGCGGCGTCGACCGACGGGCGGACGACGCTCCGGGTGGGGTCCGTTGCCGACCTCGTCGTGACGGACACGGATCCGCTCGTCGCCACCGGCGATCAACTGCGGTCGTTCGATGTTGCGGCAACCATGCTCGGAGGCCGCTGGACGCACTTCACCCTCGACTGACACCCTGAGTGCTTCCGCGGTCGACGGTGCCCGGGTCCGGCGGTACAGATCTTCCTCGACGCCGCCTGGCGCCATCCGCTGCGGTCCATGACGTCCCGCCTATCCGGCGACGAGTGTCGCGTAGACGACGTAGTTGTCGTCGAACCGACCCGTCTCGGGGTCGAAGCCGTCACAGGTGATGAGGCGGAGTTCGGCACCTTCGGTGTTGCCGTACACCTCCTGCGTCGGGAAGGCGTCCTTGGCGTATTGCTCACCGCGCTGGAACTCGAAGGTCGCCGTCGTGCCGTCCGCGCGCGTGACAGCGATGGTGTCGCCTGGCCCCATGTCCCGAAGCTGCGCGAAGACCCCCGGTCCGCCGTCGGTCGCATTGACGTGTCCCAGGAGCACGGCCGGACCGCGCTCACCGGGTGTGGGGGACAGGTTGTACCAGCCGGCAGGCGCGCCGGGGTCTCCCGGAGGAACCTCGAGGGTGCGGTCGGGCTGCAGCCCGAGCGACAGCAACTCCGTCGTCGTCCCGGTCGACGGGATGGTGAGGGTCTCCGGTCGTGATGCCGGCAGGACCGGAGGCTCCGACGTCGCTGCCTGTTCCTGGTGGGCGCCGGGTGTGGCGGTCGGTGCCGCGCTCTCGGACCATACGGGGTGGGGCGTGGGGCGGTCTGCTGACGGCTGTCCGGCACAACCGGTGAGCAGCGTAGCGGCGATCGCCGCAGAAGCCAGAGCACTTCTGCGGCGATCGCGTGCTGAACCCGCCATCAATGTCATGCGGTCCGGTCGGGGAGGTGGGTCAGGCCCGGGCCTCGCGACGACGGACGACGAACGTGCTGCCGGCGACTGCCGCGAAGACGAGGCCTGCACCGAGTGCCAGGGACGGTGAATTGTCCGCCGGCTCCTGCGCGACGCCGGTATCGGCACCGCCGACGGGCACCTGCCCGACCTGGGGTTCCGCCCCGCGGATCTCCGTGGTGCCGCCCGGGACGAACTCGGGGCGGTAGACGTAGAGGTCGCTCTCGCAGGCGACGCCGTCGCCGTCGACATCGAGGGCCGTACTGTAGGCCGGTGAGCCGACCGGGATGTTGTAGACGGCGGCTGCGGCGGCCTCGTCGCAGCTCGAGTACGGGAAGGCATGGGCCGGCGCTGCTGACAGCGCGGTGAATGCCGCTGCCGCACCCAGGGTGATCGTCGCGGTGCTCTTCTTCATGGTTGCCCCCTTGCACGATACGAGATGCTTCCGGCGACTGACATCGCCGGAGCGGATGACAGGAAAAGGTATAGCACAGGGATCATCCGGGCGGGCGTGTGTCTGGAACCGTCACAGCTCGGTCGTCGGCGAGTTCGTCCTCGGAAAGCTCCTCTTCGGGCGTCCAGTGGGTGCGGGTCGGGACCCGTCGCCGCCTACCTTCGAACGAGCTCGAAGGGCGACTTTGCCGCTCCGGTCCAGCGGTAGAGGTCGAGCACCGCAGTCTGCCGGGTGATGCCGTCCTCGACGACGCGGCCCTGCGTGGCGATGTAGAAGTAGCCGTTGCCAAGCGACTCCATGCCGACGTCTGCGGTGAAGTTCCAGCCACGGATGCCCGTGGGCTCGTGGTGGAGGCCCTGCTGGAGGAGGGGCAGGAGCAGGCCTTCCTCGTAGGTGGGCTGGCCCTCGAGGACGCCGCGCGTGGGGCGGGAGGCGCCGTCGACGGCGAAGAGCGAGTAGTTGGGGAACTGTTCCTTCACGCCCTTGTAGACGCCGAGGAGCCAGGTGTGGGTGAAGGCGTCGTAGTTCAGGTTCTGCACGCCGTAGGTGGTGTTGCCGGTACGGACGAAGTACTTGCCGTCGGTGGTGACGGGGCCACTGGTGTGCGGGGCTGTCTGCGTGAGGGGCCGCTCGTATTTCTTCCAGCCGGCGACGTCGTACTGCAGCAGCACCTGGTGGTCGTTGTCGGGGCGCTCGGTGTTCGAGTAGACGCCGTAGGCCACCGTGAGGAGCTGCCTGCCGTTCTTGCGGCCGAATGCGGGGCCGAAGGAGACGCCGTCGATCCCGCTGCTGCCGTAGCGGTGGTCCGGGGTATCGGCGATGTTGCCGTCGAACACGCCGTCACCGTCCATGTCCGCGGTGAAGTCCTGCACCACCTCGTCGAGGTAGACGGCGGTGACGATGCCGTCCGTCTCCGCGTCCATGTCCAGCCCGGTGATCCGGTCCACGTCGAAGATGGCGATGTAGAAGGACTCGGCCTCCTTGTACTCCAGCGACCCGTAGACGCGACCGTCCTTCTCATTGAAGTCGAGGTCGCCGAGGTGCCCGGTGAAACCGGTGACGGTGCCGAGCACGGTGCCGTCGAGGTCGGTCTTCACGAGCATCGAGGTGAAGGAGTAGTAGACCACCTCGTTCTCCGTGTCGACGGCGATGCCCTGCACATGGCCGGCGGGCCAGGCACCGCCGTCGACCGTGGCGGGGAAGTCCTCGACGGCGGGCTTCGCGGCGCCGGTCACGAGGACTGCGGACAGGAGAAGGGGAATGGCGCGGACGATTGCTTTCACGGGAGGTCTCCTCGTCGGGCAGCGTTGGTGTCGGTTCCACGCTGTCGACGCCGGGCCACTGGCGGGTGGAGTCAGCGAAGCCCCGAGATGAATAGCCCGCGAAGGCTCGAGGCGGGGTGCAAGAGAAGGAGGCGCCGGTCGGTCGACCGGCGCCTCCTTCTCGTCCGTCAGCCCTTCGGACCCCGAGGGGCCCTACGACGGGAACTCAGGCCGGAGCCGGGACCGGGTTGGCCTTGCGGGTGGTGTGGACCGGCCTGTCAGGAACGTGAGTCGGGCGGCGTTTCGCGAACTCAGCGCGCAGCTCGGGCAGGACCAGTTCGCCGAAGAGGTCCAGCTGGTTCAGCACGGTCTTCAGTGGCAGGCCCGCGTGATCGATCAGGAACAGTTGGCGCTGGTAGTCGCCGAAGAACTCCTGGAAGGACAGCGTCTTCTCGATGACCTCCTGCGGGCTGCCGACTGTCAGCGGCGTCTGCGCCATGAAGTCCTCCATCGACGGTCCGTGGCCATACACGGGTGCATTGTCGAAGAACGGTCGGAACTCCTTGACGGCATCCTGTGACTTCTTCGCCATAAAGAACTGTCCACCCAGGCCGACGATCGCCTGGTCCGCCGCTCCGTGGCCGTAGTGGGCGTAGCGTTCGCGGTAGAGACCGATGAGCTGCTGGTAGTGCTCCTTGGGCCAGAAGATGTTGTTCGCGAAGAAACCATCACCGAAGTAGGCGGCGATCTCGGCGATCTGCGGGGTGCGGATGGCGCCGTGCCACACGAAAGGGGCGACGCCGTCGAGCGGGCGCGGGGTGGAGGTGAAGTTGCGTAGCGGAGTACGGAACTTCCCTTCCCAGTTCACGACGTCGTTGTCCCAGAGCTGGCGCAGCAGGTGGTAGTTCTCGATGGTCAGCTCGACACTGTCCTGCTGGTTCTTCCCGAACCACGGGTACACCGGCCCGGTGTTGCCGCGTCCGAGGATCAGGTCGACCCGACCGTCGGCGAGGTGCTGCAGGGTGGCGAAGTCCTCGGCGATCTTCACCGGGTCGTTGGTGGTGATCAGCGTGGTGGAGGTCGAGAGGGTGATCCGCTCGGTCTGGGCGGCGATGTATCCGAGGATCGTCGTGGGGGAGCTGGCGTAGAAGGGTGGGTTGTGGTGCTCGCCGGTGGCGTAGACATCCATCCCGATCTCTTCGGCCTTCTTGGCGATGGCGACGGCTGCTTTGATGCGTTGGTTTTCGGTGGGGATCTCGCTGGTGAGAGGGTTCCGCGTGATGTCACTGACGGTGAAAACGCCGATTTCCATGGTTACTTCCTGTGGGTTGGATGCTTGTTGCTGGGCCGGCTCGGGGAGCCTGTGGTCGACGCCGGAGGGCGGGATGGTCAGCGGTTCGAGGAGTGCTCCGGTGCTTGCGTGCGCTGTCCGGCCGGTTTCGTGATGTTGGCCAGGAGGTCTTCGAACGGCAGTGAAGCGAGAGGCTCTTCGGGCGATCGGGGTGTTGAGGATGCCCCGGTCATCTCAGCCAGTTCTCGCGCAGCCCGGCGAACCCTCTCGTCCAGGGCCGGCTCGTCGTCGTCGCCCGCACCCCAGTCCTGCGGAGACGCATACACCGCGGTGGGAACCACACGCGCCCGCAGGTAGGAGAAGAGCGGACGCATCGCGTGGTCGAGCATGAGCGAGTGGCGGGCGCTTCCTCCTGTCGCTCCGAGGATGACGGGCATCCGCCGCAACGCGGTGTTATCGATGACGTCGAAGAGCGACTTGAGCAGTCCACTGTAGGACCCGGAGAAGACCGGGGTCACCACCACCAGTGCGTCGGCTTCCGTGATCTCCCGCAGCATCGAGGCCAGGGACGGCGGAGCGAAACCGGTGACGAGGTTGTTGGCGATGTCGACGGCGTAGTCGCGCACCTCGACAGTAGTGACGGCCACCGACTTCCCGCGGGTGGTCAATTCCTCACGAACCGCGTGCGAGAGCTGGTCGGCGAGCATCCGACTGGAGGACGGGACCCCGAGGCCCGCGCTGACGACGGTGATCTTCATGGTGACGCTCCTTCTTCTTCATGCATATGCATGTACCCTACTCAACCCGGGCGGGCAGGGATAAATTCCGCTCCACCGCTCCCGGCATCATCGGGCATCGACCGCGCCGTCGTACGACCGTCACCGCGTAGGGTTCCCGCGCTCGACGACGCCCACCGATGTGCAGGCCCTCGTCGACTAAGCTCCGATATCGAACCCTCCGGAAGGACACCATGACCATCGACAACGCCGTCTTCGAGCTCACCGACGCGCACACCACTGCCATGCACGAGCTGTACCGGCACCTGCACGCCCACCCCGAGCTGTCCATGCAGGAGACGCACACGGCCGCGTTCATCCTCGAGCGGCTGGGGCACCTCGGGCTGGATGCGTTCATGTGCGGCGGGACCGGCGTCGTCGGGGTCCTGCGCAACGGCGACGGGCCGGTGGTCGCCTTCCGCGCCGACACGGACGGGTTGCCCATCCAGGAGGACACCGGACTGGACTACGCGAGCACGACGACGGGCGCCCTCGCCGACGGCACGGAGGTCCCCGTGATGCACGGATGTGGCCACGACACCCACGTGACCGTGGCACTCACCACCGCCCAGCTCCTGATGGAGAACTGCGACGCCTGGTCCGGCACTGTGGTGTTCGTCTTCCAGCCCGGCGAGGAGATCGGCGAGGGTGCAGAGGCCATGGTCGAGGACGGACTCTGGGACAAGGCACCGCGGCCGGACATCGTCTACGGGCAGCACGTCTGGCCGGGCCTCGCCGGCACCGTGAACATCACCAAGGGCACGGCGATGGCCATGGCCGACTCGTGGAAGGTCACGGTGCTCGGGAAACAGGCGCACGGATCGCAGCCCGAGCAGTCGATCGACCCGATCGTGCTCGGCGCGCACATGGTCGTGCGGCTCCAGACCGTCGTCTCCCGCGAGGTGCATCCGATGAAGTCCGCCGTCGTCACGATCGGCACCTTCCACGGCGGGCTGAAGGAGAACATCATTCCGGCGTCGGCCGAGTTCACCCTCAATGTCCGCACGTTCGACGTCGATGTGCGCGAGCGCGTGCTCGCTTCGCTGCGGCGCATCATCAGTGCGGAGGCCGCGGCGTCGGGCGCGCCGGAGCCGGTCATCGAGGAGATCACGAGCTTCCCCCAGTGCTACAACGACCCCTCCTCCACCGAGGACCTCATCACCGTGCTGGGCGGGGTGCTCGGTGAGGACGCCGTCATCGAGGCGCCGCCGGTGATGGGCAGCGAGGACTTCGGTCTCCTGGCTGCGGCGATCGGCGTCCCGAGCGTCTACTGGTTCTTCGGTGGGCACCCGCAGGAACTGCTCGACGGCGACGGCCAGGTGCCGGGCAACCACTCGCCGTTCTTTGCGCCGGCGATCGAGCCCACGCTGACCACCGGCGTCCGGGCGGCGCTGGCAGCTCTGCTGTCCAAGGTGGGGACCGGCGCGTAGGACCCAGGGCTTCTCCAAGCCTGCGCCAAACCTGCGGGAGCTTGAGACGCGTTATCCGCATACTGAACGAAACACATCTGCGTTCACGAATATGGGGATAAGCATGTCTAGGTCCGTCCTGTCCAAAACCAGGCTCTGCTCGGCGCTCCTGGGAGTCGGGCTGCTGGCCCTCACCGGTTGCGGCGGAGGGTCGAACGCATCGCTGGTCGAGGTGGCGGACACCATTGCTGCGCCGTCCGCTTCAGCCACCCCGAGTCCTTTGCCCAGTGCTCCGCCGATGCCCGCGTCGACTCCGAGCCCCGCACCGACATCGACGCCCGAGCCGGTCGTGACCGTCCACGAGGAGTGGGTGGAAGAACCTGTGGCTTTCACCTCGCGACGTCAGGACGATCCGAATCTGGATCGCGGCGTGGAGGCGCTCGCAATCGTGGGAGTCGCGGGGGTCAAAGCGACCCGCTTCCAGGTGACCCTGACGGATGGCGTCGAGACAGGGCGCGTGCCCGCAGGTGAGGAGATGCGCGTGGTACCGGTGCAGGAGGTCATCGCCGTGGGCTCGAAAGCGCCCGTCGTCATCGCGCCTCCCGCTCCGGTGCAAGCCGCCGTACCCGCTGCCAGCGGATGCGATCCGAACTACGAAGGCGACTGCGTACCCATTGACAGCGACGTCGACTGCGCCAGCGGAAACGGCAATGGCCCGTCCTACGTCCAGGGTCCTGTACGCGTCGTGGGTACTGATATCTACGGTCTGGACGGCAAGGACGGCGACGGGATCGGCTGCGAATAGCTGAGTTCATCGTCCCTCGCGCGGAGTCGCTAGGGTCGAGGAATGATCTCCGCATCGACACACGATGTCGCCCCGATCCTGCAATTGTCCGCCGTCGAGCTGACCGGCGCCATCCGGCGTCGCGAGGTGTCCGCACGGGAAGCGCTCGAGGCGCACTTCGAGCGGATTGACGCCGTCAACGGCGTGCTCAACGCCGTCGTCACGGAGGATCGGGAACGCGCCGCAGCGCTCGCAGCCGCAGCGGACGAACTGACGGCGTCGGGTGCGCAGTTGCCGCCGCTGCACGGTCTGCCGATGACGCATAAGGACACGCACAACACGAAGGGCCTGCGCACCACGCAGGGGTCGATGGCCTTCCGGAACTTCGTCCCGACGTTCGACGATTCGATCATCAGCCGCCTGAAGAGCGCCGGCGTCGTGACGACCGGCAAGACGAACGTCCCGGAGTTCGCCGCCGGCGCTCACACCTTTAACGAGGTGTTCGGGACGACGGTCAATCCGTACGGCACCACCCGGAGCGCGGGCGGCAGCAGCGGGGGAGTGGCCGCCTCGATCGCAGCGCGGATCCAGCCGCTCGGCGACGGCAGCGACATGGGTGGTTCGCTCCGCAACCCGGCGTCGTTCTGCAACGTGGCCGGATACCGTCCGTCGATCGGGGTCGTCCCCTCCCTGCCGACCCGCAACGCCTGGGCGTGGCTGAACCGCGCCGGACTGATGGCGCGCGAGGTCGGAGACATCGCCCTGGGTATGACCGCGATTGCTGGGGCGGATCCCGCCGTGCCCTACGCCTATCCGGTGTCGGGCTCGTTCGCAGCGCCTCTGGAGCGCGACCTGACCGGTCTGCGGATCGGCTGGTCCGCAGACTTCGGACTCGGTGTGCCCGTGGACCGTGAGGTGCTGCGGGTGCTCGAGGGGCAACTGCAGGTCTTCACCGATCTGGGCGCCGTGGTCGAGGAAGCCGCGCCCGACCTGCGCGAGGCCGATCTGGTGTTCCGGACGACGCGCGCCTTCGACTTCGTGCTCGGTCTCGGCGGGATAGTCAAGAAGCACGGCGAGACGATCAAGCAGGAGATCCGGTGGAACGTGGAGCAGGGCCTGCAGCTGACCGCGCAGGACATGGTCGACGCCGCCCTCGCACGGACGCGGCTCGATGCCAGCGTGCGCCGCTACTTCGGGAAGTACGACGTCTTTGCGAGCCCCACCGCTCAGGTGCTGCCGTTCGACGCCACCGAGCGGTATCCGACGTCCGTCAACGGCGTCGAGTTCGAGACGTACGTCGACTGGATGCGCTCCGCGACCCTGATCTCGGCGACGGGCCTGCCGGCGGTGTCAGTGCCGGCGGGCTTCAGCGAGAGCGGGCTACCGCTCGGGCTGCAGCTGGCGATGCCGCACGGCAGCGACGTGGAGCTGCTGCAGGTGGCGTATGCGTTCGAGCAGGCGACGGGTTGGGCGAAGCGGGCGCCGGAGCTGTAGGTCGAGACCGGCAGTAGCTAAAACCGTCCGCTACTTCGGGAGCCGGACGATCGAAGGATCAGTTGCGTCGATCGACGCTGGGGTGCATGCTGCTGCTGCCCGCGCGAGGCACGACATCCAAGGCCGTCGGGCAAGGCTGGGCAGCACGGAAAACTCTCGGGTCGCGAAGCGTCAGAAGGACGGCAGCACGCCGGCAACCGACGCGAAAAAGGCCACCGGAGCGGCCAGGAGCCAGCCGATCCGCCGTCGTCGTGCCTGCTCCACGAGCTGGTGCAGTGCTTCGAACGGGCCCACGATCTCCGCCGCGTCGCGGAGGACGGGCGTGGTACGCCGCCAGGTGGAGGGTTGCGCAGCGGCCGCCGACAGGAGGGCCACCTGCTCGGGGGAGTAGACGACCGGCCGCCGGGTGATCCAGCGCAGCAAGTGACCCTGCGTGAGCACCGAGACCGTCCGGTGCTTCTCCTTGACCGTCACCTGACGCGCGCCGACGACGACGATTCCGGCGGTAGCCACGACGTTCTGGCGGACCGCGGCCGAGAGCAGCTTCCCTGCCCGGGTCGCCTCGTGCTCGGAATTGCGGACGTACGGGTAGCGGGTCCCGGCGACCATGAAGGTGCCCTTCGCCGTCCAGATGTTCTGGCCGGGGTGGCGTTTCGTATTGATCGTGAAGATGCCCGTGGGGCCGATCACCACGTGGTCGATGTCGGCCGACTTCTCACCCACGGGGACGGCGTGCAGGACCGTCCACTCGGGTCCCAGCGAGGCCAGAGTGCGACCGGTGGCGCGCTCGCCCAGCGCGCCCCAGTACCAGGGACGGCTCTCGGAACTCAACGGGTGGACCCCCAGGACGCGCGCGAGAAGCCCGCGCTCGGTGCTCCGGGCGTGGGTGTCGAGGAGCTCCTCCATCACGGACTGCCCGGGGATGCGCCGCTTGAGCAGCCCCAGCGTCGCGGGCTCCACGTACGCGGCTTCGCCGTCGAGCGGTACGGCGGCGGTCATCGCCGGTGTCCGATGGTCATGAGAGTCCCCTTGCGCGTCCCGCGCGAGCTGAGCCTCGCCGGATACCACGAATCTATCGGCCGCGGGGCCGCTGCCGGTCCGCCGCCCGCACGGGTTCGAGGCAGGATTCCGTCAGGGTTTCCGCACCTCGCGGACGCCGGCGCTGCGGGATCGTGCGATCTGCGGCCGGTAGGCTGTCGGAGGCCGCGGAACCAGCGGTGGGGTCTTCAGGGGGAACAGTGCACGGTCTCAACTTCACGGCTATCGACTTCGAGACCGCGAACAGCAAGCGCGGTTCGGTCTGCGCCGTCGGCCTCGCGAAGGTTCGGCACGGCGTCGTCGTCGACTCGGCGTCCTGGCTGATCAGGCCACCTCATGCGGTGGGGGAGTTCGCGCCGCGGAACATTGAGGTCCACGGCATCCGCCCTGCTGACGTCCGGACGGCTCCTCGCTGGCCCGAGAGCCTGCAGCGTATCCAGGCGTTCGCCGGCACCGACTCGTTCGTGGCGCACAACGCCTCCTTCGACCGGTCCGTGCTGCGGGGTGCCTGCGCGGAGTCGGGCCTTCCGGCACCCGAGACGGCGTTCCATTGCTCCGTCCATCTTGCACGGCGACTCCTCGCCCTCGAGTCCCACAAGCTGCCGGATGTCGCGAAGGCCCTCGGCCTGGGCGCGTTCAGGCACCACGACGCGGGGAGCGACGCCGAGACGTGCGCGTCCGCCGTCGTCGCCATCGCGCGTAGGCACGCGCTGCACTCCCTGGACGGGCTGTGGCCCGCGGCGCAGCCCGTGCGGTCCCGGTGACCCCCGGCAGGACCTACGACGCGAGGATCGGGGCCCTGCGCCGCCTCCATCGTACGAATGCGACGGGCGCCCACCGGCACAGCGCCCAGTAGCCGACCCCGACCGGCAGGCATCCGACGACGGCGACGACCTGGCCGAAGGGCATCAGCATCGGGTAGACGAGCCAGTGCGTGAGGTAGATGTACAGCGACGCCGCGGCGAGCCAGCCCGTGACGCGGCGCAGGATCGACGGCACGGGCAGCGCCGGCACCCACGTGATGAGCAGCAGGCCCAGCACGATGGTCACCTCACGGAGCGGCTCGTCGAAGGAGCCCGGCACCGTCAGCGCGGCCAGGGCCGACACCAGCAGCCGACGCCGGGTGTCGCCGGCCCGTGCGACCGCCCACCCGAGTACGAAGAGCCAGAAGACGGGGAGGGGCTTGGGCAGGCCGGGATCGACGATGTCGTACCGGCTGAGCAGCGTGACCGCCAGGAGACCCAGGGTGAACGCGAACGGCGCGCGGCGCTCGAACCGGTCCACCCAGGGGACGGCCAGCAGGAGCATGACCGCGACGAGCACGTAGACCAGCATCTCGACGAACCAGAAGTGCCACTCGCTGGTCACCTCCTGCGGCCCCACCATGCCGTTGAGCAGGAGGATGTTGGCGACGCTGTAGTTGTCGGTGAGGACATAGGCCACCGCGATGAAGGCGACCGACGGGACGACGATCCTCGCCAGGCTCCGAGCATGGCGCCGCAGCCGCTCGGGCCGGTTCCCGGTCAGCTGGAAGCGGGCGAAATTGAAACCGGCGACGACGAACAGCAGGTGCGCGGTATGGAACGTGAACAGCTCCACATGGGCGGCGACGATGCAGATGATCGCGACGGCCCGCAGCACGATCGACGGTTCCAGGAAGGAGATGAGCCGCCGGCGCCGTGGCCTGCTGCGGCCGGACAGTTCGCCGACGGGCAGGAGATGCCAGTTGGCGGGCAGCGGCCCGAGGGCGGCCTCGAGCCGGACGGACAGTGCCACGTAGGAGAGCGAGTCACCGGAGAGCGAGACGAAGGTGTCCGTCGCACGCACATCCGCACGGTCGAGGCATTCCCCGAAGATCCGCGGCACGTCGGCGGGACCCTCCTGCTGCCGTCCTCCGTCGGCAGGAGGTACGACCTGCGCGGCCGCGAGGTTCCGGACGGCGGGATAGTCGATCTTGCCCGTGGGCAGCCGGGGCAGGCGCTCCACCGGATGCAGCGCGACCGAGGCCCGGGGCAGTCCCAGGTCGGTGGCGAGCACCTTGGACAGCAGGGCCGTGTCGTGGTCGCCCTCGACAGCGATGACCAGGCCGTCGTCGTCGGAACCGGTGGCGGCGGTGGTGGCGCCCAGGTCGGCGAGGATCCGTTCGACCTGCCCGAGGTCCACCCGCAACCCGGCGATCTTGACGAACCGGCTGCGCCGGCCGACCACCTCGTAGAGGCCGTTCGGGTGCCGGCGGGCGAGGTCCCCCGTCCGGAGTTCCTGCAGCTCGCGCCCGAGCGCGAGGTCACCCGGCCCTTCGGCATAGCCCAGCATCACGTTCGGGCCGGTGTAGACCAGTTCCCCGGCGGGAAGGCCGTCGACGGGATCGATCCGGAAGGAGCCCCCGGGGACCGGCACCCCGATGGTTCCCGGGTGCTCCGCCGCCAGGTCGGGGGGCAGGTAGGCCATCCGTGCCGTGGCCTCCGTGGCCCCGTACATGACGAAGAGGTCCCAGCCCCGCCGCTGGCCGGTCTCCGCCCAGGTCCGCACCTTCTCCGGAGCGAGCCGCCCGCCCGCCTGGGTGACGTAGCGCAGGGTCGGCAGGTCCATGTCCGCGAAGCCCACCCGCTCGAGCAGGTCGAAGCTGTACGGCACGGCGGCGAAGGAGGTGGCACCGCGCTCGCGGAAGAGGTCCCAGAAACAGGGGTCGACGACGGACAGGTCCGTGAGGACGAGACTGGCCCCGCCGGCCAGATGGCTGTTGACCACCGACAGGCCGTAGCAGTAGGAGAACGGCAGGGTGGTGGCGGCCCGGTCGCCGGGGCCGATGCCCAGGTACCCGGCGATCGACCGTGCGTTCTCCTCGAGGTTGGCCCGCGACAGCCGGACCAGTTTCGGGGAGCCCGTGGACCCCGAGGTGCTGAGCAGCAGCGCGAGATCGGGGTGCAACTCGTGCCGGGTGCCGGGCCACCGCTCGTCGATGGCGAGCGAGCCGTTCCCGGTCCGGAGCACCACATCGGGCTCGTACCCGGAGACGAGGGACTCGAGCGCAGCGGGCTTGTCCGCCGGCACCACGAGCAGCGGGTGGCCGGCCGTGATCGCCGCCAGGTAGGCCACGAGGGTCTCCACGTCGTTGCGTGCCGCGAGCAGGACCAGGCGTCGCTCCGTGCCGAGGCGCGCAGCGACGTCGTCGACCCGCGCTGCTAGCTCGCGGTACGAGAGGGCGCCGTCGGCGGTGAGGACCGCGGGCCGGTCGCCATGGCGGGCGAGGTCGGTGAACGTGGCCTCGGAGAGGTCCGGGTTGAGGCTCACGGTGCCACCGCCATCCTCGGGGCGTTGCCGGGCGGCGTGGTGACGGCCCGATCACCCACGAGCAGCGTGGGCGAGGTGCCGGCGGCCACGGTCACCGTGACGGGTGTGCCGACGGGGTGGCGCACATCGTGGGGCTGCCAGGAGCGCAGGGTCCGTCCCGAGGCGAGCCGGACGTGGTGCAGGACGAACGCCCCGTGGTACTCCACCGCGGACACCCGCGCGGTGGCGTCCGCCGAAGGGCTGAGGGCCACCTCGTGGGGCCGCAGCACGACGTCGACGTCCGCGTCGCTGTCCGCCCAACCGGAGACCGTGGAGACGATCCCGATCTCGCAGGTCAGCAGGGCGCGGTGCACGTGCGCGGGGAGGAAATCGGCGTCACCCATGAAGGAGGCGACGAACCGGGTGGACGGCCGTTCGAAGACCTTCTCGGGAGAGTCGGCCTGTTCGATCAGGCCGTTGTTCATAACGACCACGCGGGTGCCCACGGACAGGGCCTCGGTCTGGTCATGGGTGACGAGCACCCCGGTGGTGCCGGTCTCGCGCAGCGTCGTCACGGTGTCCCGGCGGACCTGGGCGCGCAGCGACTCGTCCAGGCTGGAGAACGGCTCGTCGAGGAGGACGACGGCGGGCCGCGGGGCCAGTGCGCGCGCCAGGGCGACGCGCTGCTGCTCGCCTCCCGACAGCTCGTGCGGATAGCGGTCGGCGAGATGGGTCAGCTGGACGAGGTCCAGGAGTTCCCCTGCGCGGGATCGGCGCTCACCGCTGCGCAGGTCGTGGAGGCCGAACTCGACGTTCTTCCCGACCGTGAGGTGCGGGAAGAGGGCATGGTCCTGGAAGACGAGCCCCACCCGCCGGCGCTCCGGTTCGACGAAGCGGCGGGTGTCCGCGACGACCCGCCCGGCGACGGTGATCGTCCCGGCGTCGGGCCGTTCCAGCCCGGCGACCAGCCGCAGCGTCGTCGACTTGCCGCAGCCCGAGGGGCCGATCAGCGTCAGGAGTTCTCCCGGGGGAACGACCAGGTCCATCCCCTCGACTCCCCGGGCCGATCCGTACCGCTTGGTCACTCCCTCGAGGGTGAGCGCGGGAGGGGCGCCCACTGCGTCGCGACCGGCCGGCGCACTCTTGGTCTGGGCCGTCACTGTCCTGCCTTTCCGGGAACCGTTCGATGGGCCTCGCGCCGTCGGGTCTGACCGACGAGCACGAAGACCGGGATGATGGCGACAGCCACGATGACCAGGGCCGGGAGGGATGCCTTCTCCCAGAAGTTCTCCCGCGCGAGCTCGTACACCCACACGGACGCCGTGGTGAAGCCGAAGGGCCGCAGGAGCAGGACGATCGGCAGTTCCTTGACGGCATCGATGACCACCAGCATCAGGGCCACGGCGACCCCGGGCCGGGCGAGGGGCAGATGCACCCGGCCGAGCATGCGGCGCGGTCCGGCACCCAGGCTCAGGGCGGAAGCCGTGAGGGTGGGGGAGATCTTCTCGAGGCTCGCACTGACCGACTGGTAGGCAGGGGCGAGGAAGCGGATGACATAGGCGTAGAGGATGCCGACCACCGAACCCGTCACGATCAGCCCGGTACCCCCGGGGACGCCTGCGCGCTCCAGCCCGGCGTCGAGGGCGGCGAAGGACAGCAGGACCCCGATGCCCACCACGGCGCCGGGTACCGCGTACCCGAATGTCGTCAGCTGCGCCGCCCCGGAGACGAGCCGGCCGCCGCCCAGCCGGATGGCGTGACCGACGGACAGGGAGAGGCCGACGCACACCAGGGAGGTGACTCCTGCCACGAGCAGGCTGTTGGCCAGGTACTCCGCGAACCTGGGATCGGCGAGGAACGACGCATCCGAGATGACCTGCCCGACCGCCCACACCAGGAGCTGTGTGACGGGGATCAGGAACCCGGCGGACAGGGCCGCCAGGCACAGGGCCGTCGCGGCCCAGGCGCGCGCTCCCCGCAGGCCCTCCGGCTCGAAGCCCTGCCGCCGGCCGCCCTGCTGGTGGTAGCGCGCCCGCCCGCGCAGGGCCCTCTCCGCGACCAGCACGGCCACGGCGAACAGCAGGACGAGGACGGCGAGCCGGGTGGCGGCGTGGAAGTCGAACGTGCCCTTCCAGACGAGGTAGACCCCCACGGAGACGGTCTGCACGTTGAAGTACTGCACCGTGGCGAAATCGGTCAGTGTCTCCATCATCACCAGGGCCAGCCCTGCGGCCAGGGACGGCCGGGCGAGCGGCAGCACCACCCGCCGAAGCGCCCGGCCCCGGTTCGCTCCGAGGGTGCGTGCCGCGTCGTAGGTACCCATGGACTGCTCGATCAGCGCCGAGCGGGCCATGAGATAGACGTAGGGGTAGAGCGAGAGCGACATGACGATGATCGCGGCGGGCAGCGACCGTACCTCGGGAACCCACACGTCGGCCCCGAACACGGCGCGCAGGAAGGACTGGACGGGCCCGGCGACGTCGAAGACCGAGAGGAAGACGAACCCGAGGACATAGGCGGGCATCGCCAGTGGCAGGACGAGCAGCCACACCAGGAGATTACGCAGCGGGAAGCGGTAGGCGGTCACCAGCCAGGCCAGGCCTCCGCCCACCACCAGCGACCCCGCACCGACGCCGAGCATCAGGGCGAGGGTGGTGAGGATCATCTGCCCGAGGTCCCGCGGGAGGGCGGCGCTGTTGCCGAGGCCGTCGACGACGACCGCCAGGACGGGGGTGGCGACGACGGCGGCCACGGTGACGACCAGTGCCGACCACGCGGGACGCCCGACTCCGTGGGTCCGGGGGCGTCGGCGGGGCGGCCGCGGTTCGGCGAGCGCCGCCGTATCGGTCACTTGTATCCGGCCTCGGCGAGCAGGTCGACGGCGTCGGCGTTCAGGGTCCCGTAGGCCTCGGCGTTCAGCGGCATGCGCTCGAAGTCGCCGAAGGTGGCGATGACCGGCTCGGGTTCGACGGCAGGGTTGACGGGGAATTCGTGGTTGGCGTCGACGAAGGCGTTCTGTCCGTCGGTGGCGAGCCATTCGAGGAGCTTCTGCGCGTCCTCCGGGTTGTCCGATCCCTGCACTACGCCGGCACCGGAGATGTTGACGTGCGTCCCGGCACCCTCCTGGCTCGCCCAGTACAGGTCCACCTTCAGGTCGGGGTTCTCCGCCAGGGTTCGGGCGAGGTAGTAGTGGTTGTTGATGCCGACATCGCATGTCCCGGCGTCGATGGCCTCCAGGAGGAGGACGTCGTTGCTCAGGATGGAGACCTCGTTGGCCACCCAGCCGCGCACGATCTCGAGGGCCCGCTCCCGGCCGTGGAGGTCGATCAGGCTTGCCACGAGGGACTGCGTGTAGGCGGAGGTGGCGTCCCGCATGCACAGGCGGCCCTTCCACGTCGGATCGGCGAGGCCCGCGTAGGTGTCGACCGCGTCGAACTCGGCGGGATCCACGGCGTCGGGGTTGTAGGTGACCGTGCGTGCGCGCAGGGCCAGTCCGTACCAGCGGCCGTCCGCGTCGCGGAGGTCCTCGGGGACGGCCTCGTCGAGCACGGCGGAACTGGTGGGGGCCAGTTCGTCCTGGCGCACGCCGTTCCAGAGGTTGCCCGCGTCGACGGTCATGAACACGTCCGCCGGGGTGTCCTCACCCTCCGCCTTGAGGCGCTCGAGGAGTTCGGCGTCGTCGCCGCTGATGAACTCGACGGTGATGCCGGTCTCCTCCGTGAACTGTCCGAAGGCACCCTCGAGATCGTAGTGGCGCGCCGAATAGATCTGGAGGTCCGCGGACGAACCGCCGATGGCGCTACACCCGGTGAGTATCGATGTCAGTGCGGTCAGTCCAACGAGGGTGGTCGTCAGGGGGCGCAGGTGCATCAGGTCTCTTCTCGGGCCGTGGGGGATGTCCGTCGAACGCGAAGGGCTCGACGACCAAGGGTAGCCTAAGTTAAGAACGCAGAGCCATTCCGGCTAGCTCAGGATGTCCTTGGTGCTGAACCGCCCGTACGCCAGCGTGCCGAACACGGCGATGTAGCCCAACTGCAGCAGGGCGTTGTCCGCGAAGGAGGTCCACACGATCGGCTCCCTCAGCAGGTCACCGAACCCCAGCCAGTAGTTGGTGAACAGCCACGGGTGCAGCCATTCGAGCTGGGGGAGGGCGCCGAGGATCTGCGCGACGGCAGCCAGCGCGGCGGTCGCCGCCATGGCCCCGACGGGGATGGTGGTCAGCGTCGAGATGAACAGGCCGATGGCGCTGAGGCCCATGAGCGACACCGTCACGTACAGGGCGAGCAGCAGCAGCCGCACGAAGTACCCGGGGATACCCACGGTGTCCCCGGAGAGCAGGGTCACCGGACCCACCGGGAACAGGAGCGCCCCGATGATCGCACCGGTCACGACGACGGTCAGGGTCGCCACGAAGCAGAACAGGGCCGCCCCCGCGTACTTCACGAGCAGCAGTCGGAGGCGCCCCGCAGGCGCCACGAGCAGGTAGCGCAGCGTGCCGAGATTGGCCTCGCCGGCGATCGTGTCACCGGCCACGACGCCGATGGTCAGCGGCAGGAACAGGGGGATCGCGACGGTGAGCGCCGTCAGCGAGACGAACAGGCCGTTCTGCGTGATGCTGTTGAGGAAGGCCGGGCCGCGGCCGCTCGCCGCGCCGTCGGAGGAGACGCGGACGACGACGGCGATGAGGATCGGGATCAACGCCAATGCACCGATCATCGCCCAAGTGCGGAGCCTGCGGAACAGGACCGTGATCTCCGAGACCACCAGCGTCAATCCGAGGGACCGACGCCCGCGGGCGGGCCGCACCTGCGCCATGTCAGCCGGCAACGTCGAACCCCTCTCCCGTCAGTGCGACGAAGCGGTCCTCGAGGGACGCGCCGCTCACCTCGAGACCCCGCACGCGCACGTCCGCGCGGACGAGGGCGGCGTTCACCGCTTCCGGCTGCAGCCCGGGCACGGAGAGCTCGGCGGTCACGACGTCGTCTCGCCCGTGGGGCTCGGGGACGAGCCCGAGTCCGCTGAGGATGCGGCGGGCGTCGGCGGGATCGGGCGTGGTGATGCGGACCCGGGCGGTGCCCTGGGACCGGAGGTCGTCGAGCGTGCCCTGCGCTACGAGCCGACCGGCGCTCATGACGGCGATCATGGTGCACATCTGCTCCACCTCGGCGAGCAGGTGGCTGGAGACGAAGATGGTGGTGCCGTCGTCGGACAGGGACCGGATGAGGTTGCGCACCTCCCGCGTGCCCTGGGGATCGAGCCCGTTGGTGGGCTCGTCGAGGATCAGCAGGTCGCGTGGTGCGAGCAGGGCGTTGGCGATGCCCAGGCGCTGCTTCATGCCGAGCGAGTACGCGTGGGCCCGCTTCTTCGCCGCGTGGCCGAGGCCCACACGCTCCAGGGCTGCATCCACGCGCGCGTTCCGGGTGGAGGGGGAGGTGTGGCGGTCGGCGGCATCGAACCGCTGGAGGTTCGCGCGCCCCGAGAGGAACGGATAGATCGCGGGTCCCTCCACGAGGGCTCCCACCCGCGGGAGGACGGCGCGGGCGTCCTTCGGCATGGCGCCGTCGAGCAGCCGGATGTCGCCGCTCGATGCCGCGGCGAGACCGAGGAGCATGCGGATGGTGGTGGTCTTGCCCGAGCCGTTGGGGCCCAGGAAGCCGAATACCGTCCCGCGGGGGACGGCGAGGTCCACGCCGTCGACGGCCCGCTGCCTACCGAAGACCTTGGTGAGTCCGCGCGTCTCGATCGCCAATCCTGTGGCGCCCTCCCGCGCGGTCCGCTCGTCGTGGGCGGACCGCACGGGCACTCCCGCGGTCACCGCTGGGAGGCGGCGACGAGCTGGTCGACGCCGACGGCGCCTGCGAGGATGCGGCCGTCGTCGGTGACCAGCACCGAGACGAGCGAGGTCTGCAGTGCGCGGCCGCCGTCCACCTGGGTGAGTGCCTGCTCCAGGAGGGCCTGAGCGCCTGCCACCTCGTCGGGATCCATGCCGGGCTTGATCTCCATGATCTCGCCCATGCCCGCGGTGTCACCGGTGCCGAGGTCGAGACCCAGTCCGCCGGCGGTCCCGGCGGGAAGCTCGACGATGGTGCTCCAGCCCTCACCGATGACGGTGGGCTGCTGCCCCTCTGCGGGCATCTGGGCGGGTGAATCGGCCGGCGCCTGCCCGGCCTCCAGCTCGGCCCTGGCATCCAGTTCGGCCCTCGCCTCGTCGGCGGTCGGTGCTTCCGTGACGGTGGCACCTGTCGGCGGAGTGAACTCGAAGATGTCGGCGTCGGGGGCGCCGAAGTCCACGGAGCTGAAGCCTGCGGAGAACGCCGGCTCCTCCTGGCCCTTGGCGAGCACGGTGACGTTCAGCGGGACGCCGGTCTCGGAATCGACGCTGACGGTGATGGAGCCGACGAGGGTCGCCTCGTCCTCGGGGGTGAGGACGAGCTCGTAGGCGCTGCGACCGGCCACGCGGCTGGTGCCGTCCACCCTGATGTCGGTGCTGGGATCGATCGTGGCGAGGACCACCTCGGCGACCTCGGCAGGCGTCCGGGGAAGATCCTGCAGCTCGGGGTACTCGGCCGACTTCTCCTGCAGCTTCGCCTCGAGTTCGGCCTTCGCCGCCGCCTTGTCCGGCAGCACGGCGTGGGCGGCCTCGTTGGACTCGGAGTCGTAGTACCAGACATCGTTCCCGTTGACGACGACGTCGCGCTGCGCCAGCTGGTCGAGCACCTGGACACGTGCCCTGTCCGTCCCGTCCACGTACACCTGGGCCGTGTGCTCCCCGGTCAGGAGTTCGAGGGCCATGGAGGTCGGGTCGGAGCTGGAGGTGCGGCCCGGGGCGTCGACCGCCCCGAGATCCGGGAGGCCGAGGTCGGAGGACTGCTCAACGGTGCCGGAGTAGGCGTCGTCGGTGCTGGTGGCGACGAACTCGAGGAGCTCCTGCGCGGTCTTCGCGGGCAGCTGCGGTTGGGCTTCGGCGACAGCGGAGCCGCTGACGGCGGCGGTGACGATGACGACCGGAACGATGCCGGCAGGAAGCCAGCGCCAGTTCTTGTTCATGATTGAGCCTTCCGAACGGATCTGTGCCCCATCTGGCGCCAACGCTACACCTGCAGGCTGGGAGTTGGGCACGGGTACATCGGAGAACGAGCGGGGCGGCCGGGACGTGCCCCGGATACGAGAGAAGGGCGGCCGAAGCCGCCCTTCCCGTGGAGTGCAGAGCTCCTAGCGCGTGACGCGGCGGCGGCCGGCAACCGACTCGGCCACACCGATCAGCAGCACGGCGGCGATGACCGACACGATGAAACCGAAGACGTTGAGCTCGAAGATGTCGCCCGTGCCGAGCAGGCTCGCGATCGAGCCGCCGATGACGGACCCGACGAGGCCGAGCAGCAGCGTGGCCACCAGCCCCAGGTTCTGCTTGCCGGGCTTGATGAGGCGTGCAAGGGCGCCGATGATGAGCCCCGCGACGATGAAACCGATCATGATGAATCTCCTTGTACTGGGCCCGCTGTGCGCGGGAAGCCTGGAGTCCTGGTGGTGGCAAGGGTGTGGCCCGGGTCTGCCGGGCGTTGCCAAGGACGGCTCTTGCATCAAGGATAGAGGAATGCGAAGCCTACTGAGTAATTGGTGATGGCAGGACCCGAGCGCCGCCGTCCCCGGGGCGCCCGATTCGCGGGGCGGACGAGGCCCCACGGCGTCAGCCGCATCGTCGGGCTGGTGGTCGGCTGGCTGCTGGTGCTGATCGGGTTGGCGGCCCTCGTGCTGCCCGGCCCCGGACTCCTGGCCCTCGTCGCGGGGCTCGCCGTGCTCGCGCAGCAGTACGAGTGGGCGCGGCGCTGGCTGCAGCCCGTCAAGCAGAAGGCCTTCGCGGCGGCGGCACAGGGTGTGAGGACCAGGACGGCCATCGTGCTCAGCTTCACGGGCGCCCTCGTGCTGATCCTGCTCGGGGTGCTGTGGGGAGTGAATCCGCCCATGCCGTCCTGGTGGCCGCTCGACGAGCGCTGGTGGCTGCCCGGCGGGTGGAGCGTCGGTTCGAGCCTCATCCTCTCCGGGGTGCTGGCGGCCGGGTTCATCGTCTACAGCATCCGGCGCTTCCGGCCCCAGCACTGACGGGCTCCGCAGGGACCGACCCAGCACCGACCGACCGGGTACTGATTTCCCGAGCATTCATGGCACCCGTGGCGACGGCGCGCCCCGAGCGGGACGCGCCGTCGTCGGTGGTGCTACTTGCGGCCGTACTCCAGGCGGGTGCGCTCCAGCGCACCCTGCGGTGCCGGGTCGCACGGGGGATCCGTGACCACCTCGGGGCTACAGGGCAGCGCGTTGGTGGTTGCATAGAGGTACTTGCCGTCCACCTCGACATCCGCAGGCAGCACAGCCTCCGTGAAAGGCACTGCCCCGTCGGTCCCCGCCGGCACCACCAGGATGCGGTTCGCGAACAGTTCGGCGATGAAGAGATTCCCGCGCCGGTCGAACGCCAGACCGGTGGGTGTGTTCAGCCCGGCGACGACGACGTCGACGTCGCCCGACCTCGGATCGAAGCTGCGCACGGAGCCCGAACCCGGGGCCTCCGGAGTGCCCGGCAGTGACGTCAGGTACAGCAGGCCGGCGGGGCCGAACTCGATGTCCGTGGGGACGGGCTCCGCGTTGAACGTCGCGCCGACGACACATTCGGGCAGGGCGAAGCCCTGTTCCGCGAGGGAGGCGACGAGTTCGGCGGTCACCAAGGTGGGAACCGGCTCGAGCACCGTCGCGTCCACACTGCCGCGGCGCGTGTCCACGGTGAAGATGGCGTTAGCTCCGGCATCCGCGACGTACACGTAGCGTCCGGAATCCGATACCGCCGTGGCGTAGGGGTGTGAGTAGGCCTCGCCCCCGTGCGGCAGGGCGATGGGGGCAAGGTCGGCCGGGATCCGACTCGCGCATTCGGCGGGGAGGCCCTGGAAGCCGTACTCGTTGCCGGCGTCGTAGTTGTATTCGGTCTCGAGCGCGGCGAGGTCCGCGAGCACGCGCGTCTCCCCGTCCTCGAGGACGCTCACGTTGGCGACGTATGGAGCTTCGGGGTCCTGCGGTCCGCCGGAACTCTCGGTGAAATACACCTCGCCGTGTCGGGTGGAGACCCCACCGATCTCGATGCCCGGTCTGTCCAGCAGGGTGGTGATCTCGCCGCTGCGATCCACCCTGGTGAGCTTGCCGCCCAGATTCTGCGACACGTAGGCGGTGTTGCCGCGGCCGACGGCCACGCGGAGCGGCCCGAGGAGGCCGGTCGCGAGTTCGCTGGATTCACCTGCAGTGACTGATCGTCCGCCGTCGTGATAAGGGTCTGGTGAAGTCGCGATCGCGGCGCCTGCGGTGGACGTGAGGGTGACGGCGAGTGCTGCCGCCACGATGGATGTACGGGTACCTCTCATGGGCCTGTCCTTCGGTGCGAGGAAGTGTCGAGACGCTCTGACCGGCTCCAGCACCGAGCGGCGGCTCCGCCGCCGTATCACCCGCACAACCCGCGGGTCCCCGCGGCTGACGGCGGTTAAGAGAGTAGGACGGGCTTCGCAGGGTGTCCATGGGGACGACCGAAAAAGTCCATGCCCGGTGCACGAGGTGCAGGAGAGGCTGTTTGCTCCATCACGCCCGGTTCCGCAGCGCCCGCGCCTGCTCCAGCAGTTCGCGCTCCTTCTCGTCGGCGCCCGCCTCCGCGTAGAGGTGGGCGGCCGCCGTCAGGTGGCGGGCGGCCTGGGTGGGGGAGCCGCTGGCAGCGTGGTACTGGCCGAGGCATTCCTCCAGATCGGTCGTCGCCTCGAAACCGAGCAGGGCACGCTGTTCGTCGACGATGTCCAGCAGCTCCTTCGCCGTCCTTGGCTCAGCGGTCAGCAGGGCGAGGCGGGCCTGCACGAGGCTGAGCTCCAGGCGGTGGACAGGGCTGCCGACCAGCCTGAATCCCAGGTCCGCGTGGGTCAGCGACTCCCGGACGGAGGGGTCCACGATGCCGGCCTTGAGCTTGAACTCGGCGCTCGACTTGTGGAACTCCGCCCACGTCTCGAGGTCCGACTGCGGCAGCAGGAGCCGTGCGGCGAGGGCGTACTGTTCCTGTCCCACCTCCACGTCACCGCGGCGGAACGCGACGTTGCCGATCGCCCATGCTCCGCGCGCGATCAGGAGCGACGGCACGGTGGGTGCTGCATCCGCGATGTTGAGGCTGGTCGCCACCTCCCAGGCCTCGTCCAGGTCACCCTTGACCGCCAGGGCGGCGATGAGGATGAAGGCCGCCTGCAGGCGCGCCGGAGCCTGGTCGGGCAGTTCGGCCGCGGATGCAACCGATGCCTGGGCGAGGTCGAGGGCCTCGAGCAGGCGCCCTGAATTGCGGGCGATGGTGGACAGCCGTCCCTGCACCACGGAGCGCAGTTCGGGGGTGGGCGCCATCAGCGACCGGTTGTCCATCTGCAGCAGGACGCCCTCCGCCTCCTCCAGCCGCCGGAGCGCGATGAGCGACTGCGCCCGCAGCATCGACATGTCCCACCAGGCCGGCCCGTTCCGCTGCTCGTAGGCGACGCTCGCGGCGTACTCCGCCTCGGAGGCGGCCAGGGCGTCGTCCTGCATGTCGCGGGCGTAGTTGGCAGCGAACATCGCCGTGGTGAGCGCCGGCTGGTCCTCGGCGGACGGCGGCTCCACCCACCAGTTCAGGGTCTGCACGTCCATTCCCAGGAGCGTGGCGAAGTGCTGCACCATCTCCGGGGTGGGCTGGCGGAATCCACGCTCCAGCAGGGAGATGAAATGGGTGGAGTACACCCCGGCGCCCAGTTCGGCCTGTGTGAGCCCCTTGGCGCTGCGGGCCTGGCGCAGCAAATCACCGAATCGCATTTGTTCCCCATCCCCCGAGCGTGCGTGCTCCTTATTGTCTAACAGATGCTCCGGACACTATGACGCACGGCATATCCCGTACTGCGCATCAGAGGCGGCGGGGCGGGACCCGCCGGGGGAGCACGGGCGAGGCCAACAGGGTCAGGATGCCCGCCAGCGGGACCACGATCAGGCCCACGCGCAGCGACGACGCGTCCGCGACGGCGCCGACGATCGGGGGCGAGAGCAGAAATCCCAGGCGCAGTAGCCAGCTGATCACGGTGAGGCCCGTGCCGGGCCGGAGCCCGGGCAGTTCATCCGCCGAGTGCATGGCCGCGGGGACGAGGGTCGCGACGCCCAGGCCGGCCAGTCCGAAGCCGACGATGGTCAGCGGGATGGACGGGAAGAGCAGGGCCGTGCCCATGCCGATTGCCGCCAGGGCACCACCGGCCTGGGCGACGGCGCGCTGGCCGAACCGGTCCACAAGGCGGTCCCCGAACAGGCGCCCCACGAACTGGAGCCCGACGAGCGCCACGAACCCGAGCCCTGCGACGGTGGGCGCGGCGCCGAGGGAACCGGTGAGGTAGACGGCCGCCCAGGTGCTCCCGGCGTCCTCCACGAGTGCCCCGGCGATCCCCACCACCACCAGGGCGGCAAGGATGCCGACCGTCACCGTCCGGCGTCGTGCCCTGCCGCTGCCCGGCTCCACGGATGCGTCGCCCGCCGGCTCCGACGGTTCGGGGCCGGGGAGGAGGAGGTGGTAGCAGGCGAGCGTGAGGATGCTGAAGAGCACGAACGAGACCGTCAGGTGCAGCCCGCGCGGAACGGCGAGCCCTGCGGCCGCCGCACCCATCAGACCGCCCAGCACCGCGCCGATGCTCCAGACCGCGTGGAACGAGTTCAGGATGGAGCGGCGGTACAGCTTCTGGACGCGCAGGCCGTGCGAGTTCTGCGCCACGTCGGTGATGGCGTCCATCGCCCCGGCGACGAACAGGGTGACAGTGAGGACCGCCCACGACGGCGCGATGCCGGCCAGCAGGATCGACAGGCCGATGAGCCATGTGCCCGCCGTCGCCACGCGCGAGGACCGGAAGCGGCGGACCAGGGCACCCGAGGCGAGGCCCGCCACGATGGCGCCGAGGGGGAACGCCGCCACCGAGACGCCGAACGCGGCGTTGCTCAGTTCCAGTCCGTCCTTGATGGCGGGGTAGTGCGGGAGGAGGTTCGCGAACATCGCCCCGTTGGTCAGGAAGAGCACGCTGACGGCGAGACGGGCGCGGCCGAGCCGCTGCGCCGGATAGGGCGCCTCGGCCGCGGGACGGGTCACCGAGTCAGGCCTCGGGTGGCAGCGCCTCGTGGTGTTCCTTGCCCTTGGTCCGGCGTTCCTCCTTCATCTCCGCCTCGAACAGGTGGCGCTTGCCCTCCACGAGGGTGTCGCGGGCCTCCTTCTCGAAGGCCTTGAACTCGGCGTAGTAGTGGTCGTCGTAGTCCTCCATGATCTGGAAGGTCCAGCGGCCCTCGATCACGTTGCGGCCGATGATCTCGCGCGCGAGCTTGTCCGCGAGCTCGGTGTGACCGGCCTTCCGGAACAGCTCCTCGGCCTCGGACAGGTTGAGGTCCGCCGTGCCGGTGAGGCGGTGGAAGTTGTAGAGGAAGCCGCGGGCGTTCTCCACGACCTCGAGGGCCTCGGAGAGCTTACCGAGCGCCTCGACCGTGGTGTCGGAGACGCCCTCGGGGCGCTGGTGGGTTGCGTCGGGACCGGGGGTGTCGATGGTAGCCATACTTCGTACCGTACCCAGCGGGTCGGCGCTCAAACAGCCGCTACCGCCTCCCGGGAGCCGGGGAGAGCTGTGCGTAAATGCAGAAGTGCTCTGCACTAATCGGCGTTGATCACCCTGCCCGCGAACGCGATACTCATAACGCCCCGGTGTGCCCTGTGTCACAGGCCGCACCTGTCAGCGGAGCCGGTCACGGCACACCGTGTCAACGAGGACACCGAAGGAGTAGCCCGCATGAGTTCAGCGCAGCACACACCACCGTCGCGGCAGGAACCCGACGTCGAACAGTCGGGACTGAAGAAGGTCGTCGTCGCGTCGATGGCCGGCACCGTGGTCGAGTGGTACGAGTTCTTCCTCTACGCGGCGGCCGCCACCCTCGTCTTCGCGACCGTCTTCTTCCCCAGCGCGGACTCCGAGCTGGACGCCATCATCGCCGGGTTCCTGACCTACGCCGTCGGCTTCGTGGCGCGGCCCATCGGCGGCATCGTCTTCGGCCACTTCGGTGACAAGTACGGGCGCAAGCAGCTCCTGCAGCTGAGCATCATCCTCGTGGGCGTCTCGACGTTCCTCATGGGCTGCCTGCCCACCTTCGATCAGGTGGGCTACTGGGCGCCCGGTCTCCTCGTGGTGCTGCGCTTCATCCAGGGCTTCGCCGTCGGCGGCGAGTGGGGCGGGGCCGTCCTGCTGGTTGCCGAGCACAGCCCCAGCAGGAGCCGCGGCTTCTGGGCGAGCTGGCCGCAGTCGGCCGTCCCTATGGGCAACCTGCTCGCCACGGGCGTGCTGTTCGGCCTCTCGGCCGTCCTCGACGAAGCGTCCTTCCTCGGCTGGGGCTGGCGCGTGGCCTTCTGGCTCTCGGCCGTGATCGTGATCGTCGGCTACTACATCCGCACCAAGGTCAACGACGCCCCGATCTTCCTCGAGGCACGCAAGGAGGTCGTCGAGGAGGCCAAGGGCTACGGCGTCGTCGAGGTGTTCAAGCGTTACCCCCGGGGCGTGTTCACCGCCATGGGCCTGCGCTTCGCGGAGAACATCCTGTACTACCTGGTGGTCACCTTCAGCATCACCTACCTCAGCACCGTCGTGGGGGAGGACCGCACCCGGATCCTCCTGCTCCTGCTCGTGGCGCACTTCCTGCACTTCTGCGCCGTGCCGATCGTGGGACGCTACTCGGACCGGTTCGGCCGGAAGCCCGTGTACCTCGCGGGCGCGGTGCTGGGTGGGACGTGGGGCTTCTTCGCCTTCCCGATGATGGACACCGGGAACGACCTCATCATCCTGCTCGCCGTCACGATCGGCCTGTTCTTCCACGCGCTCATGTACGCGGGGCAGCCGGCCATCATGGCGGAGATGTTCCCCACCCGCATGCGGTACTCGGGCGTCTCACTGGGCTACCAGGTCACCTCGATCGTCGCCGGATCGCTCGCGCCGATCATCGCGACGACGCTGCTGCGCGACTACGGCTCCTCCACGCCGGTGGCCGTCTACCTCCTGCTCGCCTGCTGCGTGACCGTCGTCGCGGTGCTCGTGCTCAAGGAGACGCGCGGGATCTCGCTCCAGGACGTCGACGAGGCGGACGCCCGCGGGACGGCGGATCTCCTCGCCAACTCGAAGAAGTAGCCGCGGCGTCGGTATCAGGCGTCGAGCTCGTGGGCGCGGTCCTCGATCTCCTGCCGGATGGCCACGACCGCGCCCTGCACGGCGGCCGACCGGAGCGATTCGGGGCGGGCGACGGCCCAGATGGGCAGCTGCCGGTGGAAGTCGTCGTGCAGGACGGGCAGGAGTCCACATCCCGCGGGCACCATGAAGCTCGGCAGCAGCCCGAGGCCCGCGCCTGCGTGCACCGCCTCGATCTGGGCGAAGATGCTGGTGGACTGGAAGGACGTCGCCGGCAGGGGCAGCTGCGACGAGCGGTGGCCCAGCTCCGGGACCTGCAGCGCGGACTCCACGTAGGAGACGAAACCGTGGTGCCGGATGTCCTCCAGCCGCTCGGGCAGCCCGCGCCGGTCCGCGTAGGCGGAGCCCGCGTACAGGCGCAGGAAGTAGTTGGTGAGGAAGATCGGCTCGGCGTTCACGGTCCCCGTGCGGCCCACGACCACCTCGAGGTCCACGCCGGAACGGTTCCGGCTGGCCTTCCTCGTGGCGCTGAGGATCTCGACGTCGAGCCTCGGGTTCTGCCGCTGCACGCGGACCATTGCCGGCGTCACGAAGCGCGCGCCGAAGCCGTCGGGGGTGCTGATGCGCACCAGGCCCGTGAGGGCGTCACTGTTCGAGAGCCGGGCGTCGAGTTCCCCCAGACTCGCCTCGATCGCCTCCGCGGCGGCCACGGCGTCGGTCCCGAGCGCCGTCAGCTCCCACCCCTGCGGCGTGCGTTCGAGCGTCCGCCCGCCGAGCTGCCGGTCGAGGGCGAGGATGCGCCGGGAGATGGTGGTGTGCGTGGTCCCGAGCGACTCCGCGACGGCATTGAAGCGGCCCAGGCGAGCGACCGTCAGGAGGATGAGGAGATCGTCGGGGCTTGGCAGGCGCTTGGGGTCGACCACGGCATCCTTCCCTGCGACTGTGCAGAAATGTTCATGAGATCTGTGATTTCTTCCCTTGATCGCACTGTAGCAGCGGGAGAGGGTTGACCGGATGACACCCACGAGCAAAGGAGCTTGACCATGGCAACGATCGGCTGGATAGGACTCGGGAACATGGGTGGCCCCATGACGGCCAACCTCGTGCAGGCCGGCCACACGGTGAGGGGCTTCGACCTGAACCCCGGCGCCGTGGCCGCGGCCGAGGCGGGCGGCGTCACCTCGGTGGCCGGCATCGAGGACGCGGTGAAGGGGGCCGACGTCGTCTTCACGATGCTGCCCAAGGGCGAGCACGCCCGAGCGGTCTACCTCGGCGAGGACGGCGTCCTCGCGCACGCCGACACCTCGACGCTCCTCGTCGACTCGTCCACGATCGACATCGAGTCGGCAGCAGCGCTGCACGAGGCTGCCGCGGAGAAGGGCTTCCGCTTCGTGGACGCCCCGGTATCCGGCGGGATCAGCGGAGCGAAAGCAGGCACGCTCACCTTCATGATCGGGGGCGAGGAGGGCGCCGTGAAGGACGCGACCGCGTTCATCGAGCCCATGGCGAGGAACATCATCCCCACCGGCGGGGCGACGACGGGGCAGGCCGCCAAGATCTGCAACAACCTCATGCTGTTCATCAACCTCGCCTCCACGGCGGAGGGTGCGGTCCTCGCGGACCGCCTCGGCCTCGACAAGCAGGTGTTCTGGGACATCGCCTCGGTGTCCTCCGGCGACAGCTGGGCCCTGCGCACCTGGTACCCGGTGCCGGGCGTGGTCGAGACCGCGGCGTCGAACAACGACTTCGCGCCGACCTTCACCACCGAGCTGGCCAACAAGGACATCGGTCTCGCCATCGCCGCCGCCCGGGACACCGGGACCCCGCTCGAGATCGGCACGCACGTGCAGCAGCTCTTCCAGCGCCTCATCGACGAGGGTGAGGGCGGCAAGGACTGCTCCATGATCATCAAGCTCGTCGACGGCTCCCTCCAGTAGCTCCCCACCAGGAAACGAAGGATCCCCATGCAGCAGATACCGCACTACATCGACGGACGGCGCGTGGCCGAGGCCGAGCGCTTCGGCCCGGTCTTCAACCCGGCCACCGGCGAGCAGGAGAAGGAGGTGGCCCTGGCATCGGCGTCGCGCATCGACGAGGCCGTCGCCGCGGCCCAGGCGGCACTTCCCGGCTGGCGTTCGGCGAGCCTCGCCAAGCGCGCGGCCGTGTTCTACCGCGTCCGGCAGCTGCTCACCGAACGGA
Organism: Arthrobacter sp. MDT2-16; assembly: GCF_054510925.1. Taxonomy (NCBI): domain Bacteria; kingdom Bacillati; phylum Actinomycetota; class Actinomycetes; order Micrococcales; family Micrococcaceae; genus Arthrobacter; species Arthrobacter sp. MDT2-16. The sequence continues at coordinate 260,531 of NZ_JBTNDP010000004.1, forward strand.
AATCCGAGCTGGCAGCCATCCTCACGAGCGAGCACGGCAAGGTCCTCTCGGACGCGGAGGGCGAGATCTCCCGCGGCCTCGAGAACATCGAGTTCGCCACCGGCCTCTCCCACATGCTCAAGGGTGAGCGCTCCGAGCAGGTGTCCTCCGGCGTCGACGTCCACTCCATCCGCCAGCCGGTGGGCGTGGTCGCCTGCATCACGCCGTTCAACTTCCCCGCGATGGTGCCGCTGTGGATGATCGGCAGTGCCATCGCGTGCGGCAACACCGTGCTGCTGAAGCCGAGCGAGAAGGATCCGTCGTCGTCCGTGTTCATCGCCGAACTCTTCACGGAGGCGGGCCTGCCCGACGGCGTCCTGAACGTGGTGCACGGCGATCGTGAGGCGGTGGAGGGCATCCTCGACCACCCCGGCGTGAAAGCGGTCAGCTTCGTCGGCTCGACACCGATCGCGAAGACGATCTACGCGCGGGCCGCCGCGAACGGCAAGCGCGTCCAGGCGCTCGGCGGCGCGAAGAACCACATGGTGGTCCTGCCCGACGCCGACCTCGCCATGGCCGCTGACGCCGCCATCTCCGCCGCGTACGGGTCGGCGGGGGAGCGTTGCATGGCGATCAGCGTCATGGTGGCCGTCGGCGACATCGCCGACGACCTCGTCGAGGCCGTGCGCTCGCGCATGGAGAGCCTGAGAATCGGCCCGGGGACGGATCCGGCGTCCGAGATGGGCCCGCTCATCACGGCCGAGCACCGCGACCGCGTGGCGTCCTACGTGACGAACGCGCCTACGGAGGGCGCCACCGTCGTCGTGGACGGGACGCAGCAGCAGTTCGACTCCGGCGGCTTCTTCATAGGCGTCTCGCTCGTGGATCACGTGAAGCCGGGCATGAAGGTGTACGACGACGAGATCTTCGGCCCCGTGCTGTCCGTGGTCCGCGTGGACACGTACGCCGACGCGGTGCGGCTCGTCAACGAGAACCAGTACGGCAACGGCGTCGCCATCTTCACGCGCGACGGCGGTGCGGCCCGCCAGTTCGAGGTCGAGGCGGAGGCCGGGATGGTCGGCGTGAACGTGCCGATCCCCGTGCCGGTGGGTACGTACTCGTTCGGTGGCTGGAAGGACTCGCTGTTCGGCGACACCCACATGTACGGGCCGGACAGCATCCGGTTCTACACGCGCGGCAAGGTCGTCACCACACGGTGGCCGGATCCGTCGACGTCGAAGATCGACCTCGGCTTCCCCCAGGTGGACTGAGCCGGCTACCCGTTCCGCGGGCGCGGGCCGAGCTCGGGCTTCGTGATCACGGCGATGTCGTCGTCGCCCGAGCCGGCGCGCTGCGCGTCGGTGAGCGATTGCAGGACGGCGGTGACCGCGGGCAGGGGGTCGGGGGTGGAGCGCAGCATGAGCCGCGCGTCCTTGGCCAGCAGGTCGGCGGAGAACTGGGTGTCCCCGAAGGTCCCGCCGGTGATGACGGGTCCCTTCATGCCGGCGATGACGCCGAGGCCCGTGCCCTCGAGCAGGTCCAGCACGCCTGCGGCGTCCACACCGTTCGCACGGCCCAGGCGCAGCGCCTCCACGAGGCCCTGCAGGGTGACGCCGAGGGCGAGATTGGCGAGCAGCTTGCCCGTCGCCGCGTCCGAGGGCGTGGCGACGCGGCGGAGCCGCTCGGCGTCGGCCCACAGCGCGGCCAGCGGCTCGACGACGTCGACGTCCTCCGGTGCGCCGCCGAGCAGGACGCCCAGCCGGCCCGCCCTGGCCGGTGCGAGGCTCCCGATGACCGGCCCGTGGACGTAGCGGACGCCCGCGGCGACGGCGTAGTCCGCGAACTCGCGGGCGTCCTCGGGGGAGACCGTGGTGACGTCGAACCAGACGGCTTCGGCGGGGATCTCCAGCCCGGAGAGCACCACCTCGCGGACCGTGTCCGGGCCGAAGAGGACCGTCATCACCACGTCGGCGTCCCGGACGGCATCCTCGGGGGAGTCGGCCTGCGTGGCTCCGGCGTCGCGGAGCCGCTCGACGGCCGCGGGGGTCCGGTTCCAGGCGGTCAGCTCGTGACCGGCCGCGAGCAGGTGCACGCCGAGCTCGTGGCCCATGCGTCCGACGCCGAGCAGTGCGATCTTCATGAATCCTCCGGAGGTCGGGATGGTCAGTCTTCGCTGACCTGGTGGCGGAAGGTGTCCCGCTTCGCGTGGAGCTCCCAGAGGAGGTTCGCGAGGAGGTTCGGATCCTTCTCGGGGTCCCCCTCGACGATCCGCCCGCCGATGATGAGCTGGGACACCTGGATGCCCTCCTCGCCGAGCACCTCGTGGAGGAGTTGCGCGTAGGCGGCCTGGCCTGCGAACGCCACCGAGGTTCCCGTGACGGAACGTCCGGGCTTCACCGCGGACCCGCCGTTGACGAAGAGGATCGTGCCGCGGTTCGCGCCGAGGGCCCGCATGCCGGGCAGTACCTGGTGGACGGCGGCGACGGACCCGTAGATGGAGAACTCGATGGGACCCCTGAGGTCCGCGGGCGTCGTCTCGAGGACCGGACGCATGAAGTCCTTCTGGGGCAGCGGACTGTACTGCAGCACCTCGATGGGGCCGAGGGTCTCGGCCGCGGACTCGAGGGCTGCGGCAATGGAGTCGGGGTTCCGGACGTCGGCCGCGAAGCCCCGGGCGTGGATCCCCTCCTTGCCGAGGTCGTCCGCGAGGGCGTCGAGCTTGCCCTGGTTGCGGGAGAGCAGGGCCACGGAGAACCCTTCGGCTCCGAACCGCCGTGCCACGGCGGCACCGAGGCCGCGTCCTGCTCCGATGATCGCGAGAGTAGTCATACCGGGTGCAAGGACCGGCGCGCCGTAATAATTCCGTGACCAGCGGCCGTGCACGTCAGCGCAGCGTCCCGAGGATGGTGCGCTGGATGGCGACGGCGGCGGCTCCCCTCGCCCACTGCGCGAAATCCGAGGGCTGCCGGCTCAGCCGGACGGCCGTGGCTTCGGGATCGCGATGGCGGGTGACGGACCCGTGCAGGGAAGCGGCTGCCACGTCCGCGAGGTCCATGCCCTCGCCCGACAGGATGACGAGCTCCACCATCGTCAGGTTCGCGACCGCCGAGACCAGCGTGCCGAGGGCTGCGCCGGCGGTGTCGACGATCTCCGAGGCAGCGGGGTGGCGCTCCGCCGCGAGTGCGAGGATCGCCGCGTAGGGCGCCTGCTGCCCCGTGGAGGCGGCAAACCGGGAGCAGATGCCGGGAATGGTGAGCACGGCGGAGGCGCAGCCGCGGTGCCCCTCGCTGCAGCGTGGCCCGGAGGCCTCGAGAGGGAAGTGGCCCACGAGGCCCAGGCCGGCGTCGGGCGGCGCGATGACGGCGTCATTGACGACCAGCCCGTAGCCCACCCCGGCGCCCACGGTCAGGACGGCGAAGTCCTTCTCGCCGCGCCCCGCGCCGAACCACTGTTCAGCCACGGTGAGGGCCACGACGTCGTTCTCGACGGCGACGGGCAGGCCGGTCCGCTCCTGCAGGAGGGCGGCGAGGGGGACGTCGCGCCACCCGAGGAAGGGGGCACGCAGCACCATGTCGCCGAGCCCCACCTTGCCACCGATGCTGACGCCGATACCGCTGAAGTCACCGGGCGCGCCGAGGTCCGCGACGGCGTCGGCGATGGTCCCCACCACGTCCTCGACACCGTGGCTCGGCAGGGGGCGCTCGCTCGAGCCGATGACATCGGACCTGAGGTCGGTGGCGACAGCCGCAGCGCTGTCCCCGGTGAGCTTCACGCCCACGAACCGGTGGCTCTCGGGGCTGACCTCGAGGGGGCGGATGGGGCGTCCGATCGAGGTGCTCGTGGCTTCGTCGGCTTCGCGGAGGACGCCGGAGTCGAGGAGCGGCCGGCTGAGGCGTGTGAGGCTCGCCACCGAGAGCCCGAGGCGTGCCGCGAGGTCGCCGCGCGAGATCGGCCCGCGGATCAGGACCTCGCGTGCGAGTGCTCGGGCCGGGCTGGAGGGGGCGAGCGAGGTGACCGCGTCCATAGCATTCCGTTCGCAGGCAGGCATGTTCTGTGGGGGTGGTGCTGAGAACCCTACGTCGAGGTGATGTCAATGCGGAACTGAGCGGTTCCGGGTGGGAGTCCGGCGGTTGACGTCGTTCTTATTTCTACCGTAAAAATTATTGGAGCGATTCCGTTGGCGTCCTTCCGGCGATGGCTCGTTGCTCGACGTCCGCCCTCACCGATCCCCGAAAAGGACCCCGTCCCGTGACTTCCACCGTCAACCCCGACCTCGAATCCGCCGTCGACGCCCCCGCCGCGGCGCTCGCCGCGACGATGGAGGATCCGAACTGGTGGCGCCAGGCCTCCGTCTACCAGATCTACCCGCGGAGCTTCGCCGACTCGAACGGCGACGGCATCGGTGACCTGAAGGGCATCACGTCCCGGATCCCGTACCTGAAGTCCCTCGGCGTGGACGCCGTCTGGCTCAGCCCGTTCTACCCGTCCGCGCTCGCCGACGGCGGGTACGACGTCGACGACTACCGCGACGTGGACCCCAAGCTCGGCACCCTCGCCGACTTCGACGAGATGATCGCTGCGCTGCACGAGGCCGGCATCAAGCTCATCGCCGACATCGTGCCCAACCACACCTCGAACCTCCATGAGTGGTTCCAGGAGGCGCTGGCCTCGCCGAAGGGATCCGCCGCCCGCGACCGCTACATCTTCCGCGACGGGCTCGGCCCCGACGGCTCCCGGCCGCCCTCGGACTGGGACTCGGTGTTCGGCGGCCCCGCCTGGGAGCGCACGGAGGACGGCCAGTGGTACATGCACATCTTCGCCCGAGAGCAGCCGGACCTGAACTGGGACAACCGCGAGGTCCGTGACGACTTCCTGAAGACCCTGCGCTTCTGGTCCGACCGCGGCGTGGACGGCTTCCGCGTGGACGTGGCGCACGCCCTCACCAAGGACCTGACCGAGCCGCTGCCGTCCAAGGCCGAGCTCGGCCCCCAGGGCGGGAACAATCTGGGGGAGCACCCCTTCTGGGACCGCGACGAGGTGCACGAGGTCTTCGCTGAATGGCGCACGGTCTTCAACGAGTACACGCCGCCGCGCACCGCCGTCGCCGAGGCCTGGGTGCACGCCGACCGCCGGGCGCGCTACGCCAGCCCCGACGGCCTCGGCCAGGCGTTCAACTTCGACCTCCTCAGGGCCGACTGGAACCCCCGCCAGTTCCGGGAGATCATCACGAAGAACCTCGTCGAGGCGACGTCCTCGGGGGCGTCGTCCACCTGGGTGTTCTCCAACCACGACGTCGTCCGGCACGCGACGCGCTACGGGCTGCCTCCCGTCGGAGCCGACAGCGACGACGGCCAGGACGGCGGCGCGTGGCTCATGAGCGGCGGCATCGAGCCGGAGCTCGACCGCGCGCTCGGGGAGCGCCGTGCGCGTGCCGTCTCGCAGCTCATGCTCGCCCTGCCCGGCTCCGCCTACCTGTACCAGGGGGAGGAGCTCGGCCTGCACGAGGTAGCCGACATCGCCGAGGAGGACCGCCAGGACCCCACGTTCTTCCGCAACAGGGGCGTGGACGTGGGGCGTGACGGGTGCCGCGTGCCGCTGCCGTGGACGCGCGACGGCGAATCCTTCGGTTTCGGCTTCGGCGGAGCGCACCTGCCGCAGCCCGCGTGGTTCGGGGAGTACGCCGTCGAGGTGCAGGAAGCGGACCCCTCCTCCCACCTCGGCTTCTACCGCCGTGCACTCGAGCTGCGCCGCGAGCTGCAGGGCGAGGAGGACTTCGAGTGGGTCGACGAGCCTTCGGCCGACGTCCTGCACTTCACGCGTCCCGGCGGCTGGCACAGCGTCACCAATTTCGGCCCGGCCACGGTGGACCTGCCCGCCGGCACCGTGCTGCTGAGCAGCTCACCGCTCGAGGACGGCAGGCTGCCGGGCGACACCACCGCCTGGCTCGTATAGCAGGAGTCCAACGACGGCGAGTCGCTCCTTCCGGGGGTGGCCCGCCGTCGTCGTCCCTGCCGGGTGGAAGGGCCGTTCGTCCGCAGGAGAATCGGTTGCGGGCCCGGCAGGGACCTCGGAATACTGGGGAGGACGGCACGACCAGGCGAAGGGTAGCGGCATCAGCGGTTCCCAGGAGAACGAGGAGAGGCTGCGCAAGGCGGCCCAGTACCGCGCTGCCCGCAGCGGAGCCCGGGATGCGGACGACGCGCTCGCCGAGCTCGAACGCCAGAACGACGGCGACGCGGCCAACGGCGAGATGGCGCCGCTGCGCGCGGGCGAGGACGAGGTCAAGCGGGCGCGGCTCATCGTGGACCAGGCCGTGGCACGCGGGGACTTCGACGACCTGGCGCTCGCCGGCAAGCCCATCCCGGGGCTGGGGGAGGCCCACGACCCCGACTGGTGGGTCAAGGGCCTGATCCAGCGCGAGAACATCACGGGCCTCGGCCCCCGCGCCATCCTGCTGCGCACGGAGGACGCGGAACTCGACGACCGCCTCGACCGCCAGTACACCGAGAAGCAGGTCCGCGAGGTGCTCGAGGACTTCAACTACCGAGTGATCGACGCGAGGCGTCAGCTCCTCGGGGGCCCGCCCGTCATCACGAAGCTCCGCGACGTGGACGCCGAGGTGGAGCTCTGGCGCGAACGCAGGGCTGCGGCGCGCCGTGCGGCCGAGGACGCCGCACCGCCCGAGCAGCCTCGGCCCTCCTTCTGGCGGCGCATCTGGCGTGGAGCCGGCTAGCCCGGACCCCGGGGCGTGTTCGTAGGGACCTGCGCCAAATCTGAGCAAGACCTGCGCTGAAGGACGGGGTCCTTGGCGCACGCCTGCAGGACGATGGAGGGGCCGGCGGACATCGTGCAGCGCGTCCGGCGGCGCCGCTGGCACGACCGCTCAGCGACAAGGGCAAACCCGGTGCGAACCGGCGACGCAAAGCCACGGGACCCACGCGGTCCGCCGGGCTACCGAACAGCGAAGGCTCCCCGCATGCACCTCCTGCCCGTCACCTCACGGACCCGCCGACGGACGGACGGCCGCTCGTCGCTCGTCGCCTCCGTGCTCACCGCGCTCCTGCTGGCGGTGTCGGTATCCGCCTCCACCTCCGCCGAAGCCGGCGAGACGAGGCCTGCCGTCGTGGACCCCGGGCCGGTCGGCGACTTCGCCTGGAAGGGCTTCAACTGGGAGAAGCGCTGGTGGACCGGTGCCCCCAACTACAACAAGCAGTTTGACCCGGCGAACGTCAGCAACCCCGATGCGAACGGGCATGTCACCATGACGCTCTCCAACCCGACCGGTGGCTCGGCGATCGGGGCCGAGTTCAACACGACGCGCCATGGCTTCGGGTACGGCACCTACAGCACCACCATCGAGAAGGACCTCAGCACCCTGCAGAAGGAGGTGGTGTGGGGGTGCCTCTTCACCTACGACCCCGCGGCCGCCCCCGGATTCAACGAGATCGACCTGTGCGAGGCGAGTTCGTGGGGTGGTGGCAGCAGCTTCGGTCAGGTGTGGCCGATCACGCAGGGGCACGGCTACTGGTTCGATGCGAGCAAGGGCCCGGGTGTGGGGAACGACACCGCGATCTTCGCGGTCACGGATCATCCGGTCCTGACGCACAGGATGGTGTGGGAGCCGGACAGGATCACCTTCGAGACCTTCGCGGGAGAGGGCTACACCGGCCAGCTCCTCAAGCGCACGGTCCTGATGGGTGAGAAGGTTCCGGAACCGGCCCGCGAGACCGTCCACTTCAACCTCTGGGTGACCGGCGGAGGCGGTGGGGACCCCGCCCGCGTCGTTCCCGAGAAGGTGGTCGTCCGCGACTTCTCCTTCGTTCCGCGCGCGGCACCGCCGGTCGTGGCGCCGGCGCCCACCCCCGCTCCGGCGACCATCACGCTCGCCGCGTCCAGCACCAAGACCCGCGGCACCACCACCACGACACTCAGCTGGTCGGGGGCCGCAGGCTCCTCCGTGACGCTGCTGACCAACGGGGTCCGGCGCACGGTCCCGAACACGGGCGGTACCTCGACGACGGCGAAATCGGCGTCCGTGCGCTACCAGGTCTGCGATGCGGTGCGCTGCTCACCGGTGGTCGTCGGAGGCCGCTAGCGCCGGCCCGGCCCGCCCTGTCCCCGCTCAGCCGCGGGAGGCGCCGTCCGTCCAGACGTAGAACTTCTCGGGACGGCCCGCCGACCCGTACTGCGGGACGATCCGCGCCTGCCCCCGCGAGACCAGGAACTCGAGGTACCGCCGGGCGCTCACGCGGGCCATACCGAGCCGCTCGGCGACATCGGACGCCGACGTCCCCCGGCCATGACCGCGCAGGTCCAGCATGACGGCCTCCAGGGTCGGCGCCGAGAGGCCCTTCGGCGTCACGATGGTCGCCGTGCCGGACGGCGCACCCGCGCCGCCCGCACCGGACCCCGCCGTCGTCCGCAGCAGCTGGTCGATGCGGCCCTGATCGAGCGCTGCGGAGCCGTCAGCCGCGTGGGTGTCGAGCTCGCGGCGGTACGCGACGTAGGAGTCCAGCCGCTGGCCCAGCACCGCGGCGCTGAACGGCTTCACGAGGTAGTGCAGCACCCCGCCGGCCACGGCCGCCCGTACGGTGTCGAGCTCGCGGGCCGCGGTGATCGCGATGACGTCGAGCGGATCGCCGGGTCGGTTCCGCAGCGTCCGCAGCACGTCGATGCCGGTCATGTCGGGCAGGTGGATGTCCAGCAGCACGAGGCGCGGGCGCAGCGCCTCGGCGAGCTCGAGCGCACGGGCTCCGGTGTGTGCGGCGCCGACGACGTCGAACGCACCGTGCGCGAGCAGGAAGCCGGTGTGGATGCCGGCCACCTCGCGGTCGTCGTCGACCACCAGCGTGGGGATCAGGGCAGGGGCGCTCATGGCACGCGCAGCGGAGGACGGGTGCCGGCGAGCGACGGCGCGAGCCAGACGGTGAACTCGGCGCCGCCGAGCTCGGAGTCGTCGACGACGACCTGCCCGCTGCGGCGGCGGGCGATGCGGTCCACGAGCGCGAGGCCGAACCCGCGCGTCCCGGTGTGGCCGCCGTCCTTGGTCGAGTAGCCGGAGGAGAAGATGCCGTCGACGTCCTCCGGTGCGACGCCGGGGCCGTTGTCGGCGACGGTGATGCGGACGGCGTCGTCGTCCGTCGCGAGGTGCACCACGACCTGCCCGTCCGGCCGTCCGCTACCGGTCACGGCTTCCATCGCGTTGTCGAGAAGGATGCCGAGTACGGTGACGACGTCGGTGGTGCCGTCGGGCTCGAGCGCCGAGGTCTCGTCGATGGTCAGGGTGATGCCCTTCTCGGCGGCGATGGTGCTCTTGGTCATGAGCAGGCTCGCGGCGTCAGGGTCCTGGATGCCGGGCGCGATGCTGCCCGACATGAGCGAGCCGCCGTGCCCGGACCGCGAGATGAAGTCCACGGCCTGCTGCGTGCGGCCGAGCTCCAGCAGCCCGGAGATGGTGTGCATCCGGTTGGCGAACTCGTGCGCCTGCGCCCGCAGCGCCTGGGTGGCATCCCGTTCGCCGTCGAGGTCGGTCAGCAGCTGGTAGAGCTCGGTACGGTCACGGAGGATCATCACGCGGCCCACGCGTTTGTCATCGACGAGCGCGCCGGAAGTGCGGGCGAGGAGCACCCGCTCGCCTGACAGGACTGTCTCGTCCGTGTCGGCGGGGTCGGTGAGGAGCTGCGCCAGGGCGGGTTCCATGACGTCGGCCGCGAGCCGGCCCGTGGCGTCGTCGTCGAGCTCCAGCAGCCTCTTCGCCTCGTCGTTGAGCAGTGCGATCCGGTGGTGCTCGTCGACGGCGACCATGCCCTCGCTGATGCCGTGGATCATCGCGTCGCGCGTCTCGAGGAGGGACGCGATCTCCTCGGGCTCGAGGCGGTAGATGCGCCGCCAGACGAGCCGGGAGATCCAGATGGCGCCCGCGGACCCGACGAGCGCGGCCACGATCAGCCAGGCCAGCAGGCGGGGCAGGTCCTCGTAGAGGTCGGCGTCGAGCTCCGACTCGAGGGTGCCGACGGATGCCGTGCCGATGATGCTGCCGTCGGCGTCGAGAATGGGCACCTTCACGCGCCAGGACTCACCGAGCGTGCCGGTCTGGGTGCCCACGAACGTCTTCCCGGAGAGGGGGATGGACGGGTCGGTGGACACGACCTCGCCGATGAGCTCGGGATTCGGATGGGAGTAGCGGATCCCGTCCTCGTCGGTGACGACGACATAGGTCACGCCGGTGGACTGGCGGATGAGGTCGGCGATGGGCTGGATGGTCTTGCTGGGATCCGTCTCGTCGAAGGCGTCGATCACGGAGGGCAGCTGAGCCACCGACTGGGCGACGCCGACCATGCGATCCTCGTACTGCTCCCGGATCTGCTGGCGCTGCATCGCGACGGCCGTGGAGCCGGCGACGGCGACGATGATCAGAACGATGGCCAGCTGCAGCAGGAACAGCTGTGATCGAAGCGACATCGACCTGATCATCCCCTTAGTGTGACACGACCGGGCGCATCACACCGGAGCGGACAAACCGTACCCCGAGACCACAAAGACCAATACGAGCACTACGACCGCATGCTTTACCGCCGATCAGACGGCTTCCTACCCTGAGGACAGCAGTGGTGACACACATCACATCTCAAGGAAGAGACCCCCATGAAAATCGAACGCACAGCGACGCGCCGCTCAGCCCTCACCTCACTCGCCCTCGTCTCCGCCCTGGCCCTCTCGGCCTGCGGCTCGATGACGGAGAGCACCACCGCGGGTGACGCGGAAGGAACGATCGAGAAACTCAACATCGTGGTGCCCGCCGATCCCGGTGGAGGCTGGGACCAGACCGGCCGGGCCATCGAGACGGACCTCAAGGAGAACGACCTCGTGGGCAACGCCTCCGTGGTCAACGTCGGAGGTGCCGGCGGCACCAACGGCCTCGCCCAGCTCGCCACCGAGACGGACCCGAACACACTGATGGTCATGGGCTACGTCATGGTCGGCGCCGTGGAGACCAACAACGCCGCCACCCGCATCGAGGACACCACCCCGATCGCCCGCCTCACCGAGGAGCCCCTCGTGATCGTGGTCCCCGCGGACTCGCCGTACCAGACCATCCAGGACCTGCTCGACGACATCGAGGCCAAGGGCAAGGGCGTCTCCATCACGGGCGGCTCGGCCGGCGGCGCCGACCACATCCTGGCCGGCTCGGTCCTGAAGGAGGCGGGTATCTCCCCGGACAGCCTCAACTACATCCCCTACTCCGGTGGTGGCGAATCGCTCGCCGCACTGCTCGGCAACAAGGTCAACGCCGGCATCTCCGGCGTCGGCGAGTACGCGGAGCAGGTCGATGCCGGCAAGCTCCGGGCGCTCGCGGTGTCCGGTGAGGAAGCCGCCCCGCAGCTGCCCGACACCCCGACCCTCACCGAGGAGGGCGTGGACCTCGTGCTGACCAACTGGCGCGGCGTCGTCGCCCCCGGGAACATCGACGACGCCCAGGCCGACAAGCTCACGCAGCTCGTGACCGACCTGCACGCGACCGACACCTGGAAGGCCACCCTCGAGGAGAACAACTGGTCGGACGCGTTCCTGACCGGCGAGGAGTTCCAGAGCTTCCTCGACGAGGACATCGCCAGCGTCAAGACGACCCTCACCGACATCGGCCTGCTCTAGCCATGAGTACCTCGGTCCAGAACAGCCCCGGGAGCGGCACGGCCGCCGCTCCCGGCAAGCCGATCGGTGAGCTGGTCTTCGCACTGCTCATCGTGAGCATCGGCGTCGTCGGCTTCGTGGCCGGCGCGGGGATCCAGACCCCGCCGTCGGCCAGTGACATCGGGCCCCGTGCCTTCCCCTTCGCCGTGTCCGCACTGCTCGTGGTAGTCGGGGCGGGCCTGGTGTTCCAGGTGCTCCGCGGCCACCGCGGCTCCGCCGATGAGGGTGAGGACGTGGACCTCGAGGCGAAGACCGACTGGTTGACCGTCGGGAAGCTCGCAGGCTTCGTCCTGCTGCACGCGTTCCTGATCGTGCCGCTCGGGTGGCCCGTCGCAGCGGCCATCCTCTTCTTCGGCGCCGCGTGGTCCCTCGGAGCGCGCCCCTGGTGGCGCAACCTCGTGACCGCGATCGTCCTGGCCCTGGTGCTGCAGTTCGTCTTCGGCGGGCTCCTCGGCGTCTCGCTGCCTCCGGGCTTCCTCGAAGGGCTGGGGATCTTCGGTGGATAACTTCTTCCTGCTCATGGAGGGCTTCGCCACGGCGATGCAGCCCATGTACCTGCTCTTCGCCCTCGGCGGGGTGCTCGTGGGCACGGCGGTCGGCGTGCTGCCGGGCATCGGCCCGGCCATGACGGTGGCGCTGCTCATGCCCATCACCTACAGCCTCGAGCCGACGGCGGCGATCATCGTCTTCGCCGGCATCTACTACGGCGGCATGTACGGCGGGTCCACGACGTCGATCCTGCTCAACACGCCCGGTGAGTCCTCCTCGATCGTCACGGCCCTCGAGGGCAACAAGATGGCGAAGGCCGGCAGGGGAGCGGCGGCGCTCGCGACGGCCGCGGTCGGCTCGTTCGTCGCCGGGACCATCGCGACCGTCCTGCTGAGCTTCCTGGCCCCGTTCGTGGCGGCCTTCGCGGTGCAGATCGGTCCCGTGGAGTATGTGGCGCTCATGGTGGTGGCGTTCCTGACGGTGGGCGCCCTGCTCGGCTCCTCGGTGCTGCGCGGCCTGGCCTCCCTGGGACTCGGGCTGTTCATCGCGCTCGTCGGGTTCGACGCGCTCACCGCCCAGCAGCGCTACACGTTCGGCAGCCCGTTCCTGGCGGACGGGATCGACGTCGTCCTCGTGGCCGTGGCGCTCTTCGCCGTCGGCGAGGCGCTCTACGTGGCGTCCCGCCTGCGGCATGGGCCCATCAAGGTCATCCCGGTGACCGGCGGCTGGACGAGCTGGCTCCGCAAGGACGATCTGCGCAGGTCCTGGAAGCCCTGGCTCCGCGGGACGTTCATCGGCTTCCCGGTGGGCACCATCCCCGCCGGCGGGGCCGACGTCGCGACCTTCCTGTCCTACGCCTCCGAGCGCAAGCTCGCGAAGGGTGAGAACAAGAAGCAGTTCGGCAAGGGCGCCATCGAGGGCGTTGCAGGTCCGGAGGCCGCGAACAACGCCGCGGCTGCCGGCGTGCTCGTACCCCTGCTGACCCTCGGCATCCCCACGACGGCCACGGCCGCCATGATGCTCGTGGCCTTCCAGCGGTACCAGATCCCCGTGGGCCCGCAGCTCTTCGAATCCAACAGTGCGCTGGTGTGGGCGCTCATCGCGAGCCTCTACGTGGGCAACCTGATGCTGCTCGTGCTGAACCTCCCGCTCGTGGGCATCTGGGTCAAGATCCTCCAGATCCCGCGGCCCTACCTGTACGCGGGGATCCTGGTGTTCGCCGTTCTCGGTGCGTTCTCGGTGAACTTCACGCCGATCGACGTCATCATCCTGCTGGTGGTCGGTATCCTCGGCTTCTTCATGAGGCGCTTCGGCTACCCGATCGCGCCGATGGTGGTGGGCCTGATCCTGGGTCCGATCTTCGAGAGCCAGCTCCGCCGGTCGCTCGCGATCTCCCAGGGTGATCCGGTGGCGCTGATCCAGTCGCCGGTCGCCGCGACCATCTACGTGGTCCTGATGGTGATCTTCGCCCTGTCCCTCCTGCTCAAGCGGCGCCAGCGCCAGTTCGAGGCCATGGTCGCGGCGAACGCCGACGCGGCCGACGTCGTCCGCGGATCGGAGGCCGGCACGGCTGGTGCCGTGGCCGATGCGTCGACGACGGCACCCTCTGTGCCCGCGCCCGGCTCACCGACGTCGTCTGCACCGTCGTCTCCCGCCACATCCGCGGCGCCGTCGTCACCGACGTCGCCCGGATCCGACCGAAAGGACACCGGCCGATGAGCACCATCGTGGTGGGTTATGTTCCCAACGCACTGGGGGAGGCCGCCGTGGCCGAAGCGGTCGAGGAGGCCCGACGCCGGGATGCCGAGCTGGTGGTCATCAACACCACCCGTGCCGACCGCCTCGTCAACCCGGCCTATGCCGACTCCGAGGACGTCTCGAAGCTGGAGGGCATGCTCAGCGCGGCAGGGGTGCCCTACTCCATCCGCCACAGCATCTCGGAGGCCACGGCGGCCGAGGAGGTGGTCGACACGGCGGCGGAACTGGCTGCGGACCTGATCGTGATCGGACTGCGGCACCGCACACCGGTGGGCAAGCTGATCATGGGTTCGACGGCGCAGACCATCCTGCTGTCGGCACCCTGCAACGTGCTGGCGGTCAAGCTCTCCTGACGCCCGTCATGCCGGGGGTCGTCCCGGCCGACCCGGAGACCCACCACGGGGTCATGCTGCAGCACCATCGCAGCATGACCCCTTGGCGTTGCACCCATGCCGCGTACCGATGGGACGGGGGGAGTGCGCCGCCCGATCGTGTGACGCGGGCCTGATCGGGGCCGTGTCGACCACCGGGCTGGGTGCAGCCCTCGGGCAGGCCTGCCCATCAGCCGCGCCCCGTACAGCGGCAGCTCCTGTCGCACACCGCAGTACAGGGAAAGTTCGCCAAAGCTTTCGCCGCACGCTCCCCTCCCCGGCCGCCCTCTTGAGATTCGACAGGCAGTATGGGTATATCCGTTGCCGCAGCGAACGGTCAGTCTTCCCAACCCCCAGCCGAGCGGATTCCCTTCTTGCCCATGCCTTTGTCCTCCGGTGCGGAGATCCCGTCAGACCTTCCGACGTCATCGACCACCAACCGCGAGATGGAGCGCCAGCGACTCAGGGCGCTGGACCGGTCCGGGCTCCTCGACTCAGGCGATGAGGAACGCTTCGATCGCCTGACCCGCCGGGCGCAGTCCCGGTTCGGGGTGTCGACCGCGATCATCTCGCTCATCGCCGAGGACCGGCAGTACCTCAAGTCGTTCGCAGGGCCCTTTCCGCGCGCCGTCGAACGTCATGCGGCGTTCTGTAACGTCACCATCCAGAGCGACAGGACACTGGTGGTGCCCGACCTCCTCGCTGACGCGCGCTTCCGGGACAACCCCCTCGTGAAGGGCGCGCCCTACACCCGCTTCTATGCCGGTGTACCGCTGCGGGGGCCCGGCGGGTGGTTCGTGGGCAGCATGTGCATCCTCGACCCGCAGCCGCGGGACCTCGACCGACAGGGGCTCGCGCAGCTCCGCCGTCTGGCGGACGAAGCCGAGCTCGAGGTCAACGGCGCGGGCTCCGCCCTGCCGGCCGCACCCGGTACCTACGCCTTCGGAGTGAAGAGCTCGAGTGCGATGCCGTCAGGATCGCAGAACTCCAGGATGTAGCCCTCGCCGATGTCCTTCGCTCCGGCGTGCGTGACAGGACGATCGTCCAACTGCCTGGCAGCGTCGTCGAGTACGTCCCGATCCTCGACGGTGAAGGCGACATGGTGGAATCGTCCGCGAATACCACACAGTTTCGCAAGGGCACACTCGGAACCAGTGACTTCGTCCACCTGTTCTTGAATTCCGACTACTCACTGTCCCTATTCAATTCCCCCGGTCCAGTACTTATTCGCTCCTCCCAATGGTCGGAGAGGCACAATTCGGCACTTCGGATAAGCCCTCGAGAACAGCGTGAGCTACTTGTCCCGTGAATCGCTCCGTGGAATCGGGACCGTGAACCCCGTGGTGGAGTCAACCCCCGGGAGGCGAATTCTCCATGAACGATCCCGCGGAACCATGCATATATGACAGCGCGGGGAAGCGCGTGCCGAGTTGGCCGGCGACCGCGTCGTGATAAGGCCGGCCACTCAATTGCGGACGCCTGGGTAAGTACTCCTGCTTCACCTCTTCGGTGTCCCAGCGGGGCCGTGCTCCCGTCGCCGTGTGGCCGTCGAGTACCGAGGAAATCAGCGCGGGAACCGCTCCGTGAAGCTTCTCCATCACGGTCATCAAGGCCGGCCCCGGATTGATCACGCAGGTCAGAGGGCAGTTGTGACGACCCTCTTCCCCACTGTGGGCGGCGGCCGGCTCAGGTCGCGCGCCCTGGTCGATCGCCGTCGTCCACCCCCTTACGCCGCGCGTCGACGTCACGACCCGGAATCCATCCACGGTCGGAAGGGTCTGCACCATTCCGCCTCGAAGGGCGTCCCATTTGTGATGAAGGCCACTCCGCGAGTCGGGGAAGAATCGACCACGTCCATTGATGATTCGACAACGCCGACCCGAGTACAAAGCATCAGGCGTTTCGGGACAAATCCCCCTGAAATGACGGGGAAGAGGCGGCCATTCGTTTGTCGGGCCGTTGCGGGCGTCCTGAGTAAAGCGGTCCAGCCGGCCAAGTAGTCCCCGATAAAGGTGGAGTAGCACCTACTCGTGATCGAGTTCGAGAACCGACACAAGCTTTCTCCTGAACGCAAATCAATTGTCCGATCAACTGCCGTCCGGCCGTCGACAGGGCAGTCGTGAAGTGCTTTCCTGCATGCGCACAAGCGCATTCTGTCTCGTCGCGAGCCTTTGAGCTCGTGGTCTCACTTCAAGAGGAGCGCAGTCATGACTGCCACTACCACCACGCCCCCCGCCCGGGCCCCTGAACCGCAGGAGAGACCCCGGCCCGAACAAGAGCGCCCCAGAGTCTCCTGCAGCCGCTGCGCCGAGGTCCGGCACGGAGGCCCGTCGTGCAACTGACCGCAGACCAGTTCTCCGTCGGGGGCGCCCAGCCCTCCGCCGCCCCCGACGCCGGCGGCCTGGACCTCTCCGGCCTGGATCGGCCGGGGCCCCGCATCGTGTCGCTCATCCCGGCACACAACGAGCAGGACGGCATCGTCAAGACCGTCCGCAGCCAGTTCGCGCAGACGATCAGACCCGCGTTGGTCATCGTCATGGCGGACAACTGCACCGACGACACCGTGCGACTGGCCCGCGAGGCCGGCGCCCAGGTGCTGGAGACGGTGGGCAACAAGGCCAAGAAGGCCGGCGCACTCAATCAGGGTCTGGCCCTTGTCATGCCGCTGCTGGACGACGAGGACTACATCCTGGCCCAGGACGCGGACGGCGAGCTCAGCAACGACTTCGTCAAGAACGCCCTGTGGGCCTATGACGTGAAGCCGAATCTGGGCGGGGTGTCGGGCTGCATCATCGCCCGCACTCCCAACAACTTCATCGAACGCGCTCAGGCCATCGAGTACGCACGTGGCACCCGCCTCATGGGGCGCCAGGGCGGCAAGGTGCACGTCCTGTCCGGTGCCGCCTCGCTCTTCCCGGTGCACGTCTTCCGGGCCATCGCCGATGCGCGGGGGAAGACACTTCCAGGCGCCCCCGGGAGCGTCTACATGGAGGACTCCCTGACCGAGGACTACGAGCTGACCCTCGCGATCAGGCACCTCGGCTTCGACTGCACCAGCACCAAGCGCTGCCCGGTGGTCACCGACGTCATGCCGACGATCCGTGACCTCGAGGTCCAGCGCCTGCGCTGGTACCGAGGGGCCATGGAGTCGCTCTGGCTCTACGGCTGGAACAAGATCACCCGCCGCACCTGGGGCGGGGTCGCATTCACGTTCTTCTCGTCCCTGCTCTTCCCGGCCGCGCTGCTCGCGCTGGTCCTGAGCTGGCTGCTGTGGGACATCACCCCCAACCCGTTCTACTGGTTCCTCCTGCCCATCTTCATGGCGGAGAACATCGTCACCGCATACCGGACCAAGGACCGGGCGTCGATCCGGACGGCCATCTTCTTCGTCCCGCTGTGGCTCTATGACAACGCCATGTTCATCGTGTACTGGCGTTCCCTGCTAGGAGCCGTGCGCCGCGAGGCGCGCGTCTGGATCACCTGAGAGGAGGGAAGAACTAATGTACGGAGCAAACGGAAGCCTCGCTGCAACCGGCGCCTCGGCCACCGCATTGGCAGCCACCGGGCTGGATGCGTTCTGGATCGTCGTCTCCGGCGTGGCGTTCGTCATGGCCGGCGTCGTGCTGACCCGGCTGCGGCCCAAGGAGGAGTTTTGAGCCGCACGGCGGCCCTGCGCGTCAGGGCCGCCGTCGCGGTGCTCCTGCTCGGCGTCATGGGCTGCTCGAGTCAGGAACCCCTGCCACCCACACCGATCGCCCGGTCCGAGAATGCGGTCGACGCGGCGGACATGAGTCACCTGCCGGTACTGACGGCTCCCACCGCCTGCGCCGGGTATGTGGCGCTGACGTTCGACGACGGGCCCACGGAGTTCACCTCCGACCTCCTGGCCGTGCTCGACCACTACAAGGTCCCTGCGGTGTTCTTCAACAACGGCGTCCAGGAGCGGGCACGCCCCCGCGAAGTGGAGCGCACGAAGGCGGCGGGTCATCAGCTGGGCAACCACAGCATGACCCACCCCGACCTGCTGTCCATGGATCTGGAGGCGGCCCTCGCCGACATCGACGCGTCGACGGTCGTGCACCGCGACCTCGGGCACGAACCCCCGACGATGTTCCGCCCGCCGTTCGGCAGCACCAGCCCCGAACTCAGGGCAGCCGTCGAGAGCCGGGGAATGATCGAGGTCATGTGGACCGTCGACTCCAAGGACTTCGAGGCCGCGACTGCGGAGCAGGTCGCCGAGCAATCCAAGGGCATGACGGACGGCGGGATCCTCCTCCTGCACGACGGCAAGGCCCTCACCGTGGATGCGCTGCCCCTGATCATCGAGCACTACTGGGCGCAGAACCTGTGCTTCGGCCAGGTCGTCACCGCTGACATCGAACTTCCCACTGCCTGGTTCGGCTTGACCCACCGGGCACGAGCAAGCAAGCAGGAGCCATGACCACAGCGACCCTGATGCGTTCCGAAGCATCGCAGATCACTCCCGCGGCCCGCCCGCCCATGAGCCGTGCGAAGAGGCAATGGCTGCTCCTGGGCCTCGTCCTCGCCTACGGCGTCGCGCTCGCGGTCCGCCTGCGCAACACCGCCTTCATCGACGAGGCGCTGTACATCAATGCCGGCAACGCCTACCTCGACTACTGGTCCGAGGGCCGTCCACTCGGAGACGCCGGTGCCTTCTTCTCGGGCCTGCCCGCGCTCTATCCCGTGCTGGCAGCGCTGCTGGACTCCGTGGGGGGCCTCTACCTCGTGCGGGCGTTCAGCCTGCTGTGCGTACTCGGCACGGCGATGGCCCTCTACGGCACGGCGCGGCACCTGTGGGGCAAGCGCGCAGGTTTGCTGGCCGCGGCCACCTTCATGCTGTCCGGCCCGGTGATCTTCACCGGCTGGCTCGGCACCTTCGATGCCCCGGTGATCTTCCTGCTCGCTTCGGGTCTGTGGATCGGCCTCACCCGGAAGGGCTACCCTTCGGCCGTCCTCCTCGGCGCCGTGCTGGCCCTGGCCGCCATGACCAAGTACACGGCAGGCATCTTCGTACCGGTCGTGCTCGCTGCGACGCTCGTCCTGGGCGTTCTCGGAGCGCGCCGGGCACTCGTCGCCGCCGGAGTGGCGCTCGGCATCCTGGCCACCCTGTGGGCGGTATGGGGGGAGAGCATCGCCCGGGACGTCGCCTTCACCACCACCGATCGGACCGCCCTGTCCCCGACCACCACGGGGGCGCTCCTGGGTCTGGCCGGTGACCACCTGATCGTCGTCCTGCTGCTGGCAGCGGTGTCACTGGTGCTCATGTTCCGAGCCGGGGACCGGCGGCTGTCGATCCTGGGCTCGGGCCTGGTGCTCGCCTCGATGGCACTGCCCATCGGGCAGATGATCCTGGGTGAGGCGGTCTCGTTCGAGAAGCACCTGGCCTACTCGGTCATGCTTCTCGCGCTCCCCGTCGGATGGGGCCTCGCGCGCATCTCCCGTTACCCGCTGATGGTCACCCCCGTCGTGATCACGGTGATGATCATGGCGCTGTTCCCCCTGGTGCGTGCCGACGCCATGTACCGCTGGACCAACGTCCAGAGCGTGGTGACGGCGATCGAGTCCGACCCCCGGGAGGGGCTGTACATCAGTTCATCCACCGACGCCCTCGACTACCACACGAGCGATCTCCCGGGTGTGGCCTGGGAGACGACGTTCGAGCTCTACTTCGAGGGCGAGGGCAGCATCCGCTCGGCCGTCGACGACGAGCGCTACCAGGCGGTGATCCTCCGCAGCTCCACTCTGGGCAACCCCGAGCAGGACGCCGCACAGGCCGTGCTCCTCGATGCCCTCGAGGAGAGCTCCGCCTATTCCCTGGCCTTCGAGCCATTCCCTGCGTCGCCCGCCCCGGGCGACAACTGGCTCATCTACACCCGTGGCTGATCCGTCATGGGGAAAGAAAGGGATCGAATGAACGCTCTACGGGCTCTACGCGTCCGGGGCCTGGCCGTGCTGACCACCGTGCTCCTGGTCGGCCTGGTCGGTGTCTCTCCCGCGAGCGCCGCACCGTGTGTCTGGGGGACGCAGTGCGTCGCCGTCAGCATGTCCGCACCCGCCTCCGGGGCAACCCTCAGCGGCACCGTGCCACTGGAGGCGACCGCGCGGGTCGCCCAGCCCGCGCGCGGTGCGATCGTCAAGGTCGAGTGGTGGCTCTACCACCCCGACTTCACCCGGCAGGTCCCCGAGAACGGTGAGGGCAAGATCCTGCTCGCCGAGGCGACCGCGCCGGCCGCAGGCACCCGCACGGACGGCACCTGGCGTAATTCCTGGGTCGTCGCCAACCGGATGACCACCAGGGACGGAGCCTACGAACTGCCGGGCACCCGTACCTACACCCTGCCGAATACGGCCGGGTACTCCATCGAGGCGCACGTGCTCGACGAGGAGTGGGTGCGCACCTGGGGCGGGCCCCCCGGCCGCAGTCCCGCGGCCAATGTCACCATCAACTTCGGTGGCACCACCACCCCACCGCCGACGACGACCCCGCCGGCCGCCAACGAGGTACGGATCGGCTCCGCCGTCCGCACCCTGACGGGCACGAACATCTACCGCGCGGCGGGCGCCTTCGTGCGTTACACCGGCACCCGGAGCCCGGCCAACCAGTACGGCGTGGAGGTGGCCGTCGGACCCGACAACAAGGTGACGGCCGTCTCGCGCTACCAGCCCGGCATTGCGATCCCGGCGGGGGGCTACGTGCTGTCCGGGCATGAGGCATCCGCTGCCTGGTTGGATGCCAACGCCCCCGTCGGGGCAACGGTCCAGGTGGGTGGTGGAACGACGACGCCGCCCCCCACCCCGACGCCCACCCCGACACCGACGCCGACGCCGACGCCGACACCGACGCCGACGCCGACGCCGACGCCATCGCCGACGACGCCCGCTCCGACGCCCACGACGCCGCCGCCGGCTGCCAACGAGATCCAGATCGGGACGGCGAAGCACGTCCTGAACGGCACCAACGTGGCGCGCGAGGCCGACTTCCTGGTGCGCTACACCGGCACCGCGAGCCCGGCCAACATGTGGGGCTTCGAAGTCGCGGTCGGAGCCGACGGCAAGGTCGCCACGATCAGCAGGCGCCAGCCCGGCATGGCCATTCCGAGCGGAGGGTATGTCCTGTCCGGCCACGGCGAGTCAGAGCGCTGGCTGGAAGTCAACGCGCCGGTCGGTGCGACGGTCACCCTGCCGGGCGGTACGCCGCCACCGACGACGACGCCCACGACGCCGCCACCCACCACGCCGCCCCCGGCCACCGGCCTGGCGGCGACAGGGCGCTGGAGCATCGCGAATGCCCCACTGCCCGCCCGGGCGATCCACTCCACGCTGCTGCGTGACGGCAGGGTCCTGCTGCTCGCGGGCTCCGGCAACAACACCGGGGACTTCGACGCCGGCACCTTCAAGAGCGCCGTGTGGAACCCTTCCACCGGGGCGTTCAAGGAGATCCGGGTGCCCTACGACATGTTCTGCGCGGGGCACGTCACCCTGCCGGACGGCCGGGTGCTCATCAGCGGTGGCACGGAGGGCTATGCCGGTCACAAGAACGCGGTCGGGTACGTGGGGTCCAAGCAGTCCTACATCTTCGACCCGGGCACCGACAGCTACACGAAGGTCAACGACACCATCGAGGGACACTGGTACCCGACGCTGACCAAGCTCGAGAACGGCAACATCTGGTCGGTCGGCGGTTACGACAACCGCGACGGCGTGGCCAAGGGATCGACGGCCGTGGAGATGTTCAACGCCACGACCAACCAGTGGCAGTCCCGTGCGGCCACCCCCCAGACCAACCGGTACTGGGGTACCTACCCGCACTTCTTCCTCATGGCCAACGGCAACCTGTTCTTCACGGGTGGCTACACCTTCGGCAACTCGCCGTCGGCCACGGGATCGGTCATCCACAACTGGCGCAACGCCACCAGCGGCGACGTCCCCGGACTGCGGGACCGGCAGCTGCGTGACCAGGCCAGCTCGGTCCTGCTCCCTCCGGCGCAGAACCAGACCTTCATGATTGCCGGTGGCGGCTCGACCGACCGGGGCGGGGCGACCAACAGCGTCGACCTGATCAACCTCAACTCGGCCAACCCCGCCTGGACTGCCGGACCGGCGCTGCCCGGGCCGGAAGGCCGGATGTACGTAAACCTCACGACGCTGCCCGACCGCACCGTCCTGGCCTCCAACGGCAGCAGCGGACCCCGTGCGGGCAACGTGCTGCGGGCGGCGACGTACAACCCCGCGACCAACGCCTGGACCACGGTGGCGGCGGACCCGGTGGGCCGCAACTACCACTCCTCCTCGCTGGTGCTGATGGATGGCCGCGTGGCGGTCTTCGGTTCCAACCCGGCCGACGGCTCGTTCGAGATGCGCGTGTCGGTCTACGAACCGGGCTACCTGTTCAAGGGCACCCGCCCGACGATCACGGCAGCTCCGGGGTCCACCACCTACGGTGCGGGCCTCGACCTCGGCGTCACCGGCGACGTGGTCAGCGCCTCGCTCACCGCCGTCGGGTCGGCCACCCACCAGACGGACACCAATGCCCGCCTGGTCGACCTGCCCATCACCGGCACCGGTACGACGCGTCGTGCATCCGTGCCGTCCAACTCCGCGCTGCTGCCGCCCGGCCCGTACATGCTCACGGTCCTTGATGCCAGCGGTGTCCCCTCCGTCGCCAGGATGGTGAACGTCCGATGAGAGCAAAGATCATGGCAGCCGCCGCAGCAGGACTGCTGCTGCTCAGCGGGTGCGCACTCGAGCCCGCCGTGGGCGCGCCGGGCGCCCCGGGTGTGGAGGCGCCCCCGGTACAGGCGGCGGACGCCCGCCCGGATGCGCAGATCCCCGAGGCCAAGGTCCCGATCGCGGACGTGGCCCCCGAGGCCGCTGACGTCAACGAGCCCGGGCCCGAGCAGGCTGAGGGCATCACCATGACCTCCGACACGGTCAAGGGCCTGGAGGCGGGTGATGTCTCCGACACGGCACTGGCAGGCGGGTGCGTCCCGGGCTACGGCACGGACGGGGGGTGCCTCCCGCCCGTCCCGCCCCGGCTGGCGGCGGAGCATGCAGGACACGCAGGGATGGACGGGCCGGAGATGGCCATGTTCTACACCTGCGAGGATGTCCGGGCGCTGATCCCCGACGGCCTGGCCACGGAGGAGGACCCGCTCGGGCTCGACTCCAACGGGGACGGCATCGCCTGTGGCGCGGGGGACGACGCCAAATAGGACGACGACAGGCAGGACGACCACACGGACGAGCGGCGGGGAGGCAGGACATGATCACCCGCCGCTCGTTCGTCGTCGGAGCAGCCTGGGCTGCCGCGCTCCCGACCCTCACCCACCCCTACGACAAGCCCCTCCCGACACCCAGGAGCAAGGTCATGACCCCACTGCCGAACCGCGTGGTCGCGGGCTACTGGACCCATTGGGGGTCGCCGGTGCGTCTCAGGGACGTCCCCGCGCACTACAACACCGTCTTCCTGTTCTACGCGACTCCCGTCGGCGGCGCGCCTGGTACCACCGGTGCCGTGCAGTGGAACGATCCCGGCGACGGACGCGGAGCGTCCACCCACTTCACGGCGGACCTGGCCGAGTTCCGCAGGACACGGACGGCGATCCTCACGGTCGGGGGCGCACAGGCGAACGTGGACATCTCCACGCGCGCGCGTGCCCAGGCCTTCCTGGACAGCATCGAGCGCATCTACGGGGAGCTCGGTGGTTTCGACGGGCTCGACTGGAACAACTACGAGGGCGACCAGCAGCCCAACACCGAGCAGATGATCTGGGTCTCCCAGCAGCTCAAGACCCTGTACGGCCAGGACTTCGCGATCACCAGTCCACCCGCGCCCTGGCGTGCGGTCGACATGGCGCACTGCAGGGCGATGATCGACGCAGGGGTCCTGGACATGGTCAGCCCGCAGTACTACGACGGTCCGGACCTTGCCGCCGAGAACTACATCGTGCGGTCCGTCGACGAATGGGTGGTGCGCATGGGCGACGCCGGCCGTGTCGGCGTCGGATTCGGCCTGAGCAACGCGGCCAACTACTCAACCCGCGCCGTCGTCGAGGGCGCATGGAGGACCGTGGCAGCCCGCCATCCCGGACTCCGGGGCGCGTTCAACTGGAACGTGGCCATCGACGAGAGCCTGGGCTGGCCGTTCGCAACCGACATCGGCCCGCTCGTGAGCCTCGGTGCTCCCGTGGCCACCCTGCCGCCCGTGTTCCCGATTCCGCTGCCCACCCCGCGGCGCATCCACACCGTGGTCGCAGGGGACACCCTGTCCGGAATCGCGACGCGGCTCGGCATCGCCGACTGGAAGGAGATCGCCCATCTCAACGACGACGTCGAGCCCGAGGGCCTGCGCCCGGGCCAGCGCCTGACGCTGCCCGACGCCGCGAGAGAGCCGGCCGTCCTGGACCCTGCCGCGCCGCATCCACCCGCCTGAACGCTGCAGCAGAGGCAGTCACCGGTCCGGGGAATGGGGGCACGCTCCCCAGCGCTACAGGGGCATGAAGAAGATCGGATTCCTGTCCTTCGGCCACTACCAGGACGTGCGCGGCTCCCTCGTCCCCACGGCCCGCGAGGCCCTCGTCCAGGCGGTGGAACTCGCCGTGGCCGCGGAGGAGCTCGGCGTCGACGGCGCCTACATGCGCGTGCACCACTTCGCCCCGCAGTACTCGGCGCCCTTCCCGCTGCTGGCGGCGATGGCCGCACGGACGAAGACGATCGAGCTCGGCACCGGCGTGATCGACATGCGGTACGAGAACCCGCTCTACATGGCCGAGGAAGCCGCGGTCACCGACCTCATCAGCAACAGGCGGCTGCAGCTCGGTATCAGCCGCGGCTCGCCCGAGACGGCCCTCGAGGGCTTCCGCAGCTTCGGCTACATACCCGGGGACGGCTCCACCGACGCCGATCTCGCCCGTGACAAGACGGCCCTGTTCCGCGCCGCGATCGCCGGGCACGGTATCGCGGAGGCCAACCCCCGCATGACGGGCAGCACCGGGAAGCTGCCCGTCGACCCGCTCTCGCCCGGACTCTCCGAGCGCATCTGGTGGGGCTCCGGCACCAGGGCGACGGCGCGGTGGACGGGGGAGCAGGGTATGAACCTGATGAGCTCGACGCTGCTGACCGAGGACACGGGCGTTCCGTTCGACGAACTGCAGGCCGAGCAGATCGACGTCTTCCGGAAGGCGTGGGCGCAGGCAGGCCACACAGGGACGGGAAGGGTCTCCGTGAGCCGCAGTATCCTGCCCATCGTCAGCGAGACGGACGAGTACTACTTCGGTGTCCGCGCCCAGCGGGAGTCGACGGACCAGGTGGGGATCCTCGACGGTGCACGGTCCCGCTTCGGACGAAGCTACATCGGGCCCCCCGACGTCATCGCCGACCAGCTCGCGGCAGACGCAGCGGTGCAGGCCGCCGACACGTTGCTGGTGACGATCCCCAACCAGCTCGGCGTCGAGTTCAACGCAGCGCTCCTGGGCAACATCGTCAGGCTGGTGGGCCCGGCAGCCGGTCTGCGCTGATGTCACCCGGCCCGTCGCAAGGCGGGCCAGGTGACATCAGCCCAGGAAGCGGGGGAGTTCACGTTTCTCTGGAACATGATGATGCCGACGGCGGTGGTGATGACGCGGCGTGAGGTCAGGGCCGTCTCGAGGTCCTTCTGCCGGTCGTCCAGGTACGCTGCCCGCACGGCGAACCGCAGGGAGGCCGAGGCGGACCCTGCGAGCGCCTCGGCCGCCTCGATACCCGCGCGGTCGAAGGCACGGGGCTGGGCCGCATGGACGTTCAACGCCGCCTGCCTTTCGTCCCCGAGGTTCATGGGGACCCGAGGATCGACCGGTCGCGCCCGTGTCGAGCCGGCCGAGATCGGTGGGCCAGTGCGCGTCCTGCGCGTGCCCCGCCCGGCTCAGTCACCGAGGGTTGCGCGGTCCGCCGCGGCGTGGTCCATTTCCTCCTGCGCCCCCTGGACAATTGCGTCCGCCTCGCGGGCTGCCCGTTCCAGGTCGGCCGCCTCCGAGTCGATGTCGGCGTGTTCCCTGCGCAGCGCCTCCAGCCTCTCCTCGAGATCCTCGATCGACGCGGCCACCCCGTCACGCCGCACCGCCAGGCGCTGCGAACTCCGCCGCAGGTCCGCGGCGGATTCCTCGGCCTCCGCGAGTGCGTCACGTGCCGCTGCTAGACGTGCCTCGGCCTCCCTGCGCTCGTGGGCCCCCGGCTTCCTCGGGCTCCGCCCGCGGCCCGAGGTCGCGTCGTCCCCGCCGTCGCCATCCTGCCCGGGCGCGGTGAACGGGCCACCCACGGCGCCCGTCAGGTCCACCGGGTCCCAGCCCGACGCCTCCAGGGTGCGGACGAGCCGCCCTGTCAGCACCGCCGCGGCTGCCGCCGGGTCCGCGAGGGCGGCACGCAGCGTCTGTTCGACGCCGGGCAGGGCACCGGATCCGACGTCGTACCCCACTTCCGCCGCCGCCTCGAGGGACTGCCGGGCGACGGCGGCCAGGAGCTGCTGGCGCTGCTGGCCGAGCGCGTGGAGCTGCGCCCTGTCCAGACCGGCCTGCGCCTCCTTGAGGGAGGCGCCGAGTTCCAGGACCTGCTGCACCTCGTCCCGGCGGCGGCTGACGAGCAGGTTGACGAGCCACGCGGCCGACGCCGGTTTGGGGAGCTTGCGCAGGCCGGCGGCGAGGTCCCTGTCACCCGCCTGGGCTGCCTCCTTCGCGGCGGCGTTCCGGGCGTCGGTGAACTCGTCGAGCGGCAGGACGTAGAGGGTAGCCGCCTGTTCCGCGAGGTCCATGGGTGCTGTGTCCTTCCGTCGGCATGCTCGGCACTCCTCACCGGGGAGCGAGGTCCCCCAACCGTCCCACGGGCAGTGCGATCCATCCCTCCCGGCGCGCCTGGTCGTGGTGTCGGGCGGGCTCGTACACCTCGATGGCGGTACCGCCTCCCGAGCGGTCCACAGGGATTCCCAGTTCGTCGCCGATCGTGTCGAGCAGGACAGCGCAGTGCATCGCGGTCAGCCCCAGCCGGTCCGTGGCGACGCTCAGCGGCCACCGCCCGGTGATCTCCCGGTCCAGGACGGCAAGGGCTGTGCCCTTCGACGCGGCGGCAAGGTCCGCTCCTGCGGTGAGCACGCCCGATTATAGGCATCGATGCCTCGGGGGACCACAACAATCCGGCCTGTGTGGATCGTCCGCCGACGGGTACAGATGGAAGAGGCGCCCGGCACCGTTCCGATGTCCCACCCGTTCCAGGAGATCTCTTGTACACCTCGGTAGCAGACCAGACCACCGACCAGCTCGGCGGCCCCCTCAGCGTGCTCGTGCGGCAGAAGCGGGACCACGTGAGGCTGAGTGCGCTCATGGAGCGGCTCAAGGGGAGCACCGGCGAGGACCAGGCCGCGGTCCTGCTGGACATCTACCGCCTGGTGTTCCCCCATGCCTTCGCGGAGGAGTCCGTGCTGTGGCCCGTGATGCGTCGTGTCCTGCCCGACGGCGAGGAGCTGACCCTCGAGGTGGAGCGCGAACACCAGGAGGTCAACGAGCTGGTGAAGAAGCTCGAACGGCTCGACGGCGGATCACCCGAGCGCGCCCAGGTGCTCGCCCGCCTCACGGAGGTGCTCGACGACGACGTCCGCGACGAGGAGGACGCCCTCTTCCCGCGGCTCCAGGCTCGTGTCGGCCGCCGGGAGCTGCAGATCCTGGGCGTGCTGTGGGAACTGGTGCGGCGGATCGCCCCGACGCGCGCCCACCCCGTCGTCGCGCGACGGCCCCCGGGCAATGTCGCAGCAGCCCTCCCGCTGTCGGTCCTCGATCGGTGCCGCGACCTCGTGGACCGGGCGCTCCTCGGCGCCGACGGCCCGGCAGTGCCCGCACTCCACCGGATCAGCTCGGTGCTCGCCGACGCCTCGCACGCCGTCGAACTGCTACCCATCATGCGCTCCGGCGAGGACCCCTCCACGCGCCTGATCGCCGGTGCGCAGCCGTTCCCCTGGGGAACGGCTGCACTGTGCGCGGCGGGCGCAGGCCTCGTGGTCGTGGGCGCACGTCGGACGGTGCGCCGCGCCGACTAGCGCGGGGGAGGGCGCCGGTCCAGCCGCAGGTCAGGACGGTGCCGGGTGGTCCGTGACGGCGGTGCGGTGTGTACTGGACGCAGCGGCCTCCAGCCGCCGCCCTGCCAGGAAAGGACGTACCCGATGGAAACCCGATGCCCCAGCTGCGGGTCGGCCCTGATCGAACTCGACGAGGACCAGTGGCCGGCCGAAGGGCCTGTCCCGGCCGGGACGATCGCCGTCTTCCAGTGCGAGCAGAACCACCGCGTCACCGTGGGACAGACGCAGGTCTCGGCCTAGGCGTCGTCCGCATCCTCGATGATGCGCGACAGCTCGTCCCGCAGCGCCCGGGCCTCGTCCACCGTGATCTCGAGGTGCTGGTCCTGCTCCACCCAGCCGATGCTCACCATCGGCCGTCCCTGCCCGTCCGCGGTGTGGGACAGCCCGACGGCGAGCGCCCGCCCCCCGGTCCGCGTGACGTCCCCGACGATCAGTTCGCCGCCGTCGTCCTCTGCAATGGCCATGGCTCCTCCTAGAGTCCTCCTGGATCTCCCATGCTAGGCGCCGGCGTCCGCCGGGCGCAGCGCGAGATTGGGGTGCGGCAGTTCGAAGCCGTCCGCCGTCAGGGCGTCCCTGTCGAACTCGTCCGGGAGCAGCACCGCGGTGACCCTGCTGTCGCGGATCGTGGCGCCGGCCGCACCGCGCACGAGCGGAGTGCATTCCAGCCCCACCCCTATACCCTCCTCGACGAGGAGGCAGACGGTACCCTGAGCGCCCGTGCCGTCCAGAGGGGTGGCCGCGAAGTACTCGACGCCGTCGCGCTCGGCCAGGAAACGGGTGCTGGCGAGGTCGATGCCGTCGAGGTCCGTCTGGATGGTCAGGACGTCCTGTTGCGCCTGCTCCTCATCGAGCACGCCGAGCACCGGACCCGCGCACGCCGTGAGCGCGAGGACCGCGCTGCTCCAGGCCGCCGCGAGGAGGACGCGGGACGTCGGGCGGCGCACGGATCTCCTCGGGAGGCGGACGATCGGTGACGGTTCCAGCCCAGCGAGGTGCGGCATCCTAGGGTGGTGGGCATGGAACCCACCCTGGCAGGGCGCACGTTCGTGGTCACAGGGGTCAGCCGGCACAGGGGCATCGGTTACGCCGTCGCCGCGCGCCTCGCCGACCTCGGTGCCGGCCTCTTCCTGCACCACTACGCCCCGCACGACGCCGACCAGCCGTGGGGCGCGGACAGCGTCGACGACGTCGTCGCATCCCTCCGCGGTCGGCTGCGGGACGGCGCCCCACTCGCCGACGCGAGCATCGACCTCGCGCAACACGACGGTGCAGAGCGGCTCGTCGCCGAGGCGCGCTCCGCGCTCGGCCATCTCGACGGACTGGTCTGCAACCACGCGAGGAGCGGGGGCGACGGGCGGCTCGACGAGATCTCCTGGAAGGACCTCGACGCCCACTGGCAGGTCAATACGCGTTCCACCATCCTGGCGACGAAGCACTTCGCCGAGCAGCACGACGGACGGGAGGGCGGGCGCGTGATCTGGATGACGTCCGGGCAGGTCGCCGGCCCGATGACAGGGGAGATCGCCTACGCCGCGTCCAAGGCGGCGCTCGCCGGGTTGACGGCCTCGGTCGCCGACCACCTCGTGGACCGGCGCATCCTGCTCAACACCGTGAATCCCGGGCCCGTGAACACGGGGTACCTCGACGACGCCACGGCGGACCGCCCGCTCGAGACCCTGCAGGACGTCCTCGCGCACTGCCCGTCGGGGCGCTTCGGTGAACCCGACGACCCCGCACGGCTCATCACATGGCTGCTGGGCGACGAGGGCCGGTGGATGGTGGGCCAGGTGCTGAGCACGGAGGGCGGCTTCCGCCGCTGGTGAGGCTTCCTCCTCCATGGTCAGCGGATGCCGCTGCGCGCGAGGCCCTGCACGAAGTACTTCTGGAACGCGAGGAACATGATGATGATCGGCGTGATGGAGAGCAGGGCCAGTGCCATGATGGCGCCGTAGTCGGCCCCGTACTGACCCTGCAGGTACAGCAGCCCGATGGGCAGGGTGAACAGTTCGGCGTCCTTCAGGGCGATGAGCGGCCACGCGAAATCGTTCCACTGGTACATCACGGTGAGCAGCACCAGAACCGCGATGAGCGGTTTGCAGAGGGGAAGGATGATCTGCAGGAAGATGCGGATGGTTCCCGCGCCGTCCATCTTGGCCGCTTCCAGGAGTTCGTCGGGGATGGCGATGATGAACTGCCGGGCGAGGAAGATCCCGAAGGCCGACGCCGCCGACGGGAAGATGACCGCCCAGAACGTGCCGTAGATCCCGAGCTGGGTCACGAGGCGGAACTGCGCCACCATCAGCACCTGGACGGGCACCATCATGGTGCTGAGCACCAGCAGGAACACGAACCCCTTCCCCCTGAAGTCGAGCTTGGCGAAGGCATAGCCGGCGAGCAGGTTCACCGAGACGGTGAGCGCCGTGATGATCGCCGTGACCACGACGGAGTTGCCGAACCAGGTGACCGTGGGGAAGTTCCCGAAGATGGTCCGGAAGTTCTCGAGGGTCCACTCCGACGGCCAGATGCGCAGCTCACGGCTGACGACGTCGGCGCTCGGCGAGAAGGCGATGGTGATCATCCAGTACAGCGGGAACATCATCACCAGGCCGACGACGACGGCGGTCACCAGCCGGGCGATCGTGGACACGCGTTCGGCCGGTGACACGCGCCGGACGCGGGTCGCCGCGCCGCCCTGGGTGGTCAGTGGATGAGCCATGGTGATCCTTGTCTGATGGGGTTCCGGGAACCGTCCGATGGTCCTGCCACTAGCCGACCGTGTCCCTCGACCGGTTGCCCTTCCACTGGATCGCCGTGAAGACGAGCGTGATCAGGAAGATCACGATCCCGATGGCCGCTGCGTAGCTCTGGTCTCGGGTGACGAAGCCGTTCTCGTAGGCGTAGGTGACGAGGACCGACGTTGACCGGCCAGGGCCCCCGCCCGTCATCACGAAGATGGTGTCGAAGACCTGGAACGAGTAGATGACGTCCATGATCAGCAGGAAGAACGTGGACGGGCCGACGAGTGGCACGGTGAGGTAGCGGAACTGCTGCCAGGAGCTGGCCCCCTCGAGGCGGGCTGCCTCGTACAGCTCGGGGGAGATACCCTGCAGCCCGGCCAGGTAGATGACCATGTTGAAGCCCACCCGGATCCACAGGGTCACGAGGACGATCGAGGCGAAGGCCGCCGTGCCCTGCGACTGCCACGGGATGGTGGCGAGCCCGCCCTCGCGGAGAAGCTTGTTGACGATGCCCGTGGCCTCGTCGAACAGGAGGACCCCCATGAGGGCTGTGGCGATCCCGGAGATGACCATCGGCAGGTAGATCAGGGTGCGGAACAGCTTCCGGCCCGGCAGGACCGAGTTCATGAGCACCGCGAGGCCGAGCCCGAGGGCCAGGCTCAACGGCACGGTGATGAGGGTGAAGACGGCCGTGTTGAGCGCCGACTGCCAGAACGTGGGGTCCGTGACGAGGCGCCGGTAGTTCTCGAGGCCCACCCAGCCGCTGGCCCCGAAGCCGTTGGACTCCTGGAAGCTGATGAGGAACGCCCAGCCCAGCGGGAGGAAGAGGAAGAGGCCGAGCAGGATCATGTTGGGGCCGAGGAACCCCGCGGCGGCGCCGGTGGAGCGCTGCTGCCGCGAGGCCCTGGCCGGTCCCGCCGCATAGGTCGCCGCGGGGGACGGTGGCGGGCCGGTGCTGCCGGTCGACTCCTCGCGGGCCGAGGTGTCGGCGGACATCAGCCGGCTGCTGCGTCGACGGCGGCGGCGATGTTCGCGAGTGTCTGCTCCACCGGCTGGCCCTGGGTGAAGGCGAGCTCGAGCTCGTCCCGCAGCTTCGGGTTGATGGCCGCCATGGCCGGCGAGGTGAGCTGCTGGACGTCGCCCGGCTCCAGGGTGGTGGCCTGCTCCACGAAGATGCCCGCGATGTCGGGCCGCGTCTGGTAGTCCAGCTCGGTGCCGACGAGGCTGTTCAGGGTGGGCAGCTCCATGGCGCGGGCGCAGAAGTCGGCCATCTGGTCGGGCTGCGTCATGAACTTCAGGAAGTCGGCCGCGAGCTCGGGATTGCGGGCGCTCTTGGTGGCGACGAGGGCGTTCCCGCCGAGGTCGCACGCGCCGCGCTCGTCGCGCGGGAGGTAGGTGG
Source organism: Arthrobacter sp. MDT2-16 (assembly GCF_054510925.1). Lineage (NCBI taxonomy): Bacteria > Bacillati > Actinomycetota > Actinomycetes > Micrococcales > Micrococcaceae > Arthrobacter > Arthrobacter sp. MDT2-16. The sequence goes on from NZ_JBTNDP010000004.1 coordinate 293,072, forward strand.
CGCCCCACTCGAAGCCCTTGATGTTCTCCTCGAGACCGGGCAGCACGAAGTTCCCGACGAAGGCCATCGCCGTCGTGCCCGCGGAGAAGGCGTCGTCGGCGTAGGTCGAGGACTTCACCGAACTGCTCGGCGGCACGAGGCCGTCGGTGAAGAAGCCCTGCGTGAACTCGAGCGCCTTCCTGCCGGCGTCGGACTCGATGGCCGAGCCGGTGAGGTCCTCGTCGAAGAGTCGTCCGCCCGCCTGGAACAGCCAGCTCAGCCACCGGGTGGAGCCGCCGAGCTGCCAGTTGTACACGAAGGGGTAGAGGTCGCCGGGGATGGAGCCGCGCAGCTGCTCGGCCACCTGCCGGAACTCGTCCCATGTCCAGGCGGAGTCGAGGCTGTCGGGGACGCTCGTGATCCCGGCCTGTTCGAAGAGATCGGTGCGGTACACCAGGGCCGAGGTGTCCGTCTGGTGGGGGACGCCGTACGGCTTGCCGTCGAACTGCACCGCCTGCCACATCGCGGGGAGGAACTCCTCGGCGGCCGCGGTGTCGAAGTAGCTGCTGAGGTCGAGGAGCTGGTCCTGGCTGCTGTAGGCGCCGATGGTGCCGTAGTCCACGCGGAAGAGATCCGGTGCGGTGCCGGCCTGCAGTTGCGCATCGATGTTCGTGAAGATCTGTTCGTACGGGACGAGGTTGAGCGCCACCTTCGTGCCGGAATTGGCGGCTTCGAAGGCGGCGATGCCCTTCCGGAAGCCCTCCTCCTCGGCCGGGCTGCCCCAGGTGGTGAACGTGAGGGTGTTCTGGTCGCCGTCGCCGCCGCTGTCGTTACCGCCGCTGCCCGAGAAACCGGCACAGCCGTTGAGTGCTGCTGCCGCTGCGAGGAAGCCTGCGCCGCCGAGGATCTGCCGTCTGGAGATGGTCATGGTTGTGCCTTCCGGGTGAGGGTGGTCACAACGTACAACACACCGCCCACATGGCGAAGGCCCTTGCTACCCGGCGGCGATGACGGTAGGGCGCTCCGCGGGCGTCAGAAGCCGACGACGGCGTGCGGCACGTAGTGCTCCTCGAGGGCGGCGATCTCGTCCGGCGTCAGCTCGAGGTCCAGGGAGGCGAGGGCGTCCTCGAGGTGGTGCGGCTTGCCGACCCCGACAATCGGCGCCGACACCACGGGGTTGCGGGACACCCAGGCGAGGGCCACCTGGGCGCGGGTCACGCCCCGGGACTCCGCCACGACGCCGACGGCCTCGGAGACGCGCCGGTCGGCGTCGAGGGTGCCGTAGAGGGTCTTGCCGAACTGGTCGGTCTCGGAGCGCGACGTCGTCTCGTCCCAGGCGCGGGCGAGCTTGCCGCGGGCGAGCGGGCTCCAGGGGAGGACGCCGACGCCCTGGTCCGCGCAGAGGCCGTACATCTCGCGTTCCTCCTCGCGGTTGATGAGGTTGTAGTGGTCCTGCATCGTCACGAAGCGGGTCCAGCCGTTCATGCGCTGCAGGTAGAGCGCCTTCGAGAACTGCCAGGCGTACATGGACGACGCACCGATGTAGCGGACCTTGCCGGCCTTCACGACGTCGTGCAGCGCCTCGAGGGTCTCCTCGAGCGGGGTCACCGGGTCGAAGCGGTGGATCTGGTAGAGGTCGACGTAGTCCGTGCCGAGCCGGCGGAGGCTGTTGTCGAGTTCCGCGAGGATCACCTTGCGGGACAGGCCCGCCCCGTTGGGCCCCTCGTGCATGCGCCCGTGGACCTTCGTGGCGATCACCGTCTCCTCGCGCCGCGTGAACTCCGCCAGCGCCCGGCCCACGATCTCCTCGCTCGAGCCGTCCGAGTAGACGTTCGCCGTGTCGAAGAAGTTGATGCCGGCGTCCACGGCGGCCCGGATCAGGGGGCGGCTCTCCTCCTCGGGCAGCGTCCAGGCGTGGTTCCCCCGGTCCGGGGTGCCGTAGCTCATGCAGCCGAGGGCGATCGGCGAGATGTCGAGGCCTGTGGATCCGAGTTTCACGTAGCGCATGGGTGCCACTCTAGTCAGGGCCGGCCTCGAGCGGAGGAGGAGCGGGCGCCCCGCCGGGCCGTTCGCAACCGCGGGCGCCCGCAGGCACGACCCTCGCAGGTCAGGCAGAGGGCTTCCCCCACGGAGCCCCTGCAGTGCCAGGAATCACAGTAGCCGGGCGGGCGGCAAAAACAAACCACACGACCGGTTTCACCCCCTCATGTCGTCGTCCCGTGCAGGAAGAGGTGCGAGAGGCGGGGCGCGAGCTCCTGCCGGTCCGCGGCCACCACGCCGGGCAGCAGCATCGCCCACAGGTCACCGAGCCGGGCGAGCACGTCCTGCCGGCCCGTGAGAATCCCGGAGACCATCTGGACGCCCGTGTAGCAGCCCACGACCAGGCGGGCGAACGCCTCGGGATCCAGGTCCGGGCGCAGGTCGCCGTCGTCCTGCGCCGACCGCGCGAGCGCGGCGGAGCGCTCCGACCAGTCGAGGTAGGGCTTCCGGACGTCATGCCCGAAGGCGGAGGCCTCGAAGGTCAGGCGGATGCCGGCCCGCGTGACGGGCTGCTCGACGAGCTGCACGGCGAAGCCCCGGCTGATGAGGACCAGTGTCTCCAGGGCGGGCCGGCCCAGGGCCAGCACCCGCTCGCCGTCCGCGGAGGCGATGGCGTGCTGTTCCTCGATGACGGCCACGGCGAGGGCGTCCTTGGCCGGGAAATGGAAGTACAGCGCACCCTTGGTGACCCCCGCACTCGTGGCGACCGCCGCCAGCGCGGTTCCTCCGTAGCCGTTCTCCTCGAAGATCCGTGAGGCGGCGCCGATGATGGCCGCGCGTGTGGACCGGGCGCGCTCCTGCTGCACCATCAGTGTCCCCCGGGTCGGGATGCGCAACTCATGCCCTGAAGACTAGGGCAGGATGGCTGTGTGACACGCGAAGAGTCCGGCAATCCGGACGACCAGACCTCCGCCGCACGTCCCGGGAAGCGGTGGCGGCCCCGGGCGGTCCCGGCCGCGCAGCCGCACGGCTCCTCGGTGGCCCGCCGGTTCCGGCCGCACGCCTTCGCCGACGGACTCAGGGTGAGCGCGGTGTGGACGGCCCGCAGCATCATCGTCCTCGCAGGGCTCGTCATCCTCTGGTACGTGACCGGGATGCTGTGGTCCATCGTCCTGCCCACGCTGTTCGCGCTGCTCCTCGCCTCGGTCCTCTGGCCGGTCAACCGGTTCCTGCGCAGAGGGCTGCCGAAGGTGCTCGCCGCCCTCGTGACGCTGTTCGGATTCCTCGGAGCCGTCGCCGGGATCGGCGCGCTGACCGTCCCGGCCATCGCGAGCGGCGTCGCAGACCTCTCGAGCCTGGCACGGGACAACGTCGCGGACCTGGCGGCCTTCGTGGCCGGTCCGCCGCTGAACCTCGACGCGGCGAACCTCGACGGCATCGTGGATACGGGCCTGGCCCAGCTGCAGGCGAACGTCGGGAACGTCGTCTCCGGTATCACGGCGGGACTGGGCGAGCTGACCTCGGGGACCGTCGTGGTGCTGCTCGCACTAGTCTTCACGTTCTTCTGCCTGAAGGACGGCGACCGCTTCCTGCCGTGGGCGTCCCGCTGGACCAACTCCGCCGCGTTCGCCCACGCCTCGACGATCGCCGGGGGCACCTGGAAGACGCTGTCCTCCTACATCTTCGCGCAGGCCACCGTGGCGCTCGTGGACGCCGTGTTCATCGGTCTGGGCCTCGTGCTGCTGGACATCCCGCTCGCCATCCCCCTGGCCGTGCTCGTGTTCTTCTCCGCATTCATCCCCGTGGTCGGGGCCATCGTGTCCGGGCTCGTGGCGACGCTCGTCGCGTTCCTCGCCTACGGCTGGGTGACGGCTCTGATCGTCCTCGGCCTGGTGGTGCTCGTGCAACAGCTCGAGAGCAACTTCATCCAGCCCCTGCTCGTGGGCCGCACGCTCGAGATCCACCCCGCCGTCGTCCTGGCATCCGTCACCGTGGGCGGTACGCTCTTCGGCGTCATCGGAGCGTTCCTCGCCGTGCCGACGACGGCCGTGGCGATCGTGGTCCTGCGCTACCTGCGGGACCTGTCCATCGAGAACCGCCCGGAGACCGGCGTGGCCTCCGGCAACCCCGAGGCGGTACCGGCCGGGGCCGCCGCTGCCGGGGGAACCGACGGAGCGGCCACGGACGCACCCGCCGAACCCGGACCCGTGGGCCACCGGGCGGAGCAGCCCGGTGACTAGGCGCCCCGTGATCGCCGTGCTCGAGGGGACCCGGCCCGTGCGGGGGCTCGAGCGGATCGGGGAACTGGCCGAGGTGCGGGTGACGCAGGCGGACGGGCTCGCCGCGGCGCTCGACGGCGCGGAGGTCCTGTACCTGTGGGACTACTTCTCCGGCGCACTGCCCGCCGCGTGGCACGCCGCCGGCTCACTGCGCTGGCTGCACGTCGCCGCCGCAGGCGTGGACAAACTGCTGTTCCCCGAGCTGGCGGCCTCCGACGTCGTCGTGACCAACGCGCACGGTGTCTTCGACCGGCCGATGGCCGAGTACGTGCTGGGCGCCATGCTGTACTCCGCCAAGGGGTTCGGCCCCTTGAGGGACCAGCAGCTCGAGGCGCGCTGGGTCTGGCGGGAGGGCCGCAACATCGCCGGCAGCACCGCCCTGGTGGTGGGGACCGGCAGCATCGGCCGCTGCACGGCGCGGCTCCTGCGGGCCGTCGGGGTGCGCGTGGAGGGCGCCGGGCGCACTGCACGGGAGGACGACGACGACTTCGGGCGGGTGCACGCGGCCGCGGACCTGGCACGCGTGGCCGGCGCGTTCGACTACGTCATCCTCCTGGCCCCGCTGACGCCCGCCACCGAGAACCTCGTGAGCGCCGAGGTCATCGGCGCGCTGAAGGCCGGGGCCGTGCTCATCAACGCCGGGCGCGGGCGGCTCGTGGACGAGGACGCCCTCGTGGCCCGCCTCAGCGCCGGGACGCTCGCCGGGGCGGTGCTGGACACGTTCGCCGTCGAGCCGCTGCCGCGGGAGCACCCGCTGTGGTCGCTGCCCTCGGTGCTCGTCACGCCCCACATGGCCAGCAACGCCGACTCCTGGCCGGACGACCTCGCGGCCCAGTTCGAGCGGAACCTCCTGCTGTGGCTGGACGGGCGGCCGCTGCCCGGCGTCGTCGACAAGGCGCTGGGGTACGTACCCTCGAACGGCTGATCCGCCTACGCGGGAGCCTGGATGACGAGCAGCATCGTGCCCTCGGGGTCGCGGACGTACGCCACGGTCTCGCCCCACGGCATGGGCGCCGGCTGCAGCGGTACCTGCGCACCCGCCTCCCGGGCTGCGGAGACGACGGCGGGGAGGTCGTCCACGTACAGGCACACGTCCACTGCGTGGCCGGTGGCGGGCCGGGGCGTCGCGCCGTACAGCGCCAGCTCGGTGCCGGAGCCCAGGGCGAGCTGGCCGTCCCCGATCCGCAGCGTCACGTACACCGCTTCTCCCTTCTCGGGGAAGCGGTAGAGCTCGGTGGCCGAGAACACGCGCTCGTAGAAGGCGACCGTCCGCGCCAGCCCGCTGCAGTTGATGATCGGGAACACCTCGCGTCGCAGCATCGCCTCAGGCTACGCCCATGGACCGCGGACCCCCCGAGGTGCAGCATTGATGCGTGGCCGGCGAACGCATGTACCCGATCCTGACGGTCCCCGACCTCGACGAGGCCATCCGGTTCTACGAGGACCTGGGCTTCCGGCGCACCTACCGGCAGGTGCGCCCGAACCCGCACGCCGTCGTCGAACTCGAGGACATCGGCATCCACCTCTCCGCGGTGCCCGGCATCGACCCCGCCGCCTCCCTGGGCAGCGTGATCATCACCGTCCCGGACGCGGAGGCCCTGTACCGGACGTTCGCCGACGGGCTCCGACGCACCCGCGGGCGGATCCCCTCCGCGGGCATCCCGCGCCTGCTGCGCCCCCGGCGCAAACAGGGGACCACGAGCGGGTTCAGCGTGGTCGACGTCGGCGGCAACTGGCTGCGCATCTCACGGATCGGCGACACCGAGGACGACGGACCCGAGCGGGTCACGGGCCTGGCCCGGGTCCTGGAGGTGGCCGCCCGGCAGGGGGACGCCCGCGGGGACCATCGCGTGGCCCTCGACGTCCTCGACCGCGGCCTCGCCCGCCACCCCGAGGCGCCCGCCGCCGACCGGGTACGGGCCGGGCTGTACCGCGCGGAGCTCCTGGCCCGGCTCGGCGACCATGCACTCGCCCGGGCCGCCCTCGAGCACGCCGAGTCCCTGGTCGGCGCGACGGAGGCCGCAGCGCTCGCCGAGGACGTCGCCCACGCCCGGGAGGTCCTGGCCGGCACGGAGCCCGGGGCACCCTAGGGAATTGGCGCCCGCCGCGCGACGGGTGAGACACTGGCGGCTGCCGCCATCCACGCCGACCAGGAGCCACCCGTGCGCATCCGCCTGCCCCGACCGGAGACGCGCAACACTGCCCGCTCGGTCTGGTTGTTCTACGGCCTCGTCCACGTCGGGTTCCTCGCGCGGCTGATGCCCTTCATCCTCGGCGGCGGCGTGCTCAGCGACATCCGCTTCTACCGGGAGTGGGCGTACCTCGCCCTCGACGGCGGTACCTGGCAGGGCATCGACACGGCCTGGGTGTACCCGGTGGGTGCGCTGGCCCCCATGGTCCTCGCCACCGTGTTCGGCCCCTCCCACTACCAGTTCGCCTGGTTCCTGCTCTTCGCCGGGCTCAACGCCGTCGGCACGGCCGCCCTGGTGCGGCGCGGGACGCCGTCGTCGTTCACCGCCGCCTACTGGTGGCTGGCGGCCACGGCGCTGCTCGGGCCGGTGGCCGTGGGCAGGATCGACGGCCTGACGGCGCCCCTGATCATCACGGCGCTGCTGCTGGTCGGCGCGCGCCCGTTCGCCGCGTCCCTCCTCCTCAGCGCCGCCACGTGGATGAAGGTGTGGCCGGCCGCCGTCGTGCTCGCGGCGCTCGTGGTCGTCCGGACGGGGAGACTGCGCATCCTCGGCGCCGGGGCAGCCCTCACCGCCGGGATCGCAGGCGTGGTCGCGGTCTTCGGCGACCTCCGCAACCTCACGGGTTTCCTCAGCGCCCAGGGGGCGCGCGGCATGCAGCTCGAGGCGCCGCTCAGCACACCGGGGGTGTGGCAGGCGATCACGGGGAGGTCGGGCGCCTACTTCTTCGAGGACGAGGTCATCAACACCATGGAGGTCCGGGGTGCGCTGAGCGGGCTCGTGGGGGACCTGATGACGCCGCTGCTGGTGCTCACCGTGGTGCTGGTCGCCGCGTTCCTCGCGATCGCGCTGCATCGCGGCGCGCAGGCCGGCGCCCTGCTGGCCGCGGGATCACTCGCCCTCGTGAGCACCCTCGTGGTGTTCAACAAGGTGGGCTCCCCGCAGTTCATGCTGTGGATCGCGGCCGTGATCGCCGCGGGCCTCGTGCTCGACCGGGCAGCCGAGTGGCGCTACCCGGCGCTCGCGATGCTGGCGACCGCCGGCCTCACCACCCTCGTGTACCCCGTGTTCTACGACGCCCTGCGCTACGAGCTCAGCCCCGCCGTCGCCGTCCTGCTCACGCTGCGCAACCTGCTCGTGGTCAGCATCTTCGTCTGGTCGCTCGTGCGGCTGGGGCGCCTGACGGCCCGGGCCCGCACCGCCGTCGCAGCTACGGGTGCCTGACGCCCTTCCCCGCGAGGACGGCCCGGTACCCCTCCCGGTACGTCGGGTAGGTGAAGGAGAACCCCGTGGAGCGCAGCAGGCCGCTGTCCACGCGGCGCGCGCCGCCGCGCGTGGAGCCGGCCTCGCCACGCGGCGGCTCGGGCAGCCCGAGTTCGGCGGCGAGGAACGCCAGCACCTCCGCAAGGTCCACCGGCAGTTCGTCGCTGCCGAGGTAGATGGGGGCGGGGGACCCGACCGCGGTCACGAGATGCACGATCGCCGCCGCGGCATCGTCGCGATGGATCCTGTTGGTCCACTGCGGAGCCGCCGGCAGCACCGCGGTACCGGAGGTCACCTGGTCGATCAGGCGCGTCCGTCCCGGCCCGTAGATCCCGGAGAGCCTCAGGACGATGCCGTGCTCCGAGCGGTCCAGGAGCACCTGCTCGGCCTCGCGGATCAGGCGCGCGGTCGGTGCGCTGCTCTCCGTCGGTGACCCCTCGGTGACGAGGGCGCCGCCGAAGTCGCCGTACACCGCGGTGGAGGAGACGAACAGGACCCGCCGCGGGGAGACGCCGTCGCGCTCGAGGGCGTCGAGCACGTTGCGTGTCGCGTCCACGTAGGCACTGCGGTACGCGGCCTCGCTGCGCTCCCCGGCCGCGGTGGCGATCACGACGACGTCGGTGTCCCGCGGCACGGTCGGCAGCTGCTGCGTCAGGTCCGCGGCCACGCCCTCGATGCCCTCCGGCAGGCGCCCGGGGGAGCGGCGCCAGCCGACCACGCGCTCGCCGCGGGCGGCCAGCCGCAGTCCCACCTCGGTCCCGAGGTCGCCGCAGCCCGCTATCAGCACCGTCATCGCGGCTCCCGTCCTCCCGGCGGCCCGATCGGCCACGTCCGTCGCCAGTCTATGGGCGGCGGGGTCCCCGCTAGTCGCGGATCCGCACCGCGGTCTCCCGCAGGTACAGGTCCACGCGCGTGTAGGCATCCCGCGTCAGCGCCTTCCACAGTTCGACGCCGAGCCGCGGGTCCTCCCGCTCGATCGTCTCGATGGCCCGCGCCGTCAGCACCTTCACGTGCACGTCCTCGAGGGCCTTCACCGTGGTCTCCTGGCGGTTGTCGCTGCCGAGGGCCAGCTCGCCGAACGTCATGCCGGCGCTCAGGGTGGTCAGCTTGAGGCGCTCGCCGGTGGGCCCGGGCACCGACGTGACGATCCTGCCGGAGAGGATGAAGTACACGCCGCCGAAGCTCTGCCCCACGCGCCGCACCACGTGACCCTTCTCGTAGCTGCGGTCCTCCATCCGCAGCGTCAGGGCTGCCACGTCCTCGTCCGTGAGGGGGCCGAGGGCCGGGCACTGCGCCACCTCGACCTCCGCGGGGAGCATGATGTCCCCGCCGTAGCGGGTGATGAGTTCGTTCTCGCACCATTCGACGGCGGCGGTGCGCGTGTCGAAGGTGGGCACGGGTCGGTCGACGTCCTTGAAGGTCTCCGCGAGGGTGCCCTCGCCGTCGATGAGCACCAGGTCGCAGTCCACGACGGACAGGTTCTCGCGCACCTCGCCCAGCAGTCGCAGGGAGACGTCGGCCACCTCGTCGACGCGGCGCAGGTCGAGGATCACGAAGTCGACGTCGTCGTCGAGCCCGCTCAGCTCGCGCACCATGGATTCGGTGCCCGCGAACAGGAGGTCGCCGTTGAGCTCGATCACCATGGCCTGGTGCCCGTGCTCACGCAGGACGTCCATGGCCTCGTCGGTCCGCCGGATGCCCGAGGGCGCCGCGAGGATGTCGTAGGTGGCGCGGATGGCCGACTTCCCGGCCCGGGCGGCCCGCACGAAGTGGAGCTCCATGTCCCGGGACAGGCGCTGGCTCGCGGCCATCCCGCGCACGCTGCTGCCGTGCTCGTCCAGGGGCGGCGAGTAGATGGCGAGGCCCACCTGACCCGGCAGGACGGCGATGGTCCCGCCGCCCACGCCGCTCTTGGCGGGCATGCCCACGGTGCTGATCCAGGAGCCGGCGTCGTCGTACATCCCGCACGTGGTCATCACGGACAGCACCCGCTCGACGGCGAGCAGGTCCATCACCTCCACGCCGGTGAGCGGGTTGCGCCCGGAGTTCGCGAGCGTGGCCGCCATGACCGAGAGGTCGATGCAGTTGACCTTCACGGAGCACTGCCGGAAGTAGTCCTCGATCACGGGGGTGGGATCGTCCTCGATGATGTCGAAGGACCGCAGCAGGTACGCCAGTGCGCGGTTGCGGTGCCCGTGCTCCAGCTCCGAGCGGAAGATCTCCTCGTCGACGCCGAGCTGGCGTCCTGCGAACTGCGAGTAGGTGCCGAGGATGCGCTTGAAGCGCGTGTTGCCGCCGCGCGACCGGACGAGGGAGGTGGCCGTGAGCGCGCCGGCATTGATCATCGCGTTGGAGGGACGGCCGCTGCCGGGTGCGAGCGAGATCTCGTTGAACGTGTCCCCGGAGGGTTCGACATCCACCTTCGCGTCCACGGCCTCCATGCCGAGATCGGCGAGCGCCAGCCCGTACGTGAAGGGCTTGGAGATGGACTGGATGGTGAATTCCTCGCGCGTGTCACCCACCTCGTACATGTATCCGTCCACGGTGGTCAGGCAGATGCCGAAGTTGTCCGGGTCGACGTTCGCCATGGCGGGGATGGTGCTGTAGGGCTTGCCGTCCCTGAGATCGGAGATCTCCCGGTGGATGGTCCGCAGGTAGCTCTCGATCGGTGATTCCATGCTCTCCACCCTACGGGGCGGGAGGGTGACGGGAATCGACGGTCAGCGGTGGCCGAGCGTGTGGCGGATCGACAGCACGAAGAGCTGGGCGACGGCGGTGGCCACGCCGAGGAGCAGCAGGACCGGGGCGGCCAGGCTCGTGTAGTTGTACCAGGGGTTGACGTAGCCGCCGCCCGTCTGCGCGGTGTTCATGGCTTCGAGGTACTGCCGCTCGTACAGGATCGGCGCCAGGAGGAAGAACATCCCGGACGCCACGAGGACGCCTGCGAGGATCCATACCCACCGGTCGTAGGGGTTGCGCGGAGCCCGGTGATCCTGCCTCGTGGGGGTTTCCGGGACCACCTCGCGGATCGCCGAGGGGTCCGCGGCCGTCTCCGGCACCGGCAGGGCGGGAGCCTGCGGTGCCGGAGGCACCACCCGGTGCGAGGCCGGGGACACCGGGGACGCCGGCGACGTCTCCGCGCCGCCGCCGCGCTGGTAGATGCCGTCGTAGCGCGGGTCGTAGGTGGACTGCAGGCGATCACTGCTCATCGGTTCTCCTCCCCCTGGCTGAACTGCTCCCCAGTAAACCACGGTGTCCGGGGCGATCCTCCGATGGTCGAGCCGTCAGCGGCGCTGCGCGAGACGGTCGAGCAGCCGCTCCTCGGCGTCGTGCCCCGGTGCCACCCCGCGCGGGATGCGCAGCAGGAACACGATCCCGAGGACCCACCACAGGCCGAACAGGATCCACGGGGGCGGTGTCAGGGCCGCGGGCATCCCCGGCAGGTAGAGGCTCAGCAGCCCCACGCAGAGAACCACGGCGATCCAGCCGATCACGGTCCCCCCGCTGCCTGCTCCGCCGATCCGCAGGGGACGGTCCATGTCCGGTTCGCGCCGGCGGAGGATCACGAAGACGAGCGCCACGAGGATGTAGGCGAGCACGATGCTCGGTGCGCCGGAGTCCACCAGCCAGCCGAGCATCTGCGTGCCGAAGAACGGGGCCGCGAACGACAGGGCACCGATGAAGATCAGGGCGTTCACCGGCGTCCGGTAACGGGGGTGCAGCACACCGAACCAGCGGGGGAGCATCCCGGAGCGGGACATGGAGTACATCAGGCGGGACGCGCCCAGCAGCAGCGAGTTCCAGGAGGTGAGGATTCCCGCGATCCCGCCTGCTATGAGGATGTTCGCCATGATGTCGGTGCCGAACATGGCACCCATGGCGTCCGCGGTCGCGATGTCCGCGGTGGCGAGCTCGTCCGCGGGCATGGCGGAGGACGTCGTCAGAATGGTCATCACGTACCAGATGGTCGCGAGGACGACGGCGACGACCACGAGCCGGCCGATCTGCCGGGCGGGGATGTCCACCTCCTCCGCGGACTGCGGGATGACGTCGAAACCGACGAACAGGAACGGCACCACCACGAGGACGGCGAAGAAGCCCGCGGACCCGCCCGTGAAGAAGGGCTGCATGTTCGCCGTCGAGCCACCCGTGAAGCTGCCGACGACCAGGATCAGCCCGATGACCAGCAGGAACACGACCACGAAGGTCTGCGCAGTGCCGGCGATCTTGACGCCACGGATGTTGATCAGCGTGATCACGACGGCCGCGACGGCGCCGATGAGCGCCCAGGTGAGGTGTACCTCGTCCCCGGCGACGGTCCAGAGGGGAATGCGGCTGAGGCCCGGGAAGATGTACTCGGCGGTTCGCGGCAGCGCCACGGCCTCGAAGGCGACGATCGTCACGTAGCCGCCGGTGATGGCCCAGGATCCGATGAAGGACCAGTGCGGGCCCATGCCCCTGAGCAGGAAGTTGTGCTCACCGCCCGCCTTCGGCATCGCCGCCGTCAGCTCCGCGTAGGTCAGGCCGACGACGCCCATGATCACGCCGCCGGTGATCATCGCGAGGACGGCGCCGCCGGTACCCGCGGAAGCGATCCAGCCGCCGGTGAGGACCACCCACCCGAAGCCGATCATCGCTCCGAACCCGAGGGCGAGGGCATCCCAGTTCCCCAGGACCTTCAGGAGCGAGGCCTCCTGTCCGCCCTCGGGGCCCGGCGTGCTGTCCGATGTCTTCATGACGACTCCCATCCTCGTGCGGTACAGGGGGTGCCCACTGTAGGGGATGGACGATGGAAGGTGAACCGTTCGACTCCGACGGATGGTTTGATGAAGTAATGCCACGGCCACCAGCACGCAGCACGACCACCGCACCGCGCCTGTCCCTCAGGGCTCCGCGGGGTGCGACCCTCGTGGCGGAGCCCCGCCTGCTCGACGGCGACCATCGCGAGGGGGAGCGCTACGAGCGCGCGGATCTGGACGGTGGGGAGCTCGCCGGCATCACGCTGCAGGAGTGCGTCCTCGAGGGCGTGTCCCTGAACGACACGGATCTGCGCGGAGCCCGCTTCATCGAGTGCGCGTTCCAGGACCTCTTCGCCCCGGTCTTCCGGGCCCCGCGCAGCAGCTGGCGCGAGACGTCGCTGCGCAGTACGCGGTGGGGCTCCGCGGAGCTGTACGACAGCACGCTCGACAGCGTCCACCTCGACGGCGGGAAGCTCGACTACGTCAATCTCCGCGCTGCCCGCCTCACGGATGTCCTGGTGAGCGGCTGCATCATCGGCGAGCTGGACCTCACGGGCGTACGCGCCACACGCCTGGCCCTGGCGGACTGCACCATCGGGGCCCTCACCCTCGACGGTGCGCAGCTCAGGGACACCGACCTGCGTACCAGCAGCTTCCGGGGTATCCAGGGGATCGACGGCCTGCGGGGTGCGACGGTCGACGAGTACCAGCTGCAGCTGCTGGCGCCCTTCCTCGCCGAGAGCATGGGCCTGCGGGTCGAGGGCTGAACGCCCGGCGTGTCCGGGCGCCGGTCAGTCCGCCCGGTGGCCCGCAGCCCCGGGGTGGCCCGGTCCGGCGGGGTGCGGGGTGCCGGTCAGTCCGCCCGGTGGCCCGCAGCCCCGGGGTGGCCCGGTCCGGCGGGGTGTGGGGTGCCGGAGGGATGGCCGGGACCCGCCGGGTGCGCCGGTCCGGAGGGGTGGCGGTCGGTGCTGTGGTCCCGTCCGGCCCCGGGCGCAGCGGGTGCGTGCGCACCTGCGGTCGGCTGGGGCTTCGGCTGCCGATATGGTTGCGGTTGCGGCTCCGCCGGCTCCGGCGGCTCCGGCGGCTCCGGCGGCGCCGTCGGGCGTGCGTACGACGGTGCCGGTGCCGTTCCTGGTGCGGGCGCATAGCGTGAGGAGTCGTACTGCGACGGATCGTAGGCACCGGACCAGGACGTGGCCGGGACCTGGAACGGGGCCCATGCCGGTCCCTGGTCTCCCACCCCGGCCGGCGCGTACACCGGCGACGGACCGACCGGCTGCAGCAGCGGCTGCGGTGCCACCGTGCGCCTGCGCTCGATCCCGCGGCGGTCCGCGAGCCGCACGATGACGGCGGCCGTCGCACCCATGGTGAGTGCCGACACGACGAGCCCGCCCACCGAGCCCTCGGAGGAGTTCACGTCCACCAGTCCCAGGGCGCCGAGCCCGAAGACGGTCATGTTGTTGATCGCATGGGCTGCGATCGCCGCCTCCAACCCCCCGGTGCGCCAGCTGAGCCATCCGAAGACGACGGCGAAGAGCGCGACGGTGATCTGGCCGAACGGATCGTAGGTGTGGCCGAGGACGAAGAGCGGCACCGGGAGCAGGATCGCGAAGGCGGGGTGCCGCAGCCAGGTGCCGATGGCTTGCATGAGGAAGCCCCGGAACACGTACTCCTCCGCGGCGGCCTGGAACGGAACGGCCAGAAGGGTCAGGGCCAGCATGAGGGGCAGATACGTGGTGTCCTGCTGGACGGGTTCGGGTACCGCCTCCGCAGGGAACAGGAGACCGATCCCGACCGAGACCGCGAGACCCGCCAGGGACACCGCCAGCGCGGCGCCGGCACAGACGGCGAGCCAGCGCCAGCGGATGCGCCCGGCCACGGAGGAGAGCAGGCCGATGGGCCGCGGTCCCGTGATCAGCACGGCGAGCGCCAGGGCCGGGATCATCAGGATCAGCGACACCAGGGTGAAGGCGAACGTCACCGGGTTGCCGAGGTCCAGCACGGTCAGGGCATCGGAATAGGGCTCGATGCCGGTGGGGGAGAGGGCGGCGAGGACCACGCCGGTCACCAGGACCACCAGCACGAAGACGGTGTAGAACACGAACCCGAGCAGCGCCGTGAGCAGCGGCCTCCACCAGCGGTGCTGCGGCCACGCAAGAGCGAGGCGGTGGAATTCGTACTGCCGGTCGACCTGTTCCATGGTCCTACCGTAGTGCGGCTACCTTGGCGCTCCCTGCGATCATCTCCTCCTTGTCCCGGCGGTAGCGCAGGTGCCCGAGGAGGGTGACGACGGCGGACAGCGCCGCGGAGACCGCCACCCCGAGCCAGAGCCCCACCGTCAAAGCCAGGGCGCCCACGACGGCGCCGACCATGATGAGCGCGATGGCCGAGGCGCGGCGGGCCCAGTGGATGCTCGTGCCGCCGGCGAGGCGCGAGTCCGAGGCGAGGCCCGTGATGGTCGACGTCACCACCACCGTGGTGATCTCGGCGACCTTCAGGCGCTTGGCCGTCGCGGCCTGGATACCCATCACCGTGGCGAGCACCGACGTCGTGATGCTGCCCAGCACCTCGTCGGCGTGCACGTCGACCAGCGCGACGTAGACGGCGAGGGCCGTCAGACCCGCGGTCACCGCGAGGAGGGTGCTCGAGGTACGCCCGGACCAGCCCTCGGGACCCTTCCGCAGCACCCGTCCAGCGAGGGCCGCCCCCACCATGAAGAACACGAGGGCGAGCGCCGGCCGGAGGATCGGGAGTCCGTCGCCGCCCGCGAACGCCATGCCGAGGAGCACCACGTTGCCGGTCATGTTGCCCGTGAAGACGCGGTCGAGCCCCAGG
Organism: Arthrobacter sp. MDT2-16; assembly: GCF_054510925.1. Lineage (NCBI taxonomy): Bacteria > Bacillati > Actinomycetota > Actinomycetes > Micrococcales > Micrococcaceae > Arthrobacter > Arthrobacter sp. MDT2-16. Next base: position 308,336 of record NZ_JBTNDP010000004.1, read on the forward strand.
TAGCCGACGGCGTCGATCACCCCCGTCGAGAACGTCAGCACGAGCATGAGCCACAGGTGGAGGCGGTCCGTGTCCACCCGGTTCTTCTTCGCCATGATCTCCCTCGGTCCCTTGCCGCGAATGTATACGAAGCATATCGTCGTACCGTGTATACCCCCCCTCCCGCCTTCACCACGCGGCCCACGCTCCAGGGCACCTTCGGCATGAGCGCGTCCACGCACTGGCTGGCCACCGCCTCCGCCCAGGCCGTGCTCGAGCGCGGCGGCAACGCCTTCGACGCCGCCGTCGCCGGGGCGTTCGTGCTGCACGTCGTCGAACCGCACCTCAACGGACCCGGGGGCGACATGACCGGCGTGTTCGCGACCGCCGCGGATCCCGGCCGGGCGACCGTCCTCATGGGCCAGGGCCCGGCACCGGCCGCCGCCACGCGGGAGCACTACCTCGCCGAGGGTCTCGAGCTCGTCCCGGGTGCCGGCGCCCTCGCCGCCGCCGTCCCCGCCGCCGTGGACGCCTGGCTCCTCCTGCTGCGCGACCACGGGACGTGGGAGGTGGGGGAGGTGCTCGACTTCGCGATCGGGTACGCGCGGGACGGCCACCCGGTCGTGGGGCGCGTCGGGGCGACCATCGCCGCGGTCGCGGACCTCTTCACGGAGCACTGGCCGACGTCGGCGGCCCTCTGGATGCCCGAGGGCAAGCCGCCGCGCGAGGGCGAGGTGATCCGCAACGAGGCCTACGCGCGCGTCCTCGAGTCACTGGTCGGCGCGGCCGCCGACGGTGCCAGCCGCGAGGAGCGCATCGACGCCGC